>CBFHTO010000057.1:0-23388 GCA_965658765.1 Glaciecola sp. | reverse complement strand
AACGGTGAGCGTTATAAGCCTATTTGGGATGATATCTCTAAATATACAGGCATAAGCGTTGAGCCTGATTATATGTGGCACAACAAAGATGCTAAAGACAGCCAACTGGACGAATGGGTTGATGATCCTACAAGCGCAATCAGTGTAAATCAGGCCGGTGATTATCTTATCGGCATAATGTGGGGTTCTGGAAACGATGTATTTGATATTGTTCCTTCCCGGTATGTACTTGAATTGGTTGATAAGGCCGAAGTAGATGATTTCTATAGCTTCGCAACAGACCAAACGCTTTACCATATGAATCATGCTGAGGCTGGATTGCATACTGCCTTGCGTCCTTATGCTTATGACCAAATGAGTTTTGGCACGTCTGGCATTGGCACGTTCCCGAATGAGGATTTTAAACAACGATTGGCAGATAATGCCCTGACGTTTAGGAATTACGGCATAGATAATACACGCATTGACGAGGGTAAATCTGGCGTTCCTGATATTGTAGGCTGCAATTATCACTGGAAGGTAAATAGAATTATTGGCGAGTTTGCCAGCACTGACGGTGTTGTTGATAACGCAAAACTTGCAAAGCTGCCGAATTCAATCAAGAAAGCTTATGAGGCGAATCGCATCAATGAGGAATTTGATATTGTATGTCTAATATTCCCAAGAGCTGATTTTGACCCGAAACTAAAAGGCAAACGTGCCACTAAATACCGTGGTGTGTGGTTTATGGATAAAGAAAACGAGCGCAATATATTCTTTGAAGAAGATTTTAAAGAAAAGCCTGTAGCTATAGCGCGTCAAATTAAAGTAAGAGGTGAGGTTTATGGTCGTTCTTCAGGTACTATGCTTATTAGTTCTATACGTGCTGTTAACTTTATGGTTGGTACTGTCATTGAAATCCTTGAAAAGATGTCAAATCCATCGCTCGGCATGTTTAATAACGCTCTATTTGGTGATAGCGTACTGGATACTTCGCCTAATGGGTTAACGATATTTAATACCGCAATGGCTGGCAATACTAAAACTCCGATGTTTCCGCTGCATGATGTTGGTGATCCGTCCGGGATTATTAACTTCCTGATTCCTTACTTGAACGAGAAAATAACAACGGCATTTAAGGTTGATGCGCTGCTTGATTTTAATAACGCTAAGGATATGACAGCAACGGAGAGTTTGCAACGTTATGCGATACGTGGCAAATCAATATCAGGCATGTTGCAGCAACAAAAAGTTGAGGGATTGGAGCCAACTTGTAAGCGTTCTATTTCCATATTACTTGACCTTGGTGAATTGGGCGTAAATCCTAATGATGATGCTCAAAGAGCGGAAGCGTTAAGGGATAGGGGTAAATCAGAGCGTGTAATTCCAGAATCTGTTCTTGTTGTTATGGCAAGTGGTCGTCCTTGGTATGAGTTGAAATTTAACAACGAAATGGAAAAACTGATGCGTACTGAGGCGGTGCAGAATCTATTGCAGATTTTAAACGCTATTATGGCTATTGCAGGTGTTTATCCTGATATTATCGAGGCTGTGAATTGGTATAAGCTGCTTAAGGATATTAATGATAACCTTGATTATAACAATCAAATTCTTATGAGTGAGAATGACTTTAAGGAGAAAATCGCAGCGATAGCAGAAGCAAGAGCCGCAGCAATGCAGATGCAAGCAGGGCAGGCAGGCGCAGCTATTCAGAAAGATGCAGCACAAGCAAATAAAACACAGAGGGAAGCAGAGAATGTCGGAAGATAAAGGATATAATCCATTTAGTCACAGTTCAATTGATGAATTAAACAGAAAGCGCGAAGAAGAAAAGCAACGTACTTTGCGGCTTAAAGAGGAGGAGGAGGAATACCGATTGGTTATAAATCGCCTCTTTGCTTCCGAAGACGGGCAGTATTTCTTGAATAAGATGAAGCGAGCTTGCGGGCTCAATTCGTTTGACAAGGAAATCAATCCTGCTAAGTTAATCGAGGATAGAGGGCGTAGGGCTGTATGGTTTGAGCTTATCCGTCCGTATCTTGATAAAACAATCTTAATGCAATTGGAGCAGTAAAATATGTTCAATTTTAATAAAATCTATAGAGAAGCTGAGGGCGTTGACGGTGGTGGCGCAGCTCCTGAGGGTGAAACTCCGGTAGATAATACACCGCCAGCAGATACAGGCGTAACGCCTCCTGCCGATGATGCCACGCCACCAAAAGAGGGTGATACTCCACCAGCGGACACACCGCCAGCCGATGATGTGCCAAAGGGCAGCGAGTTTAAGCTTCCTGAGGAGTTCAAAGACAAGCCGTGGGCTGCTAAAATCAAGTCAGAGGATGATTTATACAAGCAGATTGATAATTTAACTACGCTTGCTGGTAAAAAGAACGCCTATCCTTCGGCTGATGCAACGCCTGAGCAGCTGGACGAGTACTTTCAAGGTTTGCGCCCTGAGAGTAAAGAAGCTTATGATTTCGGTGAAGACCATCCGAATCCTGATGTTGCCGCCAAATTTGGTGATATGTTATTTGATGCTGGAGTTTCTAAGCATCAAGGGCAGAAATTAATTGAAGCGTATAACGCATTTGAGAAAAGCACCATTGAGGAAGCAACCAGCGCTGAGGGTTTTGAAACTATAATGACTGAGAAGTTCGGCAAGGAATATGATGGCGTTGTTACCAACGTTTCAAAATCCCTTACTGAGCATACCAGCAAAGAAACCCAAGATATTTTGAACAAGATGCCGAATCAATATCTCGGAGCCATGTACGAGGCTATGGATAGCTTTTTAAAGGCTTATGGCGCTAACGAAGGTGGCGACAACAAGCACACTGAAAAGGCTGGATTGCCAGCTGGCGGCAAAGATATTAATGAGGTTAGAGCTAATTTAAGGGCTGAAATGAGAGCGCTCGATCAAAAGCCGCATACTGCTGAGCAGAAACAAAAGCTTATTGACGAGTTGCAAGCCACTTACACAAATCAAAAATAAGGAAATAAATCATGTCTAAAAAGAAGAGTAAATCAAACGCCACAGCTCCCGAAGTCGACACTCAGGAGCTTGGCGACTATGTAAACGAGGAAGGCGAGGTTCTTATGACTGAGGCCGAGGCTAGGGCTAAAATCGAGGCTGAGCTTCGTGAGAAGATTGCAACTGAACAAGCCGATACAGTAAAAGAAAATACCGTGGGTGAAATGACGAACGAAGGCAATGACGACTTCATAGAGTTCACTGTATCAGGCTGCTATTACGATAGTCGCAAGGAAACAATTGATTTTGAAGGTTTAAAAATCAGAGTTCCGGCGAATGATGAAGAAATTTGCGAGATGAACGTGCGCAGGCGCTACACTCTTGCGGCTATCAAAGAAGCCAAAAACAAAGACGGAGAGCCTAAATATCCTAAACGTGTTGAAAAGATACGCCAGATTTTCATTGATGATTCACGGCCATGCAAGGGTGCTTATACCTTTGTTGGCAAAAATATTAAGGAAATAAGTAACGATGAATTACAAGATTTGGCTACTCGTAAAGATTTAAGGTTTATTCCCCTTCCGAACTCTGGACTTTCAAGGCGTGATGCGCTAATTCGTGCTTATGTGGCGTTTGCCGATAAGATGTTTAACAAGGAAATTAAATGGCAAGAGGAGAAATTCAACTTCGCTAAGCTTCCCGATATTATTCTTGATGGGCGTGTAAGAACTGAGGGTGAGGGTAAAATCACCAATGAGGAAATGATAGCGCAAGAGCAGAACGCTCCAACAACTGATTATGGCGTAAGGGATAATCCACGTAACAGGTTTACAATCGAGGAATTAAAAGCGATAGCTGATAATAAAAACATTCAATATCCTGACGATGTGGATTTTACAAATCTATATAATAAGCTATTCTCTGCATAGTATTGTATTATAGTATTGTTCGTGAAAAGGCCGCTCAATGTATGGGTGGCCTTTTTTATTTGCAATACTTTTAAAACTGTGTAATTATAAAAGTATTGGACACGTGCTGAGCAAGCGCCCCAATTGCGGTGAAACTGCCCGAAAATGTTAGAAGCCCTTAACCGGACACCTTCGAGAAACAATCATATTTTTATTTTTAAACAACTTAAACGAGGGAATTGTAATGTCTTCATTAACAATCAGCCCAAGTATTGACCAAGGCGCTCTTCAAAATTTCATGGATAGTTTCCACGAGCTTGCTCAGCAAACTAAGTCAAAACTTGTAGCTACAAAAGCAATTAAATTTATGCCTTCTAAAGGCAAAACAACTAACATGGCTCGTATAGGTCGTGTTGAACTTACAGAGGTTAATACTCGCAATCCAGATAAGCAGTATGGCGATTACAACATTGACAACCGTCAATTCAGTAAAAGACGCTTTACTAAAACTATCACGATTGACAACAAGCATGATATTAACGAGCTTATCAAAGATCCTACTTCGGATATTTTGAACCAGCTTAACCATGCAAAAGAGCGTGTAATTGACCGTATAGCTATAAACGCCGCAACTGGCGCTGTTTTAACTGGCGCTCCTGATGCCGCTCCAACTTCGACCTCTGCTGCAACTGATGGCGTTATAACTATCACTGCAACATCTGGTTTTGTTTATGCTACGGTAAAAAGCATCACTCAGAATTACATCAATAACGATGTTTCTTATGATACTTTCTCAGGCGCTACAATCTGCATTACTGGTACTGAAAACTCCGATCTTATGAGCGAAGTTGAGTTCATCAATAACGACTATATCAGCGGTAAACCTGTTGAAACTGGCGTTATGGAAAAAGCTGGCGGCTATCGCACTCAGTTATTTGCTGGTTCAGAAGCTGGTGGAATCACTGTTACTAACCCAATTCTTCCAGAAGGCGCTTCAACTCGTTCGTGTGTTGTTCTTGCTCCTGAAAGTGTTGCTATGGCAATGGAATTAGCTGATCTTAGCGTTACCAAGTCTGCAACTAAGGTTAATTCTTGGGATATAACAATTGATTTCTGGATTAATGCTATGCGTACTGAAGGTGTTCTTGTTCAAATCATCACAACTACTTTGTAGGAGGAATTGATATGACAGCAATAATTCAAAGACGAGTTGATACTCTTGAAGCTGCCGAACCCGGTGTTGATTTAACTGGTTTAACGGCAACTGCTGTTGAGCTTAATCAGGCTGCGGATTTATCTAGTAAGTTTGTAGCTGCTGGTTCTGCATTGACTTTAACGGTCGCTGCGCATAACGGTAAAACTATTTTGCTTGATACGGCTGCTGGCTCAACTGTAACCTTGCCTGCTGCTACTGGCTCTGGTGCTGTGTATAAATTTCGAGTTTCAACCTTGGCAACAAGTAACTCGCATAAAATACAAACATCTGGCACGTCTGAGCATATGCAGGGTTATATTTTCGCTGTTGATACTGATACAACCGATAGCGCGGAGGGTTTCTTTGCGGCTTCTGGTACTAGCGATACTATTACGCTAAACAGAACTACTACTGGTAGTGTCACTCTTGGCGAAACTATTACTATAACTGATGTTGCAGCTACTTTGCATGGTGTTGAAGGGTTTATCTCCGGCACCGGTGATTTGGCTACTCCGTTTAGTGCGGCAGTATCTTAATTTTAATTAAAGGATTTTTATCATGACTACATATCAATCAGTTGGGAAGGTCGCAAAACCTAATAACCCAATATTCCAAAGCGGTAAAAAGTTGCGTACAACTGCTTTCCGCAAGACTATCACTGACGCTGAAAGTGAAGCTAACGATCTATATATTCTAGGCGGCCCATACTCGTATGACGATAGACTACATAGCATTGTTGGTGCTAACCCAGCTCAAACCTCTAATGACGATGTTGATTTAGGCTTCTACAAGAAAAACGAAGATGGCACATATACCGCTATTGACGCTGATATTCTTTGGGATGATGCGGATTTATCATCTGCCATCACTTACAGAAACCTACTGACACATCTTAATAGCTCACTTGATACTACTAAAAATATCGGTGAATTGTTAAGCCTGTCTTCTGAATCTGAGCCAGTAGGCGGCGTTTACTTAGGCATGTTGAATAAAGTTGCATCTACTGGTGGAACTCTTATTTTAGAGCTTGATATAAACATTGACGAGGCTACAACTAATTAGTAGCTTAAGTGGGTAGATGAAATACTCTACCCACACACTACCTATTTATTTTCGGGGGCATTATGGCTATCACTTCAAAAATTGACTTGTGCAATCTGGCCTTGGGTCAATTAGGTAATTATGGCACGATAAGCTCCATTGACACACCCACAAATGACAAAGAGCGCACTTATGCCCTATGGTATGATATTTGCCGCCAGTTCGTTTTAAAACTTCTTATGCCGAATTTTGCACTCACCCGATTATATGTTTCTCAATTGGCAGAAACTCCGGTGTTTGGTTATAGCTACTTTTATGAATACCCTGTTACGGCGCTTAAGGTTTTAGGTGTGGGTAACGTTGAGGATAAAGAGAATAATTACAATATAGAAAGAACTCCTAGTGCTATAAAGGCCATATCGCATGACACCGATTACACGGCTGGCATGCCAATCAGAATAATTATAGATGTGGCGAATATTAACGAGTGGTCGCCTGAGGCTAAACTGCTGCTCTCACAATATCTGGCTGCATATACAGCGCTTCCAATTACGCAAGACCCACAGAAATCAGCTAAATTAATATCCGAGTTGCCAGCGGCTATGTCTATTGCTTCCGGATTAAACGCACAAGAAAATAGGCCTGTAAGAATTAGTAACTCACGCTTTAAGGCTGCCCGATTTAATAACGCTCCGACGAATTCGAGTAAAAAGTAATGGCGAAAATTGATAATTCATTTAATAACTTTGCTCGTGGTAAGATAGATCACGACATGTCAGGGAGGTATGACCTTCCTATTTATCAGTCCGGTGCTGATATTGTTGATAATTGGATTACGAACTTCAAGGGCAATGCGATTTATCGTGCTGGCATGGAAGAAATGTTTTTATTTCAGGACTGCGCTTTTGTGGAATTTAAATTTAATAAAGAGCAGCAATACCTTTGTGTGTTTTATAATACGAAGGTTAGGTTTTTATCTTATGATAGTGCTGGTACTTTTGGTTGGGTGTTGGATGGCTCAAGTAACATTCTTGAGGTAACAACTCCATATAGCCTCGCAGAAAGTAAAGAGATTGATTGGGCGCAAAAAAATGACGTTATGTATATCGCTCATAACGGATATGCTCCACGTAAATTAACCCGTGTAAGCGCTACATCATTTACCGTCGGCACATACACAAGGACGGTTGATCCATTTACAGGCTCAACGCTTTTCCCATCTGCGGTTTGCTTTCATAAAGGGCGGTTATATTTTGCAGCACCCACAAGTAAAATCACAACGATATATGCAAGCGTCACAGGTTCTTTTGACGACCATACACTTTCACCTGTTACGGCAACATCGGCGCTCGAATTTACTATTGCTGAAATCTCGCAAAAAATAGAATGGCTATTTTCGGGTGATAATTCGCTTATCGTTGGTGCGTCTGATGGAATCGTTGCTGTTAATGGCGGTAGCGTGGGAACTGCCATAACTGCCAGCAACATTGAGGCAACCGTAACATCTGCAGAGCCTTGCAATAGTGCAAAGCCATTTAAAAAGGATGGTCTATTATTCTACATGAGCCTTGATGGTAGGCGTATGCAGTATTTTGAATATGATCTACTGAAAGAGGCGTTTCAATCTCAGGACGCAAATTTCGTTAGCTATGACATTACCAAAGGCGGTATATCAAAGTTGCGCTGGGTTAGAACAAGGAATGATTTAGTCTTCGGATTAAAGGGCAATACTGATGGTGATATTGTTTCCTGTAATTTTCAGAAGGAGGAGCAAATAGTTGGGTGGCATGGCCTGAAAACTGATGGTACTTTTCAGGATATTGCATCAATAACGGATAATAACGGTAAGCAGCAACTATTTGCGCTGACTCTTAGGAACTCGGCTTATTACATTGAAAGACAGGCTGATTATGTTGAGTTCGCTCAAAGGTCTGAATTCTTCACTGGCAAGACCGATGCTGAAAAGGCCGCTGATGATGTGGCATATAAAAGGTATGTAGCTGAACAGCTAAAGGAATGTATATTTTTAGACCAGGCTAGTGTTGTTTCTAATTTGCAGGAGCAAACAGGTACTTATGATTCTGGCGCTGGAACGTTTACCGATACTGATGGAATATTTGTCTCTGGTGATGTTGGAAAGCATATTGTTTATAAAACCCTTACAGGTTATGAAAGTGGCCGTTTTTTAATTACCGCAAGAAATAGCGCAAATGAGGTTGATGTTGATGTGCTACAAACTCCGACTTCTACAACGTCCGGCGCTTGGTATTTAAGCTTCGATACAATTACAGGGCTTTCAAATTATAATGGCACAACCGCCGCAGTTGTTACTGATGGTGGTTATTTAAATGATTACGCTATCTCAGGAGGCTCTCAGGCACTCGGTAAGCAGGTAACTCATGCAGTTGTGGGGTATAAGTACAAAGGAGTGATTAAGTCGTTCTCGCTAGGCTTCCAGATACAAGGGATTAACACCCAAAGGATGATGAAGGCTATTGCAAGTTTTGCAGTGCGTTGCGTTTCTTCTGCTGGTCTCGAGGTTGGTAGCTCGCTTTATAAGCTTGAGGCAGTGCAGGAATTAAGCCAAGATGATATAAACTACCTTCCACCTATCCCGATTGATGGCACGAAGTTTGTGACGTTCTCTGATGATAACCAGCAAGATAAATATTTTTATTTGGTGCAAGACGAGCCACTTCCTGCGGTTGTGACAAGTGTCATAATAACGGCAAATTATACGGTAAATGAATGATAAGAAATTTTAACGCATTAGACCCAAGAAGATTAAAAGCTAATGGTTTTAGTAATGCACAGGGGTTTGAGCCTATATTTAAAAATCCTGATTGGTATAAAATGACACTCGTTACTGATGGCTCAGTTCGTGCTATTATTTGCTTTGCTCGTTATTGGGGTAATTGTTTTGCGGCTTTTTTCTTATGCTCGAAAGATATAACAATGGAAGATGGCGCAGAATTAAAAGAGTTCGTTTATCAGGCTGTTATTGATTTTCAAGCGGAAAGAGTGCAAACTGATAGTGTGGCGTGTCCGAAATTAACAAGGTGGCATAAATTTTTAGGTTTTAAAAGTGAAGGTGTGCGTGTAAAAATGGTTGATAATACTGACTATGAAATGTGGGCTATTGTAAAAGGGAGAGATTTCTAATGGGATTTGCAACTGCGATATTTGTCGGATTAACTGCCGCACAAGCTATATCTGGAATTTCAACTGCCAACTCTCAGGCTAAAGTTGCAAGGCAGAACGCAACGGCGAAGGCTGATGCTCTAAAAAAAGAGGGTGACCTTGCTGTGTCTGAAAAGGCCAAAGAGGTTAAACTTCGTGCTGCAAGACAGGTATCATCTTTTATTACCTCCGGATTAACTCTTGAAGGAACGCCAACCGATGTGTTGAATGAAACTTTTGACGTGGGTATTGCGGATGTTGAAAATATTGGCGCTAACTACCAAACAAGTAGAATGAGCGTGCTTAGGGGTGGCGACGCAGAAGCTGGCAATATTATTGGTGGCGGTCGCACAAGAGCGATAGGAACTGTAGCGTCTGGATTCTCTGGTGCTAGCACAGGGGGTATGTTTGATTTTCCTGCGTCCACGCCTAGTAATAGGGGCGCTGGTGGTGTTCCGTTGCCCGTTCGAAGGGGGGGATTTTAATAATGGCTGAAAGAGGCGCAGAAAATAATTTCAGGACTTCAACGCAAGTAGTGCCTGAACAGCAATTTCAAGACACTAGTGTGCCACTGGTTGAAACGTTTGCGGAAATAGGCAAGACGATAATTAAGCAAGGGCAGGAAGCGAAAATAAATGAAAACTTTTCAAATGCTCAGGTGGAAGTTAATAGCCTGAATAGGCAGTTTCAGATTGATTATGCACATGACCCTTTTAATAAAGAAGGGCTGGAAAGATTAAAGCAGCTAAAAGCTGATGTTTACCAGAAAAATGCCTCTGGTATATCTCCGTTTTTTAAGCGTCCTTATGATGATGCTGTAAGAAAGCTGGATAGAACAAGCGATGCAACTCTAGAGGCGTTCGGCTACACACAAACACGCAAAAATACCGTAACCAGCATGAACAAGGCTATTCAAAACAGCCTGATGCAAGCTGCCATTGATGGTGAAGGTGGCGCTGATCTGGGTAAATCTCTACTAAATTTTACAGCCAGTAAAACAGCTTTGGTTAATACTGCCGATGGAATTTTAAGCGAGCCTGAATCCACGGCCATGCTTGAGAGTTTTAATCAAGATTATTTAAAAACGTATTTAAGCGGCAAGGCGGTTACTGACCCTGTTGGTGCATTACAGGTGCTGGATAGTGACGAGGTTAAGGGGAGTTTTAAAGACGCTGAACAATATAGCGCAATGAAAAAAGCTGTTAAGAGCAGGGCTTTAAAAGTTCAGCAGGTGGCTATTGAAAATAACGTTATTAATAACCTTAAGGGTGAGATTGGAGCATTTAAAAGCGGTAAGCCTTTGTCTTATGCCGAATTGCAAGTTGCCTCTGAGAAAATGAGCAAGCCAGCAAGGGAATTTTTCATGAAGAAAAGCGGCTTTTCTGGAAAAGAAAAGAAACTTGACCCTGCGGAGAAATTAGAAGTTAAGGCTAGGCTAGCCGAGAACTTTGCAAACGTAATGTCTAAAGAAAGTATAACAGTTTATGACATGGCTGCACTTCAAGATGACATTTTCAAAGCAATGAATAGTGGCGTCTTAAGCGAGGAACAGAGCCTTGACTTACTTAACGGCATGATAGAGCCGACTCTTGCAGATAAAGAAAAGCAGATTAGCACGGACTGGTTCGACTCAGGAGATTGGAACCCTGTTTTTGATAACGTTGGCTTGCCTGTTATTAAGGAGTTTTACAATAATAACGTTCTGATAAAATCACCAGAGGCGGAGGGTGCCGTTCTCGGTGGCATCTTTCTCTCGGACGAAGAAAAGGAGGTTGGAATTGTTAGTAAAACACTAAACAACACCAACAAAGCTAATCTTTATAATTACTACTTTGATGCTTTGCAAGATGAGGCAGCACAGAAGGGTATAAAGGTGGCTCAGTTAAATGACTATGGTAGCCGTTCGGAAAGAAGGGCAATTTATGAAAGAGCCTCTGACAAAGCGATAAGCGACTTTAGGGCAAATACTATGCCTTTAGCTCTACGAACCGAACTACCGATTGCGGCTGTTAGGAAGTTAATGGCACATCCTGACAAGGCTGATGATTTTGATAAGAAATTTGGTACAGGCGCAGCAAACAGGATTTTAGGTAGATAATGGCAAATTTTTTCGATGATGTTAGTGGCGATGCAACCACAAGAAATCAAAGCGCGACACCTCAAGGCGCAGGGGGGGGCAATTTCTTTGATGATGTTTCTAGCGGAGTAAGCCTTAATAACGATGAGCAACAAGTAATAGGACAAGTTAATTCTGTAAAGCTTCAAACTCCTGAAACATTTGGATTGACGACCATTCCGAAAGACCTTGGGAAAGGATTGGCTCGTTACTTCGGCCAAGCGCCCGGGTATATTGGGAAAAGCTTAGTGCAAGCCGGAGAGGACATCGAGGGGTTTTCAGGTAAGGGCGTTGTTGAAACCGCTAAGGCTTCGTTGCGCAATCGGTTTATCGAGCACGTTAAAGAGGATGGTGAATATCCTAATATATATGAAATGATTCCTATTATTTTTGGCGTTGAAAAGGACGTGGCATTAAATCTTGCATTTGCCGGGGAGGGCTCAAAAGTTACAAAAGCTGGTTATAATATGATTAAGGAGAATCATCAATCACTAGAGAGCATGGGACTGATTCCTAAAGGCGAAACTAGCGTGGCGTATGATGTGGGGATGGGGCTTGGTTCCGTCTTGACGTCAATAGGCGCTACTGTTCTAACTAAAAACCCAGCGGTTGCCGCTGGCATAATGGGCTGGATGGTGAATGGTGACGATTATATGGAGTGTAGGAAGGCCGGAAAATCCCCAGAGGCTTGCACTCGCATAGCCGCCACTTCCGCCGCTGGGCAAGCTGGTGTAGAGTTCGTAGGTAGTAAATTCTTTTTGGGCGCTGCAAAGGGCAGTACATTTGTCAAAAGTAGTTTAAAAAGAATTGCCGGACAGAGTGGCGAAGAAATAGCGCAATCACTTGTAGAGCAGGGCGTAAAAAACGTAACAGATGTCAGGGATTCATCCGCTACGGATATTGTGCAAGAGGCGTTGTATGCTGGCATGATTGGCGCAATGGCTGGCGCACCTGTTGCAACTGTTGTTTCTGGCATTGAGTCGTATAGCAGAAAATTAGGCGCACCAGAAAAAGAGGCTAAAAAGCTCGGAGAAATTGTAGGCGAAAAATATAACGACTTGGAAGATTTGGCGGCTGCATTTATGGATAAAGAAACTTCTGGGCTTGGCACAAATCCAGCGCAGGTGGAAGAAAGTAAAAGGGCTGTTAACGAGGTTATACAGGCGAAAGAATTAGAAATAACACAAGCACAAGAAGCAAAAGCAGCAACTCAACAAGCCCAAACGGAAGAAGTAAAAGCGCAGGTGGAAAATGTTACTTCATCCGTTTCTAATGCGGTGGATAGCGCAAGAAATGTAACTCAAGAAATTAGAGAATCCGTTTCTCCTGAAATACTAAGTTCAATTGATGAGCGTCTTGCTAACTTGGAAAATGAGCAAAAATTATTTACCGAAGAAGTGGCTACTGTTTCTGTCGACCAGTCAAAAGCTAGATTGGAGTCTATAGACAATTCCATAAATGAAATAGGCGTCATCTTAGAAAACGAAGGTGTAGATCAGGTTAAAATATCAGCATTAAAAGATACACAAAGGCAGTTGCGGAGTAGCGCATTACAGGCTGAGAGAATCATAGGGCAGATTGACAGGGCTGCTACGCAAGAGCAAGTAGCACCTGACGCAGTAAAACAGCAAGATTATGATCTAGTAGCTAAAGGCACAACGCAAAGCCGCACCAAAGTAGTAAAAGGAAAAGTCAAAGATGTTGCCAGTGGCACTGTTGAAATGGGTTCTGATGTATTTACTCCGATTTCTACAAGGCTTGCCAAGATAAATGGAAAATTAAGAACTGCCGTTCGTAGATATACATTCAATACCGGCTTGCATAACACTCGTGATAAGAACGCAATAAAGCCGTTTATAGAGGCTTTGCGTAAAATGAGCGTTGAAGATTATAGGGTGTTGGATTTTGCATTAAAGAATCAGGATATAGCGAAAGTAGATGAACTCTTGCAGAAGTATAATTTGGCAGAAGATTTTAAAACTGTTCGCCAAACTCTGAATCAAATATTTGACGAAGCGAAAGAAGTGGGGCTGGATCTAAATTACATTGAAGAATATTTCCCTCGGCAAGTCAAAAGGGATAAGGTCACAGAATATCTAGCCGTTTTGCGTGGGCGTGATGATTGGACGTTAATACAGCAAGCTCTTGATGAAGCTGACCCTGAAAAGGTATTTACCGATGTAGAAAAAGCAGAATTTATCAATAAGCACTTGCGAGGCTTTGCTTCCAGTCGGATACAGTTGGCGGCAAGTGGTTTTACAAAAGAGCGTTCTGTTGATTATGTCACTCCCGAATTAAACCAGTATTACGAATCGTCGCCTACCGCCCTGATAAATTATGTTGATGGTATGCGCTTTGGAATTGAGGCTCGCAGATTATTCGGCAAGGATAAAGCCGAAGGAAGTATCGGCGATTATGTCCGTCAACTGGTGGATGAAGGAACTATCAATAGTAAAAACGAGGAAGAAGTTAAAAAAATCTTACGTGCTTTAGTAGATCAACAAGGTACAAGAGGCGTTGTAACGTGGGCAAAAAATGCCAGTTATATTTATGTTATGGGTAGCCCGATTTCTGCCATTACGCAGATTGGAGACTTGGCATTTTCTTTGGCTGAAAATGGATACTATAACACAGGAAAAGCACTTGGTAAGGCTATATTGCGTAAGTCGAATTTAACAAAAGAAGATATTGGCATTGAGAATATCCTTCAAGAGTTTGATGGCGAAAGCACATCAGCAAAGGCGGTTCGCACGGTATTTAAGTTGGTTGGTTTGGAATACATGGATAATATCGGCAAAGAAACTACCATGAACGCAGCTCTATTAAGGCTACAAAAACAGGCCAAGAATGACACGCCTGAATTTAGGGCGTATATGGAGGAGATTTTTGGTAATGAAGCTAACCAAGTTGCTAAAGATGTGATAAATGGAATCGCAACCGAAAACGTTAAATTTCTTATATTCTCGGAATTATCTGACGTGCAGCCTATTTCATTAGCAGAAATGCCAGTTAGTTACCTGAATAGTGGTAATGGGCGGGTGTTCTATATGTTAAAGACATACACCTTAAAATTACTTGATATACACCGTCGCAAATGGATTGATGAAGTAGCATCAGGAGATAAAAAGCGTATGGCTAAAGGTGTGCGGAATCTTACTAGGCTTAGTGCTGCATTAATGATAATGGGCATGGCTGCCGATACCATTAAAAATATAGTGATGGATAGGGATTTTGAAGTAGACGAGCTGTTCTTAGAAAATATCATTAAAATGACTGGCATAAGTCGCTATCAGATTTACAAGTCCAAGCGTGAGGGAATTATGGCAACGTTCTGGAGAACGCTATTTGTGCCGCCAATTGGTGCGCCTGTAGATGATTTATCAAAGGATTTATCACAGATAGGGCTCGGAGATAAGAAATTAAAAGACGCTGAGGTGGCGCAACGTGTTCCTGTTGTCGGAAAATTATACTACTGGTGGTTCGGTGGTGGTAAGAGAAAAGAGAAGCGCAAGCGCAAAACTACAGGCTCGACTTTATAAAAAAAATATAATACTGTAATAGAGTAATAAAAAGAGGTTCTAAATGGCTGTTTCAGATAATTACGCACCGACAAAAACAATAGGTGATGGCGCTACTGTTGAATTTACAGCAACGTGGAATGTTATTGCTGCCTCATATATTCGGGTTTACCTTGAAAATGTATCTACTGGTGTGCAGGTTTTGCAAACTAAAGATACAGATTACACCCTTACATTTGATTCTTCCGGCTTAACCGTTGATTTTACAATTGGCACGACTCCGCCAGCTACGGAATATGTGGTTATTGCTCGTGTGATAACTCAAGACCAAGACGTTCCTTATAAAACGTCGCAGGGCTTTCAAGGCTCCGTTATTGAAAACAGCCTTGATAAAATAGTAAGTATAGCCCAAGATCAGCAAGATGATTTAGATAGGGCTTTAAAATATGCGCTTGCTAGTGGAAAAAGTGGCACTATGCCAACTCCTGTTGATGATACTGTTTTGTGTTTTGATGGTACAAGTGGCGCATTGAAAACAGGGGCTACAAATACTAGTTTAGTTGCTGGGGCAACAGATGCTGCGGCTAGTGCTGTTACTGCCACGACTCAGGCAGGGATTGCTACAACGCAAGCTGGAATCGCTACAACTAAGGCAAGTGAAGCCTCCGACTCTGCTGATGCTGCTGCAGCTAGTGCGGCTGGTGTTAATTTACCTGATATAAACGCAGGTGATGCCACTAAAATAATTAAGGTTAACTCTGGTGAAACTGGCTTTGAATTTGCAGGGAAGTTGCCTGATTTTACAGCAAGCAAGCGTGGAGCTATATTAGTTCAGAACGCCGCCGATGATGGTTTTGAGTTTCTTAATACGCAAGGCACAAGTGGGCAAGTACTACAATCAAACGGTGCTGACGCATTACCTTCTTTTGGCACTTTAACAACTGGCTCTATGGTTCTACTTTCTACTCAAACAGCGAGCAATTCTGCGAACATTGATTTCGTGGATGGCACTGCGGGAGTTGTTCTAGACTCAACATACAATGGTTATATTTTTCAGTTTTGGGGATTGGTGCCGGCTACTGATGATACCTCTTTATATGTTACGGTAAGTGATGATACCGGGAGCACTTTCGAGTCTTCTGGCTATGCTATAACATTAGCCGGCGTTACTTCTGCGGGTAGTGCTGCTAATTCAGGAAATGCGTCTACAAGTAGACTTGAGATAGGCGGCAATGGGGTGGCTAATGAAGCTGATAGAGGAATTACGGGAGCTATTACAGTATTTGGCTTATCTGATACTAACAATGATAAGAGATTTCTGATACAATCGGCATACGAGAAGGCCGATGGCGTCTTCTATGCAGAGAATGGCGCCGGTCATTTCTTTGGGAATAACTCTGCACTAAATGGTATAAGATTTGCTATGGCGGCGGGTAATATCACGTCTGGAACTATACGGCTATATGGCATTATATAAGAGGTTTTTATGAAAGAGGTTATAGATTTAGATGGCGCGGTGGTTCAGGTGCCTATTACTACGGCGGTTAAAACAGTTAACGGCATTCATTATCTGTTGACCGATGAAGAAAAAGCGGAAGCGAAAGCTCGCAAGGACGCTTGGGATGCAGAGTCTACAAAACGTAATGCCCTTGCAGAAATAGCTAGGCTAGAATCTGAAATAACACCACGCAGAACAAGAGAGGCAATACTAGGCACTGACAACGGCTGGCTGGCTAATCAAGAATCTTTAATTGCAACTGAACGTAACAAACTAGGAGAATAAAAAAATGGCAGAAATTACACAAACATGGCCTGAACCTTTATCGGGTAGAGATGGTCAAATCCTTTGGGAGACTGTGACCTGTGGCGACACTGGAGCCTCTCAGGATATGGGAGAATTTAACGACAATACGGTTACAGTAACTGGAACGTTTAATTCGCAGACCCTAACAATGCTAGGCTCGAATGACGGAACAAACACATTTACCCTTACGGACAACAACGGCTTACCAGTTACATTTACTGCGGCTGGTGCGAAATTAATTGCAGAAGCGCCAAGGTATATATGGCCTTCTTTTTCCGGCTCAAGTGGCGGTGATGTTGACGTAAGGATTAAAGCAAGGAAAGCGTAATGTCCAGAAGACGAAGGTTATTGAGTGGTAATAGATTGGGTGTGACTGAGGGGTTGCAAGCTTGGTATGATGCCGCTGACTCTAGCACAATAACATCAAGCGGCTCTCCTTTGCAGGTTTCACAATGGGACGATAAATCAGGAAATGGTTATCACGTAACGCAAGGGACTGGTACTAACCAACCAGTAACGGGAGAGACGACCACTAATGGACTTAACGTTTTAGACTTCGTAAATGATTATTTTAATATTCCAAGTGGGTTGTATTCACTTGCCGCAGGTGGTAACACTGTTTTTATAGTGTCGCAAAAAACCGCAGAAGATGGGGCTTTTGACACTCTATATAATATGCGAACTGGCACAACTAATAAGAATTTCATGCTATATAGCGCAACTGCTGGTGCTATTGATTGGCGTAGTAATAACGCAGGTTCTGGCACTACATCTAACACTGGCAATACTAATACTAACTTTCAGATATTAAGGGGGCGGAGAAGTGGGGTAACTCAAGCGGTTGCTGTTAATGGCGGCGCAGAAACAACAGACTCTAACGGCTCAGACATTACGGGTATTGACTCAGCTTTTATTGGAACGTTAACGGGAGCGGCAAACTTCTTAGAAGGCTCACTTGCTGAAATTCTTATGTATAATCGTTCATTATCAACACTTGAGATTGCTATTGTTGAGAGATACTTATCTAATAAATGGGGAGTTGCTCTAGTATGATAGGATACATTAAAATGTTGGCTAGTGAGTTTGACGCTTGGAATGAGCAGGCCACAATATTAGCTGGTGATAATAATATTAATTGCAACCCTTACACTTTTAGCACACCTGACAGTGATAGTAACTACGTATGGGTTAGGGTTGAGCATGATTTTATTGAAGGTGATATCAAAACAAAAGAAGAAGCTCTTGCATTAGGAATGGTAGAGCCACAAGAGGATAACTGAATGTCTAGGAATCAAGAGCCGAGCAATAGCCAACTTCATATCCTCCTTACTCAACAAAGGGGCGATTTAAAGCTCATTCTCTCGAAGATGGATGATTTTACTAAGTGGAAGGAACTGCACGAGGAAAATGACAAAATTGAACATGCGGCTATTCATAAGCGTGTTTCTGATATGCGAAGCTCTATGGGTAATGTGGCGGTTGTTTCGGTTGTAGTTGGCTTTTTGGTTGCTTCGGCTTCTAAGTTAAAGGGTTTGTTTTCATGAGATATTTTCTTTATTCGGAATTTGACCAAGAGGGGGTGGCTGGTAGTGGTGAAAAGTTTATGGACAGGTCTTTTTTGGCTAACCTCGATGCTTTACGTCACAAGTGTGGTTTTCCTTTTATTGTTTCTTCTGGGTATCGCTCTCCTGAATACAATGATAAAGTTTCTTCTACGGGCTACATAGGGCCACATACAACAGGCAGGGCAGCAGATATAGCAGTTAGTAGAGAAAACGCCTACACGGTGCTTAAAAACGCCTTTGATATGGATTGCTTTACAGGCATAGGAATTAACCAAAAAGGCAATAAGAGATTTATACATCTGGACTCAGTGCCGGGAAACAAGCGAATATGGAGTTACTAATATGTACGATAAAATAAGAAATAAAATGAAATTTGGCGATGTGATTAGCTTTTCTGGAAAAGGTGATGTGTCAAATATTATCAAGTGGAAAACCAACAGTGATATATCTCACGTTGGAATGGTGTTTGAAAGCGAGTTTGTAGCAGGTGAGAAGCGCATTGTTCTTATCGAGAGTACCTCGCTAGTCAATTTACCTGATATACGCACTAAGGAGCTTATAAAGGGAGTTCAGCAACAGCATCTTTCGCAAAGATTAAGCAGCTACGAAGGGCAAGCGTATTATCATGAGCTAAAAGCCGAACTGACAGATTGCGAAAAAGCGGCAATGTATAGGTGGTTATTTAATAAACACGCAAGCAAGACCCCTTATGACACAGTACAGGCGTTAGGTTCCGCTATTGATTTGCTTGATTCTATGGGGCTTGAAAATAAACCTGATTTTAGTAGCCTGTTCTGCTCTGAAATGGTAGCTAAGGTCTTTAAAATAGCTGGCCTTGTTGACTGCAATCCAAGTGAGCAAACACCTGCTGATGTAGTTAGTTATAAATTTCTAGCTGACAGGGTTCAGATTAAGTAGTCTTGCGCTTTATTACTTTTGGTTTTTTCTCGCTATAAAACTTATCAACAATAATACGCACAATATCCGAAGGTGTTGAGCTTTGCTTTTCTGCATCAGCGCACAACTTATCCCACGCATCATTTGAGAATCTTATTCCTCTGGCTTTTAAGTTTTCTTTTTTCATAATCGTTAATGTTATACATTTTCCCAGCGAATGTAAACAGGCTATTCGCTCTCAGTACGTAATGCCCTGTCTCTTTCGGCTAAACTTGCCATGACAAATCTAACTATATCAGTAGCGGAGTTCTGCATTTCTCTTTTCTCCATAGGCATTTTTTCAAAAGCTTCTTTGCTCATAGCTAATTTGGGCTTCATGTCAACGCTAATGGCCATCTTGCCCTCGCTGTTCTTCTGTATAGTAAAAACTATCTTTTGTTTGTCAGTCGTTCTTTTTTTCATTACTCCATCCTTTCTAAATTATCTTTGTAAATTTCATCTATCGGGTGTTTGAAATTGTTAAATTGACGCTCCATATCCATAAAGCGCTCTTGGGCTGCTTTGTTATATGCGAGTTCGGAGCGTGAGTTGATTCCGCAAAGGTCAAGTATTACTAGCCTTGCGAGTGTTTCGGGGTTATATCCACCTCTCATATCGTAGCCGTGCTTAATAGTAGTAGTGTATTTCTGGAACTCCAAATCGAGACACAACATAACCGCTCTGGTTACAAATTTTGGTTTTTTACACAAGGCCGAGTACCTCCAATATTTTTTTGCAACCAGCTTCATTTTTATGCTGTATGGCTATTTGCTCTATTTGGTATTTTTGACCATTCCTCCTTATCGCTGATACTTCTCTATTTTCCTCACGACAAGGCGGACACATCTTAAATTTAGTGTCATGCTGATTAGTGCAATATTTTATGCTGCATTCCTTCATGTTTTATCTCTCGCCTGCTTAGTTCCGTAAATATCATCCCAACCTATAAGCCCGGCTTTACGTGCGCTGCCTATAATTGAAACAAGGCGTTTATATCCTTTTTTATCACCATCTATCTTACCGCTGGCACTTAGTTCTTCATGTATTTGTGTTATAGTAGGCTTTGCGCCCACCTCCTTGCACTCTGCTATTATTTGTTTTGAGGCGTTTATTATATCCAGTGACGACCTCCAAAAAGTTTTATTAGGCATTTTACATTTCTCCCGGTCTTACTGAAAAAGGCGACTTACCCTCATGCAGTAACGTTAGTGTTAATTCTCGCTTGGTTATAAGCGACATTCCGTATTCGTTTTTTATGATCTTAACGTCTTCACCTGTTAAATTGTGATCCGCTATAAAAGCTTTAATATCAGAAAGGGCGTTATTATCAGGAGGATATATTTTCAGCAAATAAGCCCCTTCTTCAATTAGTTCATCACTGCATCCATCATATTCCTGCATAACAACGCCCTCCTCAATAATTAAGCCGCTTCTTCTTCTGATTCATCATCACCAACTGTTTCGACTTCCATGCCTGTTTTAATAAGCTTTACAAGTTCGCCAGTGTTTAATGAGGTTGCTTTGTATTCATTGCGTGAAACATAATTAATTGCTCCCGCTTTTGTTCTCGTTTCCACAAGGGTTTTATTGCCTTGAGTGTCTTCTACTAAATATACTGCCATTGTTGTTTTCCTTTTGTTGGTTATTTTCCGAAAGATTAATCGCCATCGCCATCGCCATAGCCATCGCCATCGCCATAGCCACCGCCATCGCCATCGCCATCGCCATAGCCATAGCCAGTAGATTTATCTAAATTACTCATTGTCATGTTCCTCTAAAGATTTTATTGCAACATCAGTGCAAGGGATAAGTTCGATAGCTTCAAGCCATTGTTTGTTTACGGGCTCTGCAATTCGGCTATCAGCATGAACGCCATTATTTGCAACTGAGGACAGAGATATTCCTTTAACGGTTTTAAAATAATTAATTCGCCTTGCGTTGCTAATGATAACTTCTTTACCGGATTTTTTATCGACTTTCCCGAACCATACACCTGCTGAATAGGTGCGAATGATACACTTCTCACCCACCATATCATTTAATGAGCCTGATTCTAATTGAGTGCCACCGACTAAGCTTTGTATCTGCTTAATCTGACCTAGTGTTAAATCATCGATATTCATAGTATTTTTCCTTTTGTTAAATTAAAAAATAAATGGGCGGCGATAGGATTCGAACCTATTTCTCGTCACGTTCCGCACCTAACCATTCAGCCACACCGCCCTACTCGTCTTTCCGAGCTGTCATGCCCTCTTCACCGGAAGAGTCCCAGCTTTCGCTTTCGGGGTGGACTCGAACCTCCCTTTTCCTTACCAAACGTCGCAACCTAGCTGGAATCGAACCAGCGTTCCTCTTTACCTATACAGGTATCTCTTCAAACTCCTCAGCTTCACCCGGCTCTTGAGCTTCCTCATATTCCACATCTATGATTTCACCATCCTCGGTAGGTTCAGATTCTTTTTTTGCTGCTGCTTTAGCTTTTACCGCTGCCGCTGCTTTGCTTTCAGTTTTTGACTTTTCACTAACCGGATTAACTGGTGCCGGTTCATGATTTACGCTTTCTTCCGAAAAATCAAATTCGCTATCCATTTCATTCATGGCCTGTTCAAGTGATGTAGATTTTGGCGCATATTTCAGGATGTTTCTAATGGCTGCTTTTTTCCACCACTCTTCCCAATCCTGCCCCATGATCTTACCGTATTTATCTTTAGCAGTTCCGGACGCATCATAGTTGCCCGGTATTTTAGAGCGTGTTGCAATTCTATTTATGCGCTCCTGCGTTAACATAATCGGGTCAAGGTATTCGCCGCTCTTAAGCTTCACAAACGCCCAAACACCTATTGGCTTGCCACGGTCACTAAACCATAAATGATTGCCGTTTTCGTCCTTTGGTGCTGAATGGTGCGGTATATCGTCAAGGCCAACAGTAAACTGAAAGCTGTCTCTTTCATAAACGATAAACGCTCCAAGCTTCTCTATCTCTCCTGATTTTCTGGCAAGCTTAACAAGCCCCTGCACCATCGGTTGATATTGAGCTTGCTTGCTCCAAGTGCCATCTTTTTGTTTGTTATTATAAATAACCAGTGCGGCTTCCCTGCCATCGGGCATAAGGCCGTCACCAGCGGCCTTTTTGATTGCAAGATATAATGAATTCCTATCTGCTGCCTCTAAGCCCTTCTGGTCTGTATGAGTCTGCACTGCTGTCTTTGCCGTTGCCAAAAAACGCCCCGTACTTACGCCAGTGCCATAAAGCGCATCGCCAATACTACTTTCCATTTTATCCAACGTGGTACAAATTTGCCCTGCCACTGTTAATGCTTTAGATTTGGTCATAACTACTTATCCTTTTTAGTTTCGGTTATTGTTAATTTCTTACAGCCTTTCCTCGCTCCTGTGCGAGTGCCGACCATTTCTTGAGTAATTTCTTTGCCAGCATTTTCTTTAATGTCGGACACTGATATTTTATGGTCATTAGTCCATACATACCTTGCATCACCGATAAGAGTCATAAGTTTTGCATAGGCTGCATCTGCTGCCTTTTTCTCTTGAGCCTCAAGTGCTTTTGAATTTTTATACTGCTCCGCAAGCTCGATTATATCGCTGTTTTCCGTAGCGTCCAACTGCTTATCGGGAATAACCGCAGGGCATACACGAGATATAATAGATTTATCTCTTGCATAATCCGGCTCTGGTTGCTCCTCAAGCGCCCAAAACTCCCTTACTGATGCTCGTAACTCCTCACCTATTTCAGGGTCATGAGAGCGGAAGATATAACGCAATTGACGTGTATCAAGTATGAACACCGCCATCACAACACCATTGAAATTATTATCTTTTACAAGCTCCATTTCCGTGTGCATTTGCAGCTCATACTGTGGTGAAGCTTCAATATCATCCTCGGCATGTTCTGTGAATTTTTCTTTATACTTAGAGTAAGAAATTGATTTAATTTCCAGCAAATATTTCTTGTCTTCAATACGCAAAACCCTATCAAAACTACTGCTGATTTTATCATCATCGTCATAAGCAAAGAAAGGAAATTCTTCAATTATCCATTCGGGATGCTCAAGTTTTATCATTTCACAAACAGGTTGTTCAATAATTTTACCGAACTTCATGAAGTTATTTTCTGGAATATCAGCCTCGATATTGCCACGTGATATATGGTAAAGCTC
>CBFHTO010000056.1:0-23690 GCA_965658765.1 Glaciecola sp. | reverse complement strand
GGTTTTCACGGGTTCGAAAACCGGCGGGGCTCGACAAGTATTGGTGGTAATCGGTGAGTCTAGTTTGTCTAAATGCATTAATATTTTATAGATGACCGCAGGGTCGGTAACACAAGCAATAATTTTGACGTTGGTCTTTTCACAAGCCTCACACACGGTTATGTCGATATTAAAAACTCGTTTTAACCTCTGCGCCCATGTCATGCTCCTAGCGTGATAAGGTTTATTAGAGTCTTTTAGATTTTCTGCTAAGCGAGGGCTATTCTTACCACGTCGCGAAGCCGTGACCTCTGCACGGACATTGGCATTGGGGGCGAATACCCCATACTAGCGGGTAATCCGAACCGAGTTAGATTGAGTCTAGGCGGTGGGACTAGCGCAGCAAGCTTGCCTACGAAGTCAATTGGCGAAAAGAAAACATGAGTGGTTCCGTCTGTAAAGGGTGTCTTGAGTTCATATCTGATATTACCTGAGGTTGTCAAGCTTAAGCGTTTTTCACTTACTCCTGGCCTCGCAATGTATCTACATAATCGCTCTAGTTTATCCTTTTGGTGGGTATCAGCAAAAACCCCTGCATGTAGGCTAAATCCAGCTATCTTAGCTAGTTGTCCATAGTTATCGTGATCTTTGGCTGACAATGTTTGTAGACTGAATATTTTTTTACCAGCATCCTTGCCTACAGCAATACGGTAGTTGACCGATGATGCTTGAAGTTGCAGCAAACTATCTTCATCATCAATCGACAAGTTTAGAAAGGTGTTGTCTATGTCGCGTTGGATCAGTCCTACTTTTTCTAGATATTGTGCAATACGATGACTGATAGTGTTGATTAGCCGCTCCATATCGCTATGGCTAGGGGCTTTTACGCATTTGAATTTGGTTTGGCCTTGCTCTATTTTGATGACGCCTTCAAGAAATAACATATGGAAATGGATGTTGAGATTTAACGCGCTACCAAACCTTTGGATATAAGTCACCGCCCCTGTCTTAGCCTGCTTCTTCAGATACCCTGCTCGATGAATAATATCGGTCGCAATAGCACGGTGGATGATTTGCATGACTTTACTGAGCTCTTTTGGATATCTAGCAAGTAACAGCCTCAAAGGGATGGGTAAGCTCAACACCCACTGGCGGACAGGATGCCCCTGTAAAACATCGTCCACCAACAGTTTTGCGCTTTCAGCCATGCGTCTTGCGCCGCAGCTAGGACAGACAAAATCGTTTGGAACGATTTTGAACAACCGAAGGTTGACCCGAAGGGCGCAGGACAGGAAGTCCGGAGTAAACCTCTGCGTTTGCAGCTAAATGCAATCAACTTCTCACATTTACAGTCACCACATACCACGCGTAAAAAGCCGTACTCTAGTCGTCCACAACGCAAGAACTCCTCAAACTCACGCTCAACATATTTGGGTAAGTATTTGCCTTGCTTAGCTAAGTTGTCGGTAAACTCTGGGTAGTAACGTTCAACCAATTGATAGAGTAGCGTTGTTTCTGGTCGATGGCGTTTATATATTTCACTTTGTTGTGTTGACAGCACATTCGTTCGTCTCTGAATTATGTACCGACGAGTGTGGCAAAAAAAGGCCTAGCTTACGACTGGCTGAATGTCTGGAATTGGATGTGAGTTAGCTGATATACCCCTTATAATTCGATAATAAAAATAATAGTCAAACTGTTAGCATTGAATACCTAATAAAAATGGCATAATATTATGCGCATAAACTATGCGCGTTATTTAAAGGTGGTTTTATGCCTCAAAAATCTGCTTGCAATACGACAATCAATAGTAACTTACTTAAAGCCGCCAAAGAGCTGAATATAAAACTTTCTGTTGTCTTTGAATCTGCTTTGGAAAAAGAAGTTACTATTAGAAAACAAGCACAATGGATGAAAGATAATAAGTCAGCAATTGAACTCCACAACCAAGAAATTCTAAAGAATGGAACTTTTTCCGAGTCAATTGGCCAACTAGGTGATTGAACAATTTCACATTTATAGTTACTCGTCCCAGTTGGTAGTTGTTTTAACAAATACCACTTTTAACGATGTAGAATCTTTATTAGTCGCACCCTTAAAAAGGCAGAGTAGGGTTTTGATTCGCAACCTCCAAATCGCATGTGAACTAGAAAGTGAGGAGTATTATATTGATCTCCTTGATATAGCCACCGTGTCGCAGAGCAACCTCAAAGCGAGTCAGTTATCACAAATTACTCACAAGCGACAAGAGATAAAGTATGGTCTTGATCTGCTTATTGATGGTTTTTAGCTAGTACGACTTCAACGGCGGCTTTGGATGGTTTGCGACTGTTATATATCAAGGTCAATCCATTATTTAGCTATTAAGGGTATCAAGCCAACTTTGCAGTTAAACGCAATTTTTAAATTTATTGATGTTTTTTATCTTGAAAAAGAAATTACAAAAAACCTCCGAAAGCAGAAATTAGCAACGCAATAAATCGAATCCCCCTTGTTTAGTTGAGGTACTTATCAAGTTCAATCTAGACCGATTGGGGTGCAGTCGAGTGGTTCAGAAGCATCGAGTTGGTTTCGATTTTGGCCAAACAATGCCACACGGTCAAAATTTAAACCTTCTGGAGCTCCCCAACAGTTTTTTCGTGCATCTATTTGTGCGTCAGGCGCGAAAACGGCTATTTCAGTTTGACCATTATCGACGATTGTGTTGCCACGCAGTTTTACTTTGTATGTGCCTTTATCCTTTAACCCCTTCATACTGACAAAGAGCGCAGCTTGCTCAGCATTCTCAATTCGACTATCTATCACTGTGAGTTGATAATCTGCAATAGCTTGAGGGAGTTCATCAATACCTCCGGATGGTCCCAACCAAATATTCAGACCTGCACCGTTTAAATTAGAGGAGGCGTTAGCAGACCTTATCACGGAGCGCTTAATCGAAACGTTTACCTTTCCTTTGTTCTGCGCTTGTGCAGCGTCTGGTGGGAAATTCAAAGCCGTTCCCTCAACATTCATTTGTCCAGCTCCCTCAATAACGGAATCTACAATTGTGATATCGACAGCGGACGGACTCTGCAATGAAGTCGCTAAAATTCCATCCCGCCCAGTTGGTCCAACTTTAGATCCAAAAATACTAGCCCTTAGGTCCGCTTTTTCGCTTTTGTTCGCTTTCACGGTCACAAAGTCCAAATTCCATTCGTTCTTTACCATGATGATTTTCAACCAACTAACGTTTTAGTTCGTAGAGTGCAAGTTCGGTAATGGCGCAACAAGTGCTGCGTGCCTTTGCTCATATGTTAGACCAACATGGATTGAATCATGACAGCATCTTAATGCATGCTTTGAGTAACGACATTGAAGGTTTATTCAATGGGCAATGACATCCTTGGTAAGCTTAAGTGCACAATACAGTAAAGAATACAGTAAAGTGAGCTAGTCCTTAACAATGGGGCTCGTAAGTATATTTGTTCTTAATGTTTTCTTAAGTTATATCATCTAGAATGCCAACGTCATTTGATGTTTAATTTCCGATATAGGTGTCGAAAAACATGAGAATTCTATTGGTAGAAGACGATTTGCCTCTTGCCAGAGAGCTTAAAGCTTCTTTAAACAATAAAGGTTACGCCGTTGACCACATCGATGAGGGACTATTGGCGCTCTCAAGTGCAGTTTACGAGCCCTGTGACATGACAATTCTCGACCTAGGCTTACCTGATATTGACGGATTAGATCTGCTTAAGAAGTTAAAAGCAGCGTGTAAACGCATGCCAGTTTTAATTCTAACGGCAAGAGACGGTGTTGAGAATAAAGTACAAGGCCTCGATTTAGGGGCTGACGACTACCTTGCTAAGCCTTTCGCTATTGACGAACTGTTTGCTCGTATACGTGTTATTGAGCGTAAGATCGGGAACAATTCATCAACCCAAATTGTGTTGGGAGGTGTGGAGTTTGACACTAGCTCAAATCTCTTGAAAATTGAAAACGAAGAGTTACACCTATCTCGCAGGGAGTTCATGTTGATGAGAGCCTTGATGGAAAACATTGGTCGTATTCAATCGAAAAACTCGCTTGAATCGAAGCTCTACGAGTGGGGGGAAGAAGTCAGTAGTAATACTATTGAAGTTCATATTAGTAATCTCAGAAAGAAGTTGCCTGACGGTTTTATAAAAACTGTCAGAGGTGTAGGTTACGTTGTGAGAAATAACTAAGTGTCAATGCAAAACCAGCTCTTAAAGCTGATTATATCGGTAGTGACGCTGGCAACTTTTGTAGCCGCGTTGCACGGCTACAATAACTCTCAGGACAAGTTAGAAGATATGTTTGACCGTGAATTGGCGACGATTGCAAATTTCATTTTAAGTCAAACTACTCATAGCGCTGAACGAACAAGCCCCGACTATCAAAATGGTGATATCGTATATCAAGTCCTTGACCGGGATCATCATGTTTTATTTGCGTCGGACAACACTCCACAGAAAGCCATTACTCAGCAAACAAGTGGGTTTTCTGAACACAATTTCTCAAGTAAACGCTGGCGCACCTTCTCTGCGCATAACGAACAATTCGCTGTGATAGTTGCGCAATCTATTAATTACCGACGTAAGGCCGCGCAAACTGCGCTTATGTCAACGATATTGCCCTTAGTCATAGCATTACCGCTCATTGGCATTATGATTTTCTATGTCGTCAAAAAGACGATAAAACCTCTTAAGCAATTGTCTTATCAACTCAAACACAAAAATAGCGAGGACTTGAGTGCTGTTACAGTTCCAAACATGAGTAGTGAACTGGACCCTGTGGTAGAGCGACTTAACGATTTACTCAAAAGACTTAATTACGCCTTTGAACTCGAAAAACAACTTTCGGCAAATGCCGCTCACGAACTACGCACTCCAATCAGTGTTTTAAGCATTGCGGCAAATAACTTGCGCCATTCATTTCATGAAAAAACTTTAAACGAACAACAATTTGTTGAGTTAAGCGCTAGTGTCGACAGAATGGCTCACGTTATAGAACAAATTATACATCTATTTAGATTCACTCCAGAAAGCTTTGAGAAAAAACTGGGTAATGTTGATTTAGAAAGCGTGCTACAACAAGTCGTTAGCAATAACTATCTTGCGATTGAAGACGCAAATCAGCAAATTGAACTTGAAGCTAGCGCAATTTGTCTGCAGGCAGACGAATTTGCTCTGTATGTACTCTTTGAAAATTTAATTAGAAACGCCAACAAATATGCAGGCGCTAAGACGAACATCAAAATCACACTCGCAGAAAAAGCCGATAAAGTTAATGTTACTATAGAAGACTCTGGTGCAGGACTTCCTTTGTCAGAGATGCAGAAACTAACCGAACGCTTCTATAGAAGTAAAAATCAGCAAAATGTAAAAGGCTCTGGATTGGGCTTGGCAATAGTTAAACATGTGACCGAACTGCATCACGGGACCCTAGACTTTTCCAAATCTGAGCTAGGCGGACTTAAAGTCAGCGTTCACTTTCCTAAGATTTATAAACATGCATCGTAAACTATCATCTCTGCTTATATTACCGCTCTTGAGCTTGTCTTTAACAAGCTTTGCAAGAGATGAGTTTCGAATAGAATTAAAAAACAATAGTTTTACTCCACAAACGCTGCTTATCCCTGCGAACAAAAAAATTAAATTGATCATTACTAACAAAGATAATGAGCCTGAAGAATTTGATAGTTTTGATTTAAATCGGGAAAAAGTTCTATTTCCAAATCGACCCGCAAGCATCTACATAGGTCCATTAAACGAAGGGGAGTATCATTATTTTGGTGAATTTCATCCTGATACTGCAAAGGGCAAAATTATCGTAGTAGAAATGGGAGAACAGGATGTTAATTAATTCGGTTGTTTTATTTCTGCGAGATTTATTGCCCATATTTATCCTTTTTAGTTTCTTGCGCTCTTCATACGGGCTCCACTTAACGACGCGTAAAACAAGAATCAATTTGGTCGCATCTTTAATCGTTGTCAGTTTTCTAGTGTATTTATTTTATGAGTCCCTTAGTGAAATTGGAGATGGCTTCGGAATAGAGTGGCTACAAATTCTCTGCTTTACACTGTCATATTGTTTTTTCCTTGCTGTTGTATTCATTAAAAAGCCAAATAAGCAAAGGCTTATAGCCTCGCTTGCCTGTGTTTTGTTGTGCACACCTCACGCTAGTTCTTTCATCATGTTTTTAGATATTTATTCATCCTCGTACATTATGTTGGAAACTGCTGTAAGAGAGCTCATTTTAGGTTGTGCCATCGGGCTGAGCATATGTCTAAGTTTTTATTTTTTGTTTTCTTATGCCTTACACGAATGCGCAATCAATAAACTTATCGTGCCTATCCAAATCTTTTGGGCACTATTTTTGTCTGGGCAACTTTCGAGTACAACTAACTATTTACAGCAAATGGACAGACTAAGCGCTGGCTTGCATAGTGCATTTGACCTTTCAGCCTATATTCACGATAGCTCTGCATACGCCTTTGCGCTTAAAGCACTCTTTGGCTTTGACTCATCACCTTCTGTCATTTACACAGTCTGCTTGTTGAGCGGAGCCGTCTTAGCTTTTGCGCTCTTGTCGAGCCGAACTTCGTACTTTTTAAAACCTCAGGAGCGCCATTATGAATAGGCACTTGTGGTCAATGAGATTTATTAAAATAAGCTACATTACTTTATTGTGCTTAACTTACTCTCATTGGTCTTATGCAGATGGTATTGTCGTAGATAAAGTTTATCACCCCTACGTGGTTGCCAATGAAATGGAAGTAGAATGGCGTCTAATGTCCAGTCAAAATACCGAATTTAACCGATTGGGACAACGCTTTGGAATTGGGTTTTCGTTAACCGAGAATGTCGCAATAGAATTTTATGCCATTGGTGAACGATATGAAGAACAAAATTTCGAAGTGTCGGCTTATGAGATAGAAACTCGATGGATGATCACTGAACAAGGACAATATTGGGCAGACTGGGGCGCAGTTTTTGAGTTAGAAAGAAATACTGCCTTAGATTCGTTCGAAGCCGCCGCTGGCTTGGTCTTTGAAAAAGAGTTCAGAAACACTAGTCTTACTTTAAACTGGTTCACGATATATGAAGAAGGCGCCAAGATAGAGTCAGAACTAGAAACTGAGTTTCGATTAAAATATCGGTATCGTTACATTCCAGAAATTCAACCAGCAATCGAGATGTATGTTGGCGAGGATTACTTCGGCATTGGCCCTGCCATTATGGGAGTACGTCGTTTCCATGGCCAAAAACAACTAAAATGGGAAGCTGGTTTCATTACAGAGGTAGCAAATCAAGGAAAAGATCATACTTTTCGACTATCGCTTGAGTATGAGTTTTAGTCAACTTATCTTATAAACCAAGACTCTCGAGTAAAAACTTAAGAAAAAACTGAAGCTAAGGTTTCCTTAAGTTTCGGTATGTATTGTACAAAACAATAATTAACTGATTTGATGCTCCACCTCAGAATTTTTTATTTTTACTAATTTAAAGACGCTTAAAGTTTTGATTGTCTTTTAATTTAGCAAACTTAAGAACACTCAGCATCAATCATGACTGAGATTTGTACATGCACAAAATTGTTTCAACGTTCGTTATCTCCCTCTTGTTTTGCTTACCATTAGACGTATTGGCAGCGCCTGCAAGTCCATTTTCGCTGAAAGACTATAGAAGTCCCACCCAAACAGTTTCCTTAAGTGAATTCAAGGGGAAAGTTGTGTACTTAGATTTTTGGGCGAGCTGGTGCAAGCCCTGTAGAAGTTCATTTCCATGGATGAATGAGATGCACAATAAATATGCGAACAAAGGCCTTGAAGTCATAAGCATCAACCTTGATGAACAAATGCAGTCCGTCGCTAAGTTTTTACATTCATACCCCGCGAGTTTCCGCGTACTTCTAGACCCAGAGGGTAATGTCGCTTCCGACTATCAGCTTGTTGGCATGCCCAGCAGTTATCTAATTGACCGACAGGGTCAATTGAGAAAAACACATACAGGTTTCTTCCTTAAGAAAACTGATGCCTACGAACAAGAAATCATCACATTATTATCAGAATAGGAATAGAAACATGCGTTTTGTTCAAACCTTTTTATCTCGTAAAAAACAAATTGGCTCTTTGGCCATTATCATATTCGGAATTCAGCTCGGCGGTTGTGCAAATTTAGGAGTGCAACCTTGGGAGCGCGAATTGCTTGCCAAAGACGAAATGGCGCTTTCTGCTGATGGTGTAGATATAGGACTAGATGAACATATTTACTTCAGCAAAGAAGCCACTAGTGGCGGTCGCTCGTTTGCTGGAGGTGGCTGCGGATGCAACTAACAAAATCAAAGAAAATTACGGCTTGTCTAGCAAGCGCAACCTGCGCACTATTAAGCACTGCAAGTCCTAATACGCAAGCGCAAGAAAGCGCTAAAGAAAACGACTGGAATTTTGATACCGCAATATTATATTACGGTGAAACTGACCGAGTGAGTCTGGTTGAAGGGGTCATCAGCGCAAGCAAAGATTTTGGCGACCAACACATCTTTAGCACAAAATTGGTTGTTGATACCTTAACCGGTGCATCAGCGTCAGGCGCAGTCTCGCAACCTACGGCACAGACGTTTACCCGCCCATCGGGTGATGGTCAGTATACAATTGACCCCAACCAGTTGCCGCTAGATGATACGTTTCAAGATACCCGAATCCAGTTAAGTGCAAACTGGTTACAACCAGTCGGTACCAATACAAGAGCAAACTTCGGAGCAAATATATCCAAAGAGTACGATTACCTCTCCCTAGGTACGAGCGCGTCCCTCGAACAAGATTACTTCAATAAAAATACAACCGCTTCAGTCGGTTTGTCTTTTCAAATTGACCAAATAGATCCTGTCGGTGGACGCCCTGTTGCCCTATCTACTATGGTGGTTGATGACGGCAATTTTGCGAATGAAGATGCGTACCGTCAAGCCTTCGATCTCACAAGAGAAGAAGGTACAGATACAAAATCCACAGTTGACGCACTAATTGGTGTAACTCAAGTCATTAATCGCAGAATGCTTGTGCAATTGAACTATAGTTTTTCCAACAGCAGTGGATACCTCAACGACCCATATAAATTACTAAGTTTAGTAAACTCAAATGGTGAAACTCAATCTATATTGCATGAGAATAGACCTGACAGTCGCACTAAACACAGCATCTATGCACAAACAAAATATGCCTTTGATAACGCAGTGGGCGACTTATCTTATCGATTCTCAACAGACGATTGGGATATTGTTTCTCATACCATCGATTCTCGTTTCCGTTATGCTCTAAGCGATAAGGATTACGTACAGCCTCATTTTCGCTACTATCAACAAAGTGCAGCTGACTTTTATCGCCCTTTCCTAAATGAGAACGACGTACTTGGCGAGACAGCTTCGGCAGATTATCGTTTAGGGGATATGACTGCATTTACCCTTGGGCTGAAATACGGTCATAAGATGAATAATGGGCATGAATGGTCGGTTAGAGCGGAGTATTATCAACAGAACCCTGAAAATGCTGGTTTTGACAATATTGGCGTACTGGCCGAACAAGATTTGTATCCTAGCGTAAAAGCCGTTATTTTGCAGTTCGGTTACAAATTTTGATGAACGCATAATCTATGTCTGATTGGAAAATCAAACTCGCGAACGATCATATTGTTGGCGAGTTTTTTTGTATGGCAAGTCCCTGCGAGTTGCTAATTGAGGGTAAAAACAAAAAACTCGCTAAAAAGCTCACTTCTATTGCTTTTGAAGAGGCAAAACGCATTGAACAAAAATATAGCCGATATAGAACTGATAATTTAGTACATCGGCTTAACTCGGCTAAGGGCACTGCGACTCAAATTGACTCAGAGACCTTTCAACTACTAAGTTTTGCTGACACTTGTTATCAAATTAGCGACGGCATGTTTGATATTACCTCCGGTGTGCTAAGAAAAGCTTGGAAATTCGATGGCTCGGACAAAGTGCCCCAAAAAAGCCAAGTCGATGAATTAAAACCTTATCTTGGTTGGGAACATCTTTACTTTGATAAAAGTTCTGTTCAGATGCCAAGTGGTTTCGAATTGGACTTTGGCGGAATAGGAAAAGAATACGCCGTGGATTGCGTCGCGAAAAAATGCCAAGCCATCGCTCCAAATACTTCTGTGCTCGTCAATTTTGGAGGTGATATACAAGTTACATGTCCACGAAAGAATACCCCATATTGGCTTGTAGGAGTTGAAGTACCAGAAACAACAAACCAGTATCCTGAGCATATTCCCTCTGTTCACAGCACTAGCAACACAGCGGACAAACAATCAGAGCAACAGGCACCAACTTCAAACACTTATCCACGAGCTACTAAATATAAAAAAGCCATGGTTAAAATAGCTCAAGGAGGGCTTGCTACTAGCGGAGACGCTAATCGATTTTTATATAAAGATGGCATTCGTTATTCGCATGTTCTTGACCCAAAGACTGCGCATCCTGTCAAAGGCGCACCTCGCTCCGTCACCGTAGCAAGCGACCATTGCATTCAAGCAGGATTACTTGCAACTCTAGCTTTATTGCAAGGTGAACGCGCGGAGGCATTTTTAAAAGACCAAGAAGTGACCTATTGGTGTTACTGGTAGAAAAATCCTTGTTTAATCAAGCTATTAAAAGCTGATTTAATCAGAATTTTGCTAATCAAGGCATTCCTGCTACTCAAACAAGTCACTGTTTTTTATAAGCGGTACTATGGATATTTTCACCACTGTACTGTAAATATAGTACAAGGATCGATAAAGCACCTTTTGCAACGCAAGATCAGCCCATCAAATAATTGTTAGCTTATTTATCTATTATATTAATCCACCAGCTGCGGAGAAACACATTGTGGAAGATAACTCCAACAATACTAACCAACAAATAATTAAATTGGTGACTGTACATGGCACCGGCGCAGGTGATGTAACAAGCTCAGGCGATAAATGGTGGCAACTTGGAAGCGTCTTTATGACAGAGCTTAACAAAAGGCTTGAACTTGATCCGGAGCAAGTTGAGATCGTTCCTTTTCAGTGGGACGTTGGTCCTAATAGTGAAGACAAACGGCGAGAAGCAGGCGAAAAACTCCACGCACAATTGAAAGCATTTGATAGCAAAGGACAAGATTATTATTTAGTTGGGCACAGCCACGGTGGCTCTGTTATTTATAATGCTTTGTTGCAATCAGTTAAAAATAAGGCCCCATTTGACAGGCTTAAGGTTTGGTGTACTGTCGGCACCCCATTTTTAGATTATCGACCAAATACTTTTTTATTTCAGAGGTTAAAAAGCTTAGGGTTAACCTTGTGTACTTCAGCCATTGTTGCTTTCGTGTTGGGGTTCTTGATTACATTAGCAAGTACGCTCGGGAAAGAGTTTACGCCGCTAATTGTTACTACTGGGCACTCGTTCATGCTTTATGCTGTCATCGTTTACACTTGTTTATGGCTATATGAACGGCGTAAGAAAAGCTGGTTTACAAGTGCTCAAAAAAGAGAAACTCATGCACTCTATAAGGACAGTTGGTGTGGTTTATGGCACAAAGAGGATGAAGCGATTAGTGCTTTGGCAAATGTCAAAAATCTGAGCGCACCAATCATCCCACACAACTTTTTATACCCTGTGGTCGCAAGCCTTCAATTCGTTATCGTTATCTTTATTGGTTTTTATTTTTTAATCGATATTTTTTTGAACGCAGGAGAGACAACTGCCGCTATTGCCGCCGATTTGACACAAGACCTTGGAGACAGCGTCGGTGATTTAACCTGGATGATATCGTGGATGGTAATCGTGTTGGGCGTTCCAATGATGTGGATTTTAACTAAAGCACTTGGCGTATTTGCTTGGATACTAGGAAGACCTCTAGCTCATATACTGAATAAGGTCGTTTGGACATCTATTCAACAACGGGCTTGGGGTGACGACTTACTTAAAGAAGACGTTTATGCAATTGGCTCTCACCCGCCAGAATTTGAACACAAATGGGATCCATTGACCGAAAGCATAGCCGCCCCACTTCGAGCACATAGTGAAAACAACGCCATTAAAACACTTCACAAAGTGCGAGTCGTTCTCGGTATGGCGGAAAATAAAAGTCCTAGTGCTGACATACGCTCTGAACTCAGTGAAAGTCTAAATTGGCAAGAGCTTATTCATACCTCTTACTTTGATGTACCAGAGTTTATAGACTTGCTAGCAAGCAAGCTACGTGATGCCGGCATTTCAAAATAGTAAGACGATTAAACAGAACGATTAGATTGTTTGCTATCAGCTAAAATCGATTTTAAGCCTCTAAGATGCAGAGAATGTGTTGAATTTTTGAGCAAAATCTCTGTATAGTAAGAAATCGAACATAATTAGATGAGCCTAATGGGGATCTTAGACGCCTTACAAAAGTTTCTGAACAGTGATGAGTCAGATACAGGCTCTCATGCAAGTAACCAATATCAGTTGCTGAATACGACTCAGCTCCTTGAGTTAAAGTCGGTTCTGCAAGCGGCTTTGCTTACACATTCAAATACACCTCTTAATAGCAAGACTGAGTTAGTATCTAAACTCGTGTTGCTAAATGAAGAGTTAGTTCACTTTTCCAATACTGAACAAAAAAATGCCCTTGAAATGGATATCACGGCAATACAACAGGACTATAACAGGCATTTATCTGACGCAATCTTGCAAAATGCGCTATTCGATAACTTGAATGATATTCAAGCTAGCCTCGCAACTATTGTTAACTACATGAGTTTACAATCGGAAAAAGCGCAAACTAAAAAGAAACTTAGTCGCCGAGCGCTTATTCTGATGACCGCGCTTCCCGCATTTGCATATGGAATGCACATTGTGATGGGGACGTTCTTCAAACCGGTGTTCATTCACGAAGCACATGTGATGTTCCCAAGAGACGTGTACATGCAGAGTCAAAACACGTTTTTAATTAAAGATGAAAAAGAAACTGAAATCGCAAAACATTTTTCAAAATACTATTTCTTTGATGAATATCAACATGGTATGAGGGAAAGACCGCCTGCACTCGGCTTACCTAATGCCATTCACGCGAGAGCATTAGACCATCTCGTAAATGAACGTCCAGAGCCAATACCTGAGGACTATACCTTGCCTTTTGAGCGAGACTTCGTGTTTCTGCCCAACATCCACAGTGCTGTTAAACAATCTCCTTCTACAGTCACTCTTTTCTCATTCTTACAACATCGAGTGTATTTAAAAAATATAAGAGATAACAATTTAGTCAACGAAGTAAAGGTCGAGCTTTCAGCAATTAACAAAACATCATTTCCTTGGGAAAAAGTTGATGTAAGCCCCCAATTCGATGTGAGTATTAATAGTGAGTCAGATGCTATGTTTAGCTCTCACCCAAATATAAGGATTGAGGTAAAAGGTGCCCCATTAAACGAGTTTAAATATTCAGGAAAAGTCGTGTTCACCGAAGAGGCAAAAAATATACCCTTTTCTGGAAAGCTTAGTGGCTTAACTAGATACTTTGATTCACAGAAGCTGAATGTGCCAGAAATCGCTATTGACGACAAAATAAGAATGTTTGAACTAGCGTTTGTATTTCCACAATACAGTGAGCGGTTGTCGGGGGAGCGGGTATCGGTCGCTCAGTCTGATTCAGACATTATTGACCAGGTCTTATATTCATCGAGTAAAATGTCATCCGAATCACCGCCTGTTATAAGTTGTGAGAGCGGTGCTAGTATCAGTTTTCAAAACATCAACACCCTAGCAGCTATCTTTGACTTACCTGAAATATCAAGGATCCAATTCAACTACGATTATAAGGATATCAATCTCACGCCATACGAGGGGAAATACGAGAGAACATTTACGAAAAACGCATGGTTACTTGAAAATAAGATCTCTTACAAAGATGAGCTTATTAGAGAGTGTTTGGGCGATGAGTTATATGCAAATTTATTAGGTATACTTATTGCACCCGGTGCGGGAAGCCCATACAACACTTTGCATGCCTTAAATGCAGTATTTGCAGACAAGTCAAAAGTTGCGCAAGCTAGAGTCTTCAGTCGTCATAAGCTGTTATTCACAAAGTCAGTCAATGACAATCTCCCTACAAGCTCTTTTGTACAATACATTGATGTTTCGTCAGTGCTTAATGATGGAGATATACTCCAGTTTGATATTTATTCCTTAGGCTTAAATAATGGAGATTATAAATTTAGCTTTTCCATCGATGGTGAAAGCAAAGACGAAATATTCTTTTCGGTATTGTGGCCAGCCCATACAAAATTTGACGAATATGATTATGCAGATGATAAAAGCCCTTTTCCACTTCCAGAGTCATTAAACGAGGACAGTAATTAGACCACTCACAAAAATGACGCTAACATATCGACATCTTTTTATTATGGCGTTAATCATGCACCCATTAAGCATCAGAATGATTCGACTTATCTTCTTATTTTGTCCGATAATTTTTACAAACTATGCAACCGCTTTTCAAAGCGAAGCAAGGTGTCCTGAATCGGATGTGTTAATTCACAATGCAAAGATATATACCGCGAATGACCGACAATGGACTGCTCAGGCCCTTGCCTATAAAGGCGACCGTATCGTATTTGTTGGTAGTAACAAAGAAGCCAAACAATGGAAATGTGGAGCGAAAGAAGTAAAAAACTTAGACGGCGCTTTTATTTATCCTGGATTTACTGATAGTCACCAACACTTAGAGGGTATAGGCAGAAGACCACGCACTTTAAGCTTATTTGGGATACCCACTCTTTCGGACACAGTAACTGCGATTAGGAACTGGGCAATGAAAATACCCAAGGGGCAATGGGTGCTAGGTAGAGGATGGATTGAACGTGAATGGACAGATGAAAAACGTTTTTTAAAAGCGTCTGATGTTGATGAGTTTACAGAGAATAAACCTTTGTTTATGCCCAGAGCAGACGGTGTTTCTGCGTTGGTAAATTCGAAGGTACTAGCGCTCGCTGGCATAACTAAAAACACGCCCGATCCAGAAGGTGGTAAGTTTGAGCGCGATGAAAACGGCAACCCAACCGGATACGTACTTGCAACTGCAATGGACATATTCCGCGAAATCATCCCAAAAGACACTGACCAATATATAAAAGATAACTTAAAAATGGGTATGCAAGTTAATGCATCAATGGGATGGACACAAACGCATGATGCAGGCATGACATGGCAAGAAGTTCGCTTGCTACGCGAGCTCCACGAAGAGGGAGAAATGATTCACCGTGTGTACATTGCTGTCCCCATAAAAGAAGCTCAAATGCTAATAGAAAATGGCTCAGAACAAAGTTCGGATGGTCGTTTTGTACTAAACGGTATAAAAGTCTTTATTGATGGTACTTTGGGCTCTCGTGGTGCTGCTCTTATTGAGCCATACTCTGATGCAATGCACAGAGGTTTTATGAATCGGACCACAAAAGAAGAACTGATGCCCGTACTAAACCAGTCATTGCTTAACGGCCTGCAGGTAATGACACATGTAATAGGCGATAGGGCTTTACTGAAAACTTTAGATTGGTACCAAGAAGCATGGACCGCGACACCAAAAGACCAGTGGGCTAAGCACGACCTGCGATGGCGTTTAGAGCACGCTCAAATTATCCCGCCTGCTCAGCAAAACAGATTAATTAATATGTCTGTAATTCCGTCCATGCAAGCCAGCCATGCGATAGGTGATTTAAATTTTGCTCCTGCCAGATTAGGACAAGAACGACTTAAATACGCTTACCCTTGGCAATCACTTATCGATAAAGGATCATTCATAATAGCCGGTTCAGACGCCCCTGTGGAACTAGGTGACCCGCGGATTGAGTTCTACGCGGCGGTTGCTAGAAAGCGCTTAGATGGCACGCAAGATAAGGGCTGGCATCCGGAACTTGCCGTATCACGTGAGGATGCGCTACGCATGTTTACAATTTGGCCAGCCTACGGGGCATTTCAAGAAACCCTCAGAGGTTCGATTGAAGTTGGCAAATATGCCGATTTAAGTATCTTCGACACCGATTGGTTGCAAGCCGAGGAACAAGAGATATTGCGCTCGAAAACCCTGATGACAATCGTGGGAGGAAAAGTCAGCTACTCTGCCGACTAGGGTCTGTCGATTAAAATAAATGTGGAATAAATGGAAGCGTTTTCTTAAGTGATTCATCTATCGCCACAAGCATGGTCATATTAGTGCCGTTAATCGAGGAGTTTATTTTTAGAGGCTTTCTTTTCGAAAGATATAGTATTTGTCAACGAAACTAAATTGCCCTTAGCGATATATATACATTTAGCTAATCAGCACCATTTATGGTCTCTTGGCACTTTTTTTCGCGCAAAATTCCCTGCATTTATTGGTCTAGCGTGCTCTACTACTTCAAGACAAAACTTTAGGTCATCTATTCCATAAGAATCAAATTGCACTTCTTTAAAAAGCCCCGATGGAGTAATAAAATCCCGTTGCGTGAAAGTTTTTCCATCAATAAGTCCTCTATAGTGCCCCTGCACAACCGTTCCTATTTTATATTTTAAGGGCGGCGTTATGTTAGTCGCTCTTGCCACGAGCAAAAACTCGAAGGTATTTCCCCATAGAGCTGCGTTCAATTCCTTTTCTAATAGCTCAGAAGTCCAGTAATTACTTAATTGATAGTTTTGATTATTGGCAATAGCAGGGACAAAAAAGGAGCGCCCCCATTTTTTTGAGCCGCCTCCATAAGCACGGTAAAAAATATCACCAACTCTCGTGTGTTTTTCTACTATGTCCTTCATACCGCTTGGTTGCAATGGTGGCAGGGTGTCTGACATATTTCAATTTCCTTCAATCTTGATAAAAGTGGAGATTTAACTCGTTTTTTAATAATAGCTAACCTGCAGATGGCGTTGCCAGATCGATACCTGTCGCTACACTGATAGCTCCCCATAAAACGCCAACAATCGCATTCCATACCCTCTCAATGGTTACCATTAGAAGCCCCCTGAGGGTTTTTGCAAAATTTAATGCCATATCCTCCAAAGAATCTAGAAAGAAATCGCGCAAATCTTCATCGATATCGTTGCTAATAATACCCTGAGCAATTAATTCCGCTTGTTTGGCAAGCGCTTTCAGCTGCCTTTCTGAAAAACCTCTCAATACACTTACATCCTGATTGATTACTTGAGATGCTGCTTTTTTCATATCTGCTATTATTTGATTTATATCTATAGACATTTGTATATCCCTTATCTATCTAAAAATGATTCATAAGTGATTGCCTGATCCATTGATATGATCACAGCATTCTTGAAAATTGCCACAGCGCCGTCAGTTAGTCCCGACTTACAATCTACTTCCTTCATTTTAGTGAGATTTTTAGATACTTCCTCTAAAGCATTAGCACTAGGAGCTGTATCGCTGGTCATTGAGCTAATACCTCTTGTCTCAAGATATTTATTTACCTTTTCTGTAACAGAGTTATCTGGCATTGGCCTAGCTTTAGATTGAAGTGCTAATGCATCGACTGAACCAATAACTGCGTTGTAGGAACTTTCTCTCTCACCACATGTATTACTGTTTGTTCCTGCAGATAGCGAGGCAAATAATTCCATGATTTTAACATTGGTATCAGTTACACCTTTAAAAATAGCTGCGTCATACTTAGGGGCAAGTTGAACAGCACAACCTACCGTAAACAAAACCCAAGCCATCAAAAAAACTCTTGAACAACTTTTTAAAACCTTCATTGGTATACCTTCTTGGTTTAGCTGCAATGAGTGTCGCGAACAATTGTCATGAGGCCGGAGAAATAGCAAGCAGCTGGAATCATTTCACAAAGCCTCAAACTTTCTTAGCTTCAATAACTTACTATTGTTTCAACGACAATTACAAGGGACTTTTAATTTTCACGCCACTTTACCTTCTTTTATTTGCATTATGTTTCTGACGCAATTTTCTATCTTTATTAATGCGAGCTGGATGACGATGTTTGAGTGCTTTAGACCGATGCTTATAATCTCCAAGGTCCCTTTTATTTTGCTTCGATTGAAGCACTTTATGCTGATGGTTGCCTCGATAATGTGTAATGGGATGAACAGTTTTCTTATGATCATTACTCAATCTCGGCTTCATTGATGACTTTGTATCTCTGGGCTTTCGTTGCAGGTTTGCTCCTCTATGGTGTTTGTCACTCTTTTGGCTGTAAGCACTGTTATGGTGACGCGGGTTTTGTTGACGTCCGTCTTGATATTTGTGATTTCCTCTCGCCGATATACTATTTCTTACCCCGTGCTTGGTAATAAAAGAAGTGGCTTTGTGACCATAATGCCTGCTCTTAGCTTTAGCATTTTTGTGATTATAGCCTCGTCTATGTGAGGATTTGTGCTGCCAACGTTTAGCGCCATAGCTCGTGTATATTTTACGTGGGGTACGATAATAGTTAGACCTATGTTGATGATTAATCACTATATGTCTTTTGTGCCAGTTGAACGCGCTAAAGAAGTAGTTAAAGTTAATGTGTACCCCCGTACTCCAGTGAAAACGACGGTGCTTCGAAAATGAGACATTGAACGACACAGACGGTGAAATATCCCAATATACTGGTGGATGTCGGTGCCACTGCCAGTGTCCGTATACAGTGCGAGGATCATAATAGGGAACGTAAATAATTTCTGGGCGAAGTGGCTCAATTACAATGTTTTGATTGCGCTTACTCACATGCATGTTATCAAGTTGCTCCAAGGAGCGTGAATTTTCTGCCTGTAAACGCAAGTTTTGAATACTCTCAAATACACGAGCTTGGTTCGTTATAAATGTATCTCCAAGGGTCGTTGTCCACGACAAATCATCATGCATGCGGCGCAGCACATTTGGGAATGCGACAAGGGCAACGACACTCGGATCCCAACCAAAAGTCAGGGCCTCTTCAACTGCTATATCAGACCTTAAATGTTGATTTTCCTCCCGCCAACGATGAGCCTGTACTACTTCTACAGGATAAGTTGACGCAATAATTATGTGACTTAACAAGCTATCTGGATACAGAGCAATGGGCGCGAGAATCTGTGCTAATTCACCTTCACTTATTTGCTCATCCGCTCGTTGTTCGCTAAGTCGATTTTGAACGGTACTGGCTTCGGCGCTAAACGCAGCGTCACTATAATCTGTGGATAATAGATATACGAGCAGTGCAAAACATACTGTTAAATAATATTGAGCTTTGGTCATTTTCAGTCCAACCTACATCAGTCATTGATCGAAGTAATATAATAATTGACTGAAAATGAACGTTAGCTGAATCCTTTGCCCTATTTATGAATATTTAAATCTTAAGTTAAAGCAGGCTCCCCCAAGTTCTTGCGATACAGAGATATCGATTTCTCCCTCGTAACTTGCAACAAGATCAACCACAATTGCTAAACCAATCCCATGTCCTTGAGCATAGGTATCTGCGCGCACTCCTCGCTCAACAATACATTCTCGTTGTTTAGGATCAATTCCTAATCCATCGTCCTCTACACTGATAATCAAATCGCTCTCATGCGTGTAGGCACATAATTTAACTTGCTTATCAGCGGCTTTGCAGGCGTTGTCTAACAGGTTTCCCAATATTTCGTTAATGTCTCTTTCGTCCCCATAAAACATTAATGTTTCGTTTATTGCTTTGCCGTAAATTATTGTTATATCAGGATATATTTTATGCAGGGCGCGAAACAATTTATCGGCTATGGGCTTGAGTTTACAACCTAGATGCCACGCTTGCTTACCAGAACTTTGTGCTCGTTTTAACTGGTATTCAATTGTTCTATTTATCTGACGAACTTGCTCCATTGAAGCGTCGCTTAGATCTTGTTGACTTTGGATAACGGCCAGTGGCGTTTTAAGACTATGTGCTAAATCTGATAACGCGTTGCGATACCTTCTTCGCTGTCTTTGTTCATTACTGAGTAAGGTGTTCAGTTGTTTAGCTACGGTGTTTAACTCTTTTGGATAATCTTGCTTGAGCAGTTCTGCCTCACCCTGTTGTACCGCATTAAGTTCCGAAGCGAAAATTCTAAGCGGCCGAAGTGTCCAAATTAACCAAAATATTTGGATGATAAGCAATACACAAATGAGCACTGCAAGCCATAACCAAAGCTGTTGACTAAACGCTTTTTGTTGCTTCTCAATAGCTGACGAATTTTTAATAATATGCACAGTAAAGGATGAATCTGATAGTTTATTTGATGTGCTGGCTGACCCCACATCAAAACGAATACTGTAGCTAAATACATAATGTAATTGTTGATTAATAAAAATTTCTGAAAACTCGCTATTCCCAATATTGGGGATTGGTAAAGGGGTCGACAGTGGCAAATCCAAAAAGGAGTTTGAAGACCAAATGATCTCCACTGATTCGTCACTTTGTTTCGGGTTTGTTCTGAGCACTTTACCTGTGGTAATTAGCGCATATAAACCAGAGTTAATTAGATTAAATTGATTTTCGAGTAAAACCTCAGGCATGAGTAATTCATCATTTTCAAACTCGCTGACCGCTAATACTGAATAAAAGTATGCATTTAACTGTTCTTTTAAGCTTTCTCTTGCTTGCGCTTCAAATGCATTGTTTAAGGCTACCCCAATAATAGGTAATACCACTATTACAACAAATATTGCACTTATGATGATCCTTGAACGAAGGGACCAGCCAGCGATTGCTTGAAACACGTTTTTTCGCATTTTTTCAGGACCTAAGAGTCGAGTTGATTAAGCCGATAGCCTTGCCCTCTCAAGGTTTCGATCACGCCAAGCATCCCATCTGGGTCTAACTTTTTGCGCAACCTCCGTATAAATACCTCAATTACATTAGAATCAAGATCAAAGTCTTGATCATATATGTGCTCAATCAACACGGTCTTAGATTGTACTTCTCCAATATGGAGCATTAGATATTGAAATAGTTTGTACTCTGAACCGCTTAAGTTTACTAACTCGCCCTGTGATTTAACCTCATGACTGCTTGTGTTAATTGCAATAGGACCATTTTGAATGACAGGACTAGCTTTACCCGCGGCTCTGCGGATCAGAGCATTAATCCTGGCAACAAGTTCCTCTGGGTGAAACGGTTTTGTAAGGTAGTCGTCTGCACCAGCGTCTAAACCCTCTACCTTGTCTTGCCAGTTATCACGCGCCGTTAAAATGAGTATCGGATAGCCAATATTGTCGCTTCGCAGTCTTGATATAAGTGAAATCCCATCAATTTTAGGAAGCCCTAAGTCGATAATCGCTGCGTCGTAGGGATACTCTTGTCCTTGGAACAAGCCCTCTTCTCCGTCACTGACTGCATCCACTGTATACCCAGCGCTAACAAGGTGTTGTTGTAAATTAGATTGCAGCGCCAAGTCATCTTCAACAAGTAATAAGCGCATAGCGAACTCCTATAGGTATTGTATAGGTCGGATTAGTCTATGACCTTTTCATCTTCCCAGTTTTGGCATCGATATACACATAAAATACAGTGCCATCGTCTCCCAAAAGTTTCGCTCGGTAACCAGCACCATTCCCATTGCTTACGGAAATACTTAACACTTTTGCCTTGTATCGTGACTTAACCATAGAAGCTGCTTGCTTTTTGCTTTTCACCACTAGAGCGTTACGGCTTAAGCTAACAGCCTTTATAAATGCTGGGCCATTTGGACTTTTAAAAGCAAAGGTGGAAGCATCTCCAACCTTCGCATTAATATGTGATGAAAAAAAGATCGCAAAGATCAATACTGGTAATACAGTCTTCATTAATAATGTCCATGTGAATCAACACGCTCAGTGTAAAAGATCAATTAGCAATAAGAAACTGAATGATATGTAATTAAATCAATCAGACGCTTTAGTTTACTCTACATACATCACCAGATCTTATATGTAAAAAGCTGATATTTACAGAGCTTGCATAAAGCGTAGCTGGCTCGAACTTGTGAACATTATGAACACAACAAGCTGAACGTTTGCTGAATATTCTTTTTGTACTTCCGAGAAACTCTCACAAAAACAATGAAAAAAAACGAAAAGCAACGTGTATTTTGCCTCTTCTTGGTGTTATGTGGACTCGAGAAATGTAGGGAATACAGTTTTTCTTTTGCCAAACTTCACACATGTTCAGCTCACGTTCATTTACGGTGGTCTTTAATACGAACAAGATAAATGGTGTACGGATTGGAGTATCACAGATGAAAAACATCAAGCAATTAAATAGTCGTATTTTACTGATAGTCTTTATGAGCTCATTTTGTTTCAGCCATGTTGCTCATGCTAACGATGAAGAGCCAAGGCAGTCGCGTTCAGTAGAAGTGCATTACGAAGAAGGAACTATTAAACAATCGACAAGTCGCTTTTCAACAATTAAGAACGCCTCGCAACAGTTGGCGGAAAATAGCCTATCACAATTGCCTATTGAGAAGAACGAACGCAAAACACGTCAACAAGTAATAGAAAGTCGTAAGCTCCAATGGAACAAAAAGTCAGACTATAAGAAAAACCCTCATGGTGACTACTCCGCGACTCAAGATCATAGTGGAGACTATCTAACATTTGATATTTTCGATGCTTCAAGTCACTTATTTAGTGATGAGGATTACGATGGTTTTTACACCAATTTCAGCGTGACTTTTGATGTAGATGTATTTGGCTCATACCGAGGACAGCAAGCAGTAGTTTTAGCAGACTTATATTTAAGTCGAAATGGTGGTCCATGGGAGCTTTACTTCACTACCGAGCCATTCGCAATTATTGATGACTCTAGCGAGGACGAATTTGAGGTTCTGACTATCCTCGACCAAGGGTATATACGCGACCATTATGATGTGCTGATTGATGTATATGAATATGGCTACAGTGATATCATCGCCACGGTCAGCGCAGATGAATTAGAATCGCTTTACGCACTGCCGCTTGAGAGTGTCGATAATGATAGATTTGCTGATGTTAATTCTTCTACTAGCGTGTCTATAGCCGCAGGCAGCTCGTCATATCTTAGCATTTGTACCTTAATGTTGATTGCGCTCTTTCGCTACAAAATAACTCATTAGTACTTGAAGCAGTTCGTATCACCTAAATCAAAGCATAGTTGATGAGTGAGCAAATTATGGGGTGAGGTTTGCGAGCCCAAGCGAAGTGACTCACATAGCAGTCGCTTCGCACGAATAGCTATCACCGTCATTTGCGTCAAAAAGTTAGCGAGGTTTGAAGCTAGCGTGCAGGCTTGTGTAAATTGGTTTTTTTTTGCATTTTAAAGACCAATTCATAATGAAAGAGCATAAGCTTTAGACAACCATTTCAGCACATCTTTATTTATATCTGTGATGTCCATTAGTTGAATTCGATGCGTGCACATAGTTCCAAATGGTCCCGAAGGCTCTAATATATCTTGCGGCTCTATACCTTTGAGCTTTAAACCTAGATCTATGCGTGTTTTTGTAGATGGTTTAATTAAAGCAAACTGATGCTTTCTAATGACACTAACACTTCCCTTCTTGGGCGATATGGTCACATCATCACCTAAGGAACTGCTTACACTTATTAGTTTTTCATAAATAGGTTTGAGTGATTCTTTTCCGGCGTACTGAGCGGTAACAAGATCATCAGAATCGATAGTGTCTTCCTTTGAAAGTGACACTATCGTGTTTGCGTATCCATGAGAAACACCGTGCTTCTCTTTTAAAAATTTTACAG
>CBFHTO010000055.1:0-25351 GCA_965658765.1 Glaciecola sp. | reverse complement strand
AACAAATTTTTCAAGATGGGCAATAAGTTAGGATCATAAAGCTGTGTCGGGGATAGATTAACAGAAAGCTTTACTTCATGACCGCGCATGGCTAAATGAGAAATTGCTTTTAATGAATGCTCTAAGGTCCAATATCCTAGCTCGTTCATCAAATTATAGCTTTCTGCTGCCTTGAGCAAAGTACCTGGAAACACCAGACCGTCTAATGGGTGATTCCATCTCAATAGGCATTCGCCACCGATGATACTGCAATCACGCAAATCGACCTTTGGCTGATAATAAAGCTCTAACTCGTCACGTTCAATCGCTCTAGTAACATCGGCCTTAAGAGTTAAACCTCGGCCAGTGTTATCTTTGGTATCGTCGTTCAATAAAGTAAAGTTTTCGTGATGATTCGATTTGGATTTTTTCAGTGCCGTTTCTGCAAGAGAAATAATCGTGTTGACGTTCGTCTCTGGTTTTTTTCTAATCGCTGCACCAACGTTGAAGTCAGCGATAAATGCCGTATCGTTTATCATCATCGGGGTTTTAAAATGATTAAACAGACGATTATGCTCTTCGCGCATTAGCGTAGGTGAAACAGCATTTGTAAATACAACACCAAATATATCGCCAGAAATTCTTCCAACAGCAAGAGCATGAGGGAATATCTCGTTTATTTTATTTACGATCTTCAATAACAATTCGTCACCAGCGGTATGACCGAAGGCTGCAGACACGTCAGAGAAGTGCATTACGTCCATAATAAGAAGACTAAAACGCTTCTCTCTCATCGCAATTTGTTCAATGATTTCTATAAAATGATAGCGGTTAGGCAATTCATTTAAATGTTTTATCTCATTAACCGTCATAAAAAGTAGGCTGTCCGTAATGAAAGCGAGAAACGCGTTTTTCTCTTACTGCGTACTATGTATCGTAGTAAACAAAACAAGCTTTATCAAAAGTTCTAAAGTTCCCTGAATTTCAGATTTACCTGTTCTGTTAATAAATTAATACACACACAACTCTAATCACTACTATATACAGCCTACCATTTCGTCAGGCATTACCGCATAAACAAAGGTATTTAATTTGACACCTTACAAGTATTTAATTTCCAAATTTTATCAACATAATCTTGTACTGAACGATCAGAGGTAAACTTGCCCATTTTGGATGTATTAAGAATCGCCATGTTAGCCCATCTCGTTTTATCTTTGTATGCGATATCCAATTCAATGTTCGCTTTTACGTATGATTCGAAGTCAGCTAAAACAAAATATGGATCGCCACCTTCAAGCATACTTTGCTTTAAAGAAGACAATGCACCTGGCTGCCCAGGAGTAAAATAATCACTATCTAGCCAATCTAATACAGACTTCAGCTCTTTATTTGCGTAATAATAATCATGAGGCTTATAACCTCTCTCATGGAGCTCATCGATTTCGTCAACAGTCTTGCCAAATATGAAAATATTTTCATTTCCGACCTCTTCCGCGATTTCAATGTTAGCTCCGTCGAGAGTGCCTATTGTAACTGCTCCATTTAATGCCAGTTTCATATTGCCAGTACCTGAAGCCTCTTTACCCGCAGTGGATATTTGTTGAGAAACATCAGCTGCTGGGATCATTTTTTCCGCTAGTGACACTCGATAATTGGGTAGGAAAACAACTTTTAACTTGTGGTTTACGCGCTTATCACTATTAATTTTTTCTGCCACCTTATTGATGGCATAAATAATTGTTTTGGCAAGCGCATATCCCGGCGCCGCCTTTGCGCCAAAAATAAAAACTCGAGGATGCATGTCGTAATCAGGGTTTTCTAATAATCGACGATATAAGGCCATGATATGGAGCAAATTCAGATGTTGTCTTTTATATTCATGCAAACGTTTGATTTGAATATCAAAAATAGCCTTAGTGTTCAGCTTTATTCCCGTTAGCTTAAATACTTCCTCAGCTAGAGCCTCCTTATTCTTCTGCTTCACTTTCATAAATTGATTCTGAAAAGTTTTATTGCTGGCGAAGGAAGATAGATTATCAAGTTGACTCAACTCTGTAGGCCACTCATTCCCAATCTTTTTACTGATCAGTTCTGATAACAATGGATTACAGGCCTTAAGCCAGCGTCTAGGGGTTACTCCGTTAGTCACGTTGGTGAGCCTACCTGGATACAATTCATTAAATTCAGGAAAGAGGTTCTTCTTAACCAAGTCTGAATGAATTTGCGCAACTCCATTTACCGCAAACGAACCAATAACCGATAAATTACCCATACGAACCATCTTTTCACCGCTTTCTTCAATGATCGACAGTTTCGCTTTTATTTGGTTATTGCCTGGCCATTTATTATCAATCTCTTTCATAAAGCGGTGATTAATTTCGTATATGATCTCGAGGTGACGAGGCAGTATTTTTTCGAACATGCGCACTGGCCACTTTTCTAGAGCCTCAGGAAGAAGGGTATGATTAGTGTAGGCAAACGTTTTTGAGGATATCGCCCATGCGGTATCCCAATCTAACTCAGCCCTATCTACCAAAATTCTCATCAATTCAGGAATAGCAATAGCCGGATGAGTATCATTTAATTGAATAACAACCTGCTCAGAAAAACGAGACCAATCGTCTCCGTGAGCACGCTTGTATCTTCTAATAATGTCTTTTAGAGAACAAGCACTGAAAAAGTATTGTTGAATTAAACGAAGCTCTTTACCAGCTTCGGTCTCATCATTCGGATATAACACCTTTGAGATCGTCTCTGCTTGCACATTTTCGCGCTGAGCATCCAAATAACCGCCAGCATTAAACACATCCCAATTAAAATAATTAGAGGCTTTGCTTTGCCACAATCTCAACACATTTACAGTCTTACCACCGAAGCCAACAACCGGAATATCCCATGGTACACCTTTGACGATCATGCCAGGATGCCACTCCTTTTGAATTTTACCATTATCACCATATTTGGTCTCAACATAGCCATATAGCGGCACATCTTGAATAGACTCTGGCCGACAAATTTCCCACGGGTTACCGTAGTCTCGCCAGCTGTCTGGTCGTTCGATCTGAGCGCCATTTTGAATTTCTTGTCTGAACAAACCGTGTTCGTAATGAATACCATATCCTATCGCTGGATATTCTTTAGTGGCTAAGGAATCTATAAAACAAGCTGCTAGGCGCCCTAGCCCTCCATTGCCTAAAGCCATATCGGGCTCTTCTTCGAGCACATCACTCAAATTTATTCCTAATTCCTTTAAAGCTGAATCTGCTACTTCAAAAACACCGAAGTTGTGCATGTTATTTGACAGTAATCGGCCCATAAGAAATTCGGCCGAAAAATAATGAACAGCCCTAGTGTCGTTTACATAATGTGTTTTTTGGGTTGTTCTTAGTCTGTTGAGCACGAGTTCTTGCATGGCTGCACTGATTGCTTTCCACCAAGCATGATGGTCGGCTTTGTTTTCGTCAGTACCAATGCTTGAGTGTAAATGATTAACAACAGATTTTTTAAACTCTGCCTTATTTAGCACAGGTTCAAGTGAATCAAGTGGTTTTATTTTAGAAGATGGTGATTTGGATGAATCCACCTTTTTTCTTATTGAGTCTTTTGTATTTGTGTTACTTGCGCTTGATTTTGACATTAGTTGTCCTAGGTTTGCTCTAATGCCTGTAATTTTATTACAAAAAATAGCGCAAACCTAGTTAAAACATGGAATGAAATCGTATGTATGTTATTACTATGTAAATTTTTTATATTAATTCAATATATCGTTATTACTATTCCTATAAATTAACTTTAATTTTACGTAAATGTTCAATATTAATAATATTTTTATTTAGCTAATGAGTCTTCCAACTAAATTTTCGGCTTCATTTATAATTAAATGTAAATGACTTTCAGAATTAAAGCTCTCTGCATATATTTTATAGACATTTTCAGTACCAGATGGTCTTGCCGCAAACCAACCGTTCTTAGTGCTCACTTTTACACCTCCAATCGCTGCATTGTTTCCTGAAGCATGCGTTTGTATATTTAAGATTTCTTCACCTGCCATTTTGCTTGCAGTGATATTATTTGCGCTTGCAGACGACAACTGTTGTTTTTGCTCAAGGGTCGCGGCAACATCTATACGGGTGTAAAAGGGCTTTGAAAACTTCGAAACCAGCTCTTCATAGTGCTGACCTGGGTCACGACCAGTCTTTGCAGTAATTTCTGCTGCCAATAAACAAAGAATAAAACCATCTTTATCCGTTGCCCAGGTGCTTCCGTCTCTTTTTAGAAATATTCCGCCGGCCGATTCTTCTCCAGCAAACGCAATTTTAGAGTTTGATAAGCCTTCAACAAACCATTTAAAACCAACTGGCATCTCTAAAAGTGTGCGTCCCAAACTATCTACAACTCTATCAATCATTGAACTAGAAACTAAGGTTTTACCAACTCCCAGATCAGCTGACCAATCAGGTCGGTTTTGACATAGGTAGCTTATTGCAACAGCTAAAAAATGATTTGGATTCATTAGCCCCACTGACGGACAAACAATGCCGTGTCGATCAAAATCTGGGTCGTTTCCAAACGCGATGTCGAAGTTATCTTTCAAAGAAATGAGCCCCGACATGGCAAATGGCGATGAACAATCCATTCTAATTTTTCCATCTTTATCACAAGGCATAAACGAAAACCGCTGGTCAATCTCATCATTAACCACTTTTAACGACAGGTTATAATGCTTAGCGATCTTATTCCAATAGTGAATCCCTGATCCCCCCAAGGGGTCTGCCCCTATTTTAAGTCCAGCGTCTGCAATCGCTTGCATATCTATGACACTTCCTAAATCTTCTATGTATGCATCCGCATAATCTCGCTCAGACACAAACTGACTCACAAGCGCGTCTTCAATATTGATTCGTTTGACAGGAATGTTCTCTCGAATAATCTCGTTAGCTCTGCTCTGGATCAATCTTGTCACGTCGGAACCAGCTGGCCCACCGTGAGTCTGATTATATTTGAAGCCACCATCGGTAGGTGGATTGTGCGAGGGTGTAATAACTATACCATCAGCCAGATCTTCATTACTTTGCTTGTTGTAACTTACTATCGCATGAGATATCACTGGTGTTGGTGTAAACCCATTGTTCTCTTGAATGACAACATGGACACCATTCGCCACTAATACCTCTATCGCAGTAACGTGTGCAGGTTCAGATAAAGCGTGTGTATCCTTGCCAATAAACATGGGACCTGTAATCCCATTCTCTCGTCGGTATTCGGAAAGCGCCTGGCTTATTGCTGCAATATGGGTGTCATTAAAACTGCATAAGCTAGAGCTGCCTCGGTGTCCCGAAGTACCAAAACTTACCTGATGGCTTTTTTGCGTCGGATCAACACGAAGCTGATAATAATCAGTAACTAATTTAGCAACATTTACTAACTGCGATTGAGGTGCCTTTTTTCCGGCCTGAGAATGAACTGACATTAAACGTCCTTTTACAAGAGGTGATATTGTTATGAAGGTATTATGTAGCTATAACCATACAAAAAATCTTTAAAAAATCATACAGCAAAGATCAAGAGACTCTTATAAAAATTAGCACATTCAAAATGTATTAGCACCTAAAAGCCGGCGCTATATATACTTAAGTATTTGCAGAAATAAGTGTAATCTTAGGTGTGTTACTATCATAGTTGCTTCATTTAACAATGCGCGCTTAAGCGCGATACGACATAATGACTATAGTTTTTGAAACATTGAGATCAAAGTAGAATAAAATGCGAACAGATATAAACGATTGTGTTACGCAAGTCAGTAAGGTAATCAAAGGCAAGCAATCGACCGTTGAACGAGCCCTTATTTGTTTGCTCGCAAACGGACACCTATTGCTTGAAGATCTTCCAGGAATGGGTAAGACAACGCTATCACACGCACTAGCAGATGTTTGTGGTTTGGAGTTTGCTAGAATCCAATTTACCTCTGATCTCTTGCCAGCTGACATGCTTGGTCTTAACATCTTTGAATCAGTTAGCCAAAGTTTCCAATTTCATCCAGGGCCAATCTTCAGCCAATTAGTGCTTGCAGATGAAATAAATCGAGCAAGTCCAAAAACTCAAAGTGCTCTGCTTGAAGCCATGGCAGAACGTCAAGTAACAATTGATGGCAAAACACGGGAACTGCCCTCACCCTTTTTTGTAATCGCGAGTCAAAACCCACTACACCAGTCAGGCACTCATCCACTTCCTGAATCACAGTTAGATCGTTTTATGATGCAACTCTCTATTGGTTATCCTGATATCGAATCTGAAAAGGAGATGCTTCTGCAATCAAACAAGCAGCTCAAACTTTCAACGGTCATCAATTTAGAACAACTAATGGGTTTGCAAAACAAAGTACGACAAGTAAGCGTAAGCGATTCAGTTATTAACTATATGTTAAACTTAGTGCGTTTAACTCGAGATGCCAGCGATTTTCCTAATGCCATATCGCCCCGAGGAACCAAAGCATTGTTTCACTGTGCTCAAGCTGCAGCTTTTATAAAACGTCGCGACTTCGTTACCCCAGAAGACGTGCAATATGTTTTGCCAGCAGTATTCGAACATCGCTTGAAAGGTCAACTACTTGCTCCTACTGCAACCACTTTCAGCGAGCACCTTCTACAACAAATTGACCCGCTTGTAGCATGATATGAGATGACAATGAAATGGTGGCGCGAAACTAAATCATGGTTAAAGAGCAAACATGCTTTGTGGTTAAAGCAGCGAATTCCAGAAAGTAACACCACACAATTAAATATAAATAATACCTTTATTCTTCCGTCTGCATTCGGGTGGTCATGCATAGGGATCGTGATTTGCTTATTTATTTTAGGCACTAACTTTCAAAATAATGTCATATTGCTGTTTTGTTATTTTCTGCTTAGCTTGGTCTTACTCTCGGTATTGCATAGTTACTTCTTTTTCGTACAACACAAATTAATCTTTTCGGATATAACGCCTGACTTTGAAAATAGACGTTTTTTCTTGCCATTAAAGGTTTGCTCTACCCTCAGATATCAAGGAGGTGAATTATTTTTTAAAGCGTCATCGAAGGGCAAAAAAATATCAGTCGGCAATGATTGCACCACCGCAGAGATTCTTCTACCAGCATTCAAACGCGGTATACATCCCTGTCCAAAGTTAAGTATTTACAGCAGCTACGGATTCGGCTTATTTACTTGTTGGACACACTTAACGCCAAAAAAAGAAGTCTGTGTTTACCCTGCAATAAAAAAAACACCTTTGATACTGCATAAGGCAGATATAGATAGCACCTTACAAAACAGTAGTGATACTCAATATATGATCTCTGATAATCTTCAAGGGATAAGGGAATATAAAGACACAGATCCTTTAAATCATGTAAGTTGGAAACACCTTGCCAAAGGACAAGGAATGTTAACAAAGGACTTTAACGAAAATACTGGGGTATCTGCTTGGTTACGCTTATCCGACTATATGCAGCTGGGAGAAGAAAACGCCTTACAAGCTCTGTGTTTTCATATTCAACAACTGGATAAAGATCATGTTGCGTATGGAATTGATTTAGGCTCAACAAAAACCTTGCCGCAATCAGGGCCACAACACCTCAGGCATTGTTTAGAATTACTTGCCACTTATAAACTTACTACCGATTTGGATATTATTCAAAGCAAAAACGGAACAAAGAATACACGAAGTATTCTTTCAATGGTTCAACGCAGTTTCAATAAATCGAAGCTGCCTACATCTCAGTCGAACTTTAATGAATAGTAGCCGCACTAATATTCACGATTTCAATTTAGTTTACACAAGCGTCATCTTTACGTTTTGCGCAATATCACTGACTCTGTATGAACCTCTGATGGTATGGGTTTGTGTCCTTAGTGCATGCTCTATATGTATTGCAATAGTGAGATTGGTGAAGCACCTAAATAGCGTAAAAACAATGACGCTAAACCTTCTCGCTATTTTCTGTATGCTCTTATTACTTTATTTAGCACCTAAGTATGGATTGATGTCGACGATGGTCAACCTGCTGCTAGTCGCTTCCTGCTTGAAATTAATCAACATTCAAAGTCGTAGTGACTTTTATTTAATGTTTATCGTTCAGTTTTTTCTTCTTGCCTGCGGATTTATATACCATCAAAGCCTCTACATGGTTATTTACTATGCCTGTTGTCTTTTTGTTTTACTTAGCTCTGCGTTTTTTATTAATCGAGGTAATTTAAGTATTAAAGATAGCTATAAACAGTCATTAAAAATGATTTTACAAGTTATACCAATCACCATTTTGTTGTTCTTAGTGGTACCTAAGCTACCACCATTTTGGCAAGTCAACTTGGACAAAAACACTAGCACTGGCTTAAGTGAAGAGCTTAGCCCGGGTGATATCGCAAACTTAGCACAATCTGAAGAATTGGTTTTTAGAGCAGAGTTTACAGGCGCATTGCCAGCTCCTGAAGACCGTTATTGGCGAACCATCGTACTTGACCAATTTGATGGTAAAACGTGGCGGGCTACACCCGCAAATCAGAACAGGAAAAGCGCCCACTCATACAAAGACACACTAAGGATTAGCCAAGATATATATCGTTACCTCATAGTCGCACAGCCGAATGACACAAAATGGCTATATTCGCTCGATGTACCCTACATAGAAGAAAGCATCAGTCCAATGTCTATAGACATGAACTACCGCTATCAAATTTTTCAAGATAAGCCCACTGACTTAGCTTCAATGTACATCTTACGTTCATTTATTGATGCTTCTTTAAGTGATTTTATGCCTAAGGTTGATTATGCAAAATATCTACAGGTTCCGAATAACAACAGCAATTTGAAAACACAGAAATGGATCAACGAAAATCTGAGTGAAGACTTAAGCTTTGAAGAAAAAATAAACCATCTAAATCGTTTGTTTCAAGATAATAATTTCATATACACCCTCAAACCACCCTTAATGCAAAACGATCCAATCGATGAATTCTTATTTGATCAAAAACAAGGCTTTTGTTCACACTATGCATCCGCATTTACCTATATGCTTCGCTTAGCGAATATCCCATCACGCATCGTAGCCGGCTATCAAGGAGGCGAAGAGCAAGGAGAAAACATCATTACCGTGCGACAATTAGACGCTCATGCATGGGTTGAAGCATACAGTGAGACAAAAGGCTGGGTGCGATTTGATCCTACTGCCTTTGTTGCCCCGAATAGAGCATTATCAGGTTTATTGTCTGCTTTAAGCTCTGAAGAGTCATATGAGATATTCGAACGTGATGCTAGTCTGATTAGGTCTAGTTTATTTGAAGGCTTGTCGGAAAGCCTAGAGATACTTGACCATAAATGGAGTCAGTTTGTGCTTGGCTTCGACTCAGACGCACAATCTGACCTGATAACTAAAATATTCGGACAACTAAATAAACGCTCATTACTTACTTTTTTACTGTTGTCATTGGGGATCATTGCCGTGATGCTATTGATAATATTCATTCCATACAAACAATGGTTCTCATTACAACGCAAATCCCCTCTTGAAAAGGTTCTTTTGAGCTTGTCCAAAAAAGGTTTGATACGAAACAAATCAGAAACATTGCTCTGCTTTGCTGAACGCTGTTGCGAACGACTCCCTCAAAACACTGCAAACATGCTGAAGGATTTTGTAGATTTGTATTACGCACAACGGTATGAATACATGGCATTTGATCAGGCCACCTATGCCAACGAAATCGAGCAGGCTAATATTGAAATGCGGTATTTGTGCAAATGCTTATGCAGAGCAATTTCAAAGTTAAAATTTCAAAGTCCTAATGAACTCAATAACGCCGATTTAGTTTAAAGCGCAAGCTTGCAAGACAATGCTAACTACTTAAGGTGATAACTAGTCAACATCAAGAAAGCTTCAATACTTTTGAAAAAAAAGTACAAAAAAACCAGCCCTTTGGCTGGTTTTTTCACAATCGTAGAAGTGTTACTTAGCCGCTTTACGCGCTTTGACTTCTTCGATGACTTTCTCAGACACGTTTGCAGGACAAGGGTTGTAGTGTGAGAACTCCATAGAGAACTGACCACGACCTGAAGTCATTGTTCGCAAGTGACCGATGTAGCCAAACATTTCTGATAATGGTACGTCAGCTTTAACACGAACACCTGTCGCGCCTGCTTCTTGGTCTTTTATCATACCTCGGCGACGATTAAGGTCACCGATAACGTCACCAACATGGTCTTCAGGAGTAAACACATCAACTTTCATGATTGGTTCAATTAACTGAGGACCCGCTTTAGGGATAGACTGTCTAAATGCGCCTTTCGCCGCAATTTCAAACGCAATAGCTGATGAGTCAACTGCGTGGAATCCACCGTCATACAATTCAACTTCTACATCCAATACTGGGAATCCAGCCAATACGCCTTCTTCCATCATACCCTTGAAGCCTTTCTCAATCGCAGGGAAGAATTCTTTTGGTACGTTACCACCAACAACCGTTGATTCAAACTTGAACCCAGAGTTAGGCTCACCTGGACGGATTTTATAGTCAATCTTACCAAATTGACCAGAACCACCAGACTGCTTCTTGTGAGTATAAGAGTCTTCTACCGGCTGCGTAATCGTCTCGCGGTATGCAACTTGTGGCTGACCAACAGTCAATTCAACACCGTAAGTACGCTTAAGGATATCGACTTTTATGTCTAAGTGAAGTTCACCCATTCCTTTAAGTATGGTTTCACCAGAATCTTCGTCAGTTTCAACTTGGAATGAAGGATCCTCAGCAACCATCTTACCGATAGCAATACCCATTTTTTCAGTTGAACCTTTATCTTTAGGTGCTACTGCAATTGAGATTACTGGTTCAGGGAAAATCATAGGTTCAAGAGTACATTCATGCTTAGGGTCACATAAAGTATGACCCGTTTGAACGTTCTTCATGCCAACAACCGCAATGATATCACCCGCCTGTGCGCTGCTAAGCTCTGTTCGATCGTCCGCGTGCATTTCAACCATTCGGCCGATGCGCTCGGTTTTTCCAGTCGCTGAGTTAAGGATTGTATCACCCTTATTAAGTACACCAGAATAGATACGAATAAACGTTAACGCACCAAAACGGTCATCCATTATTTTAAACGCAAGCGCTCTGAAAGGCTCGTCAGTAGATACCGTGGCGACTTCACCAGTGGCCTCACCCGTTTCAGGGTCTGTTAACTCTTGAGCGTCCACTTCTGTTGGGCTTGGTAAGTAATCTACAACAGCATCAAGAACGTTTTGAACGCCTTTGTTTTTAAATGCAGAACCACAGTACGTTGGGAAGAAATCTAACTTTCGAGTACCTTCACGAATACAACGCTTGAGATCTTCAATAGATGGCTCTTCACCTTCCATGTAGGACATCATTAAATCGTCGTCTTGCTCTACAGCTGTTTCGACAAGCATTTCATGATATTCGTCAACTTTGTCAACCATGTCTGCAGGCACATCGGTAACTTCGAAGTTTTCTGGAAGACCTGTGTCATCCCAGATGTAAGCTTTTTTCTCTAGCACGTCAACGATACCAACGAAATCGTCTTCAATTCCGATAGGTAGTGCCATTACTAATGGGTTAGCACCAAGTACATCTTTCACTTGCTTAACAACGCGGTAGAAATCAGCGCCCATTCGGTCCAATTTATTTACGAAAATAACACGCGCTACTTCAGATTCGTTAGCATAACGCCAGTTTGTTTCTGACTGAGGCTCTACACCACCAGATCCGCAAAATACACCAACGCCGCCATCTAGAACTTTTAATGAACGATATACTTCTACTGTGAAGTCAACGTGTCCAGGAGTATCGATGATATTCATTCGATGGTCTCTCCAGAAACATGTGGTAGCTGCCGACTGGATAGTAATGCCGCGCTCAGCTTCTTGTTCCATGAAATCGGTAGTAGATTCGCCGTCGTGCACCTCGCCCGTTTTATGGATTTTACCAGTTAGTTTTAAGATTCGTTCTGTCGTGGTGGTTTTGCCCGCGTCTACGTGCGCAAAAATACCAATATTTCTGTAATGGTCTAAATTTGACATGATTCCACTTTATTGATTCGTTAAAAATTTCGGGCGAATTATATAGATCATTGAACCGAATTTACACCACTTTGAGCGTAAATTTTGAAGAAAGGCAAAATAAAAAATTAAGAAGTCATTTTTGAGTACTTCCGATAGGCATTTATTAGCTGTGAATTGACAATAATTACCAAAGTAATTTCATCACGATTATGATAAAGATGCTTGGCTTGAAGCTCATAATCACCAAAGGTATCTTTGAGCTTTTGTTCTATGTTTTCAATAATTGGGTAAATGACTCTGAAACGCTTATTCATAGGTAATTTCAAATTGAACAAGGCGGCGTTTGCTTTGCCTGATAAAAGCCAATCAAGCATTAATTTTGCAACTCTATTAGGCTGTTCAATCATATCGCACACTAGCCAATCCACGTTTGCTTGTTTCGGCTGATATAAAAAACCATCTTCTGAATAATATTCAACCTTCCCTGTTTTCATTAAATTATCAGCCATTTTACCGTGATCAATCGCCTCGACTGTTAGTTGTCTTTGCACCAACTGGTATGTCCAACCGCCAGGACAGGCCCCCAGATCGCACGCTCTCATCCCTGCATTGAATAGCTCTTTTTCTTGCTCTTTATTGAAAAAAAGCTTTATTGCTTCTTCGAGTTTTAAAGTAGAACGACTCGGCGCATCATTTGGAAATTTGAGGCGTTTTATGCCTAAAGGCTCATTGCTTCTCGATACAAACCGATTTATTTGCGGATAGCTGACACCTAATACGCATGCACCGCTTTCTTTAAAGAATAGATGAAGTAACAGCCTGCTCGAATTATCTGAGCGTTCTTTACCTTTCATATCTTTAATGTTTTGCGCTGGCTTGCCTTCACTTAAGATATCAGGGGAACTCAATTTCTCGCTTGAAAAATCACCGATTGAGAGGGCTCGATCCGCTTGCTGATTTTTTTTATGAGCTTGTAAATAAGATTCTTTCCTGAGTTTTGAACGTAAAGGAACAGCAAACTTTTTGCAAAACTTAGCAATCTTTTTACCCTCTTCTGTATCAGGGTAGTCGACGTGTACATCGGAAAAAGAAAGCCCCTCATATTCTTTTAAAGCTTCAATAACTTCAGAAATTCTGTCTTGAGTAGTAAATTCGATTTCATTTAACACTAGAACTTGTTGGCGAGCGAAAATAAGATGATTGAAAGGCACTAAAAATTGTCTTAATTCTTGCTCGTTATCAGATAACGTAGAGACTTTTTTCTTTGATATTTCATCTTGAGGTAAATTGAAAATAATATGCGCATCACCTTTACGAAACTGAGCATAGCCATATTTACCTTGCGCACCAAGCTTAGCGAAATGGTGTTCTAATTCGGCCAATAAGTCTGCTTCGTATCCTGATCGACAATAGTATAATAATTTCATTTAAATAATCTACTCAATGATAAAGCCTTGTTTTGTATATCAAAACATAATGTTTGAAGTCGATTACCGAGTTTCTTTTTTTTGTAAACATCGAAAGACAAAGGCGAGCCAACCAACAATAAAAAGAAAACCGCCTAATGGCGTGAAATATACCACCCATTTAAAGTCGAAAAGAGCTAGCAGGTATAAACTGCCAGAGAAAAACACTGAGCCAACAGTAAAGCACCATAGCGATAAACTTAAGGTTTTAATATTAATCTGCGTTGCAATAAACGCAATCAAGATTATTGCGAGCGCGTGATACATTTGATAACGGACACCAGTTTCAACAATGCCTAATTGATACTCACTCAGACTTGATTTCAAGGCATGGGCGGCAAAAGCACCTAATATTACACTTAACGCAGCTAAAACGGCCCCCATAGCCATCCACTTCTTTGCACAGTTTTGTTCGTTCTTATGCGACATATTTATCCCTAGAGCCGTATTTTTAGAGCTCAATAGCATCAATGTGTTTGCTCGTATACTTGATTTAACATCCATTCACTGAACACCTGTATCTTGCTTTGTTCCGCGTGTTTGTCTTTACACACAAGATAATAACTGTATTTAGATTCAAGTTTTTCATCGAATGGACAAATCAATCTACCACTTGTGATGTCAGGCTTCGCAAGCACAGTATCTGCCAGCGCAACGCCTTGACCAATACAAGCAGCTTGTAAAACAAGCATGGTATGGCTGTAAATGGGCCCATGATTGACATTGATATTTTTAATACCAAAGGACGCCAACCAGTTTTTCCATCCTGCTCTTGTGTTGTCATGCAACAGCATATGTTGCGATAGGTCTTTCAGCGAGTCGAGGGATTTGCCTTTTTGCATGAGTAAAGGGGAACACATCGGTGTTAAGTATTCAGGAAGTAATTTTACACTGTGTAGTCCTTGCCAACTCCCTTTGCCATAATAAACAGCGATATCTACAGAGTCGTCCAAAAAACCCTCATCCAAATCAATTGCTTTGATTCTGACGTCAATATCACTATGCAATGTAGAAAACTCATGCACTCGTGGAACGAGCCACTGGCTGGCGAAGCTTGGAGGAGTAGCCACCGTCAAGGTGCCTTTTGCACCCATCGCTGTAAGTCTATCGGTTGCTTCCTGCATATGCATAAAAATATCACGAAGATCTTGAAAGTATGCTTGCCCTTCTTCGGTCAATAGGAGCGAACGATTTTTTCGATGAAAAAGTTTTATAGACAAATATCCTTCGAGGCTCTTTATCTGATGACTAACCGCGGCTTGTGTTACAAACAACTCTTCTGCAGCTTTAGTAAAACTCAAGTGTCGCGCAGCAGACTCAAAGGCTTTGAGAGAATTCAATGGAGGCAGGCGTTTAGACATTTACCTGTCACACCCATTTGGATTAGTTTTACTTATCTGAACTTCAAATTTTTGTCGTTTATTATTTTTCATTATTGGTCGTAATATATACACATTAGGAAATTAATTAATAATATCATCAACAACTTAGATATGTTAATCAAAATATTTCTTAATGTTAACATCTTAACAAATATGACAAAATAATTAATTAGGTAAATTTATGAAAAAAATACTTATTGGCGGCCTCGTTATAGGTGCAAGTATAACAGCTTTCGCAGCAGATGCGCACAGCGCCAAACAATCAAACACGCTTTTCACAACATCTGAACTGCTAAGCATATTAGATGAAGTTCAAAAAGAGAATATAAGCCAAAGTTACCGTGCCATTCTAATCAATGAAGAAATTTCACATAAATTAGAGCTACCGGCAACAGAGGTATCTTTATTTACAAGAATTAGCAATATGAAAAACTTCGGATTTGAAAAACGTCAGATAGAAAACATTGAACAAGTTAGCAGTGACGAATGATCGCTCATTGCTAACCATGCTGCGGATGAGAAAAGTGAACCCAGGGTATAAATTAAACACTGAGTCAGATCCTAGTAAGCGGCAAAAGTATTTGACACTGTCCATCATAAAATTAAAAGATAAAGCGTGAGACAAGTCTATATCGGCATTTTAAAGCACTCACGCTAATGTATCAGCAAAAGCTATATGTGATCCGCTAGCACTTCAATGGGATGTTTAGGGCGAACACCTTCAAATCTTTTTACCTGACTTCGGCATGAATACCCCGTTGCAAGTATCTCTTTATCGTCGTCTGCCTGCGTATGATGAGACCAACTCAAATTATATATGCCTTTAGAATCTTCGTAATGACTCAACTCATGACCGTAAGTACCCGCCATACCACAACATCCTACAGAAGCGATCTCAAGCTCCATTCCAAGTGAAGCAAATATGCCTTGCCAAACTTTTTCCGTATTAGGAATTGCAGTCTTCTCTGAGCAATGTGCTAACAATTTAAATGACTTTTTCTCGACAACTTCGTCATTTTCTTTTAGTGAAACTTTGATATCAGATTGGCTCGAATTTTTATTAGAACCCGTGTGTGAGTTCATTAAATTAGCGTTTATCACGTGTTTCTCTAACCATTCGCTTATGGTCAAAACTGAGAATGACTCAGCTTTCACACCAATTACCTTTTTGTACTCATCGCGGTAACACAAGACCAATGATGCGTCAGCACCAAGCATCGGCATGCCCAACTTCGCTATTTTGATAAGCAATTCTGACGTTGAATGAACCGTGGCTTCAAACTCCTTTAAGAAACCTTTAACGTGTTGCGGCTTGCCATTGGGTGAAAACGGCAGGATGACCGCTGTTTTACCGATCTTAGATATAAAGTCGACCAACTTATCAACAAGCTCTGCATCGTAAAAAGACGTGAACGGGTCTTGAACAATCAATACATACTTTGCTCTTTCTGTATCATTCATTCTAATCAGTGTTTCTAGGGCTGCCTCAGAATCTAAAACTAATGACTTTCCTACGACTCGATTTTTCAAGCTTGGTACTGAAAGTGCTGGTGTATCAACATAACCAAGCGTCTTTTTGAGCGCCCATTCTACAGGACTTGATTGAACTAAGGTGTTCATTAGTTTTGGCGCTTTGGCCATTAGTGGAGTCAAACGCTCCACATTTGCTACAAAATAATCTTTAATAGGACGTTGGTAACGGCTGTAATAGATAGACAAAAACTTTGCCCTAAAGTCAGGAACGTCGACACCGACGGGGCACTGACTTGAGCAAGATTTGCAAGCCAAACAGCCATCCATCGCCTCAAATACTTCGTGGTTAAAATCAGATTTATTGTCTTTATCAAAGCCACGTTTTAATTTTGAAAGAAATGACGAAGAAAACAATGATGGAGAAATATTTTGCTCAGCCAAATCATGTTTAGAAAGCTGATATAACCATTCTCTTATTAAGCTAGCTCTCCCTTTCGGACTATGTCGTCTATCTCGTGTTATTTTGCTTGAAGGACACATTGGAGAGCGTGTGTCGTAATTAAAGCAGAGACCATTACCATTACAACTCATGGCTGGTTCAAATTCCTGCTTAAAACTAATCGGTATTTGCCTGTCGAAACTTGCTCTTTTAGTATCAGACACCTTGACTAACTCATCGCTAGACCCGATTGGAGTGCATATCTTGCCGGGGTTCATTTGATTGTGAGGGTCAAAAGCATTTTTAATTTTACGTAGCTCCTTGTATAGCTCATCACCAAAAAAAGCTTCTGCAAATTCACTGCGATATCCCTTACCATGCTCGCCCCACATCAAACCACCATAACGTGCAACTAAGTCGACAACTTGGGCAGAGATAGTATTCACGAGTTTTTCCTGCTCAGGGTCGCATAAATCTAAGGCTGGACGCACATGTAAGACACCCGCATCAACATGACCAAACATACCATATTGCAAGCCATGGCTATCCAGTAGTTCCCTAAACTCCATGATGAAGTCAGCTAAGTTTTCGGGTGGTACTGCCGTATCTTCAGTAAACGCGATAGGTTTTTTATCGCCCTTAGTTTTACCAAGTAAGCCCACGGCCTTTTTCCGCATGGCATAAATTTTCTTGATATCATCCGTATTTGAAGTTAGCTGATAACCTATAACGCCGCATTCCCCGTTTGCAATTTGCTTATCTAAGCAAGCACAAAGATTACCAACCTTTTCTTCAATTTCGGTCAAATCGTCGCTGTTATATTCAACCATGTTCAGTCCATCCATGGTTTTATTATCAACGTCACTAATAAGGTCTGACACGCTATGCCACACAATATCAGCGCGGGCGAGATTTAAGACTTTGCTGTCGACTGTTTCGACACTAGTTGCATCTGCCTCAATCATACTAGGCGCATGACGCAAGGCCGACTCAAATTTGTCGTATTTTATATTCAATAAGGTGCTGTGATTCGGTATCTTTGTAATGTTTAATTTGGCTTCAGCAATAAAAGCGAGAGAGCCTTCTGCACCTGCGACAAGTCGGCCAACATCTATTTTGTTATCGGCATGGTCATACGCATGCTCTAAGTCGTAACCTGTAAGAAAACGATTTAAGCGTGGAAATTTTTTTATGATTGCGTCTCTTTTATTTACGCAACTAGCAAGTACTTGTTTGTATATTTTACCCTCTGTTGAGCTTTGTTTTGCCTTAGCCTCAGCATCTTTTATCTCAATGGCACAAGTATCGAGTAGCTCTCCATTCGCCAAAACCGTTTTTAACCCGAGTAAATGATCACTTGTTTTTCCATATACCAGAGACCCTTGACCTGAAGCGTCTGTACTGATCATTCCACCTATTGTCGCTCGGTTACTAGTAGACAAATCTGGTGAGAAAAAGTAACCGTGCGGCCTTAGGAAATCATTAAGTTCATCTTTCACAACGCCAGATTCGACGCGAACCCATAACTCGGTCAAATTAAGCTCTAGAATATTAGACATGTACCGGGATGTATCTACTACAATTCCAGGCGTTAAAGATTGCCCGTTTGTCCCAGTACCACCACCTCGTGCCGAAAATGTCACGTCCGGATGTTGAGCAGCAATGCTCCCAATCAATTGCAAATCGTGTACAGTTTTAGGGTGAAGTACTGCCTGTGGAATTTGCTGATAGATACTGTTATCCGTAGCCACAGTCATTCGGCTACCATACGAAAAGTCTATATCGCCAGAAAAATCGCTGTGATCGATTGCAGTCAAAAATGCTTGGCTTGATTGCGATATGGTGTCACGAGGCGACAGTTTAGGCAGGTTATTCAATGGACGACTCCTTTTACGTTTGCGTTAATTATACCGTGCGAATAATTTGCAAACTACGTATTGGTAAAAATATTTAAAATTTACTGTTTTCAATTCTTGCCTTGATTGATAATAAAACGCTTTCAGGTTTATTAGCATAAAATTAGTAAAAGGATTTCACTTATTTATTACGTCTAAACTCAATTATATTCAAGCTATCATATTGAAATAGAAAATATTTCAATTTTATGCTACACTTTTTAATACAGTGAATTTAGCAGTTTTATCATGTTTATATTGAATACATATTCAATATAAAAGCATAAAGCGTTTATCATCGCGTCAATTTAAGGCTTTGAGATTTTAAATACAAGCCTCTCGTTATCTGAAGTTATACATAGAAGTTTGTAAAAATTCTCTTCTTCTCCGATTTCAATGTTTTCGCTCTTTGAGAGTCATAACATACTGGTTAGATAGCTGAACCGCTTTATAAAGTAAAAGCTGCCGCTTTTTGTCAATGGTTGACTCTAAAGTTACCTAAAATCACTGCACAAAGCATAGGAGTGATATTATGCCTAAGATATTAAGACAGTTGTTTAAAAGAAAGCATCCATTTGTACCAGTAGCATATATCGGTAGAAAAAACTTTGAGAACATTATGGACTGCAAGGTCATGAAGCGTAAAGAAATCGACCGACAAATGGAAAATTAAAAAGCTTTCCATTTGTAGACAATATTAAAAGGTCTGTTCAAAGATAGGGTAAACCTTTACCTTATTACTCAAATAGAGTTAGTACACGGCCCGCCAGTTTGCGGGCCATATTTTAAAAGCAATAGGAATTTAGGTAAGGTTTTCAGAGAGATACAACCAAGTTTCAACAACAGTATCTGGGTTGAGAGAAACACTATCGATTCCCTGCTCCACCAACCATTGTGCAAAGTCTTCGTGATCAGAAGGACCTTGACCACAAATACCAACGTACTTGCCTTTCGCCTTAGCAGCTTTTATTGCCATCGACAATAGTGCCTTAACAGCAGCATTACGCTCATCAAACAAATGAGCAATAAGACCAGAATCGCGATCTAAGCCAAGTGTTAGTTGTGTAAGGTCGTTTGATCCTATCGAGAAGCCATCAAAAATCTCTAAAAACTCATCGGCGAGAAGTGCATTTGACGGTAATTCACACATCATGATAACACGAAGCCCATTTTCTCCCTTAACTAAGCCCTGCTCCGCCAATAATTCTATGACTTGTTGACCTTCTTCAAGAGTACGCACAAATGGAATCATTATTTCGACGTTCGTTAGACCCATTAAGTCTCTTACCCGTTTAATTGCCTCGCACTCTAGCGCAAAACAATCTCGGAAACTCTCGGATATATATCTACTTGCGCCCCTAAATCCAAGCATGGGGTTTTCTTCATCTGGCTCGTATTGATAGCCACCGACTAAGTTAAAGTACTCGTTCGACTTAAAGTCAGACATCCGAACGATTACCTTTTTAGGAGAAAATGCCGCCCCGATAGAAGAAATTCCCTCAACTAATTTTTGTATGTAATATTCGACAGGTGACTCATAACCCGCGATCATCTCATTAATTTCGTCTTTAACGTCTTCAGGCTGCTCATCAAAATTAAGTAAGGCTTTTGGATGGACGCCAATCATACGATTAATAATAAACTCTAGTCTTGCTAAACCAACGCCTTCATGTGGTAAACGGGCAAAATCAAATGCACGGTCAGGATTACCCACATTCATCATTATTTTCATTGGTAAATCAGGCATTGAATCAATACGAGAAGTCGTTACTTCAAAATCAAGCACCTTATTGTAGATGTAACCTGTATCGCCCTCTGCACATGAAACGGTTACTTCATCCCCTGTATGTATTGAGTCTGTAGCAGTCCCACAACCAACTACGGCAGGTATCCCCATTTCACGAGCAATGATAGCCGCATGACATGTTCGCCCACCTCGGTTGGTTACAATAGCAGATGCTTTTTTCATGATCGGTTCCCAATCCGGGTCTGTCATGTCTGTTACTAGCACATCGCCTTGCTCAATTTTGTCCATCTCTGCGATGGAGCCTAATACTTTTGCTTTACCAGCGCCAATTTTGTGCCCAATTGCGCGGCCTTCACACACTAAACCGGCTTTGCCATTTAATTGAAAACGCTCAATCACTTGCATATCTTCGCGACTTCGGACCGTTTCTGGACGTGCTTGCACGATGTAGAGTTTTCCGTCAGTACCGTCCTTTGCCCATTCAATGTCCATCGCGCGACCGTAGTGTTTTTCAATAATCACGGCCTGCTTCGCTAATTCCATAACTTCGTCGTCGTTGATAGAAAATTGCATGCTGTCTTTGCGTTCAATGTCTACTATCTCGACCTGTTTGCCATGTTCCAAGTCATCGCTATAAATCATTTTCGTTAATTTACTTCCGATGTTTCGCCTAAGCACAGCGGGCTTATTAGCAACAAGTGTTGGCTTGTGAACATAAAACTCATCAGGGTTTACTGCACCTTGCACTACCATCTCGCCTAGACCGTATGAACTGGTAATAAATACAACGTCTTCAAAACCTGACTCTGTATCGATAGTGAACATTACACCTGAAGCTGACAAGTCGCTTCGAACCATTCTTTGAATGCCTGCAGACAATGCAACGCCTTTGTGGTCGTAACCTTGATGCACGCGATAAGAGATTGCTCGGTCGTTAAATAGAGAAGCAAAAACGTGTTTAATAGCGACCAATACTGATTCGTAACCTTTTACGTTTAGGAATGTTTCTTGTTGGCCTGCAAATGATGCATCAGGCATATCCTCAGCGGTGGCCGATGAACGAACTGCAAACGAGGCTTCGCTGCCAGCATCGTTACACAATGTTTCAAACGCAGTTTTAATCTCAGCTTCTAGCTCTGGGAGAAATGGCGTATCGAGAATCCACTGGCGGATTTGTTCACCTGCCTTTGCTAATTCATTAACGTCATCTACATCTAGTGCATCTAACAAATCGTAAATTTTAGCTTCTACACCACTTTTTTCTAAAAACTGGTTAAATGCGTATGCGGTAGTTGCAAAACCACCAGGCACTTGGACGCCTGCATTAGAAAGGTTTGATATCATCTCTCCGAGCGAAGCGTTTTTACCGCCCACCCGATTTACATCATCCATGCCCAACTCTTGATACCAAAGAACGTAATCTTGCACTGTAAAAGCCTCCAACAAGCGTGATTAAAAGTAATAAAATTCCATAGTGCCGTAACGCAACCTGTGGTTGACTATTACAAACACGAAAATCGTGCTAGGTTTGTTTACGGAATTGTAAATGGGCTTTCCTTTGAAAGTAAAATTTATTTTTTTTGGTAAAAAAATTACAACAATGTTAAGGAGATGTTGTGCGCGCAGCATTCTATATTTCAGACGGCACAGCCATTACTGCTGAGGTTTTCGGACACGCTCTTCTATCTTTATTTCCTATAGAGTTTGAACACATTACGGTACCTTTTGTTGAAACCGAACAACATGCAAAAGAAGTAATAACGCAGATTAAACGTGCCTTCGAAAAAACCGGTCAGCGACCGCTCGTATTCTACACAATGGTAAACCCCAAAATTGGACACATTATTAGCAACTCAGTTGGGATAAACTATAACTTTCTAGACCAATTTGTTGCACCCTTAGAAAAAGTAATTGGGGTTCCATCAAAACCCGAAAAACACAGAACCCATTCGATGCACGAAAAAACATATGATATACGCATCGAAGCTGTTAATTATGCCTTAGCGAATGACGATGGATCTAACCTGAAGGACTATGAAGAAGCAGATATCATACTGGTCGGTGTTTCTCGTTCTGGAAAAACTCCCACCAGCCTTTATCTGGCTTTACAGTACGGGATAAAGGCTGCTAACTATCCTTTCACAGAGGAAGATATGGGCATAAACGATATTTTGAAATTACCAGCGATTTTAAGGAAGTTTAAACGTAAATTGTTTGGATTGACCATAAGTGCCAATAGACTGCATGCGATTCGTTCTGAGCGAAGGGCTAATTCACGTTATGCAAGCATGCCACAGTGTAGAATGGAGTTAAGAGAAGTAGAAAACCTATACAGAAAAGAGAAAATCCCATTCCTTAACAGTACTAAATATTCCGTTGAAGAAATTTCTGCTAAAATTTTGGCTCAAACTGGTCTCAAACGAAAAAAATACTAATTTTTGGACCCCGTCACCTTGTTGGCTCGTCCCTCTTCTTTTGCTTTTTGAGCGCGACGTTTGCGAATTTCTTTCGGATCCGCTATCAACGGTCGGTAGATTTCGATTCGATCACCTTTTTGGAGAGTTGTATCAAGTTTGCAGGTCTTGTACCAAATCCCAACTTTGTTTTTACTAAGGTCAATATCTGAGTGCATGTTTAAAATGCCCGATTGCTTAATAGCCTGTTCGACAGTCGTTTCTGGAGGTACGGAAATCGACAAAAGAGTCTGTTTTTCAGGCAATGCGTAGGTAATTTCAATCGATAAACTGTTTGGCATTTAATGTCCTTTAAACATAATTACTTGAGTTTTAATTTCGTAGAATAAAAAAGGTAATCACCATCAATAAACTAAAATAAGACTTGCAGTGGTTACGCATAACCAAGCTAGGCCAATATTTTAGTTACACTAGCTAACTTACCACCAAATACCATTTTCAGTCATTACTGGGCAAGCGACTTTCTTTTTTAATTACTATTTTCAAAACCTTGACCGCCTTAATGTATTTCAATTTGCAAGACCTCTCTAATAATTTAAGAGGGCCTAGAAAAATAATAGGTATCAATAGACGTCTTTTGCTCTTTCGGTAAACGCTTTTACCATGTTGTTTGTTAGAGACTTAAATACCTTACCGAATGCCATATCAACCAATCGACTAGTAAAAGTGAACTCTAAATCTAGTTCAATCTTGCATGCTTCATCTGATAATGGCGTAAATGTCCAGCCACCTTTTAAGGACTTGAATGGCCCTTGCGAAAGACTCATTGCTATTTGTCTATTTGGCGTAAGGTTATTTTCGGTGATCAAGGTTTGTTCAATACCAGCTTTTGCCAAAACCATCCTAGCTTTCATACTTGTGTCGGTTTCGCTGATTATTTTACTTTCACGACAACCAGGTAAAAAGGTATCGTACGCATTTACATCATTCACTAATTTGTACATTTGTTCAGCAGTATACGGCACTAAGGCATTCTTTCTAATTCTTGGCATAAGTGTAAAAATCTTTTGTCATAAAGGATTACTGCGGTTATCTCGTTTAAATTCAAGTTAAAAATTTTACATATTTTTTTCGGCAACGTAAGACATATTCAAATTCAAGCGTATAATAGCGTCTATGACTAAGAAAAAAACTAAAAATACAACCATAGCCTTAAATAAAAAGGCACGGCACGATTATCATTTAACGAGTAAGTTCGAAGCTGGCTTAGAACTTCAAGGCTGGGAAGTGAAAAGTATTCGAGCTGGCAAGGCGAACATTACTGATGCTTATGTGTTCATCAAAAATGGAGAAGCATTTGTCACGAATTTGCGTATTCAAGCGCTCAGCCAAGCTTCTTCACATGTTATTTGCGACCCAGACCGTACACGGAAGTTGTTGCTTAAAAAACGTGAAATTGAGGAGTTGATGGGAGGACTTGATCGTCAAGGCTTAACTATTGTGGCAACGGCGCTCTATTGGAAAGCATGCTGGGTAAAACTAGAGATCAATCTGGCTCGTGGTAAACAAGCCCATGACAAACGCGATGCAATTAAAGATCGAGATTGGTCGCGGCAAAAAGAACGTATCATGAAAAAACATTAGTACCAATTATCAATCACTCGAATCACAAGATTCGCTTGGTGCTTGTCCTTCTTGATGTTAAACTTACATAATATCTCGGGGCTGTTCTGGATTCGACAGGATTCAATGATACTTGAGGTGCATGCAGAGGTGCGGTTGGCCTCTTTAAAAAGCCGCAAAAAAATAGTCGCAAACGACGAAAACTACGCACTAGCAGCTTAATACCCTGTTCAGAGCCTTCTCGCCCTAGCTTCCGCCTTTAAGACGGGGATCACGAGGAGTCAAACCCAAAAAGGCTCGTGTGGATGCTCCCGCCTGAGAGCTGAATCACTAAAACTAATTCAGGTATGTCATTAGGTAGGGTGTTTGTCTCCAGCCTAATGCCGAGAATAAAGACAAACTAAGCATGTAGTACCAATGGTTGACGCTTTCTGGACGCGGGTTCAATTCCCGCCAGCTCCACCAATACGATAATCAAGGACGCGTTTTAGCGTCCTTTTTTGTATATAAAATCGGTTGAAAGCGGTATTTATCGGATGAATCAAATAAATTCGATTCAGTAGTTCCGATAACATTCTTTTAAAATCATATTATTTATGGGGTTCAAACTCACTTAATTTCTATTTTGTCCCCCAAAGAATACATAAATAGACTAATCCGTTAACAGAAATACTATTCAATCAAGCAATTCCAATTGATGAAAATTATAAGGCCACTGACGTTGACGGCCTTGAGAAAAACGTATTAAGGTTTCTATGAATTAGAATCCATTTGGGCTGTCAGTTTTTTTTACATCACGGAAATCTTAAAACACTAACCTATTGAAATAAAACAAAATTAAATTCGGTATAATTTATGCATGACGAGGCTATCAAAATATTATG
>CBFHTO010000054.1:0-25763 GCA_965658765.1 Glaciecola sp. | reverse complement strand
TATTCAAATGACCTACGATATTAATAAACAAGGTAGGGCTGTTAATCTCAAGTTTGTTCGTAGTAGCGGTACAGAGCTTTTTGAAAAGGTGCTCGCCCGAAATATAGAGAACTGGCACATACAAGCCGCAACATTAAATGGTGAAGCCATAACGCAAAAAGCAAATTTACAAGAATTCAGCTACGGTCTAAAAAAACAAAACGGTAAATTGCTTGATTCAAAAATGCGCGTGCAGTTTCAGCGTTTATATAAGCAGTTAAAAACACTCCTAAAAGCGCAAGAATATGCTCGCTTTGAAAAACTACATAACCTGCTTCAGCAAGCTAATATCGCGAACTTTACTGAAAATCGACAACTATGGTTGATAAAACATTCTTTTCTTTTAAAGACAAATGGCAATACTGAAGACAAAATCATCGCCTTAGAACGTGCATTAAGAGGAAAAGCAAAAACTCAAAAAGCGAAGAAGCTTTTCGCAAAGATTAAAGAGACGCTATTTGAATACTATCAAAGTGAAAATTACTTTGCGAAAGCACACGAAGTCTATCAAGACATCGCCAACTCGCCTTTTGGACAAGAAAGCTCAGAGCGCTTACTAGCAAAAGCCCAAGCTAACCTCTCAAAGCTAAGCACATCAAAAACATTACATTCGCCAATTATGTTTAACGACACAGGGATCATAAGTCATCCATTATACAAACAACGTTTTTCAGTAAATACGCAAAGCCCAATCGAGTTCGGAGAGCTTCGTTGCGAAGACTTTAATGTTAAGCTAGATCTTAAAGCCAATACTCAATACAAGTACCCAGACACTTGGGGCAAATGTTCACTTATATTACAAGCAGAGCCAGGGGCTCAGGCTAAGGTATACGAGGTTTAGTCAGGTCTTCGCGATTCCCTTTGCTCACTCTTTTTGCTTTGTTGCGACTTCATAAATTGCACATTACTAATTTATTAATACCGAGTAAGTAAGCGCATGGAGAGTGAGCCTTTTCTTAAATAGTACCGTTTTGCGCGGTAGTAGATATGAGGATGCGAGTTAACGATTCACGCATCCTTATTCTATCTTAGGATGAGTGGTATTGATTAGTTCCTTAGAAATAGCTAAATTGGCGATACGTTGATTAATAATAGCAAGGGCATTACGATACTCTTCACTGTCCACTTGTCTGTATTTTTGAGCAAACTCTGATTTAGTCAAGCCCTCATCAAAGCCTTCTACGTCGACCATGAATAGCGATTCATCTTCATTCAAAGATAAGATCGTTTGAATTAAATGAGCGTGTTTTGGGTCGACCGCCAACGCAGCAAAGTGGGCACCAGAGAGATCGGCAGCTAGATCAACAAAGCTATATCCTGATCCTCCCTCAGCCCGGTCCATTAATTCCTTAAATTCACCAACCGCAATACTTATTTCCTTTTCTGACAGCAATTTTATTGCCGCTGAAAATATAAAGTGCAAACTTAGATCTCGACGTTTTAATAAGGTCGGTTTATTTCTAATGTAAGGAACAGCGCGACCAAGATTTTTACTCAAATCTCCAATCAAAGTGCTGAACCGAGGGCTACCAAGATACACTGCCATTGCCAAAATAGCGGCTTCATTTTCAAGCATTGGAGAGTAGTTACTTGAACGGACTTTAGCCTCTCCCATTACCTTGTGTACATAGTAAGCTAAAGACGCGGATTGACTAGGCACTAAAATAAGTGGATCTTGTAGACCCTCAAGAAACCTTAAATAGTGTGCAACTTTTCTTGTTAATACTTTATTGTTTTCTGGATTTTCGCCGGTATCGATCTTTTCAATCTCAGCTAGCAAAGGAGCGAGAGAGCCTAGAGTCATGGTGATTTCTTTGTCTTTTAAGGAAATGGCGCTGATTGTATTTAAACTTTTGCTCGCTAGCGCAGTGTTAGTCTGCGAGTTTAGAGTCCATTCTACAATTTTCAAAAATAACCAACTTGGTAAATGGAGCTCACCCACTTTTACATTGCTCACGACGAGTCTGTCCGCAGGCAAAACCTGAAATGATACATTCAAAAATACATGATTGAATAAAGTGCGTATTTTGTAACTAGCTAAGATCTCCACATGATTATCTTGAATGGAAAACTCTGCTCTCAATGCATTATTTGCTCTTTGCACAAAACCCGCGAGGCTATTGAGCTGTTGCTCTTTCACAATAATCGTATGCACGGTATCTTTGCTTCTTAAGCTTGCACGGATTTGACTAATTAAATCCTGTACTGACTCGGCTGATTCCACTTGCTCGCCAGATTGCATCACCACTTTTGATGAAGTACTAATAGCGAGAAATGAAAAAATCAGCGATAAGCAAAAAAGTACAATCAGCGCAGTTTTTATTGGCTTTGGCATGAGCACCTTTAACAGTCAGAGCTATTCAACACGAATTGCCTAGGCGGTATTTTAATCGAAAGTAGGAAGTTTTTCCTAGCAAACTTTATCCCTCTTTTAAAACGTTTTGAATATAGCAAGATATATATTTCAACCCTCTTTAAAAATCACATTTAAGACTTGAAAAATGACCAATCACCTAAACCTTTAACATTAATGATCAGCAAAGGAGTTAAGATGCCATATACAAATAAAAATGTCGTTATAATCGGTTCAAACAGAGGTATTGGTTTAGAACTAGTTAAGCACTATACAAACTCAGGTGCGAATGTGTTTGCGCTGTGTCGAGAAGCCAGCGATGACTTAAAGAGCTTAGCTTGCACAGTAATCGAGGACATCGATACTGTTGACGACAAGTTGATGACCTCACTATCTAAGACACTTCCAGTTGAACATATAGATATACTGATCCACAACGCCGGTATACTCAATTCGGACAGTTTTCCAGACATAGACCTAGCCAACATGTTAACGCATTTTGATGTTAATACATTAGGCCCACTTAGAACGATCCTTGGTTTGAAATCAAAATTAAATAAAGGTAGTAAGGTAGGCATTGTGAGCAGTCGGGTCGGCTCAATTAACGACAATGACAGCTCTAACAACTACGCTTATCGTATTTCAAAAACGGCTGTAAACATGCTTGGAAAATGCTTAAGCATTGATTTTAAAGAGAAAGGCGTAGCTGTGGCTCTTTTACACCCTGGCTACGTAAGGACAGAAATGACCAAAGGAAATGGACTAATAAATGCTGATGAAGCTGCTCAAGGCATGATTCAGCGAATGGAAGAACTGTCCTTAGAAACCACAGGCATATTCGTGCATTCAAGTGGCGAAATTTTAGAGTGGTAAGTGGATGCTTTGCGAACTTACACCTCAGCCAAATTACCTTTGCTCTCTAACCATGCCTTGCGGTCTGGTGAGCGCTTTTTAGAGAGCAGCATGTCCATCAATTCCAACATAGATTCAGCGTCTTCACTGGTCAATCGAACCAAGCGGCGTGTGTTCGGATCCATCGTGGTTTCTCGAAGTTGAAGGGGGTTCATTTCTCCAAGACCTTTGAAGCGCTGTACGTTAACTTTCCCTTTTTTCTTCTCGGCTTCTATTCGATCAAGAATCCCTTGTTTTTCACTTTCATCAAGCGCGTAATACACATCTTTGCCAATATCAATTCGGAACAAAGGCGGCATAGCTACGTAAACATGCCCCGCATTGACGAGAGTCCGAAAATGCTTAACGAATAATGCGCACAAAAGAGTCGCAATATGAAGGCCGTCTGAGTCAGCGTCTGCCAATATACATATTTTGCCATACCGCAAACCAGATAAATCTTCGGAGTCTGGATCGATGCCAAGCGCGACTGAAATGTCATGTATCTCTTGGGAAGCAAGAACCTGAGATGAGTCCACTTCCCAACTATTTAGAATTTTTCCACGCAAGGGCATAATCGCTTGAAACTCTCTATCTCTAGCTTGTTTCGCGGATCCACCTGCTGAATCACCCTCGACTAAAAAGAGCTCTGATCGTTCATTATCTTGACCAGAACAATCCGTTAATTTCCCCGGTAAAGCTGGGCCTGATGTCACTTTTTTACGAGCAACTTTTTTGCTTTGACGGAGGCGCTTTTGAGCATTGCTAATGCATAGCTCAGCTAAAAGTTCAGCAACATCAGTATGTTGATTTAGCCATAGGCTGAATGCATCTTTTACAATACCCGATACGAAAGCAGATGCTTGCCGAGACGATAGACGTTCTTTGGTTTGACCCGCAAATTGTGGGTCCTGCATTTTGGTCGACAGAATATAACTACAGCGCTCCCAAAGATCGTCAGCTGTAATTTTTACTCCGCGAGGTAATAAATTTCTAAACTCACAGAATTCTCGCATCGCATCTAGTAAACCTTGACGAAGCCCGTTAACGTGGGTTCCGCCCTGTGCCGTCGGGATCAAATTCACATAACTTTCGGTGACCATGTCGCCACCTTCGCTAAGCCACATAACTGCCCAGTCAACTGCCTCACCGTTACCCGTAAATGTACCTGAAAAGGGCGCATCGCTTGGCAGGGTTTCAAACTCTTTTAAGCCTTGTACCAGATAGTCTCTCAGTCCATCTTCAAAACACCACTGATGGCTTTCATTATTAATTTTATCGTCAAACTTAATCGCCAAGCCAGGACAAAGAACGGCTTTAGCACGAAGTATATGAAGTAACTTACTGACTGAAAATTTAGCAGAATCAAAGTATTTCGGATCTGGCCAAAAGTGTACACGAGTGCCTGTATTTCTCTTTCCACAACTATCAATCACCGCCAATTCTTGTGACTTATCGCCATTTTCAAACACGATCTGGTGCACTTGTGCGTTTCGTCTAATCGTAACTTCCACACGCGTCGATAACGCGTTTACCACGGAAATACCCACACCATGAAGACCGCCCGAAAACTCATAATTTTTATTTGAGAATTTGCCACCCGCGTGCAATTTAGTCATGATCAATTCCACACCGCTCATTTTTTCTTCGGGGTGAATATCGACGGGCATACCTCGGCCGTCATCAATGACTTCAAGTGATTGGTCTGCATGTAATACGACTTTTATATTACTCGCATGGCCAGCCAAGGCTTCGTCAACACTGTTGTCAATAACCTCTTGGCTCAGGTGGTTTGGCCGTGTCGTGTCCGTATACATTCCCGGACGCCTTTTTACCGGCTCCAAACCATTTAGGACTTCAATTGCATCAGAATTATATTGATTCGACATTTAGCTTACTCAGTTATCATTATTATTGTAATTAGGCTGAAATCGACTGTTCAATGCGACGATTCAAGGCGACGATTCAAGCACGCTAGTTGATATTATCCCTGTTTAACAATCAGACGCGAATCCTATAGTAGCAAGAGGCATGGACACCGGCAATCAGCATATTTATAGAGCGTGATAAGTGATAAATTACCTGCTCGAAAAAGCGACACTATTGTGGGTAAAACTTGTGGGTAAAACTATTTCATCGTAAAAAACTAAAAATATCCGTCAAATGATTCTCATAGCCCTGAAAACTGTGATCGCCACCTGACTCAAGCTGAATCTTTGCACCACGATACTTAGCTAATGCCATTCTATAATCCAAAGTTTCGTCGCCTGTCTGTAACAATACAAAGTAATTTTTTGCTTGTTTTATAACTGGCGTGTCTATTTCTCTGAGTAGCTGTAGATGACCAGAATGAATGGTAAATCGTTCTCCGGTATATGGATTCAAGTGGGCTCCCATATAATCTGATAGCAAATGGTAGGGCTCTACTGCAGGATTGATAAGTACCGCCTTACCACCATATTTTTCGACACAGTATGTACTTAAGAATCCCCCCATAGAGCTACCGATAAACCTTAGCTTACCTGACTTTATGGTCATCATTAAATTGTCAATTATTTTCACAGCCTCTTGAATATTCCCTGGCAATTGAGGGACATAAACGCGCATAGCAGGATAATGTCGTTTTAAGTAAGCCATTGTCGAGCGAGCTTTCTCTGAAGCAGGGCTCGATAAAAATCCATGTAAATAAACAAAATGATACATATCACACTCTAATATTAAAAAAAGATAGGGAATTGGGAATTAAGAAGTCGGTATTCTCGCCTTTTGAGTTAAACAGAAATGAAGCCACTCGGCTAAAAATATATTCACCATAAATTTTTCGTTACGTTGATGCATATTCAAATTTGGATATTCGTATACCGGCTTTAATTGCGCTGTCTGCTGAGACTCTAGTACTTCGGCCACTTTCGCATCATGATATAAACGAATCGTCATTTTAGGTTGAAGAAATGACGGCGTGTTACTACTGAATTGCGACATTTCCAAAGTGCTCGTGTAGCGAGTAGATTCTATAATTTGAATCTTATACTTGAGTTCTTCACTCAGGCTGAACTCATAGCTGAGTTCTTGGGTGTCACAATCTGGCAATAATTTGAGCATACACACGTAGTTATTCTCGCAGGTCGCGAGAATACTCGGCAAGTGTGGTACGTACTTTTTTCGCAAAATAATGACCTATAAACCGTTTCGAATTAGGGGATAACAACTTTGATAATCGATGGTAACGCAAAACGCACATTAATTACTAATCGCGAAATAACAAGCTTCTTGAAGCTGTTTATCAAGCTTTACTCAGCGATGAGTAACTTGCCATTGAGTCAATAGTGCATCTTTGTTCAAAAGCAACCACTGTAAGGCAATAATGGCAATGGCGTTATCAATTTTCCCTTCATTTAGCCAGCACTTGGCAATTTCCAATGGCACTCTATGTACTTTAATATCTTCGGCTTCATAATCTAATCCATGAATACCATGAGCGGTGCCAGCGTCCACTCGTGCGATATAACTATAAATTCTCTCTGTACAAGCGCCTGGAGAACTTAGGTATGAATGTGTTGGTGTTAAATCAGTAATCTTAATACCGGCTTCTTCTTGAGCCTCTCTGATACAAACATCTTCTAAGTCTTCGTTTTCTTCAATGATCCCTGCCACAATTTCTATCATCCAGGGCGAATCAGAGGTTTCCATTGCAGGAAAGCGTAACTGCTCAAGCAAAACAAGTTCATCTTTAACTGGGTCGTAAGGCAGGACTGCTACAGCGTGCCCTCTTTCAAAAACTTCTCGCGCAACCACATCACTTATCCCTCCCTCGAATAAAGGGTGGACAAACTCATATTTGTTCATCGAAAAAAAACCTTTATACAGATTTTTTTTACCAATAATTTGAATATCTTTTTTCGAAAATGTCATCGTTTTCCAACTTCTTTAGGCGTTTGATGCCATAAAACCTATTCTTTCTTAATTTCACATAGCAATTGATTGCAAAGATGATCCTCATTAAGAGCATTACCATAAGTTAATCAGCAATCACCTTACATTCTGTTACACTTAAACGAGATTTGATACAAGCGCGTAATATTTTATTTTACTTGATTAATCTACAATTAACCCACAATTCGAATAGTATTAATTTGAACACTGCAGAGCATTATTAATGAAAAAAACTGTCATATCTTTAATCTTAGGGCTTTCGTTATCAAGTTCAGTATTCGCAGACGATTTAGCTACCGTTTACGAACTTGCTCAAGCTAACGACCCGATTATCAATCGAGCTAAAGCGCAAAAAGATGCAGCATACGCAGGTATTGAAATTAGCCGAGCTAGCCTTTTACCGCAAATTAGCGGCAACGTATCGTATTCTGACAGCTCTCGTGAATCTTTATTTGGGCCAAACGTCACTGACGTAGATACGAATACTTTAAGCTATGGTATCGATTTGACCATGTCATTGTACGACCATGCAAACTGGCTAGGCCTGAATCGAGCAGAATTACTTGCGCAACAAAGCGATGCCGTGCTTGCAGCAAACATGCAAAGTCTAATGCTGAGAACTGTTAACGCATACTTAGCGGTTTTGCGCGAGCAAGACAGCGTTGAATTTGTTAAAGCCGAACTCAGAGCAATTGAGCGACAACTGGAACAGACTAAACAACGCTTTGAAGTTGGTCTAACTGCCATAACGGACGTTCACGAAGCTCAGGCCAATTTTGATAATACGGTCGCCAGACAAATCAGAGCCGAAAACTTGTTGGAACTGAGGTTGGAAGAGCTTAGAGAAATTACCGGTAAATATCACGATAGAATTTCCGTGTTAGATACTAATCGTTTTAGTGCCACTGCCCCTAGCCCTGAAAGCGTAACGGAGTGGCTATCCATTGCGCAAGATTCGAACTTAGATCTTCTCGCCCAACGCTTCGCTCGTGACGTTGCCAAGGAAGATATAGAAATCGCACGTTCAGGACACTATCCAACCGTTGGCCTAAGAGCCAGTTATGGCAGTAGCGATACAGAACAAACTTTCGCTCAAGCAAACGACGCTGGAGACCTTGTTTCACAAACGTCGGAACCAGGTTGGCTGAGTAACAATAGCATTGGCTTATCACTTAACGTTCCAATTTACCAAGGTGGCTCGGTGAGCGCGAACACCGAAAGAACTAGAGCTAACTATGTTGTCGCCAGTGAGAACCTAGAGCTCACTTATCGACAAACAGTCCGTCAAGTTCGCTCATCATATAATGATGTAAAAGCGTCTATTTCCACGATAAGGGCTTTAGAGCAGTCAGTTGTTTCTGCACAAAGCGCATTACAGGCGACTGAAGCTGGGTTTGATGTGGGCACAAGGACAATAGTAGATGTGCTTAATAGCACTCGTAACTTATTTGACGCTCGCAGAAACTTAGCTGATGCACGTTACAACTTTGTTGTAGCAATCATAAGTCTTAAACAAGCGGCTGGTACTTTAACAAAGGACGATTTGATGCAAATAAATCAATCCTTAAAGCCTGCGCCAGCGCCTGCCTCGTAATTTAATTGAAAACCTAGTAATAAAAGCAACGCCTCCGAAGTTATTATCTGACTCTCGGGGGCGCAATTCAAAAAGATGCCCACTTAACGTTCGCAATTATTGAGCAAACCTCTACATTGAGCGGCACTCTTAGTTCTATTTGTTAAGAGTGAAGTGTTAAGTTCTGCAGTTAATTAAAATACTAATACAGCGACTGTCCTGGGCACTCAATCTATATCAATTCTAAATTCTGACCATAGAGGTCGATGGTCGGCAATATGAAATTTGACTGCTGACCTGAAATATTTGTTGTCCTCGACACTTAAGCCCTCGTCCCATGCTTCTTGGAAAAAAGGCACTCGGTCAAAGTCAAATACACCCGATTGACCAGTATAGAAGTCACCCATTTTTCCTGCATGAAACGCGACTTGATCATAATGCTTGTCGCCCTTTAGATTACTGCCCATTAACTGAGTTGAGTGTTTCGGTAATTTTAGGCCCTTGGATGCTAGAGCCCTGTATACCGTGCCGTTATCGTCAAGCTTAGGTAAATTAAAGTCACCCAATAGCAAAACATTATTGGAATACGACTCTGGCGTCTTTTTGCGTTTATCCGCCCACCTAGCAAGTGCGTATGCTTCAAGTGCACGCCTGTCCTCATCAAAATATGAATGACTGCCAAAATACAAATGAACCGACACGGCAATGAATTCAAGTTTTCCTGACCTGAAGGCAACCGCATAAGGATTGCGGTCAAAACCTTTAAATGAACCAGAGGCACCTTTCATTCTAATATATCTATGTTGACTTGGTGGCACTGCAACCTCTGCGGCAAGCTCTAAGCGTTCCAACTTCCTTGAGTCATATATGAACCCTGCTCGTTCAGCATTTCCGCCAATATCGGAAAGTATCACTTTGTAATACGGTAAGAAGCTCAATAAAAGCCGTAAGTCACTCAAATCATCCGCTATCTCCTGAATCGCAATTAGGTCAAACCAACTAATTATCTCTGCCATCAGTTGAATATCGTCTTGGCTTCTGAGCTGTACGCCAAAATTGGTAAGATTCCAAGTTGCACCAAGCATTGTATTCGCATGTTTATCTGGGATAGCACGATAGGCCTTATTGATTCTCAAGGCCTGAATTTGTTCTGAGACATTATAAGTAAACTCAGGTGTTTCTTTTCGGTGTGGCACCATGGCGACAATATCCTTATAAACGATGATTAAGAACAGCCAATGTTTAGTATTTACGACTATGTAGAAATACGTTTCCTTTTACTATAGGACTTCGATTGAAATTTCGATACCTTAAGTTCTGCCTGTAATTGCGTAACTTGCTGACTCAATTTGTCTATTTGGTCACGTAAATCACTTTGTGAAGGTTGTCCTTTATCTCTTTCTAGGCTGTGCTCTTCTTCCATCACACCGACAACAATTCCAATAACCATATTCAAAAACGCAAAGGCCGTGAAGAAAATAAAGGTCATGTAAAAGATCCAGCTCATTGGATATACATCCATTGTTTCGTATTGAATGTCTGTCCAGTCTTCAAAGGTCATGACTCTGAAAAGCGTCAGCATAGATATCGCAATGTTCCCCCACAACACTTCATTAATGTCGCTAAACAAGTAACTGCCAATAGCAGCATAAATGTAAAATATGATAAACATGAGCAAAACAACGTACCCGAGTCTTGGCAACGCCTTTAGCAATGAATTAATCAAAACTCGGAGTTCAGGAATGATAGAAATCATTCTTAATACCCGAAATACTCTTACAAGCCGAGCGAGTAAAGCCATTTCAGATTCATTGATAGGAATTAAGCTAATCGCAACAACGAGGGTATCAAAGACGTTCCAGGCTGATTTGAAAAAGTCTTTTTTATTTTCTTCAGCAATAAAGCGAATAATAATTTCAAACAAGAAAAATACCGTGATGAAAACATCGAGGTACTTAAAAACAAACAATGCCCAATCTGGGAGATCATAGGTTTTGGCCCCAATCTCTAAGGCTGAAATGATAATGACGGCTATTACAAAAAATTCAAAAGCGCGATTGTGACGTAAACGAATAATCGAAGCCTGCATTAAATCTATCACGTTTTTTTTCCCATAAAAAATGCCCACATCGAATCGATATGGGCACATTTGCAATTAACAATAGTGAGAATAGAGCTTTAGCTTAAATTCCGTATTGTTGGCGAAGCTGTTCTAGCTTTTGCTTGTACTCGTTTTGGGTGAGCGTTAAGTCCCCCATCCTGCGTTCAGCAATGACCGTGTTCCCATTTTTCAACAGGGTCTCGATGTAGTTTACGAATATTTCTTCGTTTTTCATATCTTTATTCATAACTCGATTGTACGCTTCCAATGCTTCCTTTAATTTACCTTGCTGTACAAGGATTTGAGCGTAAGTATCTGCAGTTGCCGCGTTTTTCGGCTGGATCTCATAAGCGCGATTTGCATAATCCGCTGCTTTTTCGAGGTTTCCTTTTTGCATTTCTAAATAAGCAATATTATTTAAAACAACAAAGTTATCCGGGAATTGCGCAAGTATTGTCTCGTAACTTGCAATCGCAGCATCACTGTCCTCAGTGATTTGGCGCTCTGCAAACAATAATCTAGCACGTGCATCATTCTCAAACCTAGCTAAGTGATCAGATAGTACTTGATACGACTTATCACGTTGATTGGTTAAGTCTAATGCTCGGACATAAACAAATAAATTATCCGTATTTTTGTTGGCGTCATAGGCAACAATAGCATCTTTTAACGCTTGCGCGGGATTACCTTCAGCAAGTGCGATCCTTGATGATATGCCGCGAATAAAAGGTAAGTCCCTATATTGTGCATCGATGGAATCATATATCTTGCGTGCACGCTCAACATTGCCCGACATGACATCGAAATACGCCTGCATAATCGTAATTTGGAGATTTTCTTTTCGTCCAACAAATTCTTCAGCAAGACTCGCACCCTCTTCATATTTGCGTTGACCGTCGAGCACAAGCAGTTGTCCCATGACCGCATTTTCTTGGTTCGGATATAATTCAGCCCATTTTTGGTAATGATTAAATGCTTGGTCGGCCAAGTTATTGCGCAACAAAGCGACCCCTCGCAGGGACCAGTATGCCGCGGGAGCTTGTCTGTTAGCTTCTATGTTGTCAGTAGCGGTGATTGCTTCAGAGGCTTTATTCGCGGCTAAGGCCACCCTTCCAAGCAACAATTGTAAGTTACTTGAACTTGGATTTTCTTGGGCGACCTGTTTTATTCGGTTAAAGCCTTTTTCTTGTTCTCCAGCCTGATTTGCTAGTGCAAAATAGCTAGCTAAGGCCGGAATATTCGTCGGTTCTTGAGCGAGCAAACGGTCTGTGTCAACTCTTGCTTGGTCTAAGTTATTTTGACGAAGGTTTAAGCGTATTGATGCAAGCTGCCCTGCGATGTTTTTCGCGTCCATAGATTGTAATGTATCGATAACGCTTTGTGCCTCGGTAAATTTCCCTTCTCTTTGCAAAACTTCAGCTTCAAGGAGATAACCTTCCGTTGCATTTGGCTCTTCAGCTTGCCATTGTTTAGCTAATTCGAGCGCTTTGTCCAATTGATCTGTGCCGAGGTAGGCTGTTGCTAAGGTCGCTTTAGCCGTAACAGACTCGGGCGACTTATCGACCGCACTTTCTAAATCAACCAAACCTTCAATGTCGTTTAGAGACAACTTTAAAATACCTAAACGCGTTAGATCATCAGCCGATTCACTGATCTTATCAGCTTGTTCTATGATTTCTCTGGCAGCATTGGTATTGCCTGCTTTGATCAATTCATATCCAGCCCTAGAGAACAAGGTTGCGTCCTCTGAGCTGACTTCATTCACTCGACTAAGTACTTCACCTGCATCATCACCCATATTGGTCTGAAGTTGAGACGCCGCTAGAATACGCAAGCCTGGATGGTTATCTGGTAATAATGCAGCGACTAAAGATAAATGCCCAACCGCATCTTCAAATTCACCGAGTTGATAAGAAGCAAGTCCTGCTACCAAACGCAATGTAGGGTCTGGACGTCCACCACTTATCGCTTTTTCACTGTATAGCTTTGCTGCTTCATAATCTTCTGCAGCCGCACGCACAATGCCCTTTAGCTGGTTTAAGAGCGGATTTGTTTCACTAATTTCTAAAAGATCATCGATATACTGTTCGGCACGTTGAGTCTCTCGCTGTTCGACCAACATATTCGCTAAGGTAAATTTAGCTTCTGTATCGTCAGGAGCAACCTTCACATAGTCTTCATATATCTTTGCTGCATTTTCAGGGTCTTCATTTAACATGTAAAGGCGAGCCGTAAAATTCAGTACGTCTCTATTCAGTGGCGCCCTAGCATACATCTCTTTAGCAATAGTAAGCGCTTGCTCAAATTCAGTATTTACGACTAAATCAAACGCTTCAACAAGTCCTTTATAGACAGTGTTGGAATCTAAAATAAGTAAGTCATCTATCAATAACTGAGCTTCGTTTGTTTTCTCAAGTTGGTACAAAGACTGTAGTTTTCTGAAGCCAACTTCTAGTTTTTCGGCCGATGTCATATCTTGCTGTTCAAGCTCGATTTCGGATAATGCAACATTAGCGCCTGTCCTCTGCAGTGCTTGCGCAAGCATGGGAATCACTTTGTTCGCTGCGTAACCAAGCTCAAGGGCTCTGGACAATTCTTTTTCGGCAGACTCATATTGCTTTTGCTCTAGATAGATTTTTCCTAGTTCAAACCGAGCGATACTAGAGCGAGGAGCTTGTTGCACCGCATTTTTTAAGGCGACAACGGCTGCTTGTTGATCTCCTTGTGCAACGAAGGCTTGGGCTTCTTGAATATATTCTTCGGGAGTTTTTTCAGAACAAGCTGTAAGTAAAAATACTGCAGAAGTAGCTAAAATTAAGCCTTTCGAAGATTTTTTCCAGCTCTTTTTCCAGGCATTTAAATGCTGCTTTCTCATTTCATATCCTTTTAATGTGCGACTTAACCAAGGTTATCGACCTATTATGTGCATTTTTAGTATAAAAAGTAACATATTATCAACAAATATTATTATAGGATGGACTACTTTGTTTAATGGTATAAAGAACAGATTTCAATTATAATACTCGATTAGTTACTGGCCTTCGCATCCTCTCTGCTTTGCCTTTTGTTCTTTTATTATTCAGGATATACCATGACAGACACTGTCGACATCACATTTAAAGAGTTAAATCTACCGAGTGCAATTCTCCAAGCACTTGAAAAAGTTGGCTACGAAAAGCCATCTCCCATTCAAGCGAAGAGCATACCGTTACTATTAGAGGGCCATGATTTATTGGGGCAAGCACAGACAGGTACAGGAAAAACTGCTGCGTTCGCATTACCAATGTTGGCTAATATAGACCCAGACGAATCTTTCACTCAATTGCTTGTACTAGCACCAACGCGTGAACTTGCAATTCAAGTGTCTGAGGCATTCCAAGTCTATGCAAGCTTTTCAAAAAAAATTAGAGTACTGCCAGTTTATGGTGGCCAATCATACGACAATCAAATTAGACAACTAAAACGCGGTGTACAAGTCGTTGTAGGCACGCCGGGCCGTGTTATCGACCATATCAAACGAAAGACACTTAAGCTTGACCAACTTCGCTTTTTGGTGCTCGACGAAGCAGATGAAATGTTAAGAATGGGTTTTATAGACGATGTAGAATTGATCTTAAGTCACGCACCAAAAACAAGACAAACTGCTCTGTTCTCTGCAACGATGCCTGCGCCAATCAAGAAGATTACACAGCGCTATCTCAACGATCCTAAACACGTCAAAATTGAATCAAAAGTAAGTACCGCAAGTACCATTAGTCAGCGGTACTGCCAAGTCGCTGGACATCATAAACTTGAAGCGTTGACACGCATAATGGAAGTCGAAGAGTTTGATGGTGTAATTATTTTTGTGCGAACAAAAACGGCGACCATTGAACTGGCTGATAAGCTCGCTGCACGCGGCTATGACGCTGAAGCACTGAATGGTGATATTGCGCAAGCTGCTCGTGAAAGAACTGTAGATAAGTTGAAACAAGGCAAGATTGACATTTTAGTTGCGACTGATGTTGTTGCGCGTGGGCTTGACGTAGAGCGAGTTAGCCACGTTATAAACTATGACGTGCCACATGATACCGAGTCTTATGTGCATAGAATCGGACGTACCGGCAGAGCAGGTCGTGAAGGTGATGCTATTTTATTCATTTCTCACAGAGAAAAACGAATGCTGCATGCGATTGAAAAAGCAACTAAGCAGACCATCACAAGTATGGACATTCCTTCTATTTCCGAGCTCAATGAATCACGTCTAGGTCGCTTCAAAAAGAGTGTCTTAGAAGCGATTAACGATGATTCAATGGAATCATATATGCCGATCATTGAAGCAATATTAAAAGAGTCAGAAGCATCGCCTGAAATGGTCATGGCAGCTTTGGCGAGAGTGGCTCAAGGTGATGAGCCATTGCTATTATCCGAGCGCGATAGGCCTGATGTTCATGCTAAGCCTTCTTTTAAAGAGCGCGGTGAACGACGTGACAGAAATGATCGCGGTGACAGAGGTCAGCAACGAGGTCCTAGACGTGAGGGCGGCAAGCCATCTAGACCTCGCGGCAAACCTGAAGCAGGCATGAAGCGTTTCCGTATCGATGTTGGGTATGTACATGGAGCGAAACCTGGAAATATTGTCGGTGCAATCGCAAATGAAGCCGATCTTAGTAGTAAAAATATTGGCGCGATCGATATTCATGACAACTACACCCTAGTGGATTTACCGGAAAGCTTACCTAGCAAGGCAAAAGAAACGCTGACCAAAACGCGCGTAGCAGGCCAGCGTCTTAATATACGTGAGTGGAGTGAGCAACCACCCAAAAAGAGACACAAAAAGTAAGGTTTGATGGCTTAAGCTAAATTCGCGAAGCGCTTTTTAGGCCTGACCCCATAAAACAAATCGTCTTATATATCAAAAAGGAATAAATTTAAATTTTTTATTCCTTTTTTCATTTCTAATATGTGCCACTATAAATACGGCAGACAGTAAGGTAGAGAAACAGACAACTAAGCTGTTTAAGAATGCAGTAAAGCATGATGCTCTACAATGTCCTTATAATGTATGCAGATAAAGATAAACATAATGTCCTAGATCAGCATTAAAAGACGCTCGACATTGTCGAATTGTCTAAGTGGCGAATTGTTGAGGCAAACGTGCAATGAATAAGTTGAAGTTTTAAATGAAATATTTTCCTATCTTTATTGATGCCCAACACGTGCATTGTCTTATCGTCGGTGCCGGAGAAGTTGCGGCTCGAAAATGCGAATTGATGCTCAAAACACCGTGTAAGATAACAATTGTCGCTCCCTGGGTCAGTAATGCGGTAAGAGAATTAAGCAAGTCAGATCAAGTTGAGTTAATTGAACGGAAATATCAAAGCAGTGACCAAGCTGGTAAGCAAATGATTTTTGTTGCAACCAATGATGAAGGCATTAATAAAGAAATTCACGATGAGGCTGTAGTAAACAATATATTTGTCAATGTGGTCGACAACACACCACTTTGCAAATTTATCACACCGTCCATTGTAGACCGTTCTCCTATTATCATTGCAATGTCGAGTGGCGGTGTTGCTCCCGTTTTGTTGCGTTATATTCGTCAAAAACTTGAGTCAGTCATTCCACAAAATATTCGACGCTTGGGAGACTTCTCTGAGAAATTTCGAGACAAGGTGAAAATAGGACTAAAAAATGTGACTGAGCGGCGGTATTTTTGGGAGGAAGTGCTCGATGGAGATATCGGTGAAAATGTTCTACAAGGTAACTTGCAATTAGCCGAATCCCAGTTAGATGACAAACTCGAAAAATTTTCGAATCAGGATAATAGCCAAGGACAAGTGTATTTAGTGGGTGCAGGGCCTGGCGACCCTGACCTTTTGACATTTAGAGCTTTAAGGCTGATGCAAAAGGCCGACGTTGTCGTATATGACCGGCTTGTATCGAAAGACATATTAGAATTGGTCAGGCGCGATGCTGAAAAAATTTACGTCGGAAAAGAACGCAGTAACCATACCATCGACCAAAGCGAGATAAATAAACTACTTGCGTCGCTCGCCAAACAAGGAAATAGAGTTGTACGATTAAAAGGCGGAGACCCTTTTATTTTTGGTCGCGGTGGCGAAGAAATCGAAACATTAATTGATGAGGGTGTAGAATTCCAGGTGGTTCCAGGAATTACAGCTGCTTCTGGTGCATCAAGCTATGCAGGTATCCCTCTCACTCATAGAGATCACGCCCAATCAGTGACCTTTACAACAGGACACCTTCGCAATAACACCATAGACTTAGATTGGCATTCGTTAGTAAAACCAAACCATACCTTAGTATTTTATATGGGCTTAACTGGGCTCCCGATTATATGTGAGAAACTCATAGAACACGGCATGCAAGCAAGTATGCCAATCGCACTTATCGAAGGCGCGACGCGCACGACGCAAAAAGTTGTTACAGGAAGTTTGGAAAACATCCTTAGTCAACCTGGGACAAAGAACTTAAAGCCACCTACCCTCATAATAGTTGGCAGTGTGGTAAGTCTACACGAGAGCTTAAATTGGTTCCAAACTAGCCAACTGCACGCAGAAAACGTCACCTAAAAAACTTTATTGATAATGATAAATCGGTCGATACATTGTCATTGAAGTTTATACCCTTTTGGCAAAATAAATATTGCATTATAAGCAAAGAAAGCCGTGCTTCAGTTTGTTTGAGGAATAGGTTGAGTCATTGCAGTTAATACTTAATTTGCTTGAGCTGCTATTTTGCATAGGAAGTATTCTGCAAATGCCTTTTTGTTAAGTGCCAATTTATCGAGCTGCTATGTTAATAATTAACAACACTATCAAACTGACATTCTTATCGTTTAAGACGCCTTTTGGCCGCTTATTGAGCAGCTCTAGTTCGTTGCTATTTGCCGTAGTACTCATTTGCAGTAATTCTCTGCTTGCACAGGCTCAACAGGTGGGTTTTTCTGTAAGCTCTGATGCTAATCAAAATTACTTTTCATACCAATGGCGGCATCAAGAGCGAAGCTATAATTTAGAATTTAGCCTTGATAAACAGCTACTGGCACAATTGCCACGCTCACCAGACGCCTATAACGAACGACTGTTTAATGACATTATATACGGTAAAGTGATGCGTAAAGTGCAGCAACTGGATCCAAAGCTCGGCAGGGTGAAAGTGAATAAACGCAACGGCGGCTTGCGCTTCTCAGTAGAAAGCCGTTCACAAAAACAGGCAAAGCGTCTACTTAAAACGCTTCAGGGCTTTCATAAACAATCACAAAGTGATTATTGGGCCGAACACTTTTTCGTAAAATACGCGTCTCGTATGGGAGACAAAGGTATTCGCCACGATCATGCAAAATACGCCAAACTCAGTTACTCCGCATTCACTCCAATAATTGATGCAATCAAAACTCTACAACAACGTCCATACGACACCCGTGAGTTTATCGATATAGCGTTGTCTTGGGTGCAAAGCATTCCTTATGACACCTTAGACAATAGAAGAACCAGTAATGGCGGTGGCTTTCTATCACCCAAAGATCTATTATTTACAAATAAGGGAGATTGCGATTCCAAATCAACCTTATTCGCAGCCTTGCTAAAAGCCTACAATCCCTACCTAAAAGTAAACATGGTTTACTTACGAAATCATGCTTTATTAGCAATTGCCATGAAACCAGACAAAGGCGACGTTAGCATGAGCCAAAACCGGGAACAGTGGATACTCGCTGAACCGACTGGACCAGCCCAATATCAATTGGGAGAGGTCGACGAGAAAACTCTTTATGCCATTCGAAATAGACAGTTTGATCTTAAGAGCTTATAGCGTAAAGCATTTTACCTAAGCTCTACTTGCCTTTGCCGTAAGGTTTTCAAGCTAAGATACACGTACGCAAACTATTCTCAGCTATTTTTTCTAGCCTCCTTTGGGATCACACTCGCTTGTTGTATACTGAAATTAACAATTCAATAACAACAATAAAGAGCCGTTTATGACCTATTCATTTAAGCTTACCTCTGCTTTGAAGGTGCTAAGCTTCACACTATTAACAAGTATGAGCATGCAACAATCTTTTGCTGAGAGCCATGCTGATGAAGACGCAAAAGATCCACTAAAGGACTGGAATGTCCTTGCTCCACCAATGCCTCTAAAGAGCATTGATATTAAAACAAACGAAACAACGTGGTCCAGTCTAGACATCACTCCTGATGGAAAACGCATGGTGTTTGATATGTTGGGCGATATATTTATTGTGGACGCCAAAGGTGGCAAAGCAAGCGCATTAACACAAGACTTCGCATGGAATATTCACCCTAGCGTAAGCCCCGATGGTAAACAAGTGGCTTTCATTTCAGACCGCGATGGTTTATCAAACGTTTGGGTAATGGACATCAATGGTGACAACTTACGACAAGTAACTAAAGAGAAGAAACACCTTATACACGCCCCTAAATGGAGCCCTGATTCTGAGTATATTGTAGTTACAAAGGGTATTATGTCGTCTCGCTCTATACCTGCTGGTGAAATTTGGTTGTATCATCACTCTGGCGGTTCAGGTTTGGCAATCAAAGAGCGTGAAAACGGAAAAGTTGAACAACAAAATATCGCTGACCCGGCATTTTCGCCAGATGGTCGCTATATTTACTACACTCATGATATTAGCCCAGGTTCTGGCTTTGACTATAATCGAGACCCACTAAAATCTATTTTTGCAATCACTCGTTACGACCGACAAACGGGGGAAGAAGAACGCTTTGTATCGGGTACTGGAGGGGCCGTGGTGCCAACACCATCTCCAGATGGCAAACATTTAGCGTTTATTCGTAGAGTTAAAAATAAAACAGTACTGTTTGTAAAAGACTTAAACAGCGGTGAAGAGACGCCATTATTTTTTGACCTTGAGCGCGATATGCAAGAAGGCTTTGGTACAGAAGGTTACTTTTCTTACTTTGATTGGACGCCGGACTCCAAACATATTGTGTTTTGGACCGCAGGTAAGTTCCACCGACTCAATGTTAAAAATCAGCAATTAACAACATTGGATGTTGAGGTTGAAACGAGCGTTCAATACGCAGATGCGTTAAGATTTAAGGTAGAAGTAGCACCTGAAGAGTTTGAAGTGAAAGCTATTCGCTGGGCTCAAAAGTCGCCAGACGGCAAGTCCATTCTTTTCCAAGCACTTGGCAAGCTTTATCTGCACAATATAAAGTCTGGGAATTCTAAACGCTTAACCAAGCAGGATGAACATGATGAGTACTATCCTCGTTATTCAGCGGATGGTAAGGAAATCGTTTATACAACTTGGAATGACCAATCTTTAGGCAGCGTAAGAACGGTTTCTTCTAAAGGCTCTCGCTCAAAAGTGGTTTCTACAAAACCAGGACATTACATAGAACCGAGTTTCTCAAAGGATGGAAAATACATTGTCTATCGTAAGATCACCGGCGGTTACATTCTTGATCCGAAGCACTCGACAGAGCCCGGCATCTATTTGCTAGACAGAAAAGAAAAGCGCGCAAATAGAATCGCAAAGCGCGGAATACAACCCCACTTCGGAAAAGATAACACAAGAGTATACTTCACAGAGCGTGCCAATTCTGGCTATCCGGAAACACGCTTTTCAAGCGTTGACATAAACGGTGAAGACAAACAAGTTCACCTAGATGGTAAAGATTTGGTAAGTGAGTACAGACTATCTCCAAATGGCAAGTGGATTGCATTTGTACATCAGTACAATACCTATGTAGCACCGTTTCAAACAAACGGTAAAACGATCAACCTAGGACCGAAGATTACTTCATTACCCGTCCAGCAACTTTCAGCAAGAGCTGGAAACTATATGACTTGGCGTGATGATAGCTCTACAGTCGGATGGTCACATGCGTCTTTATATTTCGAGCGTTCATTAAAAGATTCCTTCACTTTTGTCGCAGATAAACCACAAGAAGATTTACCAGAGCCTGAAAGTAACGGCATTAATGTGAGTTTTAAACAAACGTTTGATAACAATAAACAAGTCACTGCCTTGGTCGGGGGCAGAATTGTCACCATGCGAAATGCCAATGACACACAAGAAGTCATAGAAAACGGTGTAGTATTGATCAAAGGTAACCGAATTACAGCGGTAGGTCGCCAAGATGAAATTGACATCCCCTCAGGGGCTCTTGAAGTTGATACAAAGGGTAAAACGATAATTCCCGGTTTGATTGATGCCCATGCCCATGGTTCACAAGGGACTCAACAAATTATTCCTCAACAGAATTGGATGCAGTATTCAAACCTATCGTTTGGCGTAACAACTATTCACGACCCCTCAAATAATACTAGTGAAATTATGGCTACTGCTGAGTTACAGCGCGCGGGCATGAGAGTTGCCCCACGTATTTATTCAACAGGCACCATTTTATATGGTGCAGAGGCTCTCGGTTATAAAGCAATCATCGATGATTATGAAGATGCTTTTTTCCATGTTCAAAGATTGAAAGACAAAGGGGCAATTTCAGTTAAAAGCTACAATCAGCCACGTCGTGACCAAAGGCAACAAGTGCTCGTGGCAGCAGACAAACTCAATATGATGGTTGTTCCAGAGGGTGGTGGTAAGTTTCAGCAGAACATGAGCATGCTAGTAGATGGGCACACTGGCTTAGAGCATAGCCTTCCGATTGAGCGAGCCTATGACGATATTACTCAGTTATGGCGCGCCACAGAATTTGGTTATACGCCAACGTTTGTTGTAGCTTACGGCGGAATGATGGGAGAAGAATACTTTTATGATAAAACCGAAGTTTGGAAGAACGAGCGTTTACTGCGTTATACACCATCTTTCATAGTTGATCGTCGAGCTATCAGACGTCCAACAGCACCTGAAAATTATTACAACCACATCGAAGTCGCCAAGTACGCAAAAAAATTAAGAGATGAAGGTGTAAGAGTCATGATCGGTGCTCATGGACAACGCGAAGGTTTAGCTGCACATTGGGAAATGTGGATCATGGCACAAGGTGGTTTTACACCATTTGAAGCTATTCGTGGGGCAACGATAGATGGTGCTATTCACTTAGGTATGGATCAAGACCTAGGTAGTATCGAAGTAGGCAAACTGGCTGACATGGCGATCATTGAAGGAGATGTACTTAGCGACATTAGACGAAGTGAATACGTTACCCATACGGTCATCAACGGTAAAGTTTTCGAAACTGAAAGTATGAATCAGCTAGGCAGTAAGAAAAAACGAAATGAGTTTTTCTTTGAAAAAAATAACGCCTTATTTATGCCAGAACATACTAGTACACGAATGGAAGAAAAAGCACATCGCTTCCATTGGGAGCACTAAAGCCTGTATTTGCTGTAAACGTTGAATAGCTAAGGTCAGCTCAAATAATTTGAGCTGACCTTTAGTTATATTAAGTAGCAAAAACTTAATCAGTGAGAGCTTATCTTTAGCCCACGTCTCTTTTCAGTTTTAAGACAATCCAACTAAATATAAACAACGCTCTTCAGACTGGCTTTTAGCGCAGTAAAACTAAAGCTTTCTGCTAGCAAGGTTCGGTCTCTCCAATAAAGCCAGCTTATTTATTGTCTCTATTTTTATATCTGCCCATGTCAAGTGGGATATAAGCTTTTTGTCATCTAAAGGAATTAACCAGACGGCAAGGGACTCATGTCATCTACTCATAAACTGTTTAGAAAAGCCGCACTTAATGCAGCATTTCAGAACGAGCAAAGCTCGCCTTTGCGCCTTCCCAAAGTTAAACAGCTTTGGATGTCCATTTTTTTAATGAGCTTATTATTGGGTGCTATCGTCACGCTTTTCTTTATGCCTTTTCACCAAACTCAAGAAGTTAAAGGATGGATAAGCGCCAACAACCTACCAACAGAAATCAGAAATTTAGAAACAAATGGACAAGTCGAAGAAGTTTTTGTGCGTTCTGGTCAATATGTAAAAAAGGGAGCCCCCTTATTCAGTATTAAACGCTATCAAGCGAATATATATGGAAGGGATGGCAAACAAATATCCTTTAATGAATTGGCAGAAAAATATCAATTAGAGAGTAAATTACTGCGCAGTAATATTGAAAGTAATAAACAACAACAAAGACTACTTTCTCATCAAATGGAGTTACTAGAAGACCAGCTAAGTTCTCGTCAGGATCTAAGCAAGCATGCAAAGTCGAAATTAAAACTGGTTAAGGAAAAAAATAAGCGATTAAAAGTTTTAGTTAAACAAGGAAACTTGCCAGCAGGCCATTTGCGAAGCTACGCACTCGAAGAGTTAGAGCATAAATTAGAAATAGAAAAGCTAGCGCTCCAAGAAAAACAGGATTTAGGTAAGCTTGAAACGACGAAGGCTAAAATACTTAAGTTAGAGGCTCAAAATCGAAATATCGAACAAGAAGAGACCATGCTTTTTGCCCAGTTAAAAAGAGAAAGGGCTCAGCTAAAAAGACAGTTTTCTTATACCATCACCGCGCCGGAAGCAGGACAAGTCGATAACCTACACATAAAACCAGGGACGGCGCTTCTTCCTCAACAAACACTTGCTCATATTATTCCTAAAGACAGAGGGCTTAACACAACACTTATTATACCTACTCATCAAGCAGCGTTTATTAAGCATGCTCAAAAAGTAAGTATTAAAGTAGAAGCCTTCAATTATAGACAGTTTGGATCAATTAGCGGCATAATCGAAGAAGTTTCTCGACAAGTTGTCATGCCAAGCGATCGACTTTTAATGCCGGTAAAATTACAAGCACCTAGCTTTATCGTTAAAGTCCATTTAGATAAGCAATCAATATCTGCAAGGGGGAGAAACTGGCCACTTAGAAACGGCATGACCTTAAGTGCCACAATACGCCTAACTGAACAGACTGTTGTTGAATGGCTATTGGCTCCGCTTTATGAATTTAAAGGGACTTTGCTATGAATCCCTCTCAATCATATTTCGAGCATTTGCGTTTTTCCATCTGGCGCAAACGCACTGAGCTATGCATGCAAAACGAAGTTAGCGAGTGCGGACTTGCCTGCTTGTGCATGATATTTAACCATTTTGGACTTAATACGAGTTTACGGGAACTAAGAAATCAGAATCCTCAAGGTAAGTATGGTCTGAACTTAAAAGACTTAGTTAACATTTCTCAAAGAAACGATTTTTCTGCACGTGCAATGCAGTTGGCACTAGAAGACCTTAATTCTCTAGCAAGGCCTTGTGTGCTTCATTGGCGTATGAATCACTTCGTCGTATTAACAAAGGTCACACCAAAATACATAACGATACTAGACCCCGCCATCGGTGAAAGACAGGTAGACATGGCGGAGGCAAATCTTTCATTTACAGGCATAGCACTTGAGCTTTCTCCAAACAAATCTATTGCTAAAAGCGAGCCTGTTGAGAAACTTGAGCTTAAGGATTTTCTAAGCTTATTAGGCGGCGTTAAGAGACAGCTTTGTCTTTTGCTTGTGCTTTCGATATGCATTCAAATCGCGGCATTACTCAGTCCCTTATACTTACAAACGGTCGTCGATTCGGTACTTATTAGTAGCAATGAAAGTTTGCTTAAAGCCTTGGCTTTAGGCTTTTCTTTACTAATGCTGCTCGATGTCGGTTTGAGCTATCTGCGCTCTAGCGTGATGTTAAAGTTGTCGAGTTATTTTAGTTTGGCAATATCTCGTTTCACCTTTCGTCATTTGCTTAGGCTACCACTATCTTATTTTCAGGCTCGCCACATTGGAGATATCACCAGTCGATTTAGCTCATTACAGCCAATACGAGAGCTTTTGACACAAGGAATTGTCAGTACACTAATAGACGGCTTACTCAGTGTTTCAACCTTCGTTATGCTTTGTCTATATTCGCTACCACTCGCTTGCCTCGTGCTCTTAACGGTTATGCTTTATTTGCTATTTCGATACATGTTTTATTTTCCATTAAAGCACCTTAGTCAACAACAACTATGTTCCGAGGCCACCCAACAGAGCTATTTTCTGCAAACATTACGCGCAATTCGCACGATCAAAGTGAGTGGTAGTGTGAATCACACCGAAAACATGTGGATAGATAAATTTGTAACATCAATGAACCACGGAATTAAAATCGGTCAGTGGAATATCCAATTTGAAACCCTAAATCGTTTGTTACTTGGTTTCGAACAAATAATTGTTGTGTTTATAGCTGCTCAAATGGTTATGCAAAACGAATTTAGCCTGGGTATGTTATTCGCATTTATGAGCTTTAAACAGCGCTTTTTACAATCTGCAAATGCCCTCGTGGACAGTCTAATACGTTTCTTTTTGGTGAAAGTACACCTAGACCGTATTGAAGACATTTTATTTACCCAAACCGAGCCTGATGAAATAGCGGGCGCTACAGCAATAGATAAAAGCTTCAAGGCCATTCCTGACAGAAAAGAATATAAACCAGTCTCTGGTCAAGTTGATAGCCCTAACCCTCAAGCTAGCGCTAGTGAAAATATCAGTACACAAAATCTATTAAATCAAAAAGAAACACAACAAGAATCTAAAGATGCAGCTGCGATATTGCACATTTCTAATCTATCGTATCGTTATGAAAGCGCTAACGCCCCCTTATTCTCGAATATTGAGTTAGTTCTTAACGCTGGTCAAATACTTGCTATAACGGGACGCAGTGGATGTGGAAAAAGCACCTTAGTTAACTGTGTGTTAGGACTAACTGTACCAACATCTGGAAGCGTTAAAATAGATGGTAGACCACTTAAACCTTCCGTTAGAGGTCACGGCAACTTTGCCTGTGTCCTACAAGATGACCAATTGTTCTCAGGTAGCATCTTGGAAAATATTGCAAGTTTTGATGCTGATATTGATATGCAGCGGATCTTAGAAGTAAGTCAATGTGCGTGTATTCATCA
>CBFHTO010000053.1:0-26575 GCA_965658765.1 Glaciecola sp. | reverse complement strand
GAAGGTGTTGCGCACGGTTGTCAGTCCGCTTGATGCACTGTCACAATGAGTAATGGATTATGGATTATGGACAATCCATCATCAAGACCTGCGATTGAGGTGGCAGACGTATTTCGGTTTTATGGTGCGCAGTATAAAGCCAAACAACGAGGTCATCTCAGCCTAAATCAACTCAAAGTGATGTCAGCAATAGAGCGTTGCCGGACAGCGCAGTTAGGTGGGCATGAATTGCATTGCAATAAGTGCGAAACCGACTTAATCGCCTATAACTCCTGTCGAAACAGGCCTTGTCGTGAAGCGATTGTCCTAAGTGCCAGTCGTCAGCAGCTAAGCGTTGGCTCAAGGCTCGCCAAGCACAACTGTTGCCAGTTGAGTATTACCATGTGGTGTTTACACTACCAGAAGAAGTGGCGCAGTTGGCGTTTTATAACAAAGTAAAGATGTATGACTTACTGTTTAGTGCCGCATCGCAAACGCTTAGCGTTATTGCAAAAGACCCAAAGCATCTAGGCGCGGATATCGGCAGTACCATGGTGTTACACACTTGGGGCTCAGCGATGACGCATCATCCACATGTGCATTGTATTGTGCCCGGGGGTGGCATTAGTCTCGATAAACACAGTTGGAAGCCATGTAAGAAAGGCTTCTTCCTACCGGTTAGGGTCTTATCACGACTGTTTAGGCGCTTGTATATGCAAGGTGTGAGTGAGTTGTATGAAGCTAAGCAGTTGCAGTGCTTCGGCAAACTGCTCGATACGGCCAGCTTCGACAATCCAGATAAGTTCACATCATGGACGCATGCACAGCAACATCGAGAATGGGTTGTGTTTGCAAAACGTCCCTTCGCTGGCCCTAAAGCCGTATTAGCTTATCTCTCTCGCTATACGCATCGAGTCGCGATTGCCAATAGCCGTTTGCAGAAGATGGATAACGAACACGTTCACTTCAAGTACAAAGACTATCGGCGCAAAGGCAACAACATGCACAAGCTGATGAAAGTCGATACTGATGAGTTCATTCGCCGATTTATGCTACATATACTGCCTTCCACCGCATCCGGCATTATGGTCTGTTGAGTAGCAAGGATAAGCTTAAGCAATCCAAGGAATTACTGGATGTAGCTGAGCCTGAGCCGGATGATTCGGCACGAGAGAAGGACGAACCATCAGCACCGTTTATGTGCCGAGACTGCCATTTACCAATGAAAATAACAGGCCTCACTGGTGCAGTGTATCGGCCTAGAGCACCGCCACAATAACGTAAATGGAAGCAATAACATGAAAAACCACATTGCCAACTACCTAGGCAAGGGTACTGCTTGGTTAGAACACAGCAAAAGCCACGAATAACATTAACAATAAGGAAATAACAGTCGCTAAATGACAAAGTAATATGAAGAAAAACGACAATACAACGCATAAAAAATCAGCGCTAACAATCAGCCGGCTGCCACGCCTACAAAGTCAAACACAAATCCCCATAGCCATACATTACTAGCAACCCACCGCGGTTCCGTCCTTCTGCCATTATCCGCCACCTGTCCTTAAACAGCGAGGTGGGCTTATGTTTAGTGGGTGGACAGTTAGCAGATAACCTACAAGTTAGCGGACGTTGCCTTTTGGGTGTATTAAAACCAAATTTCGCTTTGATCATAGATTTTTCTGACAGGCAAGTTAACGGCAGACGCTGCCGTTAGAAATTGTGCAATTGCATCGTTGCAAACTATACATATCAGACAAAGTGTAACATTCGCAGTTATGAAAATGATGTAAAGCGGACATTTGATAAAATATTTTTTAACCCAATTTATGGTTCTTTTATTTTGCTCCTGACGCTTCTCGGTATGCTTTTGTCACATCCTCCAATTTACCTTCGTGCAATTGATAAATCACATCTGCATTGAGAATGGTTTCTTGGCGATGTGCAATCACAATGCGCGTCATGGGTAGTTGCTGAATAGCTTGGTTAACATATTGTTCAAGCGCTGCATCTAAGTGACTAGTGGCTTCGTCTAAGAGCAATATCTTAGGTTTTCGGTATAGCGCTCGGGCGAGCAGTAGTCGTTGCTTTTGACCACCTGATAATGCACTGCCCATGTCGCCTACCAATGAATTATACCCCATGTTCATTTGGCTAATATCATGGTGAATACCGGCAAGTTGCGCGGCTTCAGCCACGACTTGCATATCCATCTGCGGGTCAAAGAAGCTAATGTTTTCAGCCAGCGTACCCGACATTAACTGGTCGTCTTGCATCACCGCCCCTAATTGACTGCGATAACTACGCAAGCCTATGTGTTGAATGTCTACGCCATCCGCTTCAATTTTACCGCTTTCTGGGTTTTGTAACCCTAACATGACTTTCATTAGGGTGGTTTTGCCAGTACCAGAGGATCCTATAATGGCAATGTTAGCGCCTGCGGGAATGGTTAAATTAATTTCGTTGAATAATAAGGGCTCGTTACTCGCATATCGAAAACCAATATTACGCAAAGTGAGCTGGCCTGTTAATTCACGCCTAGGCGTATTAATCCCTTCTTGCTCTTTATCGGTTAAGGCGATGTCAGCCAATCGGTCTAAGTGCAGGCTCGTCATTTTAATTTCAATCAGATTATTAATTAGCCCTGCCATTCTGTTGGTAAATTGATTTTTATACGCCATAAACGCAAAGAGCATGCCTACGCTGATGTCACCTGCCATCACCGCCATTGCAGCAAGGTAGACAACCACAACGTTCTCAATACCAAACAATAAGCCATTAATGGTTTGATACGATATAGTCCATTTGCCAAGTTTGTAGTTTTGATTTACCGCATCGGTATAGCGATTTTGCCAAACGTTTAAACGCTGCGCCTGTTGACCAAATAACTTAATGCTTTGCATGCCGCGCACGGTTTCCATAAAGTTACTTTGCTCTTTGGCTTCGGCCATAATGCTAGCTTCAGTGAGCTGATGCAGAGGTTTATACAAGGCTAACCGAATTAGGCCATACACTACGACTACCCCTAGCACTACTAACGCCAAGGTAGTGTCGTATAAAAACATCATCACCAACACAACAATGGCCATGAGGCCGTCAATTACGCCTTCAATAAGCTTATTGGTAAACAAATCACGTATCGCGTTCAGCGAGCCAAAGCGGGATACTACATCGCCCATATGGCGCTTATCAAAGTAATTGAGCGGCAGGTGTACTAAATGGCGCATCAAGTTAGTTGCCATTTGCACGCTCATCATGGCACCTAAATGTAATACCACCCAACTACGAAAGGTTTGCGTGAGTATTTCAATGAGCACCAACAAACCAAAACCCAAGGCCAAAACAACAAGCAAGGGCTTGTCTTGGCTGATCAGTACTTCGTCCACCACGAGTTGAGTATAGTAAGGCGAGGCAAGTAGAAAAAATTGTAGCAGGAGTGATAAAACAAATAGTTTAACCAGCGAAGGCACCAAACCTTCAATGTGCGTCCAAAAGGCGGTAATACCCAACTTAACGCGCTCATCCTTTTTCTTAAATTCTGAAGTGGGCGTAAGTTCGAGCGCAATGCCTGTAAAGGATTTATCCACATCACTCATAGGTACTTTACGCTCACCCATGGCGGGGTCGAGAATAGTAATGCTATTACCCACTACCTTCGTCAACACCACAAAGTGATTCATATCCCAATGCAGCACACAGGGCGTTTTGAGGTTTTTTAAGTCATCCAAGTCGAGCTTTAAAGCACGACCGACCATATCCAACTGCTCAGCCAAGCGCATAAGCTGCTGCATGTTCGCGCCTTTAAAAGAGACGCTATATTGATTACGTAGGGTGGTTAAGTCTAGCTTGTAACCGTGGTGATTGGCGACCATTGCCATGCAGGCAAGGCCGCATTCGGCGGCTTCGGATTGATAAATCATAATAGCTTATACAATATTCAATCGTCATCAAGTGCATTTAAGCTATAGAAGGGATTTATGAGTTGCTGCAATATAAACACCAATAACACCGAAATCCCCATTGCGCTTAGAAAGTCAAACTTAAGAATAGACATACTGAGGATTGCCACGATAGCGCCAAGTACGCCTGAACTTAGGACCATACTTTTTTTATGAGGTAAATACTCACTGCCACACGCGTTACACTGACCATAAAACTTATAAATAAGGCTAAGTCTCGAATAAAACGATACTCTATTCCCACAAGTAGGACAATTTTGATCCAACATTTAATCAACTCCCCAATAAAAAATGGCAGCACAAAAAAATGTGCCACCAAATATAAGTCAACAAGTCGGCGCGCAAGACGGCTGTGAGTCTGATGGAGTATCGTCTGATGGAGTATCGTCTGACTTAGTTGCCTTACCATAGGCATACCCACCACCATATGCCCCCACTGCTATAACAATTAACATAGGTATGAAGCCACCATTTACCTGCTCGGTTTCAAATGTGTTTAATTCAATCATTTCTAACCCCCTACGCTGCGTCATAACCGGCGGCACCTGCCGCGGCTCCAACCGCAGCTCCGGCAGCGGCCTTTACGTATGGAGCCGCTATCTTAATTACCCTGACAGCAACCATTACAGTTACTGGGTTTATAAAAATACCGCCATTCACATCTTCCACTTGTTCAAATTTCAATTCTTGCATAATATCTCTCCTTGAGATTATTTTAAGTTTAGGTTTTAAACACGCCCTTTCAGGCTTAAAATCGGCTCAACCAGCCAGCTTATTAGGCTACGCTTTTCAAGCACGATATCTGCGCTTAAGGTCATGCCCGGTTGCAGCGGAACATGGTTACCATAAGCGCGGATTTCTTGCTTGCCCAATGTCACGTCTACTCGGTACACAGGCTCTTGGATATTAATTGGCATTTCTACTTCGCTCGGTGATAATATTGGATGAGCTGAAGGTACTACCTCTCACTCAATTAAGCCTGTTTTGAAAAAAAACTACAAACATAGTTGTTACTTACTATATTGAATGTAAATATCCGAAAATTTATGTTTTACTGATCCCATTGGTTGTTGTAGTATTCTTCGTATAGCCTCTTTTTAGTCGATAATAAATGTCGACTGGCGCCAGTATGACAATAATGGCGAAGAAAATTCTTTGGTCTAAGCCAAATACACTTTCTACTCCACCCAAAACGTAACATATCGAAACATATGAAAGTACTGTTATCGCGATACCCATAATTAAACCTCATAAATAAATTGATGCACCGCGCAGTAAACTTACTGAGCGATCATGACCGAAGAATATATTTACTACTTAGTCACCATCAGCAGTTCCAGCAATAATCATCGCTGAGCCTACTACTTGCGCTGCTCGTCCAGCTACCTGTGTATGCGGCGTTGGTATTGAAGCCGCAATAGTTCCTGCAGCACTTATCAAGCCACCAGCTTTTGCAACATCTGATCCACTGATAGGGTTGCTGCCTATATTCTCCCTCCTTTCGCGTCTACTTGTTCCGGGATTTTTACCACCATTCACATCTTCCACTTGCTCAAATTTCAATTCTTGCATATTATCCCTTCTTGAGATTATTTTAAGTTATGGCTTTTAAACACGCCCTTTCAGGCTTGAAATCGGCTCAAACAGCCAGCTTATTAAGCTGCGCTCTTCAAGCACGATATCTGCGCTTAAGGTCATGCCCGGTTGCAACGGGACATGGTTACCATAGGCGCGGATCTTTGTAGCTTGTTGTTACTTCAAGCTAGCTATCGTTGTTGGATGGTTCCTTCTATACTCAACTTTATTTTCAGTATTGAGAATCCTTAGGTATCTCCAACATTTCAATTTGACGCTTGTATTACAGGGCTGATTTTGCCACGCCGCAATAATTCAATGTATCATCGTCCATGTTACGGACCAGTTCTTTGAAAGCCTCATTATTCGAGATACGTTTCTGGTTGTGATAACGCCAACTTTCCATAGCACTTGGCGCATATCTAAAAACAAACCCACCCATTGCTATAGAGTCCTCCAGCAAAACGGCCACCCTCCACCTAGGCTCGGGCTGCGCTACTTTGAAATACAAAAAACTATATTCGGCGTTGGGATCAACAGAATCAAATACACCAATAGGCTCACTTGATACCAGTTGAGTCAAAGTTTCTTTTAGCAATTGAAATGCTTCAAACTCTGCATAAAGAATGCCTTCGCCATTCTCACAGTTGTACCACATTATCTCTGATGCCGACTGCACCACGTCTCTTGGTAAATACTCTACCTCTGCGTTGGTTTTGAATAAAACGCCAGCAAACAAAAAGAATAAAAATGTTTTCATGACTCCTCCTACTTCTTCCGCATCGTCAAGATGTTTTCACGGCTGTAAATTTTTGGATATTTATGATACCAACGAATAAATACATCTTTACCAAGCAACTCATAAATAGTTTCTAATTGCTTCTTTTTTTGCCTTAAATAGCTATCTTGATTAATTTCAAGACTTGACCTTTCTGAATTCACTAATGTTGGCATATGATGCAAATATTCACCAAAATATGTCTGACAAAATTTCATATAGTAGGGCGTATATAACATAAATATGTGCCATACCTCGTCTAGTATTAATATAGGGTCATCAATATCACGGTAACCTTCTGATGCATTATTATTGCAATACCACAACCAAATTAATCCGTCTTCAAATAGATTTTCAGCGGTTGAAATATCAACATCTAAAGCTGTGGTTAAACCATCAACGATATGTTTATTTTTATATTCCAAAACCTCTTTGAGTTCAGGTTGATGTAATATGCTTTTGTCTTGAATAAGGTCATCAAGATGCAAAGCCTCTTGCGCCAATGTTCTTTTTTTTAATCGAATTATATGAGACATTCAAGCACCGTGATTAAGATTGATTATTACAGTAAAACAACTTTAGGGAAGTTCGTCATATTCCACCTCAATTTTGGGAACCCATTTACCGCACCAATCACAACACTGGCCTTGGCCCGGCAAACTTTTACAGCTGCACGTCTCAACCCAATTTTGACAGCCCCCCCAGATACAGCACTCAACATAGCAGCGTCAATTAATTCACATTTAGAGAGTTCTCTTAATTTATTATTATCAACAGTCATTTCTTAGTCCTTTAACTTTTAAACACGCCCTTTCAGGCTTAAAATCGGCTCAAACAGCCAGCTTATTAAGCTGCGCTCTTCAAGCACGATATCTGCACTTAAGGTCATGCCCGGTTGCAACGGGACATGGTTACCATAAGCGCGGATTTCTTGCTTGCCCAATGTCACCTCTACTCGGTACACAGGCTCTTGAATATTAATTGGCATTTCTACTTCGCCGGGGATTAATATGGATTTTGCCGCTGAGAGTACTTCACCTTCAAATAAGCCAAAGCGCTGATACGGAAACGCATCAAAGCGTATGCGCGTTTGCTGTCCTGGCCCAACAAAACCAAAGGCGCGGGTGGGCACCAGTAATATGGCGTTTAGGGTAGAGTCTTCGGGCACAATAGTGGCCAATGGCATTTGTTGCTTTACGGTGGTGCCAAGCTTAGCAATGAGGTTAGTGACTTTACCGTCAATAGGCGCTCTAAACAGTATTTGGCCGCGTGAATCTATTTCAGCTTGCTGTTGGTCAAGTCTTGACTGCTCTGCGCTTACCAGCGCCAGTTGCTGCTCACGCTCAGAGGGCAAACGCGCTAATTGCCCGTTGAGTTGTTCAAGCTGTGATAGCTCGGTTTGATACCGCGCGTAAAGCTCTGCGAGTTGCTGACGGGTGCTTAGCAGTTGCTCTTCGTTTTGCTGTAAATCGTTGAGCGATATCGCGCCATTGGCTGACAAGGTTGATAAATTCGCAAACCTATCTTGTTGTATGCTCACGCGATGATTCAGAAGGGCCTGTTGATTGCGTGCATCATTCAAAGAGTGCTGCGCAAAAGCGATGCGCTTTTTTAAATCGTGCTGTTGTTGGTTAAACAGTACATCTATTTGTTGCTTGCGCAGTGTAATAAAGTCTGACTGCTGGCTAATGGCCTTAGACAAGACTGCAGACATTGAATCACCGTGGGATAAATACTCGGGGATTTTGATTAAGGCAATGGCTTGACCTGCACTAACGCTTTGCCCGTCTTGGACATAAAGTTGTGAAACAATACCGGTGCGAGGGATGCTGACTTTTGCTAAACCACCGTTAGGTTGTAAGTACCCCGTCACGGTTTCTTTGCGATGAAAAGAAGATGAGATTAAGAATACTACGGCAACACACACAACGCCGAGCAATGCCATTAGCAACACTTTAGAAGAAATCGGTTGGGCAATAATGACTTCGCCATCCAATTTGGCTGACTGATTTTTGACCGCTTCAGGTCGGAATAATCCTTTATTCATGCTCCAACTCTCTTACTTCTCAATACAGAGTGGTTTAAATTCCTTTTCTAAAACATTACCAAACTAAATTTATTCTTACAAGTGTGTTTTTACGCAATTATCTAAAAACTAAAAAAGTTTAATAAAATAGTAAGTTACGCACGTTTTATCAAAGAGGATTATCAGATAAAGCCAGAGCATTAATTTTTGTTAATGTACTTAGCGACAGGTGTTTTGATTGCAAGCAGTGTGCCGATTTAAGCCAGTCCACAGCATTTTTAGTGAAGGCCTAGTATCATTAAGCCATATGAATGACCGCTATCGATATTGATTGCTCAACGATTGACACATTACCTTGCCCATGAGCAAGCAAAAATTTTCAAAGTTTATTCTAAACCTTCAACGACTCCTAACTGCCCAAAGCTGTACTTCAGTGCAGGCCTAGCGGGGATCATCGAATGATCTTGGATGGTTATTCGTATGCAACAAGCACATAACCTTAATCATCATAGTTGATGAATATTTAAGGTTGAATGACAATATGTGGATGTCAACTGCCAGTCAAGAAAGCCCTCATCAATGTCGCTTTCTGGCCCATAGTTATAAGTCAAAATCAGTCGATATTGGCTGATCTTCAGTTTTTAGTTTTCCCTCTAAACACTGTCACATTCTCGTTTTCCACAATACCTGCTAACCTTCGATTTTCCAGTTCAAGCGTTGTGTTTCTAGATACCATTACTTGGTATTTTTGCATTACGTCAGCAAGCGTACTTCTAAGCTCTCGATTCTTTTCGCGCTCTTTTTTAAGCGCCTCATGCTTATCGTCACGCTGCTTTTGCATATGTTTGTTAGCGCCGCCACGAATACGCTCAAGCAAATCGGGATACTGATTCATGATAAGCGTGCGACTGACACCCGCCTCTTCTGCGACGGCTGCAACGGACATCTTGCGCTCCGGCTCGACGACATTAGGTCGGCCCTGCTCAAGCCTGACAATCGCCATGCGTATTTTGTCGTGGGTTTTTTTTCTGTCGCGTTTAACGTGTGTGCTCATGCTGGCTCCTGTACTGCTCAATCATTTTACGGACATCTTCAACCAGTTCTTCTGGTACGCGGAGTGTTTTTGTGCGGATAGCGCTCTTTTTGCGACCAGCGCCATCCCGTTTGCCACCATGCCCCTGCTTCCAGCCAAAGCTTTCTGCCATACTGATTGTTTTGTCACACTTTTTAACCATCTCTGTTTTGAATCCTGTAACCTATTTCATGTTGACTGCTTTTATGCTGCGTCCTAACCGACGAATCTTGAATTCTGTGACGCCTTTCATATGTTTTCGTGTTGCCTGTGGACCTGTTGTTTTATGGCATCGATATCTGCACCAAGGTCCGTCAGCACTTTCTCGCAGCGAACGATGGCTTTATCAATGGTTCGCTGCCCCGCATCACCCGCATCATCCGCATCATCAATTAACCTTAGTTCGATTTGCTGCTCGTAAACACCACGCCAGAACGCTTGCTTCTTGTCATCAATGATACCGTGCTCGCATTCTTCACAGCGCCCGCCTGCGCAGGAGCCATCATCGTTAGTGCACCATGCTAGTCCCGTGGAGCGAAGGTGAATCTGCTCTGAGATATGGCGTATCATGTCCGCACGAGACTGATAGGTTCGTGTTGGCGTATCTTTATCCCGCAGGTTGCGTATCTGATTAGCCAATCCACCTGATAGCGGCGTGTCCGGCTCTAGCCAGTGACCGATTATCCCCTGACGTTCATCATCGAAGGCGGCATATATCTCATCGTACAACTCCAAGTCCTGCATCTCATTCATGGCATATAATACCGTCATTTCCAGACTCCAGTGCTTAAAGTGCTCACGCAGATAGCGTAAATCCCCTAATTTATGATGCACCACGTAGCTGGCAAAGGTGCGTCTGAATCGGTGAGAGGCAAGCTTAATATCAAGCCTGAGCGAATCCGCAAGTTTCTGTAAACCTATATTGATACCTTCCCCACTTAGCACATCGACTTTGTTGTTTTGAGTCATACTCTTCCCAAGCACAACAGAGCCAGAGCATCGCGTTATCCTTGCCACTTCCTGCGCATCACCTGCCAGTCGCGCCGTTTCAAGCTGCTGCTCAAGCAGTTGCTGCAACGGCAACATCAGGTCGCTCAACACTGTAAATGCCTTAATCGCGATTTCAGGGCATAGCCAATGGGTGTCGCCTGCATCGGTTTTTTCCGACTTAGAGCCTAAAAAATAAAACCGCTCACCGTCTCTGACCTCGGAGTACCAGTTACCCCGAGTGAGATTGCACAGCTCATGCACACGAATGCCTGTGGTCATCAGGATGATAAACAAGCAGCTATCACGAAGCGCTGTTATGGCTTGGTTGAATGCTCTTACACCCATCGCCCAGCCGTGGCGTTTAAGATATCGGGTGCGCTCTGTGCTTTGGTTAGCTTGATGCTTAGTATTCGGCACGAACCCTGCCAGCAGGTGTTGCAAGCGCAATAACTCTGGTGCACGGTTTAGCATCGACTCACTATATTGAAACAGCGGTGCCAAGACATCGTCGGGTATAATCTCGGTTTTGGCTTTGCCATTTTTCTTATATGCTGATAACGCGGAAGCGCTGGATTCCGGCCAGGGATGCGCAAAACTGTATTGGGTGTCACGAAGCTGTTGGTAGGACGCCTCCACTGCCATGAATCGCGAACACATTGTGCTCGGCGCAAGAGGCTTACCGTTGCGTTTGCCTTGATTGGAGATTAAGGATTTCACATGCGTGACGTACTGCATGGCATCAAGTGGTGTCACAGCGGATAACTCGGTCACACCCAGTGTTGGGAGCCAGTTAAACCATAAGGTTATATTAATAAAGCTCTTCCTAAGTGTGCCTCCTCGGCGCTTGCCGCTTATCGCGTCATCCCCCCACAACAGTCGCGCCATCACGGCTTTGGCGGCATTGCGCAAGGCAGGAATGTCGACACGCCCGAAGTTGAGTGTTTTGTGGTTTTCACGTTGCGCACTTGAAAACCAATGCCCTGGCAGTGTCCACTTATCCTGCTCGTACCGCGAGAGCACATGGTAGTGACCGTTATCAAGCTTTAAATAGGTAATGATGCCATGCAGTCCATTGCGAGTGCGCAAGTCATCTCTGAGGCGTTTCTTATCGGCAAAGATGACCTCTTGGGCGACCTGATTGGGATGCTGTTGATTGCTCATCGTGCCATCCTCACCATCGTTAAATCGCGCCAGAAGGGGTGCGGTGTTGTTTTTGCCTGCTCCCGCACCGCCGTCACTTTTTCACCATCAAACTGCGGGGCGATATCCTCATCAATAATACGAATGATATGACGAAGGTATTTGTTCCAGTTCTTGATGCCAAAGCTGTCACGCTCCCTCACTGCCGCCCAGTAAAAACTGAATAGGCGGTATAAATCTTCCTCGGTGACCACAAAGCTTTTGCAGCGAAAGCAATCAAGCGTTTCCGTGCACACTGAGCCGTCTTTGGGGGCGCGATGACCGTATTTACTGTCTTTGCAACCAGATATCGGGGTGTTCTCTTTGGGGCCGTAGCTGACACGCAAACTTTCAATACGCGCCTCGCCGATAAAGCGCATGTTCGTTTCCGCCTCGGGCGGGGCCACCATATAATCCCGCTGACTGGTTTCAGGGGTATGCTTGCCATAGCGCGCTGCAATGAGCGGGTCCTGCCCTGATAACTCCCAGATACGATTCACGAAGGTTTTGCGCAGCCGCATCATGTTGAGTCGCATCGGTTTGCCGTCGTCATCAAGCAATTGATGCTTTTCAATTAGCGTGTTGATATTACCTCCCACGCTATTGGAGGTTAAGGCCGTGATAGCGCCTTTGTTTGCGTCTCCTTTAGCCTGAAACACCAACAACTGCATCGGGTCTTGGTATCCCTCACGAAGCGCGGCGTTGCGCTCAATAATCATCTCAATGGTATTGGCAGCATTGAGCTTAACGCTGCGAAGTAATGCTATATCCTGAGACTGGCGAAGTGATACCACCTGTGTGGCATTGCCTCGGCGTTTAAAGGCTACCAATAAGCGCAGATTTTGTTTAAGTGGGTGTGGCTGGATGCAGTCTGTTGGCAAGGATAAAACAGGTATGGGATTCATCCCTGTGACCATGCCGATACCCAGCACGCAGACCGTTAAATCAAAGCTATCCAGCGGCTCCTTGCCTGCCAGAATGCGCGTCATCTCCATTTTAAGGGCAGAGACCAATTGCTTGTTTTCTGCTTGTGTCAGGGGCTTTTGTCCTTTGTATTTGCGATTGGCGTTGGGGAAGGGGTTTTTCGGGAATATGTGTTTGATATCGACGTGCGGTAAGTAGCCCTGCGTATGCGTCGCAGTCAGTGCGGCTTTGGTGTGTGTGTAATAAGCTTTCTGGGTTGTATATCCGATATCCGACGCCTTTAGGTGATGGATGTATTCTTTTATCAATTCCGGCGTAATATCGACAGGCTGTAAATCCCGTTCCACACCAGCGCGCCATAGCGTTAAAAATCCGAAGAAATATTTAAGGCCGGCATGACAATAGCTTTTTATCGATGTGACAGCGATGGCGGCCTGTTGGGTATCGATACTTTGCTGGATGAGTTTTTCGATAGTCGCCTGACATATAGTGGTAATCGCATCAAAGCCTTGTCCAAAATAGGGTGTAAAGTCGAAGGCTCTATTATTAGAAGGATTTTTTGGAAAGTGAACTTTCATGTTGGTCGGCGTTATCGGAACGACATTGGTGCTTGCACTGCGCTTGTCTGTGTTAATGCCCTTTGATTCAGAGGGGCGTTTGACATCGTCATCCTGGTTATCAGTAATGACATTAAACTGTTTTTTACTCATGTAACGGCCTCGCATAGCGCTTCGATTTCACGTTGGTATTCGGTGGATAAATCATCTTCCAGCTCATGCAGGAAGTGCAGGTACTGCATAGTGGTGTTAATGCTGGCGTGACCCAGTAGTAATTGCACGGTCATCAGTGGATTGCTACCGAATGTCCCTTCGCTTTTACGCGCTTCAAGGCACTTTAAGGTGTTGGTGGCGAACGTGTGCCTCAAGATGTGCGGGTGAGCGGGAAAAGGCAGTTTAAGCGCATCAAGCTGGTTGTTAAATGATTTAGATTTCAGGCTCCATGCCTGACCGTCACGCGTCACAAACAGCCTGCCGGTTGGCTTATCCTGACCTTCAAGTAATTGGTGACGCTCGTGAATAATGTAATCCCACAAATCGGACATGAGACTCACAGGCACCATAATATTGCGTGGGTTGCTGCCCTTTATATCCATCTCGTAGGGGTTGAGTGCGACTTTAATATGGCTTCGATTAGTCAGGTTTTGTGGATTGACAACATAAGACGATGGGAAGGTGAGAATTTCGGCTTTACGCAGTCCGGTAAGCAAGCCTAGCCTTACCATGAGCCTGAGCGTCTTGTTTCTAATGGCGCTGAGTAATTGGGTCGCCTGCTCTCCATTGAGGACTTTCAGCTTTGTTCTCGTTTGCTTAAGCATGATATCAGGGCGCGCTTTAACCCCCCCTGATGTGTCGGTATGGGCTAAAAACCCTTTAGGCTTTCTGACCATGACCGTCTCAAGCTCATAAGGCAGTGTATCCACCCAGCCGTGATTATAAGCGTAGTGATAAAACTTAATGAGAAAGCGTAAACGTCGATTAATGGTGCTCGCCGCCACCCCAAAATACTTCATTGACGCGTCACGATAGACAGCAAGTATGGTTTCATCTTGGCGACAGCGAACCTCTCGCCAGTCAATACCATTCCCTTCACAGAACCCAAAGAAATCATATAAGTCCTGCCCGTACGTCCTCCAGCTATGCACGCTCTGCACACTGCCGCGTTTCAAGCAGTGATAGACCAAAAACTCCACCGCATACATGAATATCTCGCCATCCTTATCGATTAGAATAGGGAAGTCAGGGTAGCTTATCCCCTGTATTTTAAAGTCTTCTGTGCTAGTGACGAGATCCATTATTCACCTAAAGAAAAAGAACCAAAAAGAAACAAAACAAGTGTTGTGGATTGTGGGAATTTTCGCCTCCGGCTCACCGTGTGGACTGTTTCTCCACAAACACACAACCCAACAATAATAACAAACATCTATTACTGTATATTTGTACAGTATATAAGAAAGGGATTATTAGTCAATATGCTTGTTGCATATTGACAGGGATATTTCATAACATCACCTTTTGTGTTTTTTTACTCAGGAAACTGCCAGCGACCGGTTTTACCGCCCTCTTTTGTCATTACTTTTATACCCTCTATCCGCATGGCTGGGTCAGACGCTTTGCACATATCGAAGAGGGTTAATGTTGCAACACTTACTGCGGTTAATGCTTCCATTTCAACGCCTGTTTTACCACTTAATTTACAAAGCGACTCAACGCGTATGCGCCCCTCAGACTGCTCCACTTGAATATCCACATCGACCTTACTCAACATTAATGGATGGCAAAGAGGAATTAACTCGCTGCAACGCTTAGCAGCCATGATCCCTGCAATTTTTGCAGTCGTCAGTACATCGCCTTTTTTATTTTGGTGAGAGACTAGTTGTTCAATGGTGGATGCTGACATATAGACATAACCTTCTGCGGTGGCGAGTCTTGTGGTCGGCAGTTTTTCATTCACGTCTACCATATTGGCGGCGCCAGAGGCATCTACATGGGTAAGGCTGTTCATATTTTGGTTCTTTCTCTTAATTGTCGATGTCATTTCTTTAGGCTTAGCATGGATAGAAACGTTTTTAAAATCAAGGTGCTATTTTTTTCACGCTGGCATTACGACCTGCGGCCATTGCGAGCAGTTCATCCCCACTCTCGCTAGGCAAGGCAATCACCATAATAACGTCTTGGGCATAATCACAACTTTGAATCGTGCCGCATTGACTCTGTGCGTAGTGCCTAAAAAATTGTTCATGTTTAAAGTCAGTTTTCACTTCAAAGCGACTGTGCTGAATCAACAGCGTTGTGGGTAATCGCTCCATGGTTAATTGCGCAGAAGCGGAATAAGCGCGCACCAATCCACCCGCCCCTAACTTTATGCCGCCAAAATAACGTGCGACGACAAGCATCACATTTCCTACATTTTTATGGTTTAAAACATTTAAGATTGGCTTACCCGCCGTACCTGCCGGTTCACCATCGTCTGACATTGCCGCAGTATCAGGGCTGGCTGGATCACCTAAGAGATATGCCCAACAATGATGACGAGCATCAGGATAATCCTGTTTTACTTCTTCTAAAAATGCCATTGCTTCTTCTCGTGTCGCTGCATATCTAGCTCGCCCATGAAAAGTACTTTTCTTTACTTCATAGAAGGTCTCAAGTTCCTCTTTTGGGATCAAATACGGCATTTATTCACTTGACCTGTTAACAGACAATGCTTACTCAATTACTGTATTATTTCATAGCAAGACAGTATTAGTGAGATTGTTTTGTTATTGAGGCTTAATAAATCTATATTTAGACATAGAAAAATGACACGCAAGATATATAGGCCTTATAGAGATTTGCATGGTAAGCGCCACCAAAAAAATGGAACAGTAAAAAGTTAATGCGAGAAATAACAAGCGAAGAAGCAATGCGCTACAACCGCCAAATCATTATCCCTGGTTTCGATTTGGATAAACAAGAATGTTTAATGTCGAAGCGTGTCTTGATGGTCGGCGCAGGCGGACTCGGATGCAGTGCAGCGCAATTTCTTTGTGCGGCGGGGCTTGGCCATATTACGATCATGGACGACGACCAGGTAGAGGTGACGAACTTGCAACGCCAAATCTTGCACTTTGAACAAGACATCGGCACTCATAAAACCACGTCAGTGAAGAGCAAACTGCAACAAATCAACAGCGGAGTCTCGCTTGAGTGTGAACAAGCTATGGCAAATAAGGATAATCTGCCTACGCTCATAAAAGCACACGACGCTGTGCTGGATTGCAGCGATAACCTAGATACTCGCAAGCTCGTTAATGAGCTGTGTTATAAAGCCAAGCGCACGCTGATTTCGGGTGCGGCTATTCGCATGGAAGGCCAAATCTTTTGTGCATCACCTAAGCACAATAGCGCATGTTACGCCTGCGTGAGTCGATTTATTGGTAACATGAACCTTACTTGTGTTGAGTCTGGGATCATGTCACCCGTAGTAGGCATCATTGGCGCAATGCAAGCACTTGAATGCATAAAATTACTGACCGACTTTGGTGACCCAGCGATTAATAAGTTACAGATGTTTGACGCTATGAGCTCCACTTGGCAGACGTTTAATGTGTTGAAACATGATGGGTGTGAAGTGTGTGGGCATTAAGAAATAAAATCACCTGACAGAAGATAAAATAGGTATCTTATAAACTGCAGTTCCCATAATATTGAGGATGCGTTACTGCTTTATTTATAAAATATGATTAATCGAATATGCGAATAATGAATTTTTAAGTTTGCTAACCAAAATAATAGGAAAAACGAATGTCTGATGTAAAACTTATGGTGCTATATCCAGTGCCAAGCGACACAGAAAGTTTCGACAAGGATTATCGAGAGCATTTAGCAATGTTGCATGCAAAAATGAGTATCCCCGTTGATGAACGCCCTTACACATTGACCAAATTCAATAGTTCACCAGAAAGCCCTGCGCCTTACTATCAAATGTTTTGTATGGGCTTCCCCTCGTTAGCTGCCTTAAATGAAGTCATGGCGTCTGATGCAATGCAAGAAGTTGCCGCTGACGCCGTTCGCATATCATCTGGTGGAGCCCCAGTTATCTTAGTAGGAAATGAGGTGATCCCCAAAATATAAAAAGAAGTCATGCAATAAAGCATATTTTTATCCGACCTTAGTCGAATCTCATTTGCTTTATTGTTAATTTATGTTCTAGTTATTCGAGAATTGCCGATAACGTAAATATTGTCCCATTGCAGTAGACGACATCGTTATCACATCATGACATATTCTCTCCCAAATTTTGCGTCGCAAGTAAACCATTACATGGAAAGCGATGCCGATTTTTTTATCAATTACAACGCTCATAGTTTACGCGTTAATCTTTCTTATTTGCTTCAAAGAGAGCGACGTGCACTAGAGAAAGGCTTTGTAAAATGTAGTTTCATTCACGAAGACGAATTCTATTTCATCTCTTGGTCTTTCCAATACGAAGATGAAAAAAAACTCGAATTTATTTCTCCTATCTCATTAACACCAGAGTTGCGTTGTTTTGATAAACAAGATTTATCGCTTAATGGTGTTCGTTGGCTAAATATTTGCGTGGAGCATGATGAAACAACTTTGGAAATCATGCGGCAATTAAAACTTCCTTCGTCGCTAGCCGCGAAAATAAATGCTTGCGCACCGGAATTAATCGAGCAAAGTATTTTTGTTTAGCTAAACATCATCAACTATAAACTGAGTGTCCCTTTGAGCTAGCGCAAATATCATATGCGCATTACGCGTAGTATGTTTGTATAAAGACGATTAAAAAGAGCAGCAAGGTATAATCATGGACGCTCACTCTATCATGTTGGATATCCTACTCATTTTGGTATTTGCCAGAGTGCTAGGCGACATTGCGCGCTATTTTGGTGTTCCAAGTGTTATCGGCGAGCTATGTGCAGGTATTTTAATTGGGCCGAGCATACTTGCTTGGGTCGAAGTTAATGAGACCATTTTTCTACTAGGTGAAATTGGCGTTATCTTGCTTCTTTTTGAAGTTGGTATTGAAACCAATCTTAACAAGCTAGTAACTTCAGGCACAATATCTACAATCGTTGCGGTTGGTGGGTTTTTAGGTCCTTTGTTAGCTGGCTTTTTAGTGTGTTATTACATCTTTGATTTATCTATTTTAATATCACTTTTTGTCGGTGGCACACTTACGGCTACTTCAATCGGGATAACCGTACGGACCTTATCCGATCTTGGTAGGCAACACAGTCAAGAAGGCCAAATAACCTTAGGTGCCGCTGTACTTGACGATATTATGGGCGTAGTGTTGCTGGCGGTTTTATATGATTTCTCTGTGAATGGCAGTATTGATGTAGTCAGCGCAGCAAAAGTGACTATGTTTGTCGCAATTTTTTTTGTTCTAGCACCTGTATTAGCGAAAATTTTCTCCGAAGGGATCCAATTCCTAGATAGCAAGTTAAGCAATTCTGGCGTCATACCAACAACCGTTGTAGCACTTGTTCTGTTTTTCGCATGGCTCGCTCACTTATTTGGCGCACCAGAGTTACTGGGTGGTTTTGCCGCTGGATTAGCTTTATCGAAGCGCTTTTTCTTACCCTTTGGTTTGGCTATGAAAAAGTCACTCAAGTTTTCCCGTAAAGTACAATTTGAGATTGCGCCTATCGTGAGACTGTTTACACCTATCTTCTTCGTTTCGGTTGGATTGTCTATGGATTTAACTACGGTCGATTGGACTTCTCCCTTCTTTTGGGGCTTCTCTATGCTTATTCTCGTGGTCGCCATATTCAGTAAATTCACTGGCGCAATGTTTATTAAGGCCCCATTAGCAGACAAAGTCGTAGTTGGCATGAGTATGGTACCTAGGGGTGAAGTCGGATTGATATTTGCCGGATTGGGCGCAAGTGGTAATGTGTTTTCAAACGAAATCTATACTGCGCTTGTTATGGTGATCGCTTACACCACTGTTTTATTACCTTTTTGGTTGAAGCTTTATTACCATCGCTTTGGTCGCTATCTAAGTGGTTGAGTAGTTGATAAGCGGTTGAATAGTTGAGTAAGCAGCTCATAAAGCACTTGCTACCCATATACTAATAAAAATCCTAAAGCTCACGCCAAAAATGGCAACAAAAATGTCACTTGTGTCTTAGTTACACCTATAAAGGTAAAAATGTACTTAGATATTGACTACTTATATTATATTTTTCAGTGAGTTACTTAATTTTTCCTGACTGGCATAAACTTTGTATTGCTTTTATCGCTTGAATGACGAGATTTGGCTGGCATGCCCTTGCGCCAAACATTTATGGTTTAAAACAGCAGCGTAGTCTGGATACGCTCACAATAGGTAAAATAAAAATGAGTTTAAAAAAGATTAACGATGATTTGTACTTATCTGGCGAATTTAAAGATGTGGATTTCAAACATTTAAAAGAGATAGGTGTGTCACTGGTCATCAACGCTCGACCAGACGGTGAATGTGAAGGGCAAACTTGTAGCAGCGACTTTGAGGACCAATGTAAACTACACGGTATCGATTATCTTCATCTACCGGTCAAACCTTTGCAGTATTCCGATGAGGACATTTTATCAATGTCTAAAGCATTAAAAGGCACAAACGGCAAAGTTTATGGTTTTTGTAGAACCGGCGCACGGGCAATTCACTTATGGGCTCTGACTCAAAAAGATGATAAAGAATTTGAAGAACTACAATCGCTTGCACAAAGCCATGAATACGATCTTTCTGCGCTAAAAGAGAGACTCATAAAAGGTAGTGATAAATGAAAATATTAATAGTTATAAGCCTTTTATGTTTTCATTTAAGTTCATTCGCTAAAACATCGGATAAAGAAAATAACTCACATATGGATCAACTTGATGAACGAACGCTCACTGCTATTCAAATCAGTCAACATAGTGGCGACACTAAAGAAACAAAATTGCATGTAAAAGCCTTGATGAACTTTACGCGAAACAACCATCCAAGAGATCTGCATGAAATAATGCCACCAGCATTTAAAGCCTTAAGTAAAGGCATGAATAAAGATTGGAAAAAACTTGCCAAAGATGAACTCAGCAGCGATGAAATCGACCAGAGCGTCATCAATATTATGAAAACCTGTAATACCTGTCATCAGGCTTACCGCATCGAATAGTTAGGGTCTGTTGTTTAAACAGCCCCTAGTAAAAAGGATTAAAAAAAGTGCGCATTTGAAAATGCGCACTTTTTTTCGATGAAGTTTGTTCAAAACCTTTTTCAGTTACTTTTGCTGAGGCACTCTCACCGGTGGTTTAGGTTGTGGGAGCAAGCGGATCGATTTTGCTTTAATCCCTTTCAAAGCCTCGTCAATCGCTCTGTCTAGCTGTGGATCTTTACCTTTTGAAGTATGTTTAGTCCATTGCTCAACGTTTATATCAGGTGCAACACCTTCGTTTTCCACTTTCCATTCGCCATTAAGATCATAAAACCCAGAGCGTGGAGCGGTGATGTTTCCTCCGTCAATTAATGGAGGCACGCCCCATATACCGACCAGTCCACCCCATGTTCGTTTACCGACTAGCGGGCCTAAGCCATAGTGTTTAAACATATATGGCAGCATGTCGCCACCCGAGCCAGACACTTCGTTAATCAACATCACCTGTGTGCCCCAAATACCTGAGCCAGGACTCGTCATAGGCTTAGATTGGTCAAACGGATTATTAAAGTAGCCGTTTAATTCGCGTCGAAGCACATCAATAATGTAATTAGCAATGTAACCTCCATGGTTGAATCGCTCATCTAAAATGACACCTTGCTTATCAGACTGGGCAAAGAAATAGCGATTAAACGAAGTATAGCCGTCTTCAGCCGTATTTGGGATCCACACATAAGCGAGTTTCCCGTCAGACGCTTTCTCGACGTATCGACGATTCGACTCTACCCAATCATTTCTCCGTAAGCTGGTTTCATTGGCCACGGGCATGACAATGTATTTTTCTGCATTCTCTCCCGAAGCTGAATTAGCAATGGTCAGCTCTGTTTGCTGATTTAAGGTACCTTCAAAATATTGATAGATATTTACATTTGGCTCTACTTTCCTACCGTTTACAGCAATCAAGAAACGAGTCTCTGGTAGTTTGTGTGCAACACGGCTAAGTGGTGCTTGAAGATTTTGCTGAGGGAAAAAGTTTTCTCCGGTATAAATTTTCTCTAGTTTTACACCATCTTTACTAATGTCAAAATCAACACCCAACAAACCAATCTTGTTTGCATCGATATCAGGACGATCGCCAGCACCGGTGTATGAATGTCCTATGGATACTTCACTTCCTAGGGTATCTAACAGATAGGTCAAGTCGGCAGGATGGCTAACAGACTGTACAAGAGGCTGATAGGTCTCATATACCTTATCCCAGTCTGCACCATGAAAATTATCCACATACAAATAATCGCGCTGATAACGCCATGCTTCTCTGAATATTTGCTGCCACTCTTGTGCAAGCATGACACGTTTTTGCAAATTCATAGCAAGTCGCTTGTCACCAGCACCCGATGTTCCCGACGCACTAAATACCAACCATCCGCGAGCGGTTTGAGCTAACACAGACTCGCCATCAAAAGACACTCGGTAATCTTGTACGTCGTCCGCTATGCTACTTGCACTTTGATCATCTATAGAATATCGCATTAAACTCGTAGACTGAGAGCCATCTGCTTTGGTAAAGCGCGATAGGAAGAACAAATGCCCCTCTTTTCCAGCCTTTAAATGGCTATAATGCCCCTCTCTACCGGGCATTGGCATGACCCTTGTTAACAAGCTACTCGTCTCTATGTTTAATTTAGCATCTTTGTCGTCTGCCTCTGCATCACTTGATTCACTCGCGTTTGCATCATCCGCTTTAGACGGTTCATCATTTGCAATAGGCTCTTCGTCAGACTCAGGAAGCAAAGGAGAATCGACCGAGGTATTTAATAAGGCATGATACAAATGGAAAGTAGGATCAAAAGAGATGGTCGACATATCTAACCAAGCGGCGTTAGGCCCGTGGTTTGTGCTGGCGAGGAAATACAATTTTTCGCCATTTTTATCCCAAACAGGATAATTTATTTCAGCTAGGCCATGGCTAACTTTAGAGCTCTTTCTTGCCTCAACCGAATACACATAAAGCTCTCTAAACATATTTTCATTTTGAATAGTGTATGCAATGTATCGACTGTCTGGTGACCAGCTAGCCATATGCCAAGGCTCCGGGTGAGTGGTCACATTTTGATCAATGATTTTGGTGCTGCCATTTTCTATGTTGGCTACCCACAACTGCTGTTGTTGGTCACTAAAAAATACGCGTTTGTCGTCAGGTGACCAAGACAAATGAAAATAATAACCTGTTCCAGCAAGCGTTACTTCCTTCAACTTCTTGCCGAACTGATCTGCGACTACAAGATTATATTCACCAGATTCATCGCTAAACCAAGCAATCTTATCACCTTTACTAGACCACGCAGGGTTTGTCTCTCTAAAGGCAGAACTGTCGGTCAAGTTGCGCACTGAGCCATTTTCCACCGGCACAGTGAAAACGTCTCCACGGGCTGACACAACTGCGCGCTTGCCCGTTGGCGAAATATTGAAGTCCGTAATATTTGACGAAGCATCCACATATTGCTCACGAAGCCAGTAAAAATTTGCATTTATGTTTATATCAATCTTTACGGGATCCGACGAACCTGTTTTACGATAAAAATCGCCCAAGTATTCATAGACTAGGGTTTCACCATCTACCGCAAAACTCATGATATCCCAATCGGTCGACTGGGTTATTTGCCTTATCTTTCCGTCTGATTCTGAATATTTAAATACATTGTTTACTTCAGACGCATTAGATAAAAAATAAATGTCATTGTCTTGCCAAACTGGGGAATACAAAGCTTCGTTTTGAAAGGGTAAATCTGTCTCGTCCAAATCATCTAAATCAATAATGCGAAGCGCTTGATTTTGACCACCTCGGTAATTTCTCCAGCCTAGGTCCCATGATCCAGGTCGCCTAAATACCACTTTGTCGCCCGCTTCATTGAAAGACCCATCGAAAGCTCTGTTCATAGGCAGCGCCTGTGCATTGCCACCATCAATAGATATGGTATACAAACGATCCCAAGAGCGAGGTGCATTATTGCGAGTCGTTCTGAACAACACCGAGCGACCATCAGGCGCCCACCCGACCGCCTCGTCTTTGCCCGGGTGATAAGTCAACCGAGAGACTTCCCCGCCATTAACGCTGACGAGATAAACATCTGTATTGCCTGCGTACTGACCTGAAAATGCTATAGTACTGCCGTCAGGCGATAATTTAGGTGCATATTCTAAACCTTGGAAATTGGTCAGTCTCGTTGCCTCACCGCCATTAAGACTGCTTTTCCAAATGTCATTAGCATATGCAAAAACGAGTGTGTCTTGATGAATGTCGGGTTGTCTGACGAGTTGTTTTGATGCGCCTAAGGTGCTAAACGCAACAAGCGAAAGCCCTAGCATGGTTTTTATTTTCAACATGGTCTGCCTATTGTTCTTATTAATATTGGGTGTTTATAGTTTTAATTCCTTGTTCAGATTATAGACATCGCTATGCAAGGTCAACTTAGGGTCTTTTATAATAAAAACGTTTAAATCAAAGAAGGACTTGATTGACTAAAATGGTAATTGGATGCAACTATGAGGTTAGATCTTAATTAGACCCTAACCAACTTTTTTAATCGTAGAATGTTGCGTTAGATCATTCATAAAATCATGTATATGCGGTAAATTTTACTGTAAAGCCTCAAACATCTCTCGCGACCATCATGACTCAACTCTTATTTGCTTACTTCCCGATAGCCTTGCTCATTTATTTAATGACAAAGTCCAAGCCGCTTGCATCGAGTAAAGCGCTTCCTCTCGTTGCATTAGTGACTTATTGCATTTTATACACTGTATATGACAGAGCTTTCGTCGACATTAATGCCCATGTCATCAGTGGCCTACTATTAGCCTTAACGCCTATCTCAATTATTGCAGGTGCAATCTATCTATTTAAATGCATGGAAGTAAGCGGCGCACTAGAAACTATCAAACAATGGTTAAACAGTATAAGCGTAAATAAAGTCGCGCAATTGATGATCATAGGATGGGCATTTGCATTTTTAATAGAAGGCGCAAGCGGGTTTGGTACTCCAGCCGCGATTGCCGCTCCAATACTTTACAGTTTGGGCTTTCCAGCGATACGAGTTGCGGTTTTTTGTTTAATTATGAATACCGTCCCGGTGACCTTTGGGGCAGTAGGGACGCCTATTTGGTTTGGTTTGTCGGTTGTCGATTTAGGTACCCAAGAAATTGCCACAATCGCTTTTAAATCAGCGTTGATTAATATGCTTGCAGCTCCCTTTATTGTTTTTTCTGGGCTCGCTTTAGTGTTAGATGATTTTAGCCAGCTGAGAAAAAATGCTGGGTTTGTTTTACTTTCTGTATTTTCTTGTACTTTGCCCTATTTGCTAATCAGTACAATGAGCGTTGAATTTCCAGCATTATTGGGTGGTTTTTGCGGCCTAATATTTACCATTTTGCTTGCGAAATTTAATATAGGTTTAAGCCAGAAGAAAAGTAATAGTGATGCTCCATTGGTTAATGCTCCACCAAAAAGAGCACTGATTAAAGCCAGTTTCCCGATTTGGGGAACCGTATGTTTGCTTATCATCACACGTATACAAGAAATAGGTTTAAAATCATTATTACAGTCTACCGAACCCAATATAAGCTTTAGCATCGGGGAATTCGGACTAATGAACATAAGTGCTTCTTTAGTGTTTTCACTCAAGAATATATTAGGCACAGATGTAAATTGGAGTCATAGCCTTTTATATGTCCCTTCCCTACTGCCCTTTTTTATCATTGGTTTTATCAGTCTATGCTTGTTTAAGACGCCCGATAAGGTATCTGTGTTGAAAGATACAAAAACCAAATTAACGAGCCCTTTTTTTGCACTCCTTGGTGCATTAGTCTTCGTCAACTTAATGATGTTAGGCGCCCACGATTCTGCTGTATCTAATATAGGAAATCACCTAGCGAGCTTAACAAACACTCATTGGGAATGGTTCGCGCCTTTTCTTGGCGCTTTAGGTTCATTTTTTTCAGGCTCCGCTACAATTTCTAACTTAACGTTTGCGGGTATTCAATTTTCTATTGCTAAACAGTTATCCATGGATGTAACCACCGTATTGGCCTTACAATCAGTTGGTGCTGCCTTGGGTAATATGGTCTGCATTAACAATATCGTTGCTGTGAGCTCTATTTTAGGCTTGAGTAATAGAGATGGGGACATCTTAAAACGCACCTCTGTTGTGATGCTTTTGTATGGTTTAATTGCAGGATTAGTCAGTGTGGCCTTTCTGTAAAAAAATAGCTTAGGGCTTTTGGGCGTTCTGTGCGTTATTTCAGACATATAGGACGATGTAATCTGCCAACTATACTTGGTTTAGCTGTCTGTGAATGACAGTGACCAGCTCACTTGGAAGTGATAATACTGACGCTAAGTTTTTAAGATAAGACTGCGAAGACATTTTGGAATAATCTAAGGTAAGCAGTGAAGCTGAATAGACTTCGATAGCCGTTTGCTCGTTTTGAACAAACTCAACAAGTTGTTCGATAGACATTGGATTTAACAGCTCATCGAATAACTTAGCTTTGACATCTTTATCCAGCCCAAACTCCTTAACTTGCGCAAGAATTCGTTCTCGTTCGAATTCATCAATATGCCCATCTGCGTTTGCCGCCGCGACCATTGCTCTGAACAATAAAAGCGGCCCTTTACCATCTACTTCAGAAAGCGCTACCTCATCAAAATGTTGCTTATTTAATGAAGGTTTTGAATAAGTAAAATTCTGCTGTTTAGATGAAGGAATGTAACGACTAACACTGTCATTTGATTGCCCATCTTCATTCTGCCTAGCGTGGTCAGTGCCATCGTAAAAACGCTTTTGATTAGTTGCGGTATTTTGTTTGTTTTGCTCGGAAAGCTCTTGCGTATTATTCTTTTTTTCTGCGTTGCGCTGTGAATGCACACCAAGCATATAGGCTCTTTGCATATTAGCTTTATTCAAAGAGGAATTAAGCCCTCTTGAACGCTCAAAATAAAGCTGATACGCCTGCCAAGCCACTTCACTAACAGCAGACATGCCTCCAAAACTTATATTACTTGCTGAATGCTGCGATCTATTCTTACCTATCGCTTGTCCTATTAGGGTGTCGGTTAGTGCCGATTTGTACGAAGCATTTTTTAAGGCCCGACTCTCCTTTGACCAAAGGCCTGTTTTACTTAGCTTACTGATTATACTATTGATGTTTTTCATTTAAGCTGTGCTTTTTTAAAAACTCTGCGGCTACAAAAACACGCTTACTAAGCAATTTTTTCTATCTGCTCAATCGTAGATATATCCACAGTATCAAATCAATACTACCAAGACCGCGAAGCCCTTTGATGATGCTTTATTGTTTTTCGTGATAGTAATGCTGATTGGTATTGGTCATCCTTAAATAAAGGATA
>CBFHTO010000052.1:0-26640 GCA_965658765.1 Glaciecola sp. | reverse complement strand
TATTTTCTTTAATCGGGGATTGTTTACTTCGTGATTTAATTTGTCCAGTAGACTTTGGTTTATTGGAGTAATAAAAATGATATTTTTCTGAATGGACATTATTACAAACGTTTAACTATCAGGCTATGGTTTCCGAGCTATGGTTTCCAGGCTATTGTTTCCGAGCTATGGTTTCACGCTTGTATTAAATTGCCTCGAAATCAAAAAGGGTTTAGATTAATAATCATATGCCAATTTGAACAATAGTTTTTTAAAAAAGAGAAAGAATAATGAAAATAAAAAACCTCTTTGCAAGCGCAGTAATGTGTCTAGTGAGTATTAGCAGTTTTGCTTATACCATTGAAAGTCAATTAATTAGTAAAGTTACACTTGATACTGATAACAATACTACTGCACTGAATGAGCATCCGTTTTTCGAAAAAGTTACACAGAACTTTATCAATACACTATCTGAGAAGCTCGATAATAATGAGTCGATTATCGTTTTTAACGAGGATAAAAGCTGGTCGCAAATTGGCGGCAATGTTGAAGGGACTCACGTGTTACGTTTTTCTATTTCGGCCCGTCAATTTATAAAAGGAAAGTTTAGAATTAGCGGCGTAGAACACAGCGCCTTATATCTTAACAAATCGCTCTGTGTTGGTAACAAAGAACATTCAGTTTCACTTCTGAATCAAGATTATAGAGCGCTCCTTATTGTCACTGGAGTAGAATCGTGGGACGACTTTTCTATTGAATGGATAGCAGATCATGATTCAGAAAGCCTTGCATTGAACGAGAAAAATGACGGCAAAAGTATTGTGCGTATTCAGGATACAGATAAAGGCGAGTTAGAGTTAAAAGCTGAGGCCCTTATGTTCGGTAATGACTCTGAAAACAAACGTGCATCGATGAAGCAATATTACGATAGCGAAACGATTGCTTCATTAAATATATCACCCGATGGTGAATTACTTATTTGGTCGAAACGTTCCTATAATGACCTCGGCGGAGATTCCCCGGAGACTATGGTCGAAATAATAGAGATTGATTCTCAGGACGTTGTTTACCGTTGGCACGCCATGAATCCTCGAAACCTTGCTTGGAGTGACGATAGCAAGTCTCTTATCTTCACACACGCTAACGCTATTTTTAAACTCAATCGAAAGAATTGGTCGATCAAGAAACTGGCAAGTGACGTTTCAGGCATTCGCAGTATCGATTGGCTCAGTGATTCAGAGTTGATTGTTACATGGCACAAAAGCGAAGATAAACCTCATGCCTTTACAAAACGTTACAGAGCCCTAGAAGACCGCTGGTCATATTGGCGAGGCAATATGCAAATACACAAGTTTGATATTACCTCTGGATTATTTAAGCAAGTCAGTAAAAATCCAATTTCTAGCATGCTTCTAGACATTAAACAAAATACTAGGAAAGCTTTGATTTCAAGAAGTCCAGTCGATTATGCAGAACCACCTCATGGCTTAAGTCAGTTGTTTGAGATTGATCTTGATACAGGAACTGAACTTGAATTAGGAGAATATAGGACGTTCAATACTGCTTATTATCATGAAGACGGTATTGTTATCGCCGCCGGCCCGAATTTTAAAGGCGGTTTGGGTAAGAATATCAGTCATGATGGATTTGCAAACGACTACGATGGTCAACTTTATTTATTGGATGAACGGGGCAATATAAAAGCTTTGACAAAAGACTTTAGCCCTGCGATCAATCAAAGTATGGCGCTATCAAATGGCGATTTAGTCATGCTAGCGACAGACCAAGATCGGCGACAATTGTACACTTATGATATGGATGAAAAGGAGTTTGAAAAAGTTTCTACGCAGGTTGATGTTATAAGCTCATTTACTCTTTCACAGGGGCGGCGAGCAGATTTGGTTTATGCTGGAACCACCGCAAGCAAACCACAAATTGTAGTTAAAGCTCGACTAGGCGCTAAAAAACAATCCACATTATTTGATTCGGCGAAACAAGATTTTGCCAACGTTGATTTTATTCAGCTTAAAGAGTGGGATTACACAACAAAATCAGGACAATTCATTGATGGTCGAGTTTACTATCCAGCCAACTTCGACGACTCAAAACAATATCCCGCAATTGTTTACTATTACGGCGGTACCGTACCTGTTTCTCGAGGTTTTACTGGGCGTTGGCCATTTAGTTTATGGGCATCACAAGGCTACGTTGTGTATGTTCTGCAACCATCTGGAGCAACTGGTTATGGTCAAGACTTTTCGACTCGACACGTAAATGCATGGGGCATTAACACTGCGGATGAAATCATAGAAAGTACGAAAGCCTTTGTTGATGCTCACGAATTTGTTGATGGCGAACGTCTTGGCAATATGGGTGCCTCTTATGGTGGCTTCATGACCATGTATTTAGCGACAAAGACTGATATGTTTGCTGCTTCTATTTCGCATGCTGGGATCAGTAATTTAACGTCATATTGGGGGTATGGCTGGTGGGGTTATGGCTATTCAGGTCAGGCGACGCGCGGCAGCTTTCCGTGGAATCGAAGCGATTTTTATGTAAAACAAAGCCCCGTATTCGCGGCAGATAAAGTTACTACCCCTTTATTGTTGATTCATGGTGACGCAGACACAAATGTGCCGGTAGGAGAGAGTCATCAAATGTACACAGCGCTTAAGCTGTTAGGGCAGGATGTTGAGTTAGTTGAGTTTCAAGGTGATGATCATCACATCAATAGTCGCGAAAGACGCATGCGATGGTGGTCGACTATTTTGTCGTATTTCGATATGAAATTAAAACAGCAACCGCAATGGTGGGAAGAACTATATCCCGAGCCAAAAAGTTAATCATTTTTAACGCCAGTCATTATGTTTGACAGGCCTTTATAAACGGTACCTAAAAAAGCCCCATAAGTCGAAAGAGATCTTAATGATATGCTTATCATCCCTTTCAATTTATGGGGCTTTTTGTTGTTACATGAATTATTAATCCATCAATTCTTGCATCAAAAAGGTGTATTCAAGTGCGGAGCGTTTAGCAACTTCCTTTAGGTTTGCTGAGGCAGAATGTCCACCGTCAATATTTTCATAGTACTCGAATGGGTGCCCATATTGCTCTAATACATAAGCCATCTTGCGTGCATGTCCAGGATGGACGCGATCATCTTTTGTAGAAGTGACAAATAAAATATTTGGATAATCAACATCAGCCTTCACGTTATGTAGGGGCGATATTTTCTCTAAAAATGCTCGCTCTTCAGGAATCTCTGGTGAGCCATACTCGCCCACCCAACTGGCACCAGCAAGCAAGGTATGGTATCGAAGCATGTCTAACAGAGGAACTTGGCAAACTACGGCATTAAATAAATCTGGACGTTGGTTATACATCACCCCCATTAGTAGCCCCCCATTCGACCCTCCCATAATGCCTAGTGTATCAGGCGAGCTTAATTTGCTGTCGATGATTGCTTCAGCCACAGCAGCCATATCGTCATAAATGACTTGTCGATTTGTTTTCAAACCAGCTTGATGCCATTTAGGGCCAAATTCTCCGCCACCTCTAATATTGGCTAACACATAGGCTCCTCCGTTTTCTAACCAAAGTTTACCTCTAATACCAGAATAGCTAGGCGTTAATGAAACTTGAAAGCCACCGTAGGCATATAGAAGAGTAGGTGTGGAGCCGTCAAAAGGAGTGTCTTTTTTACGAACTACAAAATAAGGAACCTTGGTGCCATCTTTTGATTCTGCAAATTGTTGCTCGACCACAAGGTCTGTGGCGTCGAAACGATTTGGCGTACTCACAAGTGTCTCTATTTTGATATTGCCTGAGTCCATATCACTTATATCAAGCGCGAGCAGACTGTCTGGGCTAATAAAGGTCTCTTGATTAACAAATAGTATGTCGGAATCATCATTAATCGATGAAATTGACATGGTACCAGTACCAGGTAGTTTAAGCGGTACCTTGCTCCATGAACCGTCTACAAAATCGAAAGCATATAACTTACTCGCTACATTCTCTAACACTCGTACGATGATTTTTGACTTGCTAGTGCTCGCTGACTGCAATGTAGATTTGTCATCTGGGAGGTACACGACTTGCGCATTTGTGATGGTTTGATCCTCCATCCATTGCTTTATATCGAACGATACTAATGCTCCAATGGGGAGCGTGTTTGAATCAAGTTCCCAGTTCTCTTGCAGCCGCACTAGCATTTGCCCCTTAAACACACTTTGGGGTGATGCTTTAGTAGGCAGCGGTAACTTTATCTGACTACCATCGTCTTTTAACCAGAAGTATTCCGTATCGTAAAAGCTGGTTGCACGGTAACCAAACAATGCATAGCTTTCGTCATCAATATCGACCTTGTAAGCGCCTGCAGCGACATCACTTGTTTTACCTTTAAACAGGACTTTGGCTTCGTCTAGAGCTTGACCACGTTTCAAAAGTTTGGCCATCATCGGATAACCACTATCTGTTAGCGTATTTTCCCCAAAGTCGGTGCCGACAATGATAGTGTCTTTATCTACCCAACTAACGTTGTTTTTCGATTCTGGTATATAAAAGCCATTTTCGACGAATGACTTTGTCGTATGGTTCCATTCTCTGCGTTCGACGGCGTCTTTACCTCCGTCTGAAAAAGACAAAATACATCTCGTATAGTCTGGTTCTAGGCACGTTGAGCCTGAATATACCCAATTAGCATTTTCTTTTTCCGCAAGTGCGTCTACATCTAATAAAGTTTCCCAATTTGGAGAATCGCTTCTGTAGCTATCGAGCGAGGTACGTCTCAGTAAGCCACGAACATTTTTTTCTGTTTGCCAAAAATTGTATACATAGCCTCCACGATAACTTCCGTACGCTATCTTGTCTGTTGCGTTGACAATATCCAGAGCTTCTTCGCGCAACTCCTCAAAACGAGGGTCTGCAGTCAGTTTATCCAAACTCGCTTTATTCCACTTTTTCACTTGAGCGAGTGCTTTTTCTCCCTCGACTTCTTCGAAGTACAGTGGTGCTGGTTCTACTATGTTGTTGTCAGTGTTCTTGTCATTGGATACTTGGTCAATTGGCTCTTTCACAGTTTCATTTATCTCGTTTGGTTGTGAACAAGCACTTATCAAGCAAATGCTTAACATGCTCATTATAAAATGGCGCTTCATGTTTTCTCCTAGTTGTTCTTTTTATTAGCTATTTATAATACCTTGCAGCTTGGCGTTGAAAATATTGATAGGTAAGCCTGATTAGTTTATTCACAGTCTTACTTTTCTATACATCCATTCTACATGTGCCACACGTATTAAGTGCATAATAATGTAAAAGAGTCCAATTTAATGACCATCCTTAAAGTAATTTTATTGGTAATAATCGCGGCGATGATTATTTCAATACTTTATATCCAAAGTCAGAAAGTAGCAGACAAATCTGTCGAAGTTTTAAAACCAAAATGGGCTGCACCACCATCAAAGTTTTTAGAGTTAGAGGGTATGTCTGTCCACTTCAGGGACGAAGGGTCACGAGATGATTTGGTGCCAATTATTTTAATACACGGAACCGGAGCATCGCTGCATACTTGGGATGGTTGGGTAGATGCCTTAAAGGATACTCGCAGAGTTATCCGTTTCGATTTACCCGCATTTGGATTGACTGGGCCACACCCTGATAATGACTATACGATAGAGAGTTATGCGAAATTTGTGATTGGGATGATGAATAAATTAAAGGTGGAGCAAGCTGTCTTGGCAGGTAACTCACTTGGTGGCTATATTGCGTGGGCAAGTGAGTTGCTTTATAGCAATAGAGTTAGCAAGCTGGTACTGATTGACGCTAGTGGCTACCCCTATGAATCTGAATCAGTACCATTGGCATTTAAAATATCGCAAAACGAACTCGCTTCAAAGCTTCTTAAAAACTTTATGCCCCGTTGGTTAGTTGCCAAAAGTGTAGAAAATGTTTACGCAAATCCAAAGCTAGTAAATAATGAACTGATAGAGCGTTACTATCAACTTACCCAACGAGCAGGAAATCGCAGTGCACTAAAGCAGCGCTTTATACAAACACAACCTGGTGAGCTCGCAAAACGTGTAAGTGATATTCAAGCTGAAACCTTGATCTTGTGGGGAGCAAAAGACAAACTCATTCCGCTGAAATTTGCTTATCGCTTTGACTCAGAAATTAGCAATAGTAAGCTGGTTATCTTTGATAACTTGGGTCATGTGCCACATGAAGAAAATCCAGAAATTAGCGTCGCGCCACTGCTCAGTTTTTTAAATATAAAATGACAAGTTTGATGAAAATCACCGTTTTCATTAATTTGATTATTTTCTCGCCTTAAATTGCTGCAAATATAAAGCGATACAGAGGTTAACGTCCATATAGACACTATCTGAGTATTGCTTGAGTATTATTTAAATATTTGAGTATTTGAGAAAAGTATTTTATCGCTTCCAGTTTAATTTAGTGTCGAATATTTTTACACTTTTGGTGTAAATTTTTTTTGACTTCTTAAGTTATTGTTAAAAAAGAATAAAATTATTGGTTTAAATCTTGCATATAGTTTTAGGTTCTAGACAATAAGGTAGTAGATAAGAATGAAAAAAAATTCGGCTTGGATCTTAAGCGTGGTTGCAATGTATTTGTTAACTGCCGCGGGCTCTGCAAATGCAGCGCTTATCAACACATACGTAACGTGGGTGAATACTACTTCAGCGTCCGCTTCGTTTTCTAGTGGTAATTTAGACTTAGATGTAGTGGCTTATATTAGACATAAAGGAAACACTTCTTCAGCAAATGTTTCTGCTATTGGTAATTCTAGCAATATATTAAACAATGGTTTAGGTGTCGATCATAGAAATGGTAACTCGCCTAGTGAGACAAATTGGGGACAGTTAGATAACACAAACAAAGTCGATGAATGGCTAACCTTTACCTCAAATGGCACTATCAATGGATTTTGGCTCAGCCTCTTTGATCCCAATGAGCAAGTACGGATTGTTGGCTCTAATAACGCTAACTTTTTGGGCGGCGGATGTCCTTTAAATACTTGCTACTTTGATCTAGTTTCTGATGGTGGCAGTGCCGGTGTAAATGGCTTAATTGGCCCCCTTGATTACTTTGCTCTTAGTGATACAAGTTATACTTATGTAAGTGTGTTTACAGGTATTGGCGGTAATTTTATCGGAAATGGTAATGGTGGTACTGACTTATTGCGCGTGGCTGGTGTTGAAGTTGTAACTGCTCCGTCAATGTTTGGTATTTTTAGTGTGGCACTTGTTTGTTTCTTCGCTCGACGAAAGTTTATTTTATGAACTTGAGTGTTTTTGGTCTTACCCAAGTACGCTAAGACTTATGAAGGGTGTCCGAGCAATGGACACTCTTTCTTTTTCAAAACTCTATTATTTCCTAAATTAGGAAACTCCCACCATGTGATAACTGATCACAGTCCTTAGATTTGCATGAACGACTAAATATTTGATGCTTTTAGCATTTACGCGCATACTATTTGCGTATTAATTTTATATCCAAGCGTTTCGCAAATAATAATATTAGGATTCTTCATGAAAAAACTGACATCACTTGCTTTATCCCTCAGTGCGATTGCCATTCTTAATGCGTGTAGCAAAGCGCCAGACACATCATCGAGTGATGTTCAGCCAAGCGAACAGCCAAATATGGTACAAGCGCAAGATAAAGAGAATGCTCCTTCTTTAACTGTCGCTGAGTCGCGCTTAGATATTTATTTTCCCGTGGCCTTAACTGCTGATTTATCCGCGTATAACGACAATCAAAAACAAATGCTGTCGTTACTAATAGACGCATCTGAAATTATGGATGATCTTTTTTGGAAACAAGCTTTCGGTAAAGATAAAGAGGTATTTTTACAGGGTTTCAATGAGCAGAAAGTAAAACAATTTGCGGATGTTAATTATGGCCCTTGGGATCGCCTCAATGGCGATGAGCCGTTTATATCTGGTATTGATGAAAAGCCGCTAGGTGCACAGTTTTACCCCGCAGACATGACGAAGGAAGAGTTTGAAAGTGCATCTTTTGATGATAAAGATGGTTTGTATTCGATGGTACAGCGAGATAAAGACGGTTCATTAGTCGCGGTTCCATATAACAAAGTCTTTCAAACAGAGCTTCGTAAAGCCTCGAACATACTGATTCAAGCGTCTGAATATGCAAGTAATATGGAATTTGCTAACTACCTTCGAATGCGCGCGACCGCGTTGCTCTCGAACGAATACCAAGCGTCTGATTTTGCTTGGATGGATATGAAAAACAATCCAATTGATGTAGTGATTGGTCCGATCGAAACATACGAAGATCAACTCTATGGCTATAGAGCCGCGTTTGAATCTTACGTATTGCTAAAGGACATGGCTTGGAGCGAACGTTTAGCTAAATATGCTGCGTTTTTACCTGAGCTACAGCGAGGCTTACCAGTACCTGCAGAGTATAAAGCGCAAATGCCGGGTACTGATGCGGATTTAAATGCTTATGACGTCATCTATTATGCTGGCCATTCTAATGCGGGTAGCAAGACAATTGCGATTAACCTTCCAAACGACGAACAAGTTCAGCTTGAAAAAGGTACGCGTAGACTTCAACTCAAAAATGCAATGAGAGCGAAATTTGACCATATCATGGTCCCAATAGCAGAAGTGTTAATAGCACCAGAGCAACAGCAAAACGTGACGTTTGACGCGTTTTTTGGGAATACAATGTTTCATGAAGTAGCGCATGGCTTAGGGATCAAATCAGTATTAGGTAGTGAGCAGACTGTTCGAGGAGCTTTGAAAGAGCATGCTTCTGCGCTAGAAGAAGGTAAAGCAGACATTCTCGGGTTGTATATGGTTGAGCAATTACTACAGAAAGGCGAAATATCAGAAGGCACATTACAGGAGTATTATGTGACGTTTATGGCTGGTATTTTTCGCTCTGTGCGATTCGGTGCATCAAGCGCACATGGAAAGGCGAATATGATCCGCTTCAACTATTTTCAAGAGCAAGGTGCTTTTGCGCAGAATTCTCAAGGGCAATATTTTGTTGATATGGAAAAGATGAGCGAAGCAATCACCAGTCTTTCAAATAAAATACTAACCTTACAAGGCGATGGGGATTACGAAGGTGTGAGTAGCCTTGTTGCTTTAATGGGCCTTATAAAACCTGACTTAAAAAGTAGCTTAGATAAGCTAAGCGAAGCTGGTATACCGGTTGATATCACCTTTAAACAAGGAAAAGACATTTTAAATCTGAAATAAATTTTGCCGGTTTAGTCTCGAAGCAAAAACATCAACAGATGTTTTTGCTTCGTCAATCAATATCCCACTTATACTTTTTACTTATACCCTAGTTATTACCAAACATCTGTTTAATGGCATTGATGTCTTTAATGTTTTTAAATTTAGGATGTTAAATGTACAGGTATATCATATCTATTTATCGGTAAACATTGATGATTGAAAATTACGCAAAGTATTCGAAAGGTGTAGCCTTATGTATGTTTTTTAGTCATACGAGTAAGTAGCGTAAATACATTGTAAATGTTAATTGGACATGACGATGTCAGGAATAAACTATGCAACAAAAATTCAACATTTGTAGTCAAACTCTTTACATTTTTCGTGTTTAAATACGAAGAATTTCAAAATATTACATTAGTAAGACCATAGTTGATTAGCGAAACGATTGCTTTCCTTTTATTCTTGACAGTTGCCGTGATGAGGTCTTTTGGTCCACATGATTAAAAGCCCCCAGCGAAACGAATTCGTATAAAAATTAAGGTAAAAACTATGTCGTTGATTGGAACACCGAAGGAGACTTTCGAGGCTGAAGCTAGGGTTGCGATGACCCCAGACTCCGCTCGTCAACTTCAAAAACTTGGGTATAGCTGTGCTATTGAATCAGGTGCTGGAGAAAAAGCAGGCTTTTCGGATACGCTTTACGCCGATGCTGGTGTTGAGGTTATTGCTACTGCAAAAGATTTATGGGCAAAAGCAGACATCATAACGAAGGTTCGACAGCCATCTAGCGATGAACTCGGATACTTAAGCAGCGACAAAACGTTAATTTCTTTTTTCAATCCGGCTGGTAATGAAGAAGGGATGGAAAAGGCTAAGAGCGCTGGTGCTAATGTCATTGCAATGGAGATGGTGCCTCGTATATCCCGTGCTCAGAAAATGGATGCATTGAGCTCTATGGCAAACATTGCCGGTTACCGAGCTGTTATTGAAGCGGGTAACAATTTTGGTCGATTCTTTACAGGTCAAATAACCGCGGCAGGTAAAGTACCACCCGCTAAATTACTGGTGGTTGGAGCAGGTGTTGCCGGTCTTGCTGCGATTGGTACTTCTACCTCATTAGGCGCAGTAACTTATGCTTTTGACGTTCGTCCAGAAGTGGCTGAACAAGTTGAAAGTATGGGCGCTGAATTTGTTTATCTCGATTTTGAAGAAGAACAAGAAGACGGTGCCACTACTGGTGGGTACGCCAGTGTGTCTTCACCTGAATTTAGAGAAGCGCAATTGGCCAAATTCAGAGAATTAGCGCCTGAAATAGACATCGTTATTACAACTGCACTTATTCCAAACCGTGATGCCCCCAAACTTTGGCTAAAAGACATGATCGAGGCGATGAAGCCAGGTTCTGTTATCGTTGACCTTGCTGCTGAACGAGGTGGTAATGCGGAAGGAACGGTAAAAGACGAAAAGATCGTGACTGATAATGGCGTGACTATTATCGGATATACTGATTTCGCATCTCGAATGGCGTCTCAAGCAAGTAGCTTATATGCTACTAATATCCGTCACATGATGACCGACCTCACTCCAGAGAAAGACGGTGAAGTGAATCACAATATGGAAGATGATGTTATCAGAGGGGCGACTGTGACCTTTGATGGTGAAATCACCTTCCCGCCACCACCGCCAAAAGTGAAAGCAATTGCGGCTCAGAAAAAACCAGAAGTAAAAGAGCCAACGCCTGAAGAAATCAAAGCGAAAGAAATTGCTGATTTCAAACAAGCGACCAAAAACCAAGTAAGTTTGTTATCAATTGGTACCTTGTTGTTACTAGTAACGGGATATTTTGCTCCGGCAAGCTTTATGCAACACTTTATTGTGTTTGTATTAGCGGTTTTTGTGGGTTTTCAGGTCATTTGGAACGTAAGTCACTCACTGCATACGCCATTGATGGCAGTAACAAATGCGATTTCCTCTATCATTATCCTTGGTGCATTGATGCAGGTAGGCTCAGGCTCCTGGCTCGTTATATTGCTCGCGAGTTTATCGATATTTATGGCCGGAATTAACATATTCGGTGGTTTCCTAGTCACGCGACGCATGCTTGCCATGTTCCAGAAATCTTAAGGGGATTTGATCATGGATTACGGATTAACAACCGCAGCATACGTTGCTGCAGCAGTATTATTTATTTTATCTCTAGGCGGATTGTCTGGTCAGGAAAGTGCGAAACGAGCTGTTTGGTACGGCATTGCAGGCATGACGCTTGCGGTTATTGCAACGCTAATTGGCCCAGGAAAAGGTCTATGGGTATTGTCAGCAATTTTAATTGCGGCAGGTGGTGTGATTGGTTTTTACGTGGCAAAGAAAGTCCAGATGACGGAAATGCCTCAGTTAGTTGCAGCAATGCATTCATTGGTCGGCTTAGCGGCTGTCTTTGTTGGTTTTAATGCTTACATTGAACTTGAGCGTGTATTGGCGATGTCTGCCATCGATCGTATTTCACTTGAAGGCTTTGCAGCCTTACTTGCTAAGAAAGACTCTGTTGAACAAACTATTCTACAAGTAGAAGTATTTTTAGGTATTTTCATCGGTGCGGTGACGTTTACTGGTTCGGTGGTAGCATTTGGCAAGTTGGCTGGCAAAGTTACTTCGAAGGCTGAAAAGTTACCTGGCGGTCATTTCCTTAATGCTGGTGCATCAGCGTTCAGCTTACTGCTGTTGTTTGCCTTTTTGAATGGCTCTGGCATGTGGACACTTATCGTAATGACACTTGTAGCATTCTTCATTGGTTATCACCTAATAATGGGGATTGGTGGTGCAGATATGCCGGTAGTTGTATCTATGCTTAATAGTTACTCTGGTTGGGCTGCAGCTGCAATCGGCTTCTCCTTGGGCAACGACTTGCTTATTGTTGTCGGCGCGCTAGTTGGGTCATCAGGTGCTATATTGTCTTACATTATGTGTAAAGCAATGAACCGTTCGTTTGTGTCCGTTATTTTAGGTGGGTTTGGTAATACTACGGGGCCCGCTATGGAAGTAGAAGGCGAACAGATTGCGATTGATACTGATGGTGTTGCAAGTGCCTTAGATGAGGCTGATAGCGTTGTAATTGTGCCTGGCTATGGCATGGCAGTTGCTCAAGCACAGCAGTCAGTGAGTGAATTGACTAAGCGTTTAAGAGCAAAGGGTAAAGAAGTGCGCTTTGCTATTCACCCTGTAGCGGGTCGTTTACCTGGGCACATGAACGTGTTACTGGCAGAAGCAAAAGTACCCTACGATATTGTGCTGGAGATGGACGAAATCAATGATGATTTTCCAGAGACAGACGTCGTTATCGTGATAGGGTCTAACGACATCGTTAACCCTGCTGCACAGGAAGATCCAAACTCACCGATTGCAGGCATGCCTGTACTTGAAGTATGGAAAGCAAAACAAGTGTTTGTTTCGAAACGTGGTCAAGGTACAGGTTATTCTGGTATCGAGAATCCGCTGTTTTATAAAGACAACACTCGTATGTACTATGGTGACGCAAAAGCCAGTATAGACAAATTGTTGGGGCAGCTAGAGGGATAATATTTCATCAGCCGCAACATTCAGTCTTTTTAAGAACCCACCATTAAGGTGGGTTTTTTTATGAGGTAACGGTACAAATTTACCATCGTTAAGAACTAATATCCTATCGGTAAGTGTGGTGGTGTGTATTTTACTAAAGCGCTAAAAAATTGCGTAAAGGACGCCAAGTAGCGCCAACTGAATAAAGGTTATTACCCAAAAATATATACCGCCAACCATAATTTTTAAGCCAGTATTTTCAATGTCCTTTTTGCGGATCGTGATGAAATAAGCGGCTGTGAACGATATCAAAGTGATACCTATAAGATATAGATGCCATTGTATTTTTGAACCTGAAGCGTGAGCCAGCGAGCTAAATAGCAATAGTGCCGAGGTAATTAATATCACCATAAACGAGGGAATTTTCATTAATGTTTTAAGCTTCCTAAATTAAGTAAATCTAATAAGTTAATATCAAAGCATTGGTTCACAAATAAAGGAAATGTATAAACAAATTCTGTCCCAAATTTGAAAACCTACGTAGTTACTATATTATTTGCTTTCGCAACTAACAGGATAAGCGAGATTAAATATCTTTTACATTTAACGTGTTATGTATTCATATTGAATTCTTATATCTTGAGCGATGTGCTTGCAATTAGTCAATTAGAATAAAACAACAATGACAGAATATGGGTGTTTCAATGAACCAAAATTTTAACCAAAAATCACTAAGCCTAAGCCTAAGCGTTTGCGCAATCATAGCCGTGGGTGTACTAAGTGGATGCCAGCCAAAACCCTCTGACAATGCAGTTCAAACAGAAGAAAAGACAGAAAGTACAATGAAGACAAGCTTACAATATCCGGAAACAAAGCAGGTTGAGGTGGTAGATTCTTATTTTGGTGAACAAGTTCCAGACCCTTATCGCTGGTTAGAAGATGACCGCAGTAAAGAAACTGAAATGTGGGTAAAAAGTCAAAATAAGACGACGCAAAGTTATTTGTCTAGTATTCCATACCGAGACGAAATCGAAAAAATCGTGAAAGATAGAATCAACTATGAGCGTGTGTCTGCGCCATTCAAAGAAGGAGATTATGTCTATTTTTATAAGAACGACGGTTTGCAAGATCAAAGCATAGTTTATCGACAAAGGGCCGAAGGCGAAGCGGAAGTTTTTATCGATCCAAATACATTTAGTGAGGATGGCACAGTATCTCTTGCAGGTTTAAGCTTTTCGGAAGATGGTTCAATCGCGGCTTATCAAACATCAACAGGCGGTAGTGATTGGCGTGAAATTTATTTTATCGATACCAATACGCTTGAATTAGTAGGCGAAAAACTTATTGATGTTAAGTTTAGCGGAATGCAATGGTACAAAAATGAAGGTATTTACTACTCAAGTTACGATAAGCCAGATGGGTCTGAACTGAGCGCTAAAACTGACCAACACAAGCTTTATTACCACAAAATTGGTTCAAATCAGTCTGACGATGCCAAAATTTTTGGACACACAGAAGATGAAAAACATCGTTACGTAGGAGCTCAAGTATCTGACGACAACCGTTGGTTGTTCGTGAGTGCTGCAAATTCGACTTCCGGAAATCGTGCCTATTTAAAAGACTTAACAGACAAAAATAGTGCATGGAAGCTCGTAAAAGAAAATATTGTAAGCGACGTATCAATGATTATGAATGATGGTGATCGTCTGTTTTTAGAAACCAACGAAGGTGCACCGAACAATAAAGTAGTGGTTGTTGACGGAAAGCAGCCAAACATGAGCAACTGGCAAGACTTTATATCAGAAACTGAGCATGTACTGGATCCCAGTTCTGCAGGGGGATTTATTTTTGCGGAATATATGGTCGATGCCATATCGAAAGTTTACCAATTTAATTTAGAAGGTGAACGCATACGAGAAATTTCTTTGCCGGGAATCGGCAGTGCAGGGGGGTTCTCAGCCAAGAAAGACGCAACAGAAACCTATTTTACGTTTACCAATTACATTACGCCAAGTTCAAGCTTCAAACTTGATATTCAAAGCGGTGAAACGTCTCTGCACTTTAAGCCCGACACAGCTTTTGAGGGACAGGACTTTGTTTCAAAGCAGGTGTTTTATTCATCGAAAGATGGTACGCGCGTGCCAATGATCATTACGCATCACAAAGATACCGAGTTGAATGGCAAAAACCCAACTATCTTATATGGCTATGGCGGTTTCAACGTGAGTTTAAATCCTCGCTTCAGTTCTACCGTGGCTGCATGGTTAGATCTTGGGGGTATTTACGCCGTGCCAAATATAAGAGGTGGTGGCGAGTATGGAAAAGCCTGGCACAAGGCTGGTACCCAAATGCAAAAGCAGAATGTCTTTGATGATTTTATTGCCGCCGCAGAGTACTTGATTGATGAAAAGTATACTTCGAGCGATTATTTAGCGCTTCGAGGAGGGTCTAACGGTGGATTGCTAGTCGGCGCTGTAATGACTCAGAAACCCAAACTTGCTGCTGTTGCTTTGCCAGCTGTTGGTGTTCTAGATATGCTTCGTTATCATACGTTTACTGCTGGCGCTGGCTGGGCGTATGACTATGGAACATCTGAACAAAGCAAAGAAATGTTCGAGTATCTAAAGGCATATTCACCGGTTCATAACGTCAAATCAGGCGTAGAGTACCCTGCTACGATGGTGACTACAGCAGATCATGATGACCGAGTGGTACCGGCGCACTCGTTTAAGTTTGCTGCGATGCTTCAAGCTAATCAGACCGGTGAAAATCCAACACTTATACGCATCGAAACAGACGCAGGGCATGGAGCGGGCACACCAATAAGTAAAACGATAGAGCAGGTAGCTGATATCTACGGATTCACACTTTATAACATGGGTGTTAGGAACTTGGACGAACTGTCAAATTAATCCATCAATTAAGTATTTATTTCCAGAACGGGCCTTAAAGGCTCGTTCTTTTTTACATCTCAGTCAACAAATACGAAGGCTGAATTTGAAACAAAAAGCAGAGTTCACATATCAAATGTGCTTTTTGCGAAGGCGCCCGTAAGTAATTTATAAGTGCAAAACATTTTAAGTAATGTTCCTTACTTCTGTAACTAACATCAAAGTGAACTCTAAAATTAATAACTAATAATAACGACGACACAAAAGGTATACAACATGAGAAGTCTAGTCTCAGCTTTGCTAATTACCGTTGCCACAGGCGCGGTTGCAAGCGATGAATCCTCTCCGCTTATTTTACAACCCGAAATAAACTCTGATGGCACTTCAATTGCGTTTTCTTACCAGGGCGATATATGGACGGTAAGTAGTGATGGTGGTCGAGCAAACCGACTAACGATACACGAAGGATATGAGCGAAACCCAATGTGGTCTCCTGATGGTGATAACATTGCATTTTCTAGCGACCGCTTCGGCAATAGCGATGTTTTTATTATGCCAAAAGAGGGTGGTCGTCCTAGTCGTTTAACCTATCATAGCGCCAGCGATATCGTGACAGGCTTCACTGAAGATGGACAAGTATTATTCAATAGCCGCAGGCTTTACGCTCAAGTCGAAAGAGAATGGGAAGTTCTCAGCGTGCCGAGCCAAGGCAATGGGACTGAAGTGCGATTTATGGATGCGCTTGGGTTTCAAGCAGTGGTGTCCCCCGACGGGGAAAAAATAGCGTTTGTTCGTGGTACCTGTCGTATTTCGCGAGAAGACTACAGAGGCCCAGCCAACCGAAATATCTGGATTTATCATGTAGATGATGACCGCTATGAACAAATTACTGATTTTGATGGCAATGATTTTATGCCGCGTTGGTCCAGTGATAATGAACTGTATTTTATTTCATCTCGAAGTGGTAAATATAACGTTCATAAGCAGCGATTGGGGCGAAAAGCCACGCAAGTCACTGACGAAAAACAGTTCGGCGTGGAACACTTCAGTATTTCTAAATCAGCCGATGAATTAGTTTATCAAGCTGCAGATAAAGTTGTGTTAATGAAGGACGAGGGAAAGAACTCGACTTTACTAGATATAAATGTTGCGAGTGACTTCCGCTTTGACCCTGTCACAAATAAAATGGTCACCAACCAACTTTCTGAGTATTCAGTTTCACCAGACGGTAAATTATCCGCCTACGTACTTCGTGGTGATATTTATGTGACGCGAAATGATAAAGAAGACAAGCGCAGTGTCCGTCTTACCACCGGTGCTGCGAGAGACCGTGATGTAACTTGGTTAAACGATAAAACCTTGTTATTTATTTCTGACCGAAACGGTCAAAACGATCTGTTTGCATTGACTTCAGCAGATGAAGATGAAAGCAACTTATTCATCTCGATGAAACATAAGGTCACTGAGCTAACCAGTACCAAGCTTTCTGAAAGCAACCCGATTGTTTCGCCAAATGGCGAAAAATTAGTTTATTTACAAGGCAATGGAAAGCTTTTGAGTGCAGAGCTTAGTGATGGTTTAGTTTTACAAAATCAGCAAGTCTTATTAGATGGATGGGCGTCCCCAAATGGCGTAACATTTTCGCCCGATAGCAATTGGTTAGCCTATTCAAAAACTGACTTAAGCTTCAATGAAGAAGTGTTTATCCACCCAGTTGATAACTCTATTGAACCGGTTAATGTCAGTATGCATCCACGCTATGACTCGAACCCTGTTTGGAGTCCGGATGGTTCAAAACTTGGGTTTGTTTCAATGAGAAACAATGGTGACGATGATATTTGGTTTGCTTGGCTTAAAGAGAGTGACTGGGAAAAATCAAAAGCTGAGTGGGAGAGGGAAGATAAGTTAGACAAGCCCAAAAAGCCAGAAAAACCAGAGAAAAAAGACGACGATAATTCCTCAGAAGAAGGAGATGCAGAGGATGCCTCCGATGAAGAAGACGCGACTGAAAAAACCGCTGAAATCAAAATGCAAATTGACTTAGACGGCATTTATAAACGCTTAGAGCAAGTAACAAGATTTGCAGGTAATGAGTCTGAATTAATGTTCGATAAAAAAGGCGAGCATATTTATTACGCAATTGGGGGCTCGGGCCGCCAGAACTTCGAAATAGACCGTAACTTATACAAAATAAAGTGGGATGGAGAAGACAAAAAGACCGTCATTACAGGTGACCAGCGACCTCGTGCACTTAGCCTTAGTGATGACGGGAAGCATCTCTATGCTTTGACCGGTTTCGGAGACTTAGTGATGGTCAATACAAAAAGTGATAAAACAGAAAGGCTAGCGGTTCGGTCTCAGCAGAGCGTAGAACATTTAGCAGAAAGAAAGCAAATTTTCGCTGAAGCATGGCAAGCCTTAAATCAAGGATTTTATGACCCTAAATTTCATGGCAACGATTGGGACGCTTTGCGCGAGAAATATGAGCCGCTTGCATTGAAGGCATCTACAAAGGAGGACTTTCAATACATATTTAACCTTATGCTAGGCCAAGTAAATGCAAGTCATATGGGCTTGTATCGTGGTGAAAATCAAAAGCAAACGCAGTCAACTACAACAGGGCGAATAGGTGCTGAGTTTATGCCTATCAAAGACGGCTTGAAAGTTGTTTCTGTGTTGCCAGGTAGCCCAGCATCTAAAAGCGAAAGTCAGCTAATGGAAGGTGATTTGTTGGTTTCTGTAAATCAGCGCTCAGTACTTGAAACAAACGTTTATGAAATATTTAATAATCAAGTGAATCAACCTGTTTTGTTGGGGATCAAACGTGGTGGCGAAGATAAAGAGCTTGTGATTTGGCCTACAGATAGCTTGAGCAATGCGCTTTATGATGACTGGGTAGAAGAGCGTCGACGATTGACTGAAGAATATTCTAATGGTCGTTTGGGCTACTTACATATTAGAGGTATGAATTGGAGTAGTTTTGAACGATTCGAGCGAGAATTAATGGCCGCAGGATACGGTAAAGACGGTATGTTATTGATGTTCGCTACAATGGTGGCGGTTGGACGACAGATTATTTAATGGCGGTACTTAATGTGAAACAACATGCGTATACCATACCAAGAGGCGCCGCTAGCGATTTAAGCGAAGAACATCCTAAATTTAAAAATGCTTATCCGTTCTCTGAGCGTTTGCCCCTTTCTGCTTGGACAAAACCCTCAATCGCGATGAGTAACGAAAATAGTTATTCAAATGCAGAAATTTTTTCTCATGCATACAAAGCGCTCGGCATTGGCAAGTTAGTCGGCAGACCGACTTTTGGTGCAGTAATAAGTACTGGAGCGCGTCGTCTTGTAGATGGCTCTATTGTGCGCATGCCATTCAGAGGATGGTGGGTCAAAGAGTCAGGGGCAAATATGGACTTCACCCCCGCTCAACCTGATATTGAGGTATTCAATCCGCCTGCTTATAAGGCAAAGGGCGTAGACCCTCAGTTAAAAACCGCTGTTGAAGAGTTGTTAAGAGATATTTAATGAACATGCTATGCGATATTAGCTAAGCTATTTAGGCTGACTGATGCGGCAGAGACGAAAACGGGATCTCGAAGGATCCCGTTTTTTTATTGATGCACTGATGTGGTTTATCTAGCACTTGCTTGAACTATTCTTCATTCAGTCTAATAGCCTCTCCAGAAAGGCTATTAACATATTTACTATTTTCAATAGAAAGCGCCCCGTTTACCCATTGGTAAACTACGCCTTCGGCCAATTGATTCCATTTTTCAAAGTTAGCTTTGGGGGCGTAAGAGTCAGGAGCAATAATGGAAATATCTGCGTAATATCCTTCTCTCAAATACCCACGTTTTTTGATATTTAAAGTATCAGCCACTAATCCCGAGCATTTATAAACAAATGTGTGTACTGGCATAAGTTTTTGGCCAAGAACATAGGTAGTGTATTTTTCAGGATAGCTTGCATATTTCCTTGGGTGGCCATCAGTGCCATCAGATGATGTCATTACCCACGGTTGAACCATAAAAGCATGGATATCATCTTGATTCATATTAAAAGAAGCGACACGAGTAGAGTTTTCTACAACGCCTTTTCGCAAAACTCTTAAAACGGTTTCTACTGGATTAATTTGCCATTGATTACTCAAGTCTTTGATGGTTTTTCCTACTAACTCTGAATGTGGAGTCGTCACTATTAATAAGGAGTCAGGGCCGCCTCTACGGCGTATGTTTTCTTTAATAGCTTGTTTTATTCGAGGTAACAAAGTGGCATCGTTCAGCCTAGATTGTATTTGTGATTCTTCTCCTTCTAATGCCCACCTTGGGATGGTGGTATTTTGCAGCTTTGTGCTCGATGCTTGCCAAGGATATTGATCAGCCGTCACTTTTAAACCATTTCTTTGGGCTTTTTCGACCATATTTATAACGTCTTTACTTTGTCCCCAAACATCCACTCCTAAAGCTTTTATATGTCCAATATGAACTGGAATATTGGCTTTTTCTGCAACTTCAAGTACTTCAGCTATAGAGGCATTTAAACCGATAGTATAGCTACTCTCGTCTCTTATATGGCTTTCATAAATACCGCCATGTTTTGCAGCGACTTTAGACAGCTCTATAACTTCTGTCGTCTCTGCATAAATACCTGGGACATAGAATAAACCGGTAGATAAACCAAATGCGCCTTGAGACATTGCCTGATCAATAAGGGTTTTCATGTCTTTAAGTTCTGATTTTGAAGGTTGCCTATTTTCTCGCCCCATAACCATTTTTCTAACTGCTCCATGACCTACAAATACGCCTACATTGGTTCCTATCCCATTTGTTTCGAAGGTGTTCAATAAGTCATTTACAGATGGCGTACCCTCGCCATCATTGCCAACAAAAACAGTGGTTACACCTTGAGTTAAATAGTTTAGATTAAAGCGCTTATCCTTAGATTTTAAATCACTTAAACTATGGGTATGAGGATCAATAAAGCCAGGCATCACCCAATATCCTCTAGCGTCAATCGTTCTTTTGAATGTCATATTTTTTGGGTAATCAGTACCTATATATGCAATGCGCTTACCCTTTAAGCCAATAACTTTTTGAGTAGGTGCAATATTATCTCCTGTGTACACAAGCCCATTTACTATTAAGGTATCTAATCGCGTCCCTATATTTGATATGGTGTCCGTGTTTTGATAACCAGTAGTATGTTTACATCCCGCAAACGCGAATATTGAAAGAAAAAGACACAGTGTCCTTTTGATCGAACTACTTAACTTATTATTCATTTAAACCACCTATTCGAGCCATTAATTTGCAACATGAGAGCGTCTATCACCTTTAGTTTTGAATGATGCATCAAAGTAGTCGTTGTATAACTTTAGCGACTATAGAAATCGTAAACACTTTCTCTACACTCTACTCTATAGCGGACTCGTCTACTAAGATAAGTTATCAAGATTATTCTTTTTAATTAAAATCAGCAGCTTACTTTGGCTGAGTATAGATAGAGATAAATATGAGATCTGTATTGGTTAATGTAGGTGAGAACAGCAAAGAAATACAGTTATGCAGAATCACACAAAATCCAAGTGGTTAAAAATTTGATTTGGGCAATGAAGGGTGAGGAAAATAGCAAGCTCAATAAGGAATGCTAAGTCTTATTAGCGTTGCCATTTGCCAGTTTTGGCAAAATCTAAGACAGTATTGGCATTTAAAAAATGAAAAGTCATAGAATCCCGATAAAGTCTATATATTACAGTATCTTATCGGTTTTTAAGTATTGGCATTCACATTGCAGAGTACTTATGGAAAGTAACTATTTATGTAGACAAAATTTGGAGATTAATTATGAACAACGATATCGCTGTAATCGACACATTTAACTGGTGGCAAATGCTGGCAAACTTAGGTGTTTTAGTCGTTTTTGCATTAATGCCTTATGTTGCTTGGATTATATTGTTAGTGCTTCGCTAAGAAGCACTAACATCTATGTCAGTTTGTTTTGCTGATTGTTTTTAAAGCGTGTTCGTAATGATGGGAAGTCACCGTTTTATACATACTAAAAAGCGGCTAAGATGCTTGAGAACAAAAAAGTGACTCCGCAAGTGAATTCATTAAAACAAACTCGCATTTATGTACAAGTGAAGGCCAACACCCCCTGCGTACCCGAGGGCAATTGCAGGTGTCCACTTTAGATGTCCCATAAAGGTATAGTAACCGCGGGCTTGACCCATAAGGGCAACGCCTGCAGCAGAGCCGATTGAAAGTAGGCTTCCCCCGATACCTGCCGTAAGCGTTATTAATAACCATTGGCCATGTGACATTTCTGGCATCATAGTAAGCACTGCAAACATTACTGGGATGTTATCGATGACTGCTGAAATAACACCTAGCGTAATGTTCGCACCTGTTGCGTTCCAACCATTGTATAAGACGTCAGACATAATAGATAAGTAACCGATAAATCCAAGTCCCCCAACGCACATTACGACTCCGTAGAAGAACAATAATGTGTCCCATTCTGCTCGACTTACACGGCTAAACACATCGAAAGGTACAACCGAACCAAGACGGTTAAGTTTTTGGAGATCACCATCGCGTTCAGCAAGTGCTTTTTTACGGGCAAGTGATCCTGGAAGTGTTTGACGTAAGAAATAGCCAAAGAATTGTAAATAGCCAAGTCCCATCATCATACCTAAAACTGGTGGCAGACCGAACAGGGTTTTAAGTATTACCGCGGTCGCTATCGTTAATAAGAAAAGCGTTAATATGCGCAGTGCACCGCGCTTTAATTCTACTTCTTCACCTGCATTATTCGGTTTTTTGCTTTCAACGTAAAATGACATAATCACAGCGGGGATCAAGTAGCTGGCAAGAGATGGGAAGAATAGGGTTAAAAATTCTGTGAATTCAATAACGTTTGCTTGCCATACCATTAAGGTTGTAATGTCGCCAAACGGGCTAAATGCTCCGCCCGCATTTGCTGCAACGACGATGTTGACACAAGACATCGAAATAAACCTTTTGTCACCGCCAGCGACTTTCATTACCACTGCACAAAGCAATAATGCAGTGGTTAAATTGTCGGCGATAGGCGAGATAAAGAATGCTAACGCGCCACTGATCCAAAATAGTTGTTTGTAGCTGAATCCCTTTTGAACCATCCACTCACGAAGCCCATCAAACAAACGGCGTTCTTCAAGAGCATTGATATACGTCATGGCAACCAATAGGAATAACATGAGTTCAGAAAATTCAAGTAAAGCATGTCGGAAAGCCTCGGTACTTGCTTCAGACATATTTTGAACTGAATATTGGTAGGCAATTAAAATCCAAATTATGCCTGCAGCAACGAGTACTGGTTTTGATTTTGCTAGATGAATTTTCTCTTCTAAGATGACTAGAATATACGCAAAGGTAAAAATAACGATACAGGCGATACTTGCAGCAGACATAGTGATGTCGAGTTCTCCTGAAGATGCAAACGCAGCGGGACTTAGTGATAACAATAATGCGCCAATAAAACGCATAAAGAACGTCTTTGTGTCCATTTTCAATGTTTCCGGTTTGGTGGATTGAATTTCACATGGGTAATTGAGTTTGAATAAATGACCGATTTTCCAGACTGTGAATTTCATGCGGCGTTAACAAAAAATATACTATTTTTTAATAACTTGCCTGATTTTTAGATGGTGAAGATGATACGTTTTGAAAGGTAATTATGACATCTAACTTTAGTCTAATTGCTGAATTTCACCAAGTCGTTTCCTTTTTGTTTGAAAATATAACTGATTAAAAATTTTTATACTTAAATGAGGGTAAAAATGAAATATTATCTAAACTCGCCACTCCTCTGAATTTTGAAATAGTAAAAGGTATCAAACGATTGAAAGCGCTCTGTGTCCAGCGTATGAAGTTTTTTTTCCCACTGCTGCTCTGTCTTATCAGCGCGGTAAGCCTTGCCATTGAGCCAAACCTTAAATTAGACGAAAAGTTTGAAAATCATGTGTTCAGAGATGAAGCCACTATGAATACTTATATTAAACAATTGTCAGACGAGCCATACAAAAAACCCGTAGACATTCTCCAAAAGCTAGAGCGCATAGCTAAATTAGCAAAAGATGAGCAATGGATAAGCGCTCAAGTACAAAGCAAGATTGTTATGATGAATATATTAACGTCTATGGAAGATTTCACAACGATAGAGCAGCTATTTACAGAAACTACTTTGCTTGCTGATTCCATTGTGCCAGACGAAGATAATTATGAGCTTTATCAAGAGATGCGCGTGCGCCTCGATATTATTGAATTGAATCTGGTAACAGGAAAAGGGCAAGACTCTTTAATTCCAGACACCCAAGCCAAACTAAAGACATCTTTAAGCTCCATAGTTGACCCTCTTTTAAAAGCGGATGTACTGCAACAACTTGGGCGTAGTCATTCTGTACTAGAAGACTATGTAAATTCGATTGATAATTTAAAATCAGCCTATCAACTTTATGTTCAGCAAGGGGATGCACCGGGCTCAGCATCGTCCCTAGTTGCTCTTGGCAATCTTTATAACGGAATAAACAAGAGTGAAATGTCGATTCAATATTACGAAAAAGCGCTTGTGTTCATACGAGAGCAAGGCGATCAATTTGGTGAATCAATCATCTTATATAACCTTGCAAAAGGTTTCGAGCAATTAGATAAGTGTGATACGGCTATTTCTTACGCTAAGTCATCAATCAATGCGAGCAAAGCGATTAATGATGAAATAGGCGTTGCTTGGGCAAATATTATTATTGCAGATTGCTTTGCTAGGCAAGGTAAGTGGGAAAGCGCTTTATTGTTATATCAAGAAAATGAGCCGATTTTTGAAAGCACAAATGCGACACGCATTCAAATGGGTACGTTGAACGGTATTGCTGAAGCTGCCATAGAATTAGGAAACATTAGTTTAGCGGAACAAAGTTTACAAAAAAGTAAAAATTTGAAAGTAGGCTTTCAAACACTCGAACAAGAATATGAACACCTTAAACTTCAGAGCAAGCTTTTTTATCAAAAACAAGATTTTAAGGCTGCTTATGACGATTTAGCTGCGTCCAACGAGCTGCTCTTAAAAATAAAAGACCAAGAAAATCAGAGTGAACTTGAGCGTTTTAGGATTGAATTCGATACCGAACTAAAAGAGGCTGAAAATGCTCTCTTAACTGAAAAAAACGATCTTAATCAGCAATTGATTACCCAACAAAAACAGAAGAGTAATTGGTTTTTACTGATGTTGCTAATGGTTATAATTATATTGTTATTAGTCATAGTGTTTACCTTAAAGCAGATGTCGCTTCGTAAAGAATTTAAGCTAATGTCTCTTGAGGATCCTCTGACTAAAGTAAGAAACCGGCGTTCGATTATTGAACGAGCAACACAAATGCTTGATAAATCGAGATTTACTGGCAAGGAATTGACGCTAATCTTGATTGATATCGATCACTTTAAGCGTGTAAACGACAATTATGGTCATGAGACTGGAGATAAGGTTCTCGTATGTTTTGCTGAGGCGTGTAAGAGATCTTTTCGTAATTCTGATGCCTTCGGTCGTTATGGTGGCGAAGAGTGGCTAGCAGTATTACAAGATTGCGATGGTCAGCGAATAGACAATATTTTTAATCGTATTTCTGATGAATTGAAACATTCAAAAATACAGGGCTTGCCTGATTTTCACCAGATCACATTTAGTATGGGGGTGGTTAGTTGTCATGCTACACCAGACACTACATTGAGTAGTCTAATTTCAAGTGCCGATGAGCGCCTATATAAAGCAAAAGAATTGGGTCGCAATCAGTACGTTGATTCAGACTTTGTTTCGGAACGCGCGTCTTAAGCCACTGTCTCTTTTATTTGAGGTGTTCAATCCATCGAGTAAAACCTCCATTGAACCGGCAAGTGCAAAGTTTTCTCTAGCCCTAGTCACTGCAGTGAAAATCAACTCTTTGTAAACACTTCTCCCTGAATGCGTCGGCAAAACCAGTAATACTTTGTCGAATTCGCTACCTTGAGATTTGTGTACTGTCATTGCGTAGGCGCATTCGTGTTGAGGTAATCGCTGAATTGAGATTGGTTTGTAGCCATTGTTGTCATTACCGGTAAATTCAAAAAAGGCTTTTAGGGTGCCATCTTCATTGGGCCATATAAGCCCAATATCACCGTTTTGTAGACCTGTTTCATGGTCGTTCTGCATAATAATGATAGGTCGGCCTTTATAGTGTTCAGATTTATACTTTGAATGGCGTTTTGATATCTCACTAGGTTCTGAATATTGAAAAGACGAACACAAAAAATAGTCATCAATATAATGATTAATGGCATGAACCCCATTTACGCCCATTTTTATTGCACAAAGTATCCTCGACTGCTTTAAAAGACTAAGAGCCTCTCGTGCGCTACTACAGGAATGTATAGGCGCTATAAACGTCTGCGTCCATAATTTAAGTAATTGGTCGCGTGCTACTTCGAAATCTCGCCTTATTGCATCGTCAAGTTGATCTTGTTTTAGTGTGTACAGATGAGAGCAGACCGAGTTGTAGCGATTTATTGTAGTGTTTAGTTTGTGATGGTGTTCTGCATGCAGCGCATCAAGTGTCAGCTTTATTGAATGATAACTCTCACTGCGAGAGCTATAGTTTTGGTTTAGGCTAGTAGCAAAAGCATTAATTTTTGGTACTGAGCGATAATTTTGTTGCAAGGTTACGCAGAAGTCTTGAGTGTCTTTTCTGTTATCTTTTACATCACCCCCATCACTTTTCCATGAAATGTATTGCTTAATAAGGTTTTGCGTTTCAGTACTAAATTGGTTAGCGACAGATGGTGTCAGTTCGGCGAGGATATTGCCTACGTCTACTGAGGGTAACTGAGCGGGGTCGCCTAACAAGATTACGCGAGTACGAGAGGTATCAATGCTCTTAAATAATTTTTCACAAATTGGCAAATC
>CBFHTO010000051.1:0-26673 GCA_965658765.1 Glaciecola sp. | reverse complement strand
TGGCCTAGACTAAGTGTACCGTTGAGCATTAGCCATACCGCCAGCAAGAGCACACTATGAAGTGGCATCGGAAATAAACGGTTAGTTAAGCTCATGGCGTGTTCCCCGTTAACTTAATTACTTCAAGTAAATAGTCGATGTTGTGCATTTGTAAAGCGGCACTATTAGTATAGTCGATAACACTCGCGCCAAATAGACTAAGAATTGGTGATGCGCTTAGCAAGAGTAATGCTCCACTCAATTGCCATTTTGAGACATGCGTAGATTCATCTGTGTCGTTGTTTGCTTTAGAACGCCAAAATAAGGTGCTGCCTGCTCTCGACAACACAACGATGGTGATCAAACTAGAAATTAATATAAGTGACCAAACCCATATACGGTAATGACCGACATCAGCAGATTGTAAAATAACCAGTTTGCCTAAAAATCCTGAAAATGGCGGAAGACCAGCTACTGACATTGCAGCGACCATGAATAGCACGCCGAGCAGTGTTTGTTGTTTGAGTTTACGAGCGATCACGAAATAATCATGCGCTTTACCCCTTTGCTGCCCAAGCATATCAGCAATAAGAAATAAGGCTGCACATATTAATGTACTGTGTATTAAATACATGAAACCAGCAGAAGTTGCCTCGGGCGTATCAATTACGAAAGTCAATAAAAGCGTGCCCACTGAAACAACCACTAAGTTACTTACTAATACGCGCAGGTTGGTGCTTGCAAGCGCACCTACGCTTCCTGCCACAATGGTCAATAAGGCCAATGGCCATACCCATGCGTGCATTACGTTTGCTAAATCTCCAGCTTGATCACCGAATACAACGGTGTAGACCCTAAAAATGCAGTAAACGCCCACTTTGGTCATAATTGCAAATAAAGCGGCAACGGGTGCACTCGCGACTGAGTATGTCTGCGGTAGCCAAAAATGCAGTGGTAACATTGCAGACTTTAAACCAAATACCACAAGCATAAGAGCGGCTCCTGCTTGTGCTATTAGTTGCTCACTTGGCGTTAATTGAGCTACGCGTAATGACATATCGCCAATATTTAAAGTCCCAGTTACGCCGTAAAGAGTACCTAATGCGAACAGAAATAAGCTAGAACCAATTAGGTTCAAAATGACGTAATGAATATTAGCTGCTGTTCTATGCTTGCCACCACCATGAATAATCAAGGCATAAGAGGCAATCAGCAGTACTTCGAAGAATACAAATAAATTAAATAAGTCGTTGGTTAAAAACGCCCCATATATACCCAACAATTGAAAATGTAGAAGAGGATGGAAATACTTTCCCTCTCTGTCGGTCCCGGAACATGAATATAAAATAACCGCTAAACCCAAAAAGCTAGTTAATAGCACCATCATGCATGACAACAAGTCCGCATATAAGATGATACCGAAGGGCGCTTTCCAATCTCCAACGGCATACATTAACCCGCCATCTTTTTGAACTGTGTACATGAGCAAAATTGCGCAGGCTAATTGGATTAGAACAAGGAATATAGACCCGGCGCGCCTATAGTTGTAGCGCTCAGGTCCGGTAAAAGGGGGAAGAAGCAATAGCAATCCGCCAATCATTGGAATGAGTATAGGAAAGATGACTAGATGCAAACTCATGCCTTGCCCTCTTTTGTTCTGATTTTTTTACTTGCATCGGGTGGATCTCGGCCATCGACCAAATCATTTCCTAAATCGGCTCGTGCTCTGATAGAGAGAATCACAACAAAAGCAATCATCGCAAATCCAATAACGATAGCGGTGAGCGTAAGTGCTTGAGGAAGAGGGTCTGCATAGGTATCTGCCATCCCTAGAATAGAAGCTCCATCGAGACTGAGTCTGCCACTTGAAAATAAAAATAGATTGACCGCATAAGACAACAGCGTAAGCCCGACTACTACTGAAAATGTTCGTCCACGAAGGCATAAAAATACCCCGCAAAAAGTTAATACACCTACACAAATTACGAATACCGTTTCCATTATTCCTCCGGTGTTGGGCGATGAACAGACGTCAATTTGCCAAGATTCGCCAGAATCAGCAAGGTGGCGCCAACAACTGTTAGATACACACCTAAATCAAATATCAATGCGCTGGCCAATTCAATCTCACCAACGAAAGGAATATCAAAGTAGTCGAACCAAGTGGTCATAAAGGGACGACCGAAGAACCAACTGCCTACTCCTGTCATCGCGGCGATAAGCACGCCCCAAGCAATGAGATCTTGGTAGTCTACTTTTATTCGAGGTTTCACCCAGTCGACACCGTGCGCAATGTATTGTTGTATTAATGCAACTGAGGTTATGAGTCCGGCAATGAAACCGCCTCCAGGCATGTTATGTCCACGTAAAAAGATGTAAAAAGAAACCAGTAATGCTAATGGTAGAAGACTCTGTGAAATCATAGCCAGTATCGGTGGATGGCGGTCGAGCGACCATGGTAAGCCATTTTCGTTTGCGGTTTGTATCGATAAGCGCACTCGCGCGAGTAACTTGAATATTCCTAAAGCAGCAATACCTAATACTAGAATTTCACCCAAGGTATCCATACCTCTAAAGTCTACCAATATAACGTTCACCGCGTTTGTACCACCGCCACCAGTTTTACTGTTCTCTAAGAAAAAATCTGAAATCGTGTCGACGGGGTGTGTGATAAATGCGTAATTTATCGTTGCAACCAACCCTGCAACACCAGCGGCTATTCCTATGTCGCGTGCGACTCTGCCAGGCGATGATTCGGTGGCGGTTTTTTGTGGCAAGAAATATAAGGCCAGCATTAGCAAAATAACCGTAACGACTTCAACTGCTAGTTGCGTTAAGGCAAGATCTGGTGCAGAGAAACGGGCAAAAGCAACCGATACAATCAATCCAACTACTGAAAGTGTGATCAACGAAAGCATTCGCTTGCGATGATATATAACGGTACCAATTGCGCTCAAACATAAAATTACTGCTGCGGTGATTTCGACTCCACTAATTGCTTGATTCGGAGCATTACCCGGCGCAGAGTTCAAGTAAATCAGCGGTATAGCAGTTATCACGATGGTAAAAATAAGTAGAATGGCTGCATAGCGTTGAAGTGAACCGTTGCTTACGGCATTGTCTAAGGTAGTTGCCCATCTTATCACTCGTTGTACTGCGCCCTCGAAAACCAGTTTTTCATCCGCTTCTTGGAACTGAGCTTGAAATCTATAGAGGTGGCTTCGATACGCATAAACGATTAAACCTCCAACAATAGCAATCACACTCATTAGAAGTGGAAGGTTAAAACCGTGCCAAATCGACAAACTGTAATATGGTAGTTCACGGGCCAAGACCGCTAATGACGCAGATTTTAAGAGCCAATCAATCATGACGTTCGGAAAAATACCAACAGCGATACACAATACCACCAAGATCTCTATAGGGAGTTTCATATAGCGAGGCGGCTCGTGCGGCGTTTTTGGTAAGTCTCGAGGCTCCCCGTTAAAAAACACATCATGAATAAAGCGCATTGAGTAAGCAACGGCAAACACGCCCGCCAAGGTTGCTAAAACCGGAATTATCCACGAGAGAAAGCCGAGTGCTGTTGAATCTAATGTTTCTGCTAAAAACATTTCTTTTGATAAAAATCCGTTAAACAGAGGCACGCCTGCCATTGATGCTGCAGCTACCATGGCAAGCGTTGCGGTGTATGGCATGTACTTCCATAGTCCATTAAGTTTGCGCATATCGCGACTGCCAGACTCGTGATCAATGATTCCTGCTGCCATGAACAAAGACGCTTTAAACACGGCATGATTCATAATATGGAAGAGAGCAGCAACGGCGGCTAATTGTGTGTCTAGACCAAGAAGTAAGGTAATCAAACCCAAATGGCTCACGGTAGAGTAGGCAAGTAAGCCTTTTAAATCGTGCTTGAAAAGGGCTACGTAAGCACCTAATAGTAAAGTTGCCAAACCAGTCAAACTCACTATTAAAAACCACATGTCTGTACCAGCTAGGACCGGATACATTCTCGCAAGTAAAAATATACCTGCCTTAACCATTGTTGCAGAGTGTAAGTAAGCACTTACTGGGGTTGGGGCGGCCATTGCATGCGGTAGCCAGAAATGAAATGGAAATTGTGCGGATTTTGTAAATGCGCCAAGTAGAACAAGAACAAGTGCAATGGGGTACAAAGCATGCTCTCTAATCAAATCACCGCTTGCTAAAATAACGCTCAACTCATAACTGCCAACAATGTCACCAATGATCAGTAGCCCTGCTAGTAAAGCTAGGCCACCTGCACCAGTGACGGTCAACGCCATTCGTGCGCCTTTTCTCGAACCTGATTTTGCGGACCAAAAACTAATTAATAAGAAGGAGCTGATGCTAGTCATCTCCCATGCCATCCACATTTGCAAAACATTGTTCGACAGAACGATAGATAACATCGCAGTCATGAATAATATGAGGTAGGCATAAAAACGACCGACCGCTTCTTTTTCAGAGAGATAATAACGGGCGTAGAAAATGATCAGAAGACCAATACCTAAAATCAGCAAGGAGAACATAAGTGCAAGACCATCTAGCCTCATTGACAAGATTAGCCCAACTGATGGGATCCATTCTAGATATTCAAGATGTACTTCTCCGCCGACCACACTGGGTATTAGGCTGATGACGTATGCTAGTCCGATCGCAGGAGCAATCATCGTACATAAGGTATTGATATTTCGACCAAAGCGCTCGGTCAAGACAGGAATTAAAACGCCAATCAATAAGATTGCAGTTATCCAAAATAAGCTCATAGTTTTATAATGTCACCTTTTTAAGATCAGCGTTATTAGTTATACACCATAATTTAACAGTTGTTGTATTTTTACGCCTCATAAATCAAAACGGTTTGGCAGTAAATCAGCTATTTTACATGACCAACGGTCGCTCAAATCTGCATTTTTGCACACAACAGGCGCCTCTTGCTTATACATAAATTCGCTCAACACTTGCCGGCATCCGCCGCACGGAGTAATAGGACTTGATTGATTAGATACAAGGTAAACAGCATCAATATATTTCATGCCCATAGCTATGGCTGCGCTTATGGCTGAACGTTCAGCACAGTTAGTAAGTCCATAAGATACGTTTTCTACATTGACTCCATACGCGATCTCGGATTTATCGTCTAAGGTAAAAACCACTGCTGCGGCTACTTTTACTTGTGAATACGGCGAGTAAGCTCTGTCTAGCATTGCTTGAAGTGTTTGAAATATCGAATCTGTCGATTGTTTGGTCATGTATGTTTTGCTGTTTTTATTTTTATGCTTCCTATAATAATCAAAGCAGGCTCTAGTTGACTAGTAAATTTCTAATTTATCGCTCTCTATTCTATTTGCGCAGCATTTATTACTTATCTGATTTACTGGGCTTTTTCTTTGTATTCGCATATAAAAGTAGATATTAAAAAAATAAGTGACAGGTTTTTTCTCACTTACAGACAAATCTTGAGCCACCTTGTATGCATGATTTTAAGAACAAAGTCTTTATGGTAACCGGTGCAGGAAGCGGTATTGGCAGGGCTTTATGCCAACGATTAGATTCTGTCGGTTGCAAAATAATTGCCGTTGATAAGAGCGATGAGAAGCTTGATGCACTCTCAAAGGAACTGGATCAAGAACCTACATGCTTTCCTTTTTCGGTAGATCAGGCAGAAGAATGGCAATCTGTCCTGTTGAAAATCACGTCGGAAATAGGGCGCTTAGATGGTTTAATCAATAACGCTGGCATTGCCCATGACGCAAATAACGTAGAAGACTTTGACATTACTGCATTTAGAAAAGTGATGGACGTGAACTTTTATGGCTTAGTGTATGGAACTCAGGCATGCTTGCCTCTGTTGAAAAACTCCCCAAAAGGATGGCTGTGTAATATCAGTTCATTGTTTGGTTTAATTGGAATTGGACAACTGAGTGCTTATTGTGCTTCTAAATTTGCGGTTAAAGGCTTTACTGACAGTCTCAGGATGGAGGCGAAGTATCTATATCCTAATTTAACGGTTTCCGTAGTTCACCCAGGTGGGATAAGCACTGAAATAGCCACTAATGCTATTGCTGCTGGTGACCTTGATGAAGCCACTCGCGATACTCAAGTGCATCGTTTTAATAAAAATTTAAAGACCAGCCCTAATAAAGCCTCTAAGGTGATCTTAGATGGTATGCACAATCAAAAGCATAGAATATTGATTGGAAATGATGCTCGCTTTTTAGATATATACTCACGAGTTAGACCAGAGGGTTATGTGTCGACAATTTATAAAGAAATGCGCAGACAGAAGCTGATCACAGATGTTAAAAACAAGCACATAAAATAATAGGTAGGAAAGACGCATGTCAGTTAAGAAAAAATTTGATTTTATACTATATGGAGCTACGTCTTTTGTTGGGCAAATCATGCTGGAGTATTTTAGCGAGTACAAAGGGGAAGAATTTTCTTGGGCTGTTGCAGCACGTAGCGAAGAAAAGATAAAAACGGCCCTGCATCGCGTTGGTCTAGATGAACTTGATTATTTTGTGGCTGACGCAGACGATGAAGAAAGCCTTAAAGTCTTATGCGATTCTGCCACAGTCATTGTTTCTACCGTTGGGCCATACGCATTATATGGTGAGACCTTATTAAAGCTTTGCGCGCAAACGGGCACTGCATATTGTGACTTGACTGGCGAGCCTCAATGGATAAAGAGAATGCTTGATAAATATGAAGCTCAGGCTAAAACAAGTGGCGCTAGGATTGTTCATTGCTCAGGGTTTGATTCTATTCCTTCTGATCTAGGTTTGTTTTACTTTCAAAATGAAGCAATCAAGAGATCTATGAAGCCATCTAAGGCAGTCAAAATGAGAGTGAGACGCCTAAAAGGCGGCGCTTCAGGAGGTACTGTGGCGAGCATGCTCAATGTTTTAGAGGAGGTGAAAAAAGAGCCTTCTTTGAAAAAGACCCTCGTCGACCCGTATGTTCTGTGCCCTGAGGAACATGCTTTTCATGTACGACAAAAAAATCATAGCTCTCCTGAATACGACGTTGAACAAAAATTATGGACCATGCCTTTTGTGATGGCGGCTATCAACGAGCGCGTCATACACCGTAGCAATGCACTAATGAGCAATATGTATGGGACGGATTTTCGCTATGACGAGGCTATGTCAGCAAAGTCGCCCGCTCAGGCATGGATGATGACCCTAGGGCTAGGTGCATTTATGGTAGGTGCAAGTATACCGCCTATTCAAAAACTCTTGGTTGATAAAGTGTTACCGAAACCGGGCGAAGGACCGAATAAAAAAGAACAAACAGAAGGTATGTTTGAATATCGTTTTTATGGTCATTTAGATAATGCTCAGAAGTTAGAAGTTTCAGTGAAAGGTGACCGAGATCCAGGTTATGGTTCTACTGCTAAAATGCTTTCTCAAGCTACGCTGTGTTTGGCGAAAGACGTAAATGAACTGGAAGGAGGGTTTTGGACACCGGCCAGTGCAATGGGAGAGCTATTAATTCACCGGTTACAGAATCATGCGGGCGTCCGATTTGAGCTGATTAACTAATTAGGTAAGGTTTGAGTGGATATTGTATTTTTTTGACTGGATTTTTTGACAGTCAAGCTAAGCAAAGTCAAGGTACACACGGTCAAGGTAAACACACCATTCTAGTTCATTGGCTGGGCCTTGATTAATGCGTTTTTTACCGTATGCGTCGGTACATAATACAACATAGAACACCATTAAAACTATAATGTAAAAGAGCAATACAATGCATCCTCGCAGTTATCACAAAGATGGGTATCCCATGGCAGCACTTTGTTCGTCATTCCCTCCCTTGAAGCCTTATGTTATCAGTGCGAAAAGTGGCCAAAAGAGTATTGATTTTGCCAATTCAGAGGCACTTATAGCATTAAATACAGCGTTGTTAACACACTATTACAATGTTAAGCAATGGCAGCTGCCAAAAGGCTATCTGTGCCCGCCTATTCCCGGACGAGCAGACTACATTCACGGTATAGCCGACCTCCTAGCTAATTCTTTAGATACGCCAGAGCCCTCAGCTGATAAAGAGCCCTCAGCTAATAAAGAGCCTTCAACTGACAAGGATCCTTCAGCGAAAAATGCTAAGTCTGAAAAGCATTCACACGCAAAACAAACCGTCGTGAGTAGTTTAAAAAGTACCAATGCCGTCAAAGCCATACTCGGACCTGACATTAAAGGCTTAGATATAGGTGTAGGCGTAAATGCTATCTACCCTATCATCGGCTCTCAAGTTTATGAGTGGTCATTTGTAGGAAGCGATATTGATAAAACTGCTTATAAAAATGCATCGACCATCATTAGAAATAACACTTCACTGCGTTCGAATGTTGAGATAAGAAGGCAACGACACTCTGAGCATATATTCGCTGGGATCATTGGTCACGACGACTATTTCACCTTCACCATGTGCAACCCGCCTTTCCACAAGTCTGCACAAGACGCGCTTGTCGGTAGTGCGCGCAAGAATAAAAATTTAGTGGCAAATCAAACAAAGCGTTCAGGCAAAAACAATCATCCTCAAGCTGCAAAAAGATTACATTCTAAACCAAAGCTAAACTTTGCAGGTCAAGCTAACGAGCTTTGGTGTGAGGGAGGCGAATTGGCGTTTATTCAGCGAATGATAACAGAGAGCGTGGAATTTAAGCATAAGGTCACTTGGTTTACCTGTTTAGTGTCAAAGTCTGCGCACATAAAGCCCATCGAAAAAAGTTTAGCGTATCACCGTGCAACACAAACTAGAGTAGTGAATATGGAGCAGGGCAATAAACAAAGTCGATTTGTTGCCTGGCGCTTTACATAGCCATTTTTATAAAGACACATTTATACATCCACTTTTACGAAACCATCCTTACTTTCTAAGTGTGCAAGGGTCGGATTAAAGACATTATCTACCGCGTTTAAAATTGACAAACGAGGGTAGATGAACAATTATTCGTCTATTTGCCTTTGGCTCTTAAAGTTAAGCCAAAGATTAAGACTAAACATTCTGGACCGCTATTTTTTTTATGTTTTTAACTTTTATGAGAGTAAGCTTACAGTGGAGCCAGATGTTCTCTCACCTCTACGCGTCTTTACGTTCGGCATATCTTTATAGCATCACTTATTTATTGCTAATAGTTGCGCTTCTCTGCATGCCATTGTTCTCGGTACATGCATCAGTTGACTATCGCAGTGAGCGGTGGCAAGTCTCAAGCGGGCAAGCGTCGGAAAAAGGTCAGCGAATTGTCACTGATGGACTACCTCAAATATCTGTACATGCTATTGCCAGAGATGCCGATGGTTTATTTTGGCTAGGTACTGAGAATGGCTTAGCCCGATTTGACGGTAGAAAATTTGAAATTTTTAATACTATTAATGAATCCTCGCTTCCTTCAAATTGGATAGAGCATCTTTTTGTTGATGCTGCGGGTAGCGTGTGGATAGCGACTGCCAGCGGTGTGGTAAAATATTCAAAGGGCTCGTTTGAGCGCATCCCTTTTGAGCAGTCTTTAGATAGAATAACCTACATAGAGCAGTCTGAAGACGGCCGCATGTGGTTTTTTGGGACGTCATTATGGTCATTAGATAACAACCAGCTTGTCGCTTCGCCTGTTCTGCAAAAGGTTCAACAACAAAAGCAAGAACAGAAACAAGTAAAGCTAAACGCTGCTAGCATAGATGGTAATAGCATATGGTTTTTAGACGCCGATAACACCCTTCTTCACTACAATGTGTTAACACAAGCAATTTGCAAATATCCTCTATCAAGAGAGCTTGATTACTCCCAGTTGCGCACAGCAAATAAGCGAGTTTATATTCTTGAAAATAAACGCCTTCGCACTTTTCAGCATTCTACTGACACCTGCTCTTTAAGCGACGTTTCACAAACTTCCTCGTTTGAAATCCGACTACTAATGTTGAACGACAGCGGCTATCCAATTCTTGTTGGTATGGATAGTAAGATGTATGAAGTAAGCCCTATGGAAGGCATGCTTGAGATGTCTTTGAATAAATCAGTAAGGCCTTCTTTTGTAAAAGACATTGTTACGCTATATCAAAGTGATGAACTCACGCTAATAGGGACAAAGACAAACGGCCTTGCGCTGCTTTGGCCTTCAGTTATTACTCGTCAAGCTACTGACCAATCCTTTGCAAAGGCTAGGGTGTGGTCATTCTATGTTGAAGATAGCGTTTATGCTGCTTCAAATATGGGTGTGTATAAATTAGTGGCAGATGAGCAATGGCAGATGGTTGTTCCGCAAAGTGCACTAGATGGAAATGATGCATATAGTTTGTTGATTGATGACGGAAAAATGTGGATAGGTACCCGAAATGGTCTGTTCAGCGTAAACGCTGCAACAATAGCTGTAAAGGCAATAAGTCAGTTTGAAGGTTATCAGATAAACACGATATACAAGGACGGCAACAGCCTATGGTTTGGAACAAACAAAGGCTTGTTTGAACAACAAAACGACAGTTTTACCGAGCTTGCTTACTTTAGCTCTCAATCTGTTCGTAGTATCCACCGCGCTAAAACGGGTGCTCTTTGGGTGGGAACAGAGTCAGGGTTACACAAAGCAGAGCTTGGTAAAAGCAGTAACAATACTCAATGGCAACAAGTTCGTATGGCCGGTGTGAACAGTGCGTTTGTCTCGAATATTACTGAGTCATCTAATGGAAACCTCTTTTTTGCTACCTATGGTGATGGCTTGTTTCATAAAAGTAATAAAGGGGTATGGACTCAATACACAATAAAAAATGGGCTTCCATTTCAAAATTTATTCAATATCAACATTGCCGAAAATCAAAAGTGGGTTTCTGGTGCCAGTGGTATATTTTCTATCGATTTGCCAGGTCTCTATAAGCAGAAGATACAGCGGCAAATTATACTAAGAGACGACGGTACTTTCAGGTCGAGAAAAGACGTTCGATGCTGTAACGGCGCTGGGAATAACCGAGGTGTTGTTTTCAACGACAAACTTTACTATCCAACCTTATCAGGTGTGTTGTCGGTTGACACTGCCAAACGCCAGCCCATGATTTCACCTGTGGCTATATCCGGTGTTTATCAAAATGGAAAACGCTTAGTTTCTGCGTTTTCAGCAATTGAGTTAAGCAACGAGCGGAATTTGGAAGTGGCTTATACCAAGCCTATTTTTGCCGCAGAGGAAGTACCACAATATCGATATCGCCTTAGCAAAGGCGACAGTAGTTGGGTTTACGCAGGACAACGAGAGTTAGCCTATTTCACTAATTTACCGTCGGGTGAATTTGTTTTTGAAGTATCAGCAAAGCTAGGTAATGATGATTGGTTGCCACCAACCACATTACCTATAAGCGTTGCACCTTACTGGTGGGAGACGTGGTGGGCACGAGGGAGCACGATTATTGTCATTTTGTTATTTGGGTGGATTTTGTTTTCAGTGCGAACTCAAACATTGATGAAAAGAAATGACATTTTGGAAAAAATGGTGGAAGAACGCACCTTGGCTTACGAACGAGTGAATAAAGAGTTAGCGCAAAAAAATGACGCGCTGAAGCAGGTGGCGAATACTGACCCATTGACTGGCCTAAGCAATAGAAGGGCAATAAAAGACTATTTACCTAAGCTCTTTGAGGTTCTTAATACACGACAAAAGGGTGATAAGACGTCTGACGATGTATGTGCCTTATTTCTCATAGATCTGGATAAGTTTAAACGTATCAATGATAAGTTTGGCCACGATAAAGGTGATAGTGTTCTTACTTACGCAGCAGATGCGATAGAAAGCGTAAGTCGTCCTAATGACTGTCTGCTACGCTGGGGTGGGGAAGAATTTTTGCTTATTATTCCAAGCATCAAAAAGCAAAGTTTTAAGGCGCTAAACGATAGGCTTCATAACGCGCTTACTAATTTGCATATTAGACTTGGGCTACCTTCGCCCTTAACCATGTCCATTGGTGCGGTTTGGCTTCCCTGGGGAAGCTCTCAAACCGACTTTGAGCAGTGGGAGCACTCAATGCTTTTAACCGATTTGGCGTTATACAGAGTGAAAGAGACAGGTCGTAATGGAACGGCATTTGTTCACACATCTAAAGCGCTGGATGATTGGAGCGATTGGTCTAAGGAAGGCATTGAAAAAGCAGAGCAGGAGTCTGTGATTACAATAGAGCGTATTCGGTAAATTTAGCAATCAGCACTGACGATTGTTACTGTGCAGTCAGGAGTGCCAAAAGAATCATAAAGAACATAACACCCTTGGTCGGTGGGCGTTCCAGAGCTAGGGACATCGTAACCAATTAATGTGTGCTGATTGGTTGTGCGTGAAGTCAATTCTTCGGACAGCTGCAAAAAATCAAGCATTGTTAATTGATCACCCCCTTCACCTTCGCTTTCAGGACAAAGATTGCGGAAGTCGACTTCTGTTGCACCAAAACCAAACTCGACGATGTAGTCAGTTTGTATACCACCTGGGTTAGTGGCAGTAGGACGCAATCCGGCAATGCGTGCTTTTACTTTAACTAAATCTATAGTAGTTCTTATTTGCCCCTTAATGTTATCTAGAGCTGCTAATTTCGCATCAGTACTTAAATCAAGAAAACGAGGCGCGGCAACAGCGGCTAATACACCCAAAATGATGATAACGATAATGAGTTCTATTAAAGTAAAACCTCGTTGACTCTGATGGATTTTGTGCACGGTCCTTGTATTCATTATTGGTTCTCTAGCCGCTCTTGGAGTTTAATTGTTTACACTGTTTAAAGTAGAACTTCTGACATCATTTCTCTATCAACTGTAAACGCATCTTTCATTATCGCCAATAAATATTAGGGTTTATTCATACAGCAAATATCAACAGATCCTAGCAAAAATGAGTCGACAGAACAGCACTCAAAGACGAATACAACCGTCCCATTCCACTTGGTACATAAGTTTCTCGCAAGTAGCGATATGATGTTTTATGACCATGTCGTCAGGATACTTAGCTTGCGCTTCATTAAAATGTTCGAGTGCTTGTTTAAACTTTTCTTGATTGCGTAATTTGATGCCTTCAACGATCAAAAAATGCGTTCGATTACGTTGTTCAATAGCTTCGATATTGAGATGTTGATAAACCTCGATCAACTCTATTTTATTTGACTTACCTTTTAACACTACTTCATCGACCAAACGGTGGGGAAAGTCTATTTTCTTGAGGGCTGAGTCAACAAGCGTTTTACTTGCCAGAATATCGACCCCGAAGTAGGTTGTAAGCGACTCGATTCGCTGACTAGTATTTACCGCATCGCCAAGCACCGTCGTGTCCATGCGGTCATCTGACCCGACGGTTCCGAGAATAACAGGCCCGTAATGCAAGCCAATTCCATTTTTAACGGGTTGGTAACCGCTATTGGCACGATGGTAATTATACAGTTTAAGTGCTTTTTGAAGCTCAAATGATGCCATAATTGCATCAACTGATTTGTCTCCATCATCTCCATCCGGATGGTCGAACAATGCCATGATCGCATCTCCAATAAACTTGTCGATAAAGCCATTGTTATTGTGGATGGGGGCATTCATTCTTAGGAAATAAGCGTTTAAGAAGTTCATTAGCTGCTGAGGTGACATCTGCTCAGATAAACGTGTAAACCCTCTGATATCACAAAACATTACCGCAACATCGTCCTCGTCTGCTGTACCAAGAGCGAGTGAATCGACACCTCCACGAGCGAAGTGCTCTACAAATTGTCTGGGAACAAATTTCTGAAACGTTTGATGGAGCTGCCGTGCTTGCTCAGCTGTCTCCATCATAAGATCCTTAGTGGATTGAGTTTGTGACTCATCATCTGAAACACCACTGCCGCGCGCTGCTAGTGCCGTGATGGTTTCTCTAGCTCTCATATCAGACGCTCGCCGAGCGCGCGCCCTCAAGTTACTAACTTTTTGTTTTTTGTGCCAATAAAGCACCGTTATGCTTATCGCATAAATGCTTATTAATATGAGGCTAATGGTGCTGATGGTCATCGGTTCATTTCGTGAGTTGTGCGAATGCCTTATCAGCTGCGTCTAGCGTTGCGGCAACCACGTCCTGATCGTGCATCTTCGAAACAAACCCAGCTTCAAAAGAAGCCGGCGCTAAGTACACTCCATTGGCTAACATGCTGTGATAAAACCGATTGAACTGCTCTTGATTTACACTAATGGCTTGCTTGTAGTTAATAACCTTTTCATCCTCGGTGAAGAAAATACCAAACATACTGCCGGCAATATTGGTGCTTAGAGGGATTCCGTGCTTGTCAGCTTTCTCTTTAAATCCGACTACTAATGCTTGAGTATTAGCAAAAATACTGTCGTAAAAGCCAGGTGCTTTTAGTTGTTTCAATGCACATAGACCTGCTGCCATGGCAATCGGATTACCAGATAAAGTACCTGCTTGATAGATTGGGCCGGTAGGCGCAATGTGAGTGAGTATCTCACGCTTACCGCCAAATGCTCCAACCGGCATTCCACCGCCAATAACTTTACCTAAGCAAGTTAAATCCGGTACCACATTGTATCTCTCTTGAGCACCGCCGAGCGATACTCTAAAACCAGTCATAACTTCGTCAAAAATCAGCACAGCCCCGTATTTATCGCATATAGCTCTTAAACCTTCTAAAAAGCCCTCTACCGGCGGTATGCAATTCATGTTTCCAGCTACTGGTTCGACAATGATGCAGGCAATGTCGTCGCCATGCTCGTCAAACGCAGATTGGACCGATTCTAAATCATTGAATTGCATGGTCAGTGTATGTTTTGCTACATCGTCTGGCACCCCTGGTGAGCTGGGCACACCTAACGTGAGTGCTCCAGAGCCAGCTTTTACAAGAAGACTATCGGCGTGTCCGTGATAGCACCCTTCAAACTTTAATAGTTTGTTTTTTCCTGTATAACCTCTGGCTAGTCGAATGGCGCTCATCGTGGCTTCCGTACCCGAATTAACCATTCTAACCATCTCCATTGATGGAACAATCGAGCTTACTAACTCAGCCATTTCAATTTCTGCTTCGGTCGGAGCGCCAAAGCTAAGCCCTCTTGACGAAGCCTCTATTACGGCTTCACGAATCTCCGCATTATTGTGCCCTAAAACCATAGGACCCCACGAGTTGATGTAATCAATATAGCGATTCCCATCAACATCATACATGTATGGTCCGTCAGCGCTTTCAATGAAACGTGGTGTGCCCCCAACCGCCTTAAATGCTCGCACAGGTGAGTTAACCCCGCCTGGAATGGTTTGTTGGGCACGCTGAAATAAAGATTCTGATTTTGTCATAAATTAACTAATACTCTTGTTGCTGAACCAATGCACGCTTCGATCAAAGTCTTGGACCTTGTCTTCAACACCAAGTGTTAATGCAAATAAAGCCATTCGAACCAAGACGCCGTTGTCGGTTTGTCTAAAAATCGCTAAATTTGGGTGAAGATTAAGATCGTTGTCTAATTCGTTTGCTTCCGCTCGACTGTCGCGAGGCAAAGGATGCATGATTACGGTTTGAGATTTAAAGTGTTGTGTGTAAATTTGTTGGTTGAGCCTGAATTTTCCACGATACTGATTGGCGATTTCTTGTGTCTCGAATCGCTCTTCTTGAATACGAGTTTGGTAGCAAATATCTGCATTGACGAGCCCTTCGAGCTTTTCTGTCACTGTTAGTCGATGCCCATTACTCTCAATCAAATCACATATATGTGTTGGCATACTCAGATCGTTTGGTGATATCAATGTAAAGGTTACGTTTTTAAACATGCTAAGCATACTTGCAAGAGAATGTACGGTTCGACCATATTTTAGATCGCCAATCATGGCGATATGAAGCCCATCAATAGATTGACCAAATGAATTACGCTCTTTCGCTATTGTGTATAAGTCTAGGAGCGCTTGGGTTGGATGCTCATTTGCGCCATCCCCACCATTAATAACCGGTACACGACTTCCTTGCGCGAATTCTGCGACGCTGCCCGCTTGTGGATGACGCATAGCAATAATGTCACTGTAACCACTAAGAACGCGGGCTGTATCATACAAAGACTCACCTTTAGCCAGAGCTGAGTTGCTCATGCCGGTGGTTTCTCTTACTTCTCCGCCTAAGAGGTTAAAAGCGGTTCCAAAGCTCACACGGGTGCGCGTACTCGGTTCAAAAAATAAGTTACCTAAAATTGCACCATCTAATACCGTGGTTCTTCTTTCACGAGCAGCGTAGGGCCTCATTTTATCTGCAACGGTAAAAACCTGTTCAACCGCGTCTCTGTCGAATTGCTGCACACTTAGGATGTGCTCACCAGTAAATGCCTTTGTCATAAATACGTGTTTTGAATGATAATCGGGCTAGTGTACCAAGTTTTGTAGGATGTGGCGTATATTTTCATATCAATTTGTTACGTTTGAGTTACACAGTGAGAGCAGGGCAAGGGTCTGTTTGGCGACGGTTTTTGCTCGCGATTGTTGTGCGCTTTCATCTAAGTTGTAGGGTAGGTGTAAAATGCTCAACATATGAAAGTCACCCTTGAGTAGATTAAAAAAATCTATGGAAAGTGTTCGAGCGCTCGCCTCATCTAATGCACTTTGAGGGTGGGTCTGAAAAATTTTACACATCATATTAACGCTGTGCATTGGTCCTGCTTGATAAAATAAGCGAGCGACATGAGAGTCTTGATTCGCATCTCCAATCACAACTTTATACATTGAAATCACATTTTCGTCCGTTAACAGCTGCATGAATTTTAAGCCCACTTCATATAGCAGAGTTTCTAAATTCAAATGAGTATCATGCAACATGCTTTCGTCAATCTGGTACTGCGCGCATTTACTTTCGATGACTGCGTTGAACAATGCATCTTTATTTGCAAAGTGCGAATAGACGGTTTGTTTAGAAACGCTACTGTGTTTTGCAACCGATTCCATCGAGGTATTTGCATAACCTTGCGATAACAGCAAGCAACTGGCGCTATTTAATATTTGGCGACGTTTCTCTTTACTCTTAGGGCGACCTGCAGATTTAGGCCTTTGCGTATTGTCCACCTTTACCGATCTCCAAACAGTCGTTGTGCCTCTATTCACAAAACTCTCAATACTCATGTTAAATGAACATAAAGCCGGGCAAATAAAAATATAAATAAAACTTAATAATACTAGACTGTACAGTCTAGTATTTATATTCTAATATCATTACTATTAAATATGAAGTCTTATTTCGTTGAGGCAGTCCCGTCTCAATCGTATATTTATGACTCGCGTTTTGTCAGATTCGCAAAAACAAATTATTAGGTGTTTACTTAAATGAAAGTAACAGAAAATAACCATCGACTGCCAAGCTACAAACCAAATACTAAGCAATTTTTCATCATTTGTTTACTGAGTTTGCTTGAGCTCGTTATTCTGTTGACTTTTTCGGGTAATAAGACAGTTTCGGCTCAAAACGCAGAGAATACTTTACTGATGCAAGATGCGCCTGTGCAAGTATCAAGAATAGAATTACAAGATAGCTATTTGAAGCCACGAACAGTATATGGACGCATAGAATCGCGTAAACGCGCTGATATAGGGTTTGAGTTAGCAGGTACATTGCGTAAACTTGCTGTAGAAGAAGGCGCGTTTATACGCCAAGGTGATGTTCTAGCTATACTTGATACAAAGCGTTTAGAGGCTCAAAAGAACGAACTAACTAAACTATTAGAGCGCAGGCAAGCACAAGCTAAATTGGCATCTCTGTCAAACAAACGCTTGACCGATTTGGTGCAGAAAAAGGTTGAATCGCAGCAAGCCTTAGATGAGAGCAATGCTAGCCTAGTAGCAGCAATAGCGACTGTAAATGAGGTAAAAGCTCAAATACAAAGTGTGCAAGTTCAGCTCGACAAGTCTGTCATGCTCGCGCCATTTGATGGTCAGATCGTGGCGCAATACCTTGATGAAGGGACGGTTGTTGCTGCCGGAATCCCCGTGTTTGCAATTCTTTCATCTCAAGACTTAGAGGCTCGTTTTGGCCTTCCAGAATATACTGCGAGCTTACTACAGGTATCACAAGTGCTCCCGGTGGTGATGGATGGGATTACTGTTCCTGCTCGAGTGAAGTCTATATCGAGTGAACGAGACCCGAGAACAAGAACCATAGAAGCTATCTTTACTCTGCAACTTGCGCAATTACCTAATAATGACAAGTTATCAAGCGATAACAAACTTATTGTAAGTGGCGACCTTGTCTCATTAAGCTTTGATATACCTACTAAAAAAACCGGTGCGTGGGTTCCTATTTCAGCTCTTGCAACAGGTGTAAGGGGTATGTGGCTGGTGTATACAATTAATCATGATTCTCTAGTTGAACCACGTATCGTCAACATCGAGTTTGCAGATGAGTCGCGCGCTTACATTAGCGGTGCGATAGAGTCGTCTGACCAAATTGTGATTAATGGCGTGCATCGCCTAGCACCTAATCAAACCTTAAATAATGTGATAGAAGTAAAGAATCTTTTAAGCAAAATCGCTGCTGCTGATACATTTGCGAATAAAGGTTCTGTAAAATGAACCAGATACACGCCCCTTGGTACACGGCATTTTTCAGGAAAGGGCACCTTCTTGCTCTGAGTATCATCATCATTTTGGTCGCAGGCTTGTCTGCAATAAACAGTTTGCCACGATTAGAAGACCCTCGCATTGATTTGCGAAACGTGATTGTCTTAACGCCCTACCCCGGAGCCTCAGCACAGAGGGTTGAGGCTTTAATTAGTGATGTTTTAGAAGACGAGTTACGTGAGCTGTATGAAGTCAAAGAAGTTAAGTCAACAAGCAGAGCTGGTTTTTCTACAGTGCAGGTTGAATTACAAGATTGGATAGACAACTCGAGTAATCAGCAGGTTTTTGCGAAAATAAGAGATGCTATAGATGATGCTTCGAAATTATTTCCACAAGGAGCTGGCCTTCCTATATTAGAGGATAAACGGGGAGCAACTGCTTTCACTCTTCTTATATCGTTCCAAGCTAAGTATCCAAAAACAACTTCGCTGGCGATGGTTGGTAGAATGGCTCAAGAATTTGCCGACCGCATCAGAAACGTCCCAGGGACAGAAATTGTATTAATGTATGGCGAACCAGAAGAAGAAATCGAGGTGCTAGTAAATCCTCAAAAACTTGCACTTTCAGGACTTACTCTTGATGATGTCAGCAGTCAAATCGCGCTTGCTGACCCCAAATTACCGGCTGGCGTTCTGCATACTCAAACAAAAGGGTTTAGAGTACAGGTGGCTGAAGCGCTCGATAGTACCGATGTCATTTCTCAGATCCCTCTCAGTACCGATACAAATCGTTTTCTACGGGTTCAAGACCTTGCCAGTGTGCAAAAGGCGCGAGTTACACCAGACAAAGAAATCGCTTTGCTCAATGGGAACAGGAGTGTATTTGTCGCAGCTCGAATGCAGACTACCGTAAGAGTAGATAAGTGGACGCAGGGGGTTAAAAAGAAGTTAGAATCTTTTAATGAAGAATTTTCGCCTTCTATTAAAACGGAAGTTGTATTTGAACAAAATATTTACACTGACCAGCGCCTCAATGAGTTGAGCAACAATCTTCTTATGGGTTGCTTGGTTGTGATGGCAGTAGTATTTTTCTTTATGGGATTAAAGTCCTCTCTTATTGTGGGTCTCGCCCTGCCTTTGTGCGCTTCGTTCGCCATTTTTAGTCTTAGTTTTTTTAATCAACAAATCCACCAAATGTCGATTTTTGGGATCATTATTGCAATTGGACTCTTAATTGACAATGCGATCGTAATCACAGATGAGATCCGACTCAATCTCATCAATACTTCTATGGATAGACTAGAGGTGTTGATGAAAAGTATCAGGCATTTATTTGCGCCTTTATTCGCCTCAACACTTACAACTATTTTGGGTTTTATGCCCATATTTTTACTGAGCGGCAACATAGGCGATTTTATCGGTCCTATTGCAATAAGCGTAGTTATGGCACTAATTGGCTCGTTATTCATCAGTTTAACAGTGATTGCTGCATTATCCGCCCGTTACTTACCCCGTCAGCAGACTCAAGATTCGCCGTGGTTTCTAAGTGGATATCAAATGCCTTCTGTATCGTTAGCGTTTCGCTTAGTTTTGAAGAAAGCTATTGCAAAACCCTTGATAGTATTACCTGTGGTGACGATATTTTGCCTGTCAGGGTTTATACTATCTCAACAACTTGCGTCGGTCTTCTTTCCGAGTGCTGACCGCGATCAGTTTGAAGTTTATCTTATGATGCCAGAGGGTAACTCAATTGAATCGACCTATTCACAGGTTAAAAAAGCCGATACATACTTGCGAAAAAACGAGCACATAAAGCAATTGACTTGGATGGTCGGTGGCTCAACACCTGCTGTTTACTACAATCAAGTCATGACGCGTGATAACACACCATATTTTGCGAATGCTGTTATTACTGCTGCCTCTGTCAAGCATGCAAGCGAAATGATCGTAGAGATGCAATATGCGCTGCAAAAGGAATTGCCGGAAGCTAAAATAATAGTGAGAAAATTTGGTCAGGGTCCACCGATAGCAGCGCCAATTGAAGTTGATGTCTATGGAACAGACTTAGATATATTGAACGAAATTGGTCAGAAAGTAAGAAGGATTATGACTGAGATTCCAGGAATCACTCAATCTTTGGTATCGATTAGCTCAGGTGATCCAGAGCTTAAGTTCGACGTGTCTGAAAATAACGCTTTAAGCGCTAATATGTCGTTGACGCAAATTTCTAAACAGCTGCAAACAAATTTGGATGGGCAATTGGGCGGCTCGATATTAGAAGGAACCGAGGAACTAAACATTCGGGTAAGGAGTGAGGACAGCAAACGGCAATCTATAGAAGGCTTTGACGCATTACCTCTGGTATCAAGACAAGGAGAACAGCTGACCTTAGTAGGGGTTGGTTCGCTTGGCGATCTGGAACTTGTACCGAGCATCAGTTCAATCACGAGAGTAGACTCAGAGCGCGTAAACAAAATTCAAGCTTATCTATTGCCAGACATACCAGCTATTACAGTAAGTAATCAACTGAGAGCGTTGATTGATGAAAAGCTGGAATTGCCCAAAGGGTATCGAATAAAAATGGCTGGAGATGCAGATGAGCAACAACAAGCACTTGGCCAATTGTCGACATATTTACCTGTTTTACTGGTCTTAATGTTAGCTACTCTAATTTTAAGTTTTCAAAGCGTGCGTTTTGCCGCCGTGATAGGTCTTGTGGCAATCCTGTCAGTAGGACTTGGTTTCTTCAGCCTTTGGTTATCAGGTTTGCCGATCGGCTTCAATCCACTGCTAGGGAGCGCTGGCTTAATTGGCGTGGCGATTAATGGGTCCATCGTCGTTATTGCTGCTATCGCTGCCAATAACAGAGCTCTGCATGGAGATCATGATGCGATTGTAGAAGAAACAATGAGTTGTAGTCGCCATATACTCTCGACCACGTTTACCACGGTCGGTGGCTTGATCCCGTTGTTGTTGTTAAGTGAGGGTAGCTTCTGGCCACCATTGGCCGTAGTAATTGCCGGTGGGGTAGGGTTCTCTGTCATATTATCATTGATATTTACACCGACTATTGTTGCACTTGTATCGCGTAAACAAACTCTTGTAGCCTAATCCACAATTACGGTAGATTGACTCAACGATATTAGAGATTTAAGGTGTTTAACCATTTTGTTGGTTGACGCTGGTACTCCGGAAGAGTCACACTTACCTGACTTATTTATAATTCTATTCGTCGGTAACAGAGTATGCTGTAAATGCGTTTTATAGAACAACTTAAACGTTGGTGGAAAACAGATTGTGCTTTTTGTCAGCGTAGTCGGTATATCTTTATATGGGCAATCATCATGTTGGTTTTTTACCTTTATGTCTGGCAATGAAAACATTAAAGAAAGTAATAAGAAAAATATCGAAGAAATAAGCCATGAAACAACTTCTCAAAGCAGTGAAGAAGCTATTCATATAAAAAGTGCTGCGGCGAGCAATGGTTTAACGACGATCCTAATTGGTTGCTTTGTTGCATTTATTGGAATGCTCGTTATTTCATTTCTTCCTGAATTATTTTTTCTTGTTGGGATCCTGTTCTTAAGTGGCAGCATCATTGCATTTGTGATGGGTTTTTTTAAACTGAAAGAACCCAAGTTTAGCCTTTGCATTAGTAAGTCAAGCATCAAATATACCCACCGCAAGGGTGAGTGGGAGATTCCATGGGAAAACTTGCAAAGAGTAGATGTTCCTAGAATTTACAAAGATTTAGCTCATGTCGATTTGGAGATGGTTGGTTTCAAGTTGCGTGACTCAGAAAAAATGCTCAGTTCTATCTCGCCACGACTTATTACCCATCTGTTGATGGAGCAACGCCCCCTCATTACGCAAATCGCATCAAGCAATTGTGAGTCTGGTCAATGTTATGGAGACGACCTTATTGAAGATACCAAATATAAGATGAGTGACGGTAGCATCATCACTGGGGTGCATGCGATGTTTGCAAATCGAATGAAAAGGCTCCAGCAAGCATTAGGATATGATTTATATCTGAGCGTCAATGATATTGACCGCTCAAACACCGAATTTGTCCAGCTGATTAAGGAATGCCAAGAGAGTCTCTTACACAAATACCACAAAGATTAGAGGTAAATAAAAAAGTCCAGAAAACAACGCCTCAGATACCTTATAAGCTGCATTGTCTTTGTTGGCATTTGTCTCATATACTAAAACATTAAGAAATCAAATGCATGAGACTAAAGTCTTATGCCTCTCCTGTAATATCCTCATATTTTTTATGGAATTTAATAAAAACTTTAAAAAACATAAGCTTAATAAGGTGGGGTGGTATTTACTTTGTTATTGCGAAGGGAAATCTTAAAACCAACCTCGAAGTTTAGCTTAATTCTTAAGTTTTGCTATTGATTGTTAAAAAAAATTTAACTTATACTTAACTTTCTAATCCGTGAATACCTGTAATGTTCGGTTATTCATCTATTTATGGTCGTTTTACTAGTTGTCCACATGTCTGCCGAGAGCTTGAAGAAGCCCTTTTAAAAGTTGTTGTGATAGTGATACTCCATAACAAATCCCTATAAGGGGCATGTTATGAACAAGCAAATTTTCTTTATTACGTCATGGATCGTCGTCTGTTTACTAGTGTTGGTTTCTGTCGTTTACACGGATTACGTCAAATACTCTACAAAACTTAATAATCAACAACAAAATGTCGTCTCTGAATTAGATTATGTTCATGAAGACCTTGAGCGTTTACTTGTCGAACAATTGTCATCCCTTGACGCTATCAGAATGCAGATCGCGCTAAATCCTGAACTCACTCAGGAAGAACTTACAAAAACCGCGAATGTCATCTTAAGAGGAAATGATGCTATAGATTTCTTGGTGCTTCAGAACTCTATGGGCAAAACCTTGTTCTATTCATCCCATGCCGATCTTTATATGAGCAACTCTGGAAAAAACATTGTTAATAAGGAAACAGTATTATCACTAAATGAGGAATATCGTTTCGGCTCTACCCTCTTTGAAGGGCCAAGTGCGACTAGGCCGAATACTTTAATAAGCCGTTCATATTTTGAGTCAGCTGACAATAAAGGACTCAAAATGTATGCCGAAATTAACTTACCTCCAATATTAGAAGCTTCTGGCCTACTTAAGTCGACAAAAACAAATTTTCATCTTAAGAATCTGCAAACAAATTCATTACTTAGCGGTAAAGAGGTCGTTGATTCTTATGATAGCCGTAACATCAGAGTGGGTGGACTAAGTTGGCAATTATTGGCTAGTCCAAAAGGTGGATGGGTGCCCTTTCAGTTGCAAGTACAGGTATGGTTTTTAGTATTACTGTTTCTATCGTTGATCTTATACAACATATCAATGAAACGAAAGAATCAGCTCTTGCAAAAGCAATCAGAGTTAGACAGCCTTAATTTTGAGAAACGCTTTCGAAACTTTTTTGAACAGCACAAGGTATCGATGTTGGTGATTGATGAGAATAATCAAATTATCGATGCTAATGCCTCCGCCCTCTCTTTTTATGGCTACTCACTAGATACTCTGAAGGGTAAAAATGTTATAAATTTTGAAACAATGCCAAGAAATCCAAAGCAAGTTGAGAAACCCAATCAATCTTCGCTTCCATTACTATCGAACTTTGAACTGCTCCTCTCTCAGCGGCAAAGTAATGTGTTCGAATCAAAACATCAGATTTCAAATGGTGAAATCAAAGACGTTGAAGTGCATTTAACCCCTATTAATTTTGACGATTCGCATGAGACCCTGATCCTTATTTTTGATGTAACCCAGAAAAAACAGCTAGATGAAAAAAGAATGCTGTTTGAGCAAGTTTTTATGCATGCGAGTGAAGGTATTTTAGTTACTGATAGTGATAAGAATATAGTGTCAGTAAACCCTTCTTTTGAGAAAATTACAGGTTTCAAAGTAACCGAGGCAATCGGTCGAAAGCCCTCTATGTTAAGCTCAGGGAAACACGATCATATTTTCTACGAAGAGTTATTTAATACTGTGCGAAAAAGCGGTGAATGGCGAGGCGAGGTATGGAATAAAGCTAAGTCTGGTAAGCTATATCCTCAGATCCTATCTATCTCCGAGGTGCGCAATGAGCATGACCAATTATTGAATTATGTGGCAGTTTTCACCGATATAAGCGAGCAGAAAAAAGTAGAGAAGCAGCTTGAAGAGCTCGCGCACAGTGATTCTTTAACAGGGCTGCCAAATCGCTTGATGTTCGGAGTTCACTTGGAGAGAGAGCTTAAACAGGCTAAACGCAACAAATCAACATGCGCAGTGTTATTTCTCGATTTAGACCGATTCAAAGTGATTAACGACAGTCTTGGGCACGACTACGGCGACAAACTGCTACAAATGGTCTCAAAACGATTGCAAAATTGTTTACGTGACACAGACTTACTGGCTAGGTTAGGAGGTGACGAATATGTCATATTAGTCAATGACTGCGCGAGCGATGAAGATTTGTCCTGTCTGGCCGTCAAGCTTTGCGAACAACTCAAGCAACCTTTCCATTTTGGAAACGAAGTTGAAGCAAATATCGATGTCTCAATCGGCATCGCTCAATACCCTAGAGACGCCTCTACAGCGCAAGAGCTGATAAAATTTTCAGACGCCTCTATGTACAAAGCTAAAAACAGCCGGTCAGAAGACTATGTTTTTTATTCTCAAGAGATCTCAGAACGAGCTAAATCAAGACTAAATATTAAGCGAGAGATCAAAACAGGGATTTCACAGAAAAACTTCAGCTTGCTATTACAACCAATTATTGATTTATCAAACAATAAGATTATGGGTGCGGAAGCTCTTATACGATGGGATCACCCACAAAAAGGTCTACTTCTGCCAGATGATTTCATTCCAGATGCTGAGCATACTGGTTCGATGTCAATGTTAACCTTTTGGATTGTGGAACAGGTTTATAGTTTCCATCAGCAATTGCTTACCCAAGGGCATAAGTTAAAAATATCGTTTAACGTAAGCGCACACGATCTAAATACCCCTGAGTTTTTAGATACTTTGATGAGCTTACATGCCAGAATCCCCGGGATTTCAGAGTCTGTAACCGTAGAGATTGTTGAAACAGCTTTGGTCGAAAATCTCTCCCATGCATCATTTGTGCTACAGAAGCTGCGCAAAGCTGGATTTAATTTGGCCATTGATGATTTTGGTACTGGGTTTTCTTCTTTGGCATATTTAAGCCAGCTACCCGTGAATATTTTAAAAATTGATAAAGTGTTTGTTCAAAACCTACACAGGTCGAAAGAAGAAAGTATTGTCCGATCAATAGTCAGTCTAGCCAATAATTTTAATTTAAGGGTGATTGGTGAAGGGATCGAAACTCAAGAGCATGAAAAAGCCTTGAGAGACATTGGATGTGACTATGGACAAGGTTTTTATTATTCAAAGGCAGTTAAAGTCGATGAGTTCATTCACCTGTGTCAATCGGATAAGTCTATGAGTCGTATGCAATTAAACTGACCTGCACGTAGCTTTCCCGCTAAGCAACATGGGCGACTTATTTTCAATAGGGCGTAGACCTTGTCAGTTTGCTTATCTTTAATTAAGTATAAAGAAAGTGATTGAAAAGGGGATTGGTTTATATAGTGTCTTTGATGCGAGTCCAATGTTTTTGAACTTGAGTGATTCCTTGCTCGAAGCTATTTCTATGCCTAGCATATGCTTCTATCCCCTCTGTTTTAAGACCATGTTCAATCTCGGAGCATAATTCTTGGAGGTTTGAGACACCGGCGTAGGCGCATGCGCCATGAAGTTTATGAACTTCCGCGCTAATGGCTTCGATGTTTTGGCTTGACCATGCTAGTTCAATATTTGAAAGGTGTAAGTTCAAGCCTTCTACAAAATCTTCTAATAAGCTAAAGGCTGATTCTCTATTGTTTAGCGCTCGCGAAAGCGCTAATTCCCAGTCTATTGCCTCAGATTGTATAGTTTTCTCACTGAGATGATGTTGAGCACACCACTCATTAATCAACATAACCAAGGCACTCAACTCAATGGGTTTTGACAAAAAATCGTCCAAACCTGAATCTAAGAAATGCTGTTTTTCGGAGGCAAGTGCGTGTGCCGTCACAGCGATAATCGGAGTTCCTTTATTTAGTTTTGTTTTTC
>CBFHTO010000050.1:5527-27085 GCA_965658765.1 Glaciecola sp. | reverse complement strand
CGCTGGAAGCGAGAGGATGAATTCCTGTTTGGGCGCCGATGTAAGCAGAAGATTAATAGTAAAAAGGTGTTGTGACGGTCTCATTATTTGAACGTCATATCTTATTACGCAGGGATTTTTTTGTGGGGATTTATATAACTTAGTACTATCTTCTGTTGTGTTTTGGCTGGCAGTATTCATGTAAAAACTTATTTAAAACATATGTTTGAATAGCACCTAAATATAGCATAAGCCGTGTAGAGTTACATGAGCGCTTGTAATTCTCTTCATATTAAAGATAGATTGCTGTAAACTTTTAGTTAACAAAGCGTTAAATGCGGTTGTCTGAATAAGAGATTTAGTGCATTGTTAAAACAAACAACACTTTGATTCCTAAGGATGCGATAATGCCGCAAAGAGAGCGCGAGAGAGAAATAGAAAGGCTAATTAATCACTATGGTGAGAGCCACCAAAATAAAACCAATGTATTAATTCATGCTATTGCAGTGCCTAGTATCTATTTTGTTACGATTGCGCTGATCTGGTCGATTCCTGTCCCCGAATTTATTGCTCAGTTTTCAATTACGTGGGCGCACATACTCGCTGTTCCAACACTTTATTATTATTTTAAGTTATCTGGCCCTATTGGCGCAGCAATGACTTTTTTAACCATATTAACTTTCGGCGGTATTAAGTTGCTCATTCATTTAGGCATTAATGTTTGGCAGTTTGCCTTAGCTCTTTTTGTCCTTATGTGGATATTGCAATTTGTTGGCCATAAAATTGAGGGAAAAAAGCCATCGTTTTTTGAAGACCTGAGATACTTGCTCGTTGGACCTGCATGGTGGTGGGTACATTGGTTAAAAAGGATGGGGATACATTATTAACGGGTGAGAGTATTTGCAGAAGTTGTTAAACACATCGTTTTATTGATTTATTTGCCCTGTCTCATTAGATCGTGAGTTACAAAATGAGTTAAAAAAGCCTCTTGCGAGGCTTCTTTTATCGTAAACTTAGCGAGCTTAACTTATCTAGTATTTGTGAGATATTTTTCTTTTTCGGGCTTGATGCATCAACCCTGTCTGAACCTTACGAAACTCTTAAATTTTTTCCGCAATGTAGGTTGCCCCGTTAATTTCTGACTCAAAAAAATAGTACCTTTTTCGCTGTCCAATATTTTTACACTTTGACGTGTTTACTTAGATTAAAAAGTAAATTAATTAATAAAATCATATTATTAAAATATTGGTTCTTTTATTGCATGCATACATAACGAATGCATTAGATATTTAAGACAATTAGACATACAGGATAGAAAAAATGCGTAGTTTCATAAAACACATACGAAAAATTTTAGTCCCAGCATTAGCTTTAGTTTCACTAGGCGTCAACGCGAATGTGATTACTCTAGACTTTTCAAATGGTGTCGATAGATATGACCCAAGCGGACAGGACAGTGATAACAAGCCATTTACACTTCTTGGTGATACCTTGACTTTAAGTGGAGACAGCTGGAAGTCTGTTACAGGTAACTTCGTGATATCGTCAGACACAGTTTTAAAATTTGAGCTTTTTATTGAAGACGCTGGGGAAATTATCGGTGTAGGTTTTGATACCGACAATACTTGGAGCGGTAGCGGTGAAGCTGGTAATTTTTTCCAGTTCGCAGGGTCGCAAAACGGTCCATTTACAGCAAGCAACCCACAATACGACGCTCTCAACGTCTGGCAATTAGTTGAATTAAGCTTGAGTGACTTAGCAGGTCAAACTTTCTCAAGAATGGTTTTTATAACTGATGATGATCGCAAAGATCCATTGGTGGGAGCGAGTTTTAGAAGCGTTCAAACCGCTGCTAATCAGGTTCCAGCACCCGCTAGCATTGCCTTACTTGGCGCCGTCTTGTTGCTTTTAGGGCGTTTTGCTCGTAAGTAATCCACTCAAGATTAAAAAAAAGCCTCTTGCGAGGCTTTTTTATGTTTAACCGAGCAAGGTTATCTTATCTAGCATTTGCATTGAATAAGGATTGAGCGTTTTTTCTATTTCATAAATATCTGAAAAAGGCACTGATACTGGAATCGATGCTCTAACACCTGCCATTATATTTCGTTCACCATTGTTTATAGCCTGCACTGCATAATGGCCAAGTTTGGTTGCAAGAAGTCTATCTTGCCATGCAGGAGATCCACCCCTCTGCACATGTCCTAATGTGAGAATACGCACTTCCACACCAGTTTCAGCCTGCAATGAATCACCCAAAACATTGAGTCCTCCTGGCCAAAGATTTTCTGTAATGACAATAATGTGGCTTGAATTTGCCCTATGTTTGCATCGTTGATCGATTTTGTCTAAAATTTTTACAAGTTCTTCAGCTGCGCTTGTAAAGGTTTCTGGTAGTAAAACGTGGTCAGCTCCTGCGGAAATAGCAGAATTAAGAGCAATAAAACCGGCTTCTCTACCCATTACATCAACCAAGAAAATGCGCTCAAAAGCTTCGGCCGTATCACGAACTTTATCGATTGATTCAACTGCTGTTTGAATGGCAGTGTGATAGCCAATCGTATAATCGGTTCCAGAAATGTCGTTATCGATCGTACCTGGTATACCAACGACCGGTTTATTCCAAATTTTTTGAAGTCTTTCTGCTCCTTTGAACGAGCCATTACCGCCAATGACGACCAATCCATCGATATCGTTTTTGTCCAAGTTTTTTGATGCTCTAATGATATACTCGTCGTGCTTGAATTTTTCGCAGCGCGCACTGTGCAAAACAGTACCACCTCTTTGTATCAGGTTATGTACTGAGTCGGAGGTCAGTTCTGTGAATTCTTGTTTTATTAAGCCTATGTATCCAGAGCGGTAACCAACGACTTCTATATTCAAACTTTCTGCTGAAAGACATATGGCTCGAATACACGCGTTCATTCCAGGAGCGTCGCCACCTGAGGTAATTACTGCAATTTTCTTTACCATTTGAAACCTTTATTAATATGATTGTCGTATGTAGCATATCAAAATTATTTTTTGGAAAAATAAATAGATGAAAAAAATAATTATTATATTAACCGTTTTACTATTAAGTGGTTGCTCGACCACTTTTGCTTATAACAATGCAAGTTGGCTTGTCTATTGGTATTTAGACGACTACCTTGAGCTTAATGATGCACAAGAAGATCAGTTTGATGGATACCTTGAGTCTTGGTTGCAGTGGCATCGTACCCAAGAGTTACCTAAATATGAAGCACAACTTACTGAATTGATAGATGATGTAAGCGCAGGCAATATGTCAGTTGAGCGAGTTGCTTATCACAGAGAAAAGGCTAAGGGACATTGGATTAGAGCAAGGGAGTTTGTCGCTTTGGATATTGTGGAACTTGCAAAGACACTCGATGATCAACAAGTCTCAGATTTATTTGAGGCGCTTGAAGAGGAAAATGTTGAAGACGAGGAAGACCTCCAAGAGAACAAAGAAAAATCCTTATCAAAAAGGGAAAAGGACTGGGTCAAGAGAAACCAAAAAGGAATGAGGCGTTGGCTCGGAAAGCTCAGCGATGAACAAAAAGAGTTTATAATGAGTTTTAATGACCGTTTTGAGTCGACAAGAGAACATTGGCTAATGTACAAAAGAAGTTATCAGCAGGCCTTGCAAGATGCCTTTAAAATGGAGAGTCGAGGCGAAGATTTTGCAACATTAATGTATGAGCTAATTATAAATCCTGAGCAATATAGAAGTCCTGAATTTATCGCTGCGAGTGATTTAAATAACCAAGCAAGTGCTCAATATTTGATAGGCTTATATCAGCTTAGTAGCGACAAACAGCGCGAAAATCTCGTCGAAGAGATTGATGAGTTCAGACAAGATGTTAAGAGTCTTCAGAGATAGGTTTGAAGTCGATACGACAAAATAAGCGGTATAAAATAAGTATGAGTTTGTTCAAATAATACTGTTGCAGATAATACTGTTACAAATAATGCCTAGCATGTTTTAGCGAATAGAACAGGTGTGTATTACTGACCTGCTTCATGCCATTCTTCTTTTATTGACTGAAATTTTGTTTTATATACAGATTTGAGTGGCATGTTTTCAATAAAACGAAACATCTCTTTTGTCTCTTTCATCATCTTAGGGTCGGATTTATTATTTTGGATAAGAAGCTTTACCGAGCATTGCAGCAGGTTCAGCGTCACTCCAATATTTAAGTGTGCAATATTTTTTGCAATACTAAATTCTTCATATGCTTTTGCATATTGACCAGATCCATAGAGTTCGATGCCTTTTTTGTTATGTCGAATATACTTCTTGCGTTCGTCAGCAATTTTATTTGTCTCGTTTTCCATTAAGTATAATATTGACTGATCAATCTGGTCTGATTGTTGGTGCATTACTTCGCTTAATTTTAATGCCTCTTCAAAATCGCATAAATCTAACATAACTTTAAAACTGTCAGGAGCCATAGAAACAGGGTAATTATCAAACTTTTTTTCTATGTCGACTTGTGTCTCTTCAAGAACTTTTTTTGCATCGAATACTTTACCTTCAATATACAAAAGGCGAGCACCAATGATGTTAGAGAATATATCAAAGTCAAAGTCTGTTGATGAGTTACGCACCACTTCATCTGTCCTTGCTTTTTGTAGTGCCAGCCCAGATTCTTGCATGAATTTATTTTTAGTACTTCGGTCAGACGCATATTCTGCAGCATCGAGCATGCTTCGAATGTAACCACACATGTGATTGACGTTCTTATGAACCGAACGCTTCGACAAGTCATAGATCGCTTTTGAACTATTCACTGCCAACTCAAAGTCTTCGTTTTCTCTAGCGATTTCACATACTTTAAAATGTCTGTCAATGCTAAGTGGCGCAATAGAGAGTGCTTCAGTGATTGATTTTAAAGCTTCTGGCTTGTTATCCAATTTCAAGAGAGCTTCTGCTCTGATATCGAATGCATCTACACAATTTGATGATAAATCAATTGCCTCATTTGCAGCATCAATAGCATCTTCGAATCGCTCTTGTAATAAATAGGTTCTTGCAAGGGCGCATAATGACCATGTGAGCTTCCGCGTACCTAGCATCTTATCTAAAATTTGTTCTGCTTGGTCTAATTTAGAAGTTTTCCAATATAATTCAATCAACATGTGCGTTAGGCTCGCCGCATATCTAGAATGTTGTTTTATTAGTTCGATACAACATTCTACTGCTTCTTCATATAGTGACTTATCTATCAATTCATATAGTGGATTCAGTAATGCTCGTTTTACTAATGCTCTACTAATACGAGCATTCAATTGAGCTTGTGAAAAAGGTTTAACGAGAAAATCGTCTGGTTGCTTTTCAATCGAACCTAAAACAACCGAGCGAGCGCTATCACCACTGATCATGACAAACACTGTTGTCGGTTTTATTAATTGAAGTTTTCTTACTTCTTCTAGAAATTCAAAACCATTTTTACGATTCGTCCCTAAATGTAAATCACTGACAATAATATCAAAGTGATTAAGTTTACAAGCTTTGACCGCGTCTTCTGCGCTCAGTTCTGTGCGGATGGATTTTACGCCAAGGTTTGTAAACAAACCTTTCAACAACATAAGAAATGGACGCCTATCTTCAACAATTAAACACTGTTTGCCTGAAAATTCTTTTTTATTCATAAATATTTTGTCGCTGCAAGGACTTTTAATTTACTGATATTGAGCTTTTGCATTTACTTTATCCATCAATATGTTCATTCATTCAACTCTGACACTTTTATTAGTATTGCTTAATTGAGCTTAATAAACTAAAAAAATTTTAAATAAAGAAACCTAACAACAGTATATCTGAGTGTTATTTATCGAAACAATAGCTATTGATAATAGGTACTTCTGCCGATACCAAATAAATAAGTAGCAGTCTTGACAAGAGATAATTGTTCAATATTTCGCATTCCATTACCGTGTCTAGGAGCGATAAACGATTTTTATGGTTAAATTTTCGGATATATTAAGTCAAAACGTAAGGCTAAACGAGAGTCTGACCAATAGTAAAGAGTCATCAAAGCGTTCAGATTTTGCTTGGTACCTTGCTTTAAATATTGATGACCTCAGCTTAATCGAACCAACTGAAGCCTCGTATGATCAGCCACAAAGTCAATCACAAGAGGAGATGTATGGGTTTTATAAAAGACCTTCGCCAAATTATTACGCTACAGAAAGAGACTTCAAAAACACCTGCAGAATGAGTGATGCATTATCTTCAAGCATCAATAAAGCTGCAACTATTCTAAGATTTATGCAATCAATACATCCAGATCCACTCACTCATTATTCAGAAGAGCAGATTATCCCTGAGGACGTGAAAGAAAATTTACCATATTATCATTTTCAATCACGCTCATATAAATTCACTCACAATGATAATAGTGAAGATACACAACAAAAAAGATCAAATCAGCAATCTGAAGTTAATTATTTTGATTTTAACGATATTATTAAGCGGTCTAACGAGTTGTTATAGGCTAAAAATTATCATCGATAGGTCTTTGCATTCGCTCTGTTAGATTGAAACTCCCTAGTGTTAAAGCTTTCATTATGCTAATCTCGCGCCCGATTTTTGCCTTGGATTTACGTTCCAACAAGCAGCAGAGGAAAATATGAAAAAAATACTAGTTTGTGCTTTATATAAATTTGTTTCTTTAGATAATTACAAGGAGATGAGGGAACCCTTGCGAGAGTTCATGGAGTCCGAGTCGATCAAGGGGACCATATTACTTGCAGAAGAGGGCTTAAATGGGACTGTTTCTGGCAGTGAGAGCGCAATATCTAAATTACTGTCATATTTGAATAATGATAAGCGAATCAGTCCGATTTCATATAAAAAATCATGGCACGATGAGCAACCTTTCTATCGAACTAAAGTAAAACTGAAGAAAGAAATAGTCACGATGGGAGTAAACGGTATTGATCCTAGAAAAACCGTTGGGACTTATGTCAAAGCCAAAGATTGGAACGACCTAATCTCTGACCCCGATGTTACCGTTATTGATACTCGCAACGATTATGAAATTGAAATTGGCACTTTCGCTAACGCAATAAATCCTAAAACCTCGTCATTTAGAGAGTTTCCTAACTATGTTAAACAGAACCTAGATCCGAACAAGCACAAAAAAGTAGCAATGTATTGTACCGGTGGAATACGCTGTGAAAAGTCGACCGCATATTTGAAAGAACAAGGGTTTGACGAGGTTTATCATCTCGAGGGTGGCATCCTGCAGTATTTAGAAGATGTTCCAAAAGAAAACTCTCTTTGGGAGGGCGACTGTTTTGTTTTCGATAATCGAGTAGCGGTTGATCACACGCTAATGAAAAGCGAATATGACCAATGTTATGGTTGTCGACTTCCAATAACAGACAAAGATAAGTTAAGTGATAAATATGAACAAGGTGTCACATGTCCAAAGTGTTTTGGCCAGCATACAGATGAACAGCTAGCAAGATTTAGAGAGCGCGAAAAACAAATTCAATTGGCAAAAGAGCGTTCACAGGAGCACGTAGGTACTGAGGCGCGAGACATAATGATACAAAAACGTACAGAAAAGTCAGAGGCGCAGCGTGCAAGGGCAAATCTCAAAAATCAATTGAATAAGTCATGAATAAATTTAGTTTCTTAGAATAACGGTAGACACTAAGCTTCTCAAAGGAGTAAACTTTAGTTACAGAGAGTTGATTGAGAAGTATTATGACCGATGTGAAAAGCCCAGCTTCAAATTTAGAGCCCGAAAAAATTGCCGAGATAAGAAAAGAGTTTGATTATTTTGACCGAGATAAGAACGGTCAAATTGAATTAGCGGAGTTTGTAGAACTTTTAACGATACTGTCACCAAAGACAAAAGCAAGCCATGTCGAAGAAGGTTTTAACATGATTGACAAAAACAATGACGGATTTATTGATTTTGAAGAGTTCTTAACGTGGTGGCAAGATTGTTGGTGGGAGTATTAGTCTTTTTCAGTTTAAAGAATCAAGTGCCAAGATTTGTTATTCACAGCGGCAACGCGACTGAATAGTAGTCTAATATTGGAGTAATTCAAAAACATCGTTCTTATTGAAAAATTCTAAGTGATTGCTCAATGAAATATCGATGACTATTCTATTGTGCTTCAATTGCAGAGCATATATACACGGCCAAACGCAAAGCTCTTTATCTCAATTGTACCTATCGTTAACAAAATTCACTGCCATTTCCCGATAATACGCCTAGTCATCTGCTCTCTGTGAACCTGCGATAGATAGCTATCAGTTATTTTTAACCAAACAAAAAAAGCCCCTCTCACGAGAGGGGCTAAACATTACATATTTACAGGAATCAATGCTTAATCGCTCATTAAATATACAAAATTTCAACATGAATTACTAGTTTTAATTACACAATAAAACCCATGTTTTTCTTTGCTTTAAGATCTGTTTTTCCGATGTATAAACTAAAATGAGTGCAAGAGTTAGTGGTGTTGAGCGCATAGGAGTCTGAATTTATAGCTCATTTTTTTAACGTCATATGTCGAGGCGGTATTCTGGTTCAAGTATGAATGATTTTAATGTGTGAATTATGTTCACGATTCAATATGTAAGAATAAATCTAAGTAAAATTAGAAATAAGCGATATATATTTGCGATGTCAAAAACAGGCGAGTATAATACGCTACTAACGAACTCCCTGATTTTTAAGCGTCAGTTAGAAAATTAGCCTAGCATTTTCGGCAAGGCAATTATTTTTTGCTAAATAGTGTTGATAAAAAATCGCGATAGTAAATATCCGCGGTATTAAAAATCCACGGTATTAACAATCAAAGTAACGTTCAACAAGCGGCATCTATGTAGTCATGTGCGTACATGTCCATCATCCGATAAGTAATTATGCGGATTGTTTAAGGTTAGCTCCGCTTGTTCGGGGCTTTTTTGTATCCGCTTATTGGAAAATTAGCGATTAGACGGGCTATATGCCCTTTTTTTATTTCTGTTTTTGGAGTTGCGCTTGTCACAACTTGAAAGAAAATTGACCGAACTGTTAGATCCAGCGGTGGAAGCCGCTGGTTTTGAATTACTTGGACTTGAGTTTGTTCGCGCGGGCAAGCACTCGACCTTAAGAGTATACATTGATTCAGAAAAAGGGATAGAAGTCGACGACTGTGCTGAGGTAAGTTATCAAGTCAGTGCTGTGTTAGACGTAGAAGACCCGATTTCAACTGAATATAATTTAGAAGTTTCCTCACCCGGTATGGACAGACCTTTGTTCAAACCTGCGCACTATATGCAAATCATAGGTGAGGTTATTAGTGTTAAGTTACAAATGCCGCAGGATGGCAGACGAAACTTTAAAGGCATTCTTATGCAATGCACTGACAATAATTTTATTATTAAAGTAGATAACGATAGCTTTGAGCTGGCATTTGATAATGTGCTGAAAGCTAATTTAGTTCCAGAATTCGACTAATTTTTAGTGCCCAATAAACGAAAAATGAGGCAAAGATGAGCAAAGAGATTTTAATGGTGGCAGAAGCGGTATCTAATGAAAAGCAGGTGCCACGCGAAAAAATATTTGAGGCATTGGAATTTGCCTTAGCAAGTGCGACGAAAAAGAAAAATGAGGGGAATATAGAGGTTCGCGTCGCAATCGATAGAGATACTGGGGATTTCGATACATTTCGACGTTGGTTAGTAAAAGAAGACGATGAAATCCAAGAAAATCCTTTTGCTGAAATTACCCTTTCAGCTGCCCAGATTGATGAACCTGAGGTTCAGGTTGGTGATTTTATTGAAGAGCAAATTGAATCTATCGCATTTGACCGTATTACCACACAAACTGCAAAACAAGTCATTGTGCAAAAAGTTCGAGAAGCTGAACGTGCGCAAATGATAGCTGAATATGAAGATAAGGTCGGCGAACTTGTAACCGGTACGGTCAAAAAGGTTAATCGAGATAATGTTATCGTTGACCTGGGAAATAACGCCGAAGGTGTTATTTTTAAAGAAGACATGTTACCCCGTGAAACATTTAGGCCTGGAGATCGTGTTAGAGGGCTATTATACGTAATTAGACCCGAAGCTCGCGGCGCTCAATTATTCATCAGTCGAACTCATCCTGACATGCTGGTCGAGTTATTCAGGTTAGAAGTTCCTGAAATAGCAGAAGAAACACTTGAGATAAAATCGGCTGCAAGAGACCCTGGCGCTCGCGCCAAAATTGCGGTTAAGACTAATGATAAGCGTTTAGATCCGGTTGGTGCATGCGTAGGTATGCGAGGCTCTCGAGTTCAAGCAGTGTCAAGCGAACTTGGGGGAGAGCGGGTCGACATCGTACTTTGGGACGAAAATCCAGCTCAATTTGTAATCAACGCGATGGCCCCAGCAGAGGTTGCATCGATAGTGGTTGATGAAGACGCCCGTTCAATGGACGTGGCGGTTGAAAGCGATAACTTAGCTCAAGCTATAGGGCGCAGTGGTCAAAACGTCCGCTTGGCGAGCCAGCTTACTGAGTGGGAGTTAAACGTGATGACCGTTGACGACTTAAACTCAAAGCATGAAGAAGAAAACCAGAAAGTATTGTCTGTGTTTACTGATGGATTAGACATTGATGAAGACTTCGCATTACTTTTGGTAGAAGAGGGTTTTACAACCTTAGAAGAAATTGCATATGTGCCAGTCAATGAGTTGCTAGAAATAGAAGGCTTAGACGAAGATTTAGTCGATGAGCTGCGCAACAGAGCAAAAGCAACACTGACGACGCGCGCGTTGGCGAATGAAGAATCCTTGGAGAAATCCGAACCTGACCAAGAACTTTTAGATCTAGATGGAATGGATCGTCACGTTGCGTTTGTATTAGCAAGCAGAGGGATCACAAACTTAGAGCTTTTAGCAGAGCAAGGTACCGACGAGATTAGCGACATTGAAGATTTATCTGAAGAAAAAGCAGGTGAAATCATCATGGCCGCGAGAAATCTAGTTTGGTTTAATGAAGAATAAGGTCAATAGGAGATAAGAACATATGGCAGAAGTTTCCATAGAAAAGTTGGCAAATGATATAAGCACGACCGTTGACCGATTATTAAAGCAATTTAAAGACGCCGGTATCGAAAAGAAAGAGAGTGACGTTGTCACTGAAGAAGAAAAGCAAACACTGTTGGACTTCTTAAGTAAGCAACACGGTAGCGTTGGAGCAAAAGCGCCTTCTAAAATGACACTTCAGAGAAAGAAGACAAGTACAATTAGTTTAGGAAAGTCTCGGGAAGTGAAAGTTGAAGTGCGAAAAAAACGCACTTATGTGAAACGCTCTGAAGTGGAACTGAAAAAACTTGCCGAAGAAGAAGCCGCTAAAAAGGCAGAGCAAGAAAAAGTGCGCCAAGAGGAAGAGCGCAAAGCTGCAGAAGCCGCTAAAGCCGCTGCAGAAGAGAAAGCAAGGAAAGCGGAAGAAGCTCGGAAACGACAAGAAGCAGAACGCGCAGCGCGTGCTGAAAAAGCGAAAAAAGAAGCGGAAGAACGCAGCAATGCTGACTCTAAGTTAACAGATGAAGAGCGCAAGGCTCAGGAAGAGGCTCGAGCAGAAGCAGAAAGAATTAAGAAACAGCAAGAAGAAGAGGCGCAGCGTAAGCTTGAAATTGAAGCTAAGAAAGCAGCTGAAGAAGCTCGCAAGCTTGCTGAAGAAAATGAGCGTCGTTGGAAAGAAGAAGAAGAGCGACGCAAGAAAGAAGAAGCTGAAGAAGTGCATTTGCATTCAAACCGCTATGCACAAGAGGCGGAAGACGAAGAAGACATCAAAGTAGAGCGTGGTAGTCGTCGTCGTAAAAAGTCGAAAAAGAATGCGGGAGAAGATCTGAAACATAGCTTTAAAAAGCCAGTAACACCAGTAGAGCGAATTGTTAAACTAGGTGAAACCATTACCGTTGCTGATCTGGCGAGCCGAATGGCGGTAAAAGGAACAGAAGTCATTAAAACCATGATGAAAATGGGTGAAATGGCGACCATTAATCAAGTTCTTGATCAAGAAACTGCAGTGCTTGTGATTGAAGAGATGGGTCATAAGTATGAAGTGGTTAACGAAAATGCACTTGAAGAAGAGTTGATAGCAGGTAATGCGGACGGAAATGTTACTTCCCGTGCACCAGTCGTCACGATCATGGGCCACGTTGATCATGGTAAAACATCATTACTTGATTACATCCGAAGAGCAAAAGTTGCAGATGGAGAAGCTGGCGGTATTACACAACACATTGGTGCATACAGCGTTGAGACTGACAATGGTCGCATAGCCTTTCTTGATACTCCTGGACACGCCGCCTTTACGGCAATGCGAGCTCGAGGGGCAACGGCAACCGATATTGTCATCTTGGTGGTTGCTGCAGACGACGGTGTAATGCCTCAAACTAAGGAAGCAGTGCAGCATTCAAAGGCTGCTAATGTACCTCTGATTGTGGCTGTAAATAAGATGGATAAAGAATCCGCTGACCCTGACCGAGTAAAAACAGAGCTATCTCAACTTGAAGTTATTTCGGAAGAGTGGGGTGGTGAGCATCAATTCGTAAATGTGTCTGCGAAAACAGGCCTTGGTATAGACGAACTTTTAGAAGCGATAAACCTTCAGGCTGAAGTATTGGATCTTCAGGCGATATCAGAGGGTGCAGCTCGTGGTATTGTTATCGAGTCTCGTTTGGATAAAGGTCGTGGTCCAGTTGCATCTGTGTTGGTTCAAGAAGGTCAATTACAACCGGGTGATATACTTTTATGTGGTGAAGAATACGGTCGTGTAAGAGCGATGCGTGACGAGCATGGTAAAGAGATTAAAGTGGCTGGCCCGTCTACTCCAGTTGAAGTTCTTGGTTTGTCTGGCGTTCCGATTGCTGGTGAGAATGCCTTAGTCGTTCAGGACGAACGTAAAGCGAGAGAAGTCGCTGCTAAACGTCACACTAAGCAACGCGAATTGAAGCTTGCCAAGCAGCAGAAAGCGAAGTTAGAAAATATGTTTGCTAACATGGAAAGTGGTGACGTAAGCGAACTAAACATTGTTCTAAAAGCTGACGTGCAAGGGTCGATCGAAGCAATTGCTGATAGCTTAGTGAAGCTTTCCACTGATGAAGTGAAAGTGAATATTATTGGTAGCGGTGTCGGAGGTATTACGGAAACCGATGCAAGCTTAGCTGCAGCTTCATCTGCAATTATTGTGGGCTTCAACGTTCGTGCAGATGCAACCGCGAGAAAAATGATTGAAGCTGAAGAAATCGACTTGCGTTATTACAGTATCATTTACGAATTAATCGACGAAGTGAAGCAAGCGATGAGCGGTATGCTTGCACCTGAGTTTAAGCAACAAATCATTGGTTTAGCCGAAGTTCGAGATGCATTTAAGTCGCCGAAACTTGGGGCAATCGCTGGTTGTATGGTGACCGAAGGCCTTATTAAGCGTAACAACCCTATCCGAGTTCTACGTGAAAACGTTGTTATCTATGAGGGTGAACTTGAGTCATTGCGAAGATTTAAAGATGATGTTCAGGACGTGAAAAAAGGTATCGAATGCGGTATCGGCGTCAAAAATTATAATGACGTAAAAGTTGGCGATCAAATAGAAGTATTCGAAATCGTTGAAGTAAAACGCGAAATTTAATCGTTAATGACGACAGAGAGACGGAGGCCTAGTGCCTCCGTTTTTGTCATTATGTAAAAGGAAGGTCTGTTATGCCAAGAGAATTTTCAAGAACTGCAAGAGTAGCCCAACAAATCCATAAGGAAGTGGCGTTGATTTTGCAGCAAGAGTTTAAACATAGGGAACCTGAGGTCGGTATGATTACCGTTTCAGATGTAGAAGTGTCTAAAGATTTAGCGCATGCAAAAATATTTATTACCTTTTATGGAAATGATGAGGAAAAAAACAAACAAGATTTCAAAATCTTGCATGAATCTAAAAGTTTTGTAAGAGGATTATTAGGTAAACGGATACGAATGAGAAACGTGCCGGCAGTGCACTTTTTTCAAGACAACTCTATTGTTGAGGGGGCTAGAATTTCTGATTTAGTGAATCAAGCCTTGGCGTCCGACAAGGAAAAAGCAAATAGAACGGATAACAACGGAAACAGTGAAGACGAGTAATGGTTAGACGGCGCAAGGGAAGGAGAGTAAATGGTGTATTGTTGGTAGATAAACCAACAGGCGTATCATCGAATTACGTGGTACAAAAGGTAAAACGTTTGTATCAGGCTCAAAAAGCCGGTCACACTGGGGCCTTGGATCCATTGGCAACTGGTTTATTGCCGATATGTCTTGGTGAAGCCACCAAATTCTCACAGTTTCTATTGGAATCTGATAAACAATATTTTGTTACAGCCAGGCTAGGCGAACGAACTGATACTTCCGACGCAGATGGTGAAATTATAGAAACAAAAACGGTCGATGTTTCTGAGCAAAACATAAAAGATGCCATTCGTCCGTTTATTGGCAACATAAAACAAGTACCATCGATGTATTCTGCATTAAAGCATGAGGGTAGACCCTTATATTGGTATGCTCGAAAAGGCATCAACATCGAACGTCAGTCCCGAGATATTTGCATACATTCTATCGAGTTTTTGGAACGCAAAGGGGACTTCATATCAATGAATGTGGCTTGCTCAAAGGGTACGTATATCAGAAGTCTGGTCGACGATCTTGGGCAAGTACTGGCATGCGGAGCTCACGTCACTGTACTGAGGAGAACAGCAGTAGGAACGTTTAGTAGTGATGAAATGTTCGATTTGGCTGCACTAGAAGAACTAGAATTCGATGAATTAGATAGCTATCTTTTACCGATGGACCAGACGATATTAAGTCTTGATAGTATAGAGTTAAATCAAGAGCAAAGTGACTATTTTCAAAAAGGCGGAATTATTGATATTCGTTTAGAGTCGACAAAACAATATCGAATTTACAATGGTACAAGCCAACAATTTCTTGGTGTTGGTGAGTACATTGCTAAACCTAGTGAAGGGCTCAAAGCAAAGCGTGTAGTTGTATACGAATAGACGGTTCAATTTGTGAATATTACTTGCGGTTTATGCTCGAATCTTTATAATACGTTCTCTTTCGCAAACCTGAATTAGTGATTGGGTTTGCATTCATACATATATCGGAGAAATTATGTCACTAACTACAAGCGAAATCGCAAACATCGTATCTGACTTTGGTTTAAAAGAAGGCGACACAGGCTCACCAGAGGTGCAAGTTGCACTTTTAACCAACAACATCAATAAGCTACAGGGTCACTTCTCTGAGCACAAAAAAGACCATCACTCTCGTCGTGGTCTATTAAGAATGGTAAGTCAGAGAAGAAAGCTTCTTGATTACCTTAAGGGTAAAGATTTGACCCGTTATCAGGATTTGATCAAACGTTTAGGTCTACGTAGATAGTCTAAGTATTTAAAAAAAAGCACCCGAGGGTGCTTTTTTTGTGTCTGTCATAATTGCGTTCAGGTATCTCTCCTAATTCAGCGAATAGAAAACCCTACTCCTTGCCCAGACATTGCGGTGTAGCCTAAACGCTTTTGTTTGCTAGTTCTGTCAGCTTGGAGTCCATTTGTTGGATTTGTTGTAAAAGCTTAGTATTGCGGCGTTCAAGAAGTATTATTTTTTCTGTTAGCTCCCGAAGTTCTGATTTTTGTGCGTTTATGTTTTCTTGCAGACCTTCTTGACTTACCGTACTCGCTAACATTTCGTTTGCTTGCGCATTAAGTTTAGAATTAAGACTATCTATGCGATTTTGTACTTTTTGAATATTAGCAGTACTATTATTTACGTCTTGTTCAATTCCCTTGCGCTGTTCTGTCACGCTCTTTTGAAATCGTGTCAAATCCGAACTCAAATCTTTGATGTCTTGTTGATTTCTGCGCCATGCAGATGCCCAAAGTTTGTCCATTTGATCCCATAATTCGTCTGCTTTCGAAGAAAGTTCGCCCACTTTTACTTGCAAAGCAACAGTCGAATTATCAATTTCTTCACCTGTTGCGGATAATCGTTTTTCTAGAGAAAGAATACGTTGTTCACTAGCCACCATTGCTTTTTGGTTTTCTAGATGCAAAAAATATAGATAGCCAGCTCCGGCGCATGCAATAACAGCAAGTAACAATACAAATGTAGTAAAACCATTATTTGATTTTACAATTGTTTTAGTTGCCTCACCTGAACCTCTTCGTTGACTTGACATTGGAATGCGATCATTCATGTCAACGTTAATCGGAGCAAAGTCTTTGTCTTTTGAATTTGATGCCACGTTTACGCCTTTTAAAACAATTAAAATTAATAACCAATTACACAACTGAGATACACTATCACAAGTTTAATAGTAAGTGATGTTTTGATTATTACTACATAATCTACGTGAAAATTTAATACTTGTTTTCGTTTGTATATTTATTGAACGAAATATATAAAACAAATCTGATAGAATTCACGTATATAATATATAAAGACTTGTTATAATTTATAAATTCGAGAACTTTTATCAATTATAAATACATATTTGGAGCTTATGAAGCTTAAAAACAAACTTTCTTTTAGTCTTGGTATTCGAAGCTTAGTATTGCTCATTTGTTTGGGTTTAGCTATGGCTTGCCTACAGACTCTGTTTGATTTTAAAGCGCGTCAGGGTGAAGTTCGAAGAATAATTGATTCAGTCGTTTCATCCGCGAAAGGCTCCGCAAGCAATGCAGTATATTTGCTAGATAATGATATCGCGGAACAAGTGATTGAGGGGCTAGCCTACTTTGACTACTTTAGTTATGCCGCGGTTATTGACGACAAAGGCGAAGTTATGGCTGAGTTCAGCCGGCTCAACAAGTCAATTACAGAAAGCAGTTCCGATGATAACGAAGCTTTCATACCTATACTTTCCCTAATAACCGAGCAGTATTCGACTCGGGTAATAGACTTGATTAAGTACGATGAATTTAATGCTAATCAAGAGTTGAGTCGGGGACAAATGATTCTTCGAATAAATAATCATGTTGCCTTAGCGGGAGTTTATGATAGGGCAATGCGGGCATTTGTTATTTCTATTTTTGCGTACGTTTTGTTGACCCTAGCGCTAGGCGTAATGTATCACTTTTCGCTTGCAGCGCCCCTCACTAAGTTATCCAGACGTTTTCAACGTGTTAACACCAAATCTATCGCGACTCAAAAAATAAGCCATCTAATGGGTCATGAAAAAAATGAATTTAGTATGATCGTCAATTCTGCAAACGACATGCTAGAGCGAATATCTTCAGGCCAAGTACTGCTTACCGAACGCAGTCAACGTTTTAGATTGATTTTAGATACCGCTCCGGCACTCATCTATGCCTTGGACGGTGATCTGAATTTTGTTTTTGCCAATAAATCTACAGCAACTTTTTATGGTTACTCTATATATGAATTAAAAGGAAACTCTGCCAGTGAGGTCGTGCAACCTATAGATCCCGACTTAATGCAGGTGATCACAAAATTTATTCATTCTAATAAGCGACAATTTATTCAAGTCCTGCCAGTGATAAATGCGGGTAATATCACATGCCATATGGAAATGTCTTTCGTTAAGTTTAAAACGCCAGACGGACATAATATTCTCGTCACTGCTTCAGATATAACGAAGAGAGTGCAAGCTGAAGAAAAAATAGAAAGCCTAGCTTATTACGACCCTCTTACAAGCCTTCCTAATAGGAATAAAGCTTACGAAGTGTTAAACAGGACGACTGACGATGAGGGTCTGATATACGGGATTGCAGCGATTGCCGATTTAGACCAATTCAAACGCATTAATGATACATTAAGTCACTCAGTCGGCGACCAGTTAATTGTCAAATTGGCAAAACGTTTGAGAAAGGAGTTTTCTTTCTCTGATTTAACCGCCCGTCTAGGTGCTGATGAATTCCTTTGTATTGAAGAAAGCGTTTCGAAGGATTTAGCCGTTGCGCAAAACAGTGCTGCGGTTTTAGGGGAAAGACTTCGCTCATGCATCAATAAAGAGATAGAGATTGGCCTGCATAGCTATGCCTTATCTGCAAGCGTTGGCGTCGTTGTATTTAAAAAGAGCTTATATGATGCAGATGAGATTTTGCAATACGCAGATACTGCTATGTATGAATCAAAGAAAGCGGGTAGAAACTGCGTAACCTTGTTTAAAGATGAAATGGCAACACAAGCGGCCGAGTTGTTAAAGCTAGAGCGCAATATTATGAAGGCGATGTTCAAAGATGAATTTTTCTTTGTGTTGCAGCCTTTGATAGATGCTTCAAATAATGCCATGGTTTCGGCAGAAGCTCTCATTCGTTGGCGTAAGGATGGAGAGGTTATCTCTCCAGCTGAATTCATTCCTTTCTTGGAAGAAAGTGCACTTATTGTAGATGTTGGCGAGCGCATTTTAAATAAAGTCTGTGCTCTGATTGCAGAACTCGAAGATTCACTTAGCTTAGACGACGATTTTAAAATTGCGGTCAATATCAGCGGAAAGCAGCTCGCAAGGGTTGATTTCATTGAGCAAGTATCAAAGATTTTAGATGCCAATCAAGTCGAAGGGCGACGTCTTGAGTTCGAGATAACCGAGAGTGTCGCTTTAAACAATATGCAAGATACAATAAACAAAATGAATGAACTGAGAAAGATGGGTATACGTTTCTCCCTTGATGATTTTGGAACGGGTTATTCATCATTAAGTCATTTAAAAGATTTACCCGTGGATAAGCTTAAAATAGATCGCTCATTTATAAACGACCTATGCATTGATAGACAAGGTGAAAACCTTGTTCGCTCGATTATACAACTTGCAAGCAATCTCAGTTTGCGTACTGTCGCTGAAGGCGTTGAAACTAAGGATCAAGTTGAATGGCTAAACGAAAATGGTAAGGTTTTAATTCAGGGTTTTTATTTTAGTAAACCACTTGAAACAAAAGAGTTTATTTCTAGTTATTTAAAGACATAATTTCAACTGTAAACCAATAACATCAACTATGTAATGCGTATTATTGTAAAGCTCATCAAGCATGATAAATATTCACTGATCTGAATCAAAGCTCTATCGCTTAACTCTTACAAGCCCTCATCTTATTGATACACTTTTATTGTAATAATCCCATTTAGATATATCTACGGAGTGCGTGTTGATATATACAAATCGCATCTTCTTAGTCTTTGGGAATATCTTATTCTAATAAAATACGCAAAGGTGAAATGCAATGCCCTTAGATTCTTCCACTGCCCCAGATAGTAGCAAAACAGAAGTTCATAACAATGACGAAGCGCTTGAAATAATTAATCGTTCAAAAGATTTAGATCCTGAGGTGATTTCAGAAGCGTTCAGATCTGGTGAATACCCTTACAGTGATAGAGTCTCAAAGCGTGTCTACGAAGCGCATAAAAAGCAACTGCAGGTCGAATTATTAAAAGTACAAAAGTGGGTAAAGGATACCGGACAAAAAGTCGTTATTCTATTTGAAGGACGAGACGCAGCAGGAAAGGGCGGAACGATTAAGCGTTTCATGGAGCATATGAACCCTCGTGGTTGTAGAGTAGTGGCACTTGAAAAACCTACTGAAACAGAAAAAGGACAGTGGTATTTTCAGCGATATATAAAGCATTTACCCACCGAAGGCGAAATAGTACTGTTTGACCGGTCTTGGTATAACCGTGCCGGCGTCGAAAGAGTGATGGATTTTTGTCAGCCCAGTGATTATTTAGAATTTATGCGACAGACTCCGGAACTTGAGAGAATGTTAGTGCGAAGTGGCATAAGACTATTCAAATATTGGTTTTCTGTTACCCCTGATGAACAAAAAGCAAGATTTTCAAAAAGAGAAACAGATCCTCTAAAACAATGGAAGTTAAGCCCCATAGATAAATTAGCTATGCAAAAATGGGAAGACTATACAGAGGCAAAAGAAGCTATGTTTTTTTATACAGATACAGCAGATGCGCCGTGGATGGTTGTAAAATCAGATGATAAAAAGCGCGCTCGATTAAATTGCATGCATAATTTTCTAAGCAGTCTTCCTTACCCTAACAAAAATAAAGATTTAGTAAGAGGAGCAGACCCTTTGATTGTTGGACATGCAAGTAATGTGATTGTAGAAGACAGACATATTTTAGGTAAAACGCTCCACCCAAAATCAAATAAAAATTAAGATATTCTCCTATTGAAGCAACTAATTTTGAATAAATTGAAGTTTCTTTGAGGAAAAAATAAGCCCGGAGCAATGCTTAAAATTATTTAGCTGTGCTCGCGGGCTTTTTATCTATATTCTATTTATATTCGTCTAGTATTTCTTTTTAGTGCCGTAATATTTCACCCTTAAGGCTTATCATCCGAGTTCGAATTTAGGATATACTCTCACTTGGTGATTTTGCCAGAATGATACAACAAGCTAACAATTAACTATCTAGAAAAAAGGCGTCTTCTGCCACCCGTGCGGCGTCTGCGCATGTTGGAGCGTAGTTCATCTCTTTCTGCTGCAAGCCAGCTTTCACGGTTAGTATGAGCTTCCGCGCCACGTCGATTTTCCTCAGTTTTTCTAAACTGGCAAAATTTTACATATGCGTCTAAATCTTGAGACATATCTTGAATAACCAACTCAATCATAATGGCGTCATCTAAATATCCAAGACCAGGAATATTGTCTGGTACCAGATCATGTGGTTCACTAAAGTAGGCTAGGGAAGTAACAATGTCTAATCGCTCGTCATCCGGCACTTGCCATTCTTCGTCTTCAAGCGCGTCAATCAATAACTCTAATGACGTTAAGCGACTTTTTACAAAGTCAGGCAAGTTCGCATTTTCCATTTCACTGCAAAGGGCTCGTGCTTTAGCGACGACTTCTGCGTCAGGGAGTGACTTCGCTTTATCTATAGCGATGTTCATTAGTTCACGGAAATGCGCTAGGTCGGCATCACTTAATTCGAGGCTAATTTGAATTGACATAGTGGTTGAATCATCCTTTGTTTAAATGGGGTAAAGCTTATTAGAATTGTTTTATTGTTGAATCCGCTTATGGTTATTTTTACCAAAAACAAAAACGCCCAAAGATTTTCACACTGCTAGGCCGCGGTTAAGCGAACATAGCAACACGCTTATATCTCTTCTATTCATCTACTATATAGCGAAATGTTAATTTTTTAAAGCATCTAAATTAGGGTCTTTGCCCCTAGAGTAAATAAATCAGCCTGTTCGCTGACAGAGATCACCAGTCAAAGTCTTTATGCATTCTGACCCAAACCGATCCCTTAACTTCAAATCTGTGTTAACTCTCGATATGGTAAAATCTATCTTGCTTAAGTCAATTAAATTACTCATTAGCCTTAAGCTATTAGCTTAAGGCATTTTGTATATTTTTCCGTCTTTCATAACAAAAGAGACATTTTCCATAATGTTTATGTTATCCAGCGGGTTACCTGGCACTGCAATTATATCTGCCAAAAAACCTTCTTTAATTTGACCTAAGACTTTGTCTTGTTTTAAAAGTTTAGCACTGCTGATTGTGGCGGCTTGAAGTGCTTGCATCGGTGACATACCAAAACGAACCATACGAGAAAACTGTTTTCCGTTATCGCCATGCGGGTATATA
>CBFHTO010000050.1:0-5517 GCA_965658765.1 Glaciecola sp. | reverse complement strand
GCATCTGAACCAAAGACCATATTAGCGCCCGCCTCATTTGCTCGCCTAAAGCTCTCTCGTTGTGCTTTAGATACTCGTTTTTCTTTGTTGATATTTTCCTCAGGTACACCATTGGCTTCTCCAAATGCCAAGGTATATTCTGTGTTGTATATGTCGCAGGAGAGATAAGTGCCGTATTCAACAGCTAATTTAATCGCTTCGTCATCCATAAAGCTACAGTGCTCTATTGAATCTATTCCTGCTCTTATCGCGGCCTTTATTCCCGATGTCCCGTGAGCGTGCGCTGCTGCAATCATACCGCGCATGTGAGCTTCTTCTACCGCAGCTTTAATTTCTTCTTCAGTCAGTTGTTGTATGCCTACTTTCGTGCCTTTTGAGAATACACCACCTGTAGCGCACACTTTAATTGTATTTGCTCCGTATTTAATATTTTCTCTTACTTTTTGACGTACGGCCCATGGCCCATCCGCAACGCCTGTTGACTTTTGTTTTGCCTCCGGAGGAGAGAAGTTATCATCGCAATGGCCACCAGTTACTCCTATTGAATAGCCTGCCGCCCATATTCTTGGGCCTGGAATTTCTTGCGCATTTATGCCATCACGCACTGCAATAACAGCATAGCCTGGACCACCTAAGTTACGGACGGTTGTAAATCCTGCTAATAATGTAAGCTCTGAATTTTTTACAGCTTTCACTGTTTGTCTGGGGACAGAGTTTCCTCTTGAGGCTAAGAAGTTGTCTGCGGCGTCATAGGTCAAATGAACATGCATATCCATCAAGCCGGGTATTAAGGTGTAACCAGATAAGTCAATTACCTCGACAGAGTCGGGATAACGTTTTTTATTTTGCTTTGTGACTTGAATGATTTTGTTGTTTTCCACAAGAACAAATACAGATTTTTCAAGTTCACCAGAATTCACGTCTACTAACGCATCTGCCTTTATCAAAATCTGTTTAGCTTGGGCCTGCCAAGACATACTCAATAGAAAGCAGACTGTAGATATCATTATTGTAATATTCTTCATATTCGTTCCATCATAAAATTTGTATTTAGTACAGAGCGCTTAGACGAGCAAAGTTGTTGTCCAGCTCTGTTGTTAACAGACTCTGATAATATAGCCCAAAAGTCACTTTTTATGTCATGACTTTTGACACTTATAGTTACACGAGCATTTATTTACTATGACTATCGACAATTAAAGGAGAAGATCATGGTTTATTTGCACAGTGTTTTATTTTGGTTACATATCGTGGCTGGTAGTTTAGCTTTAGTGTTATTTTGGGTGCCTATTGTGACTAAGAAAGGCCATCTCAATCACGTAAAGTTTGGGCATCATTATAAGAATGTTATGTATATTGTAGCTTTTGCAGGCTTTCTTATGGCATGTATGGTGGTGATAGCACCTTTAAGCACTAAACCGCAATATGCCGAACTTGAAAACGCGGCAGAAATTGCTTCTGGTTTAAGAGTGTTTTGGTCGTTTTTAGGCTTATTAGCGGTTTTAAGCTTTGTATCTACACGACATGGTATAGAAGTCTTAAAGCATAAGAATAATCGAAAAGGTTTACGCACATTCTCGTATGTGAGCCCTATTGCCTTGCTACTCATTGGGGGAGCAGTATTCGTTACTTTAGGTATTAAAAATGAGCAGACTTTACATCTGATTTTTGGCTTACTTAGTGTGGCAGTGTCTGCGGGAATGTTGAAATATCTATTTTCAAATAATGTGCCATCTAGAAGCTACATACTAGAACATATTGGCAGTATTATTGGTTCAGGGATCGGAGCGTATACTGCATTTCTTAGCTTCGGGGCACGTCGAATTCTAGAAGTTGGGCAATGGGAAATTGTTTTTTGGATTGCTCCTGCGCTTATTGGTGTGACAGCTTCAGTATTTGTGTGTAAACGATACAAGTTAAAATATAAAGTAGTAAGCTAGTCAGCCTATTTGCTCACGCGCCAAGAACAGATTTTTCTTTTGAAGAAAGTAAGTGTCGTAGAACTTCTCGATTGCTACGATGCTTTTTTGTTTGAAATAAAGCTTACCGCAGTACCTGAAACAGTACCTGAAACCAAAGTAGTAAGGAAATATTGCGAGTAAAGTTTAGACTGAGAAGTCGTAAAAGTTTTAACCTCCTTTTTACATATGCTTAAATTCGCAGTGTAATTATTAGCGTTTATGCAATCCGCGTGATTTCATGGTGATATGTTCTGCAAGGTACTAATAAAACTTTTGTAATATGTGATGCAGAGTACCTGTTTGTTATGCCAAATAAATTACGAAACTTCTCTTTGCCGGAACTTCGAAATACTTCTGATGCCAACGAAGCTAAAACGCTCGAAGAACTGGATAGTAAACAGAATTTTCTGATCAATGAGTCAGAATATATCTTGAGTTGTTTGGAAAGTTCAGCGACAGGTCTTTGGGATTGGGACATCGAATCTGGCGAAGCAAGCTTTTCTCAGCAATGGACCGCAATGCTTGGGTATAAAGAAGGCGAATTTGAACAGAGTTCAGATGCCTGGCGAAAGAGTTTGCATCCCCACGATATCCATAGAGTCGAAGAAACACTCTCAGCACATATGTCAGGGCGCTCAAAATCCTATTCTTCTGAATTTCGCATGCTCTGTAATGATGGTAATTACAAGTGGATTTTAGCGAGGGGGAAGATAGTTAGTTGGGATTCTGAAGGTAAGCCTAGGCGCATGGTAGGAACTCACACTGATATCTCAGATTTAAAACATGCACAACTCAAACTAAGCAGAGCGGGTGACCAACTTCGCTATATGCTTGAAAGTAGCCCTGCAGCGGTAAGAATAGCTTCTCATAAAACGCAGAAAGTACTTTTTGCTAATGCGAGATATTCTATTCTTATCAACACTGATAATGAGTCGACAATAGGCCAAACTCCAAGAGATTATTATCTAAACAAGTCACAATATGATGGCATTCTTGCAGAGTTAACTCGTTCGAAGTGTGTTAATAACAAACTCGTTCGATTGAAGGTGCCTGAACAGGGAATAAAATCAGTCTTGGCCTCTTATCTTGATATTTCATACGAGGACGAGAAATGCATGATGGCTTGGTTTATGGATGTAAGCCAGTTGGTTCAGGCCGAGCAATCAGTAAGACTGCATGCTTCTGTATTTGAAAACTCTAGAGAAGGTATATTCATCACTGACCCAGATAATAAAATAATCAGTGTAAACAATTCTTTTACCGTAATTACGGAATACTCTGAAACAGAAGTGTTAGGAAGCGAGCCTACGTTTCTAAATTCAGGTAGACAATCGCTGTCGTTTTACGAAAACATATGGAGACATGTCGAGTTAGAAAGTTATTGGAAAGGAGAAATTTGGAATCGAAGAAAATCTGGAGAAGTTTACCCAGAACAATTAACGATTTCTCGAGTGTCCGACTCTCAAGGTTGTTTATTGCATTATATGGGGATTTTTACCGACATCTCTGAAAGTAAGCGTCACGAAGAAGTACTCAAAAGTATGGCGCATTATGATTCTCTCACCCGCCTACCAAATCGAATATTGCTCGTTGATAGAATGGAACAGGCGCTTGAGAGTTGCAGACGCAGCAAATTAATACTAGCAATTTGTTTGATAGACCTTGATGAATTCAAGCCAATCAACGATAAATACGGGCATATGTTTGGCGATAAATTATTAGTAAAAATCGCGAGAAAATTAGAAAGTTCAGTCAGAGCAAATGATACGGTTTCTAGATTAGGTGGGGACGAATTTATTTTGTTATTAAACGGTCTTGAAGACATGCAAGAGCTAGATCGTTTGTTGACCAGATTATTACGAGCTACACAACAAACATTCGAAATTGAAAATAGCATTGTCAGTGTCTCGTCGAGCATTGGCGTTACACTTTTTCCTAGCGACCGAAGTGATCCAGATACTCTTATTAGACACGCTGATATGGCAATGTATGAAGCAAAGCAAGCTGGCAAAAACCGTTATCACTTATTTGACATAAAACTCGAACGTGAACGACACGATAGGCAAGTTGAATTAGAAGGTCTTACTCAAGCTTTAAACAACAACGAATTTGTACTTCATTATCAACCAAAGGTAGATCTGAGTAATCAGAAAGTCATTGGGGTGGAAGCTTTAGTCAGGTGGCAACATCCAAGCAAAGGCTTACTTTTTCCTAACGAGTTTTTGCCATTAATAGAATCTCACCCCTTGATGCTTGAATTAGGTGCTTGGGTATTATCTGAATCTTTAGCACAACTATTTGCATGGCAAAAAAATGGAATTTCGATAAGCATGAGCGTGAACGTATCGTCTCTTCAATTACAGGATGTACATTTCCCCAAAATCATCGAAGACTCCTTAAGTGATTATCCAGAAATCGCGGGAAACAAACTTGAGTTAGAAATACTAGAAACGTCTTTACTGCAGACTGAGCGTGTTTCTGTGGTTGTCGAAGAAATATCCTCAAAATTAGGCGTCAGGTTTGCATTAGATGATTTTGGAACCGGTTATTCTTCACTCACTTATTTAAAAGAGATACCTGCAAGCACCATCAAAATTGACCAGAGTTTTGTCCGAGATATGTTAATGGATAGTTCGGATAGAGCCATTGTAGAAGGGATTATTGGTCTAGCGAAGACGTTTAAGCGTGAGGTGATTGCCGAAGGGGTAGAGACTCCAGAGCAGGCAATAGAACTCATGCGTATGGGATGTGAAGTAGTGCAGGGCTTTGGCATATCACAGGCATTGCCCCCAGAAGCCTTCGAAAAATGGCTTATGGAATATAATTTACCCTCTTAAGGTTTTTAACTATCTTTCAAAGCGGTCGATAGGATAAGTGTATAAAAAAATATATACTATTGTCACTGAGACTCACTCACCTTATAAATTTGCCTTCAAGGGGCTGTCAAATGGTCGAGCAAGATAAAAATTTGTTTAGCAATATTCATGCAAGCATTCTTGAATCCAACAAAATTATCAATGATCATACTGCTTTTTTAAACCTGTTTGAGCTAGCGCCCGTTCCCTATTGCATAAACGACTTGAACGGTATGATTTTAGCTTTGAATAAGCAGTTTATAGAAAGCTTTGGTTACTCTCTAACTTCCGTTCCTACACTTGAAGACTGGTGGCCTAGAGCTTATCCAGACCCAGACTATCGCACTTGGGTTGCTTCAGAGTGGTCAAATAGACTAAAACGGGCCGAACAGACAGGCTCCCAATTTGAGCCAATGGAAGTGAGAATAAGATGTGAAAACGGCTTAGAAAAAGTCGTCATGGCTTCTGCTTCGCCGATCACATTAAATAGTTTAGAAGTTCATCTTGTTGTTTTATATGATGTTACTGAATTAAGAGAGGCCTTAGATACAGTAAATGATCTAAGTGTTTCTCTCAACGCTATGTCAGAATCTCTAGCTGCGAAAAATGCCACTATCGAGCTTGAAAAAGAAAAGCTTGCTAAAAATGAGGAACGGCTGCGATTAGCTATGCTGGGCGCAAATGATGGATTATGGGATTGG
>CBFHTO010000049.1:0-27107 GCA_965658765.1 Glaciecola sp. | reverse complement strand
TCAACCAAGGTAATATTTAAGCGCTTACCAATTGTTGCGGCTATTGTAGCGGCAGCCATCCACCCTGCAGTGCCACCGCCAGCAATTACCACTTTATTTATCAATTTATTTTCAGTCATTGTATTAAATATATTTACGTCATTTTAATTTGTTAATAAGGTGAGCACGTATTTTTCGTGCTGTAAGTTCAGTCATTTCTATCTGTTTCTGTTTAAGCTCGTCAGGTAAGTGATCATAAAAGTCAGCTGGTTGCTCAAATACATAATCCTTAAACATATTCTGCCATGCGTCCCGTTGTTGTTTGGGTAAATGTTTAATGCTTAACATGGCATGCAATAAGGCGTTATTTGGTGTTCCGAAATAACTTGGTGTAGTTCTCCACCAATAATTAATCAACCCATTAAGTGTGCTTAAACTTTCAACTGAATGCCACCACATGCTGGGAATAAATATGGCGTCACCGGGCAGTAAAGTTGACGTTCTGGCCACTTCCATCGCCTGTTCAAATCTAGGATATTGCTTTAAATCAGGTTCATGGATGTTGACCATGCTGATCGCTTGTCCTGCAGGGTTGAAATCTAAGGGGCCAATATACAAATTGCGCTGTTGCTCAGGCGGAAACAAAGTAAATTTCCTTTGTCCAATAACACAACACGCTAAATTATCAGGAAAGTCATAGTGTGGGGCTATTACTGAGCGGTTTCCCAACCATATGCTCTGTCTTACATCATTTTGGCTCAGTTCAAGATTATTATTTTCGGCTAGCTGCGGTACATGATTGTGGGTTTCTAATGAGCCGACGTAATATGTTGGTGGTTGCAGTTGTTCAGAAACTTCAATAATTTTGTTTAGCGCATCGTCAAGGTAAACCTTTGACTGAACAAAGTTGAAACCGTCTACAGAGTCATTATAAAAGATGCGCCCATTGGCCTCAGGCTTCGCCATAAACGCATTCACTGGTGTCCCATTATAAGACCCGTTAATGTAGTCCACAGCAGCTTGATTTGATTTTAAGGCTTGTTCCACTAACGGCCACTCAGATACTAGTCCTCTGAGTACAACAGGCTCACTTAGCGAATAAACTTCCTCAGGTACCCTTGACGACGAACACTTTATTTCTTTAATTGGTGTGCCATAAATCGTCGCCATAGTAGAAATTGATTACCCTAATCTTTCGTTGCGAAGGTCTACTAAATTACCCAGATTTGACATTGAAGCCATAAGCATGGTGATGGGAAGCAGTAACTTTTGATCGTTTAGTTCCTTTAAAGCCTCTGCCGATAATGCTTCAAACTTATCGTCGGCAATGGTACTAAAACCAACTAGCTCGTAATTAGTGCCGTCTTTCAAAGTTATCGCTATCGTCGTGTCTTCTAATAAATCGTGTTTTTCTAATGCATCTACTAGCAATTTATTTTGTTGATGCCCAGTGTCGATAGATTCAAGCATTTTTACAACTTGCTCTAAATAAGGCGTAAAAGCCCCCATCTCATTAAAAACAGCTTCCCCTGCTGTTTTATTAACTCGTGGATGTGCAGGATTAAAGGTAATGACTTGTTGTTTTTCGTCACTGCCCTCTATTTGTTGAAAACCAATAGAAAAAGGCTGCCTTTGAACCATGATTGGTATGTAGCGTGCATTCCAGCCTTGTCGATTTAAAAATAAATTTTCACCTTCTTCAAAACCAAATAAAGCAATCGGAAAAGTCGTATTATTATCTCTGTCTCTGTAAATCAAAATGGGGTAGTGAGACAAAGCAAGTCTAAACTCAAAAGGATAAGTCATACAAAACATCACATCGTCACCTAATTCAGGTGTCCGATCCAACTTAATCTTTAAATCTGCATGCGCAACATTATTCAACATTTCGTACTTTGACATCTTATACCCTGTTCATCCAACTTTGTTTAATATCACTTAACAACTTCCGGTTTGACGGAAGATGTTGACATAATTTTTCTAGTTCTGCATGTTTGTTTTTTAACAAATTATTGAGGTGCACCCTTTCTTGGTTTGCCATCCTTCGATTGGCCAAGGTACTTCTTGACTTAAATCCCATCCCATAGAGGATAAATTGATAACTAGCAGGAGGAAACATCGATTCAGCTATTTCGACATCAGCGTGCCAAGGTGCTCTATTCTTCCACATCATTAAAGAACGTTGCAATGATTCTGGAATAGTACTTTTGTCACGGTGGTTTAACCAGTATTCAGAATCTGTTCTATTAGAGAGCACATAGTGTAACTTTATAAAATCTATGATGTTTTTCCAATGCAAATCCATTCTTTGATTGAATTTATTTGCTAATAAAACTAGATCATTTTTAGACGCAGGCAAGTGCTCGCGCAAAAACTTAGCAGAAAACTCAATAAGTATCATTGCAGTAGCTTCTAATGGATCTATAAATCCAGCGGATAAACCAATGGCTACACAGTTTCCTTTCCAATAAGTTTCAAGATGCCCTGGATCAATTTTAATTTTATTCGGGCTTAATTCATTTATATTAGCGTGAGGCATGTGCAGCTTCATGTATTCAGCAGCAGTATCAAATGCCTCTTGCTCACTACCATACTTACTAGAATAAACTACCCCAATACCTTTTCGCGTCGGTAATGAAATATCCCAAATCCAGCCATTTTTATGAGCTGTAGCATGAGTCGTTGAGTTTATGGGCGCATTATGACTGCTGTAAGGCACTTGAAACGCCATAGCGCGATCATTAAACAACACATCTTTTACACGTTTAAATGGGACCTTCAAATGCTGAGAAATCAACAGACGTTTGAAGCCTGTGCAATCTATAAAAAGATCACCCTCTACATTGGTACCGTCAGATAATACAACATGTTGAATGCATGAATTACCATCTAAACTCACTGATGTTACATCTGCCGCAATATGTTTAACCCCTAAGTTATTGATACTGTGGCGTTTCAATAAATCTGCAAACTTTCCAGCATTCAGATGATAGCCATAATTAACGACGTTTGCGTACTCTGGTGTATTTGCTTGTTTAGGAGCTAGATGAAGATTACAAACACCTGCTTGGGTGGTACAAAACTCATCAAATGACAAGCCTGTATTGCTCTCCAGCCAATGATCAACAACATTAATATCTTTGTAACCCAAGGGCAGAGAAAATGGATGGTAGTAACTTTCACCCTCGTTCCAGTTAATAAAACGAGAACCCTGTTTAAAGCTTGCGTCACACTCACTGATAAATTGCGCTTCTGAAATACCAATACGTCTAAGTGTTGCAGCCATCGTCGGCCAAGTACCCTCACCTACGCCAATCGATTTTATATTTGGAGATTCGATGAGTGTAATTGAGAATTTACTTTTGGTATCAAAATGAGCGGCTAACACAGCGGCAGAAAGCCATCCCGCTGTTCCTCCACCAACGACTACAATATTATTAATGTCAGAATTCATAGGCCCTAGATTTAAAAAAAACTCACCTTAGTACTACGTCTAAGGTGAGTTTGTGGCTTAATAAGATTTCGTATTAAAAGCTATATCGGAAACCTATGTTATATCTCGCACCAGTTTGAGTTACACCAGCAGATTGCTCGTACGCTCTTGCAAATCCACGAGTGGTTTCGTCGGTAATGTTGATTCCTTCGAAAAACACAACTAAACCATTAGCAAAATCATAGCTAGCATTTAAGTCCCATTGCTCGTATGCATTTACGTAACCTGGCTGTGGACCACCTGCGAAAGATAACCACTCGTCACGCCAGTTGTACGCAAGCCTTACTTGTATTCCATCCTTATCATAGTACCCGATTACGTTTCGAGTATCACTTAATCCTGGAAGTGCAAATTGGTTTTGATTCAACAAGCGGTTAAATTCTCTATCTGAATTAGAGAAAGTTGCATTCACTATGAAACCAAAACCAGTGTCGACAAAATCGTGTTGCAAGGCAACTTCCCAACCGTCAATCGTTAGTTCGTCTTGACTATTGATATTGGTAGCTAAGTCAAAGGTCGCCGGACCGTCTCTTCCAACCACACCAGTTATAATACCAGCTTCGGCATCAACACCTGGCTCACCGCCCCTATTCTCAAAAATCCAATCTCTGATTTCTTGGTTTGAAGGCGTGCCACCTAGAGCGGCAACTGCGTCAGTAAATAAAGAACCAAATCCAGGGAAAGCTAAGTCTGGGAAGATTGGCTCGTCTTCTAACACGGTAGAACCTATGAAGTTAGAAACTGTTTTATTGAAGTAACCAATTGAGAAATAACTAGCATCGTCATAGTACCACTCGTATGACACATCGTGGTTCTCTGACTCGTAAGGCAGTAATCCAGGATTACCAATACTACCAGTCGCTCTGTAAAGACCCGACGAGTTATATTGAATGAAGTTTGCAATATTCAGACTTCCGATTAGCGCTCCATAACCAGCCCGGGCAATCGTTGTGCTGTATGAATAACGCATTTTCATATCGTCATTCAGGTCGACGTCGAAATCGATGCTTGGCAACCAATTATCATAAGTAGCCTCAAGCCCAGATGGCACTTCGGTACCGTCATCGCGAGCAATGAACTCAGTCGCCGCTACCCACTCTACGCGAGTATAATTACGCGACGCTGAACTAGAAGTAACGTCAGTTTCTTCGTATCTTAGACCGACAAGCAAGCTATACGGCATATCACCGAACTCACCCATGTACCGATACTGAACGAAGGCAGAAAGCGTATCTTCCTCAAAACTATTCCCAAACCCTTTATCAAAATCTGGACAGAATCCATTTCCACAACTACCTAAAGGATTTCCGCTATCAGGTGCTAGGTATAGTGGATTACTAGGGTCTAAATTTTCTAAGAATACTGCTCGTTTCGCAACTTCAGTATAATCAAACGTAAAGAAGTCATTAGTGATAAGACCGCCTGAATCAAACGAATCAAATACGCCAGATAAGCTAGCTGGTGTCATCAAGTCAGTTAACGCCCCAAGAGCACTGGCTTGCGGTGCACCCCAAGTATTTCGTTGTACTAAACTACTAGCTTCAAAGTTTGCTACCTTCGATATACCGACACCAAAATCAACGGTCTGTACATCATCAAGGTACCATTTACCAGTGAATTGCGTTTGTTGAATATCCATTTCGGCCCAGGCGTTAGAAAATACACTACCCGTTAAACGCATGTCGTCAGGCGAAAGTGGCTCATTGCTGGTCGTTGTCGTAACTGGTATGTCACCTCTAAAATCAATTGTGGTCCCTGCACGCTGACCGATGAGTCCATCGTCTCCTGGACTTAAACGCAAACCTGCGACCGTCAAGTTAGAGCTTGTTCCTCTGATCATATCATCAGGTTCACGAAGCGAACTTGAATCATGGTGATCAAGTCTTAGTTCCCAGTCATCATTAGGTAACCATTCGATGTTGAAACCAACTGAATTTAGCTCGTTTCTTGAACCACCGCCTCCAGCAGCATGCGGGAAATCTGGTTCTCTGTTGAACTCTGAATACACAAGTGGTGAAACGATAGGCCCTTCAGACCACAATACCTCATCTGGAACCTGGGCAACCCAGAACGATACGTCATTAAAGCTGTTAGAAACTTCTTGCTCTGCGTATGTATAATCTAAGGTAAAGGTTAGATTATCAACAGGTGCATATTGCAATGTAAGTTGAGCGTTCGTACGAGTACGGTCAACTTCACTGAGCGAGTATACGATATTACGAGGAATGCCAACGATATCGCCTTCTGAAGGCTGCGTACCGTCTAGGCTAATACCATCGCGTATGGTCCCACCATCCACTTCAGAGAAGAAGTTTGTCGTGGCAGATTGTGCGCCATTGTTTCGTTCTTGAACACTACCAATGAAAGCAACACCGAAAGTGTTGTCCAAAAATGTGTTGCTGTATATACCTGAAAATTCAGGCGTCCAAGTGTCACCTTCGATTGTCGACGTATCGTTGACCGCTTTCAAGCCAAAACTAGCGTTCATGTCGCTACTGTCTAAAGGCTTAACTGAAAGAATATTGATAGTTGCACCAATACCACCAGTCGGTACGTGCGCTTTACCGGTCTTGTAGATCTCTACTCCAGCAACACCCTCTGCTGCTAAATCGCCGAAATCAAATGACCTTCCTAAACCGGAGTTAGTGGGCAACTGCCGACCATTTAGCGTAACAAGGTTAAAATCAGCGCCAAAACCACGTACAGTAACTCGCGAACCCTCGCCGTTTACTCGGTCAATAGAAACACCCGTAATACGTTGCAATGATTCAGCTAGGTTAGTATCGGGGAATTTACCAATATCTTCAGAGTTGATAGCATCTACGACACCAACTGATTCGCGCTTGGTATCCATAGAGCGCATTAAGCTACCACGTATACCCATGACTTCTATTACTTCTACCTGCTGATCTTGGGCGCCTGCGGCGGCTGCATCTTCGGTTTCTTGCGCATAAATTGGCGCCATCAAACCCATACCAAGGGCAAGAGATACCCCTTTTGCTATAGGGTTTTTAAGACGATTGTTGTTTTGCATGATATGTGTGTCCCCGGTTAGGATTGTTATCAAGTTGTTATATATATATTTCGAATATTAACTTTCGCATAGGTTTGTAACAAACAGAACCGTGTTGCGATGAACTGGTTTTGCGTTGCGGTAAAGTGGAAGTTCTTTCTAATTCACCGCACTGGAGCGTGTAAACGTAGAGAATATAACTATTTACAAGGGGTGTTATTTCAACTCTTCAAATGCTTAATTTTGGGCTTGAGTTTGCATTGATTGCCACCGCTGAGCCTCGGAGCTTTCTCCGGCAATCGTCATAATCTGTGCCATGCGTCTGTACAATAACGGGAATTCATCAACGCGTTCGTTTTTTATGAGTAAATTAGCGTACCTTTTGACATCGTTAATATAACGATAAAAGTCTTTATTATTGCCAGTTTGCTTAGCATATTTAATTAGCGCACCGTAAGCCCTTATATTTGCTGAGATCTGATCTGGAAAGTCATTAACAATATTTTCTAAATATTCTTTTCCTTTTTCAAACTGATTACTTTTCATATAGTTTAATCCAATCATGCCATATGCTTGGATTGTTTTTGTTTCGTTACCTCTGACGTAGTGTAAAGACTGTTCAAGATATCGATTCGCTTTTGACCACTCGCCCTTACTAATTAAGTGCTCACCCAATTTAATATAGCTTTCGTGATTGTGCGGATAAAGTTCTACTAATTTTTTTAAATGAAAAAACGCGGCTTCTTTGTTACGTAAAAAACGATTTAATTCAGCCAATTCGTAGTGGATTTTCCAGTCAGCTAAGTTTTGTTCAACCAATGGCTGTCTTCGTTTAACTACGTCTGCAGGGTTTCCTACCTCACTAGATATTTGGCTTGTTCGATTCTCGGTATGAACGACTAAGGCTTTACTGTTACTTTGCTGCGTAAACGGTGGTTTTTTTACCATGCTAAGTAAGCGATTCATTACTTGGTTTGTCTCGTGATTTGGAAACCCAATTAATGCTTTCGCTTCGCCTTTTGGTAGCGGTTTGTAGCCCTCTGTTAAGCTCAAATCTGACATGATGGCATGCGTGAATTCACGCGCCAGCAAATAATTTCCCATGTAGTCAAAATGCACATGCTCATGTAATAAATCCCAGCCAGGCGCATAAGGATGGCTAGCGTTATCAAATGCCTCAACACTATTAACATAACTAAAGGGGCTACTAACTAGCGAATTTGCAACGGATTCAATAATCTCATTAATAACATGGTTAGTGCGGAACCGTTTGGTGTCATAATGAAGGGCTAATTTAAAGTGTTCTTTAGCGCTTTTGTAGTCATTTAATTCTTCAAGTATTGTTGCTAAGTGAAAATGACTATCAGCATAGGTTTCATCTAATTTTAATAAGTCCTGGTAAGCTAGCTTAGCCATCTCCCAATCTTGTTCATCGAGCAGTTTTTTAGCCTGTCTATTTAATTCATTCCAGCGCGTCAGTTCTGCCTCGGTAAGGTTTTTGTTATGACTTGAGCCAAAAGGCGCAGAATGTCTTAAATTTACAGGAACTGAAGACAAGATAACGTGCATTCCTTTGTCTTGTAATATCTCTATCATGTCCTTTAAATTATTCTCATAGTGGCTGTAAACATCAGTTAGACGATCATCGTCAAACGGCACACTAAACTCTGAAAACATTTGCATGCCTTCCCATTCCAGCTCTTTTTGTCCGCCTTTAGACCGAAAGGACTGCGCAACCATTGATATTGTTTGCCATGTATATGTTCGCTTTAATGCTTGTAGCGTTCTTATCATTGGTAGACTAGAAAGAAAGTTCTGGCTAAATGTACTAGGCCCATACGGACCAACCACTTCGTTGTTACCCATTAATATGACAGCATAATCAGCGGTGTTTTCAGGTAAGGTTCTTGCAACCTCATAAACAACATGGGAGTTTACAGAAGTCATAGCCGTATTGATTACCTCTATTTTTTTATGAGGTAATGCTGCTTTTAAATGAGCTGTTAAATGCCGATCAAGGCCATGATTCACGTGCGGAAAACCTTGTGCAGCAGATCCCCCAAGCACATACACCCTGATGACTTCATCACTTTTATTCGCCGCGATTGTGTTATTTAGCGGGGCTACGCCTAATGAGGGTGGGTAAAATTGGTTCGCAAAAGCTTTATTATCTTGAAAATGTTTTTCGCCATTTATTGTAATTTCATGAAAATAATCGTAATTATTCCCTAAGCCCGCCAATCGTAAGACTCCTTCGAGTAACAAAAAGAACAACGCTGGTATAATTACTAGAGCGATAAATGAGAACGTAAACTTTTTAGTAGGAGACATACATCAATCCAAAGATTCACTTTATAGAGGGAATTATTATTATTTTTATAATTAACAAATGTTATGGGATCAATAAGCTAATCGATCATAAGCCATTTGGCTTTTTCACTGTAATTTGTCGTTTTATTTGCTCAAAAACAAAGTTTTATTAGTCATCATTTCATAATTCATGCAAACGACCAATATTAACCGCCTTGAATCTTAGTGCGCTTTGTAAAAATTAACAACTCAAAGATGATATGAGAGAAGCATTTTGTTAAGTTAGCAATATTCACCTTACCAAAACCTTTAACATCTTATGTCTTTCTCTGTTAATCGCTCTGCTACGCCATATTTGAACCATGTCGGCCAAGAAAAAACCCCAGTATTTATTCTTGATAACTTTTTAGAAAATTTATCGCAAGACCTTTTATACAATGTTGACAAATTAGGGTTTGAGCAGGCTACTACATACTACCCCGGCATCAGAGCTCGACTGCCCGAGGAATATATTCTGTCTGTCGCGAGGGCATTAGTTCCGCTGATACAAAAAATTTATTCTATTCCAACGGACTACCAGCTTGAATTTTTCGATAGTTACTATTCACTTGTTACCGCTAAACCAGATGAGTTGCTGCCAGAGCAGCAAATACCTCACTTCGACGGAGCAGATAAGTACCGGTTTGCTCTTTTACATTACCTCAACCCCAACCCTCATGGAGGGACTGCATTTTTTCGACATAACATTACTGGTTTAGAGCGCGTGTATGAAACACAAACCGATGCATTTCTATCGTCAGTTAGCAAATATTACGGCACTCGCACAGTGGAAAAAACTAAATATATTGATAGTTCAAACACCCATTTTACAAAAATTGGCGAGATTCCATATGTGCCGAATAGAATGGCAATTTACCCAGGGAACTTACTACATTCAGGCATGATAAACCCTGACATTGATATTGATGCATCACCCGTATCCGGTCGACTTACCGCGAATATATTCTTAAACTTTGTGCCGCGTTGATTGAGAACTATGAGTTATTTTGCAATGTTTGAAGCATATATTTTATGCAACTATTTGTAGTTTATTGGCTACGCTACTAACTCTAGAAGTATTATAAAGCCAAGTAATTAATGATGAATAAAGCGGTTGCTGTATGTGTTTAAGTAGCTAGAAATCAAAAAGGGACCATAAAGGTCCCTTTTTTTCATTGCTAAACCGTATATTCAGTTTTGGCCATGTTGAAGAAACAAATTACCAACCGGTAATTTCTCTCAAGCCTTTGCCAATTTCTGCCAATGAGCGAACAGTTTTAACACCAGCTGCTTCTAGGGCTTTGAACTTTTCGTCAGCCGTACCTTTACCACCAGCGATAATTGCGCCAGCGTGTCCCATGCGTTTCCCAGCAGGAGCAGTTACACCCGCTATATAAGAAACGACAGGCTTGGTTACGTTCTCTTTAATAAACGCAGCAGCTTCTTCTTCTGCAGTTCCGCCGATTTCACCAATCATAACGATAGCTTCAGTTGATGGGTCTTCTTGAAACAACTTCAAAATATCAATAAAGTTTGAACCAGGAATAGGGTCTCCACCAATGCCAACACATGTAGACTGACCAAAGCCTTCATCCGTAGTTTGCTTCACCGCTTCATAAGTAAGTGTTCCAGAACGACTAACGATACCTACTTTACCAGGCTTGTGAATATGGCCAGGCATGATTCCAATCTTACACTCACCTGGAGTGATAACACCGGGACAATTTGGACCGATCATACGAGCACCTTTTTGATCAACATACTCTTTTACATAAAGCATATCGATAGTTGGGATACCCTCAGTGATACAAACTACTAACTCAATACCGGCATCAACCGCTTCAACGATTGAATCTTTGCAGAATGGAGCTGGCACATAAATAACAGTTGCAGTTGCACCAGTAGCCTCAACAGCTTCGCGCACAGTATTAAATACGGGCAAACCTAAATGCTCTGTACCACCTTTACCTGGTGTAACACCGCCAACCATTTGAGTACCATAAGCTATGGCTTGCTCTGAGTGAAACGTGCCTTGTCCGCCAGTAAATCCTTGGCAGATAACTTTTGTGTCTTTATTTATTAATACTGACATTATTTGCCCTCCGCAGCAGCAACAACTTTTTGTGCAGCATCTGCTAGTGATTCTGCAGCAATAATATCAAGGTCAGAACCAGCCAATACATCACGACCTAAGTCAGCGTTAGTACCTTCAAGTCTTACGACCACAGGAACAGTTACACCTACTTCTTTTACTGCGCCAATGATACCTTCAGCAATCATGTCACAACGCACAATTCCGCCAAAAATGTTTACAAGTACGGCTTTAACGTTACTGTCCGAAAGGATAATTTTAAAGGCTTCCGCCACACGCTCTTTAGTAGCACCGCCACCGACGTCGAGGAAGTTAGCAGGGCTTCCGCCGTGCAAGTTAACGATGTCCATAGTACCCATTGCTAAGCCTGCGCCGTTAACCATACAACCAACATTGCCATCGAGTGCAACATAGTTTAGCTCAAACTGAGCAGCATGTGCTTCTCGTGCGTCTTCTTGCGAAGGGTCGTTCATCTCTTTAACTTTCGATTGACGATATAAAGCATTGCTGTCAACGCCTAATTTTGCGTCTAGGCAGTGTAAATCACCGTCTTCTTTAATCACAAGTGGATTAATCTCGATTAAGGCTAGATCTAAATCTTCAAACATCTTAGCCAAACCCATAAAGATGTTTGTAAACTGACGTATTTGAACCCCCTTTAACCCAAGTTTAAAAGCGATTTCGCGAGCCTGAAACGGTTGTGCACCTACGAGAGGGTCAACTTCCGCTTTCAATATTTTCTCTGGCGTCTCTTCAGCCACTTTTTCTATTTCCACGCCGCCTTCTGTCGATGCCATGAAAACAATTCTTCGAGATGTGCGGTCTACGACCGCGCCAAGATATAACTCTTGGTCGATATCAGTGCATGACTCTACTAGTATGCGACTTACTGGTTGACCGTTTTCATCTGTTTGGTAAGTAACCAAATTTTTGCCAAGCCAATTTTCAGCGAAGGCTCTGATATCACTTTTATTTTTAACTAATTTTACACCGCCAGCTTTACCGCGGCCGCCTGCGTGTACCTGACACTTAACTACCCACGTATCGCCGCCTATGCGGTCAGCAGCTTCAACAGCCGCTTGTGGTGTATCAGCAGCATATCCTTCAGAAACGGGCAAGCCGTACTCTTTGAATAACTGTTTCCCCTGATATTCATGCAAATTCATGGTTATATATCCGATTGTGTTGAGTTATGGACGCTAGTCCGATTGAAACGCGCCGAATTCTAACATGAATTCGGCGTTTTGAAATATGATACTGAATACTTGATCAAAATGTGATTTTTCAGACCAAAGTATGCAACATCTTTTTAAACATCTAAGATCAATCTAGTCGGATCTTCTAACATTTCTTTAACCGTGACTAAGAAACCAACTGACTCTTTACCGTCGATGATTCTATGATCGTAAGACAAGGCTAAATACATCATTGGCAATATTTCTACTTTACCATTCACTGCCATAGGTCTATCTTGGATTTTGTGCATACCCAAGATTGCACTTTGCGGTGGATTGATGATCGGGGTAGACATTAAAGAACCGAACACACCACCATTAGTAATAGTGAAGTTACCGCCTTGTAAGTCAGACATTGCAAGTTTGCCATCTCGGCCCTTTATTGCAAGCTCCTTAATTCCTTTCTCTACGCCAGCCATTCCCAAAGCATCTGTGTCACGTAAAATAGGCGTAACCAGTCCACGTGGGGTAGAAACTGCAATCGAAATATCAAAATAATTGTGATAAACAATATCATCACCATCAATTGACGCATTCACCTCTGGATAACGCTTGAGCGCTTCAGTGACCGCTTTAACATAAAACGACATAAAGCCAAGTCTTATCCCGTGACGCTTTTCAAAGCCTTCTTGGTACTGCTTACGTAGGTCCATGATTGGCTTCATGTTGACTTCGTTAAACGTGGTTAACATGGCGGTCGAATTTTTTGCTTCCAATAAGCGATTAGCAATGGTTTTTCTCAAACGAGTCATTGGTACACGCTTCTCGGTACGATTACCTGCCGCAATACTCGGCTCAGCACTACTTTCTTCTTTCTTAGCCGGTTGAGCAGCTTTTTTCAGTTGATTTTCGACGTCTTCTTTAGTGATACGGCCGCCTTTACCAGTACCTTTGATGCTGCTCGGATCTATATCTTTTTCTGCTAACAAACGTCTTACGGACGGGCTTAGTGCATCTGAATCACCATCAGAAGACTCTGAACTGTCGCTCTTCGCAGCGGCGCTCGCACCTGCTCCTGCAGTGAACTTTGCAATGACTTCTTCTGCCGTAACAGTTGCACCTTCATCAGCAATGATTTCACTGACAGAACCGTCCGCTGGAGCAACCACCTCTAATACAACTTTGTCAGTTTCAATGTCGACAAGATTTTGATCACGGGAGACTGCTTCACCAACAGAAACATGCCAAGTAGCTATGGTCGCATCCGCAACTGACTCAGGTAAAACAGGTACTTTGACTTCTGTCTCTTCTCCACCTTCTTCAGATTTTGCAGGCTCTGGCGCAGAGGCTGTGTTTCCAGTATTCGCTACAGCACCCTCTTCTACCTTACCAATAACTTGCTCGCCAAGCACCGTTTCGCCCTCATCACAGGCTATCTCAGCTAAAACGCCATCAGCTGGTGATACCACTTCCAAAACAACTTTGTCTGTTTCGATATCTACCAAATTTTGATCGCGCGTTACTGCATCTCCCGCTTTTACGTGCCAGGTCGCTACCGTAGCATCAGCAACTGATTCAGGTAAAACGGGAACTTTTATATCATGAGCCATTACAGGGTTCCTTATTTAATTGTGAGTGCGTCTTCAACCAATGCTTTTTGTTGTTGGTTGTGAACGGATACATAGCCTACAGCAGGTGAGGCAGATGCTTGTCTACCTGCGTATATGAGTGTTGCTCCCTCTGGTATAGAATGATTGAAGTGGTGTTGACTACAATACCAAGCACCTTGGTTTTGAGGTTCTTCCTGACACCAAACCCAATCTTTAACGTGACTGAATTGTGCCACAACTTCTTGAATTTCGTCTTGAGGGAACGGATACAATTGCTCTACGCGAACAATTGCAACATTATTTATTTCATTTTTACGTCGTTGTTCTAGCAGATCATAATAAACCTTACCTGAACACATAACGACTCTTTCAACCTTCGAGTAATCGATGTCGTCAATTTCACCAATTACGTTATGAAATACACCTTCCGATAATTCGTCTAGAGACGAAACCGCGAGAGGATGTCGTAATAATGATTTTGGTGACATAACAATCAACGGACGACGCATTGGACGAACCGCTTGCCTGCGCAACATATTATATACCTGTGCAGGCGTAGATGGTACACACACCTGCCAGTTGTGGTCAGCACAAAGTTGTAAGAAGCGTTCTAGGCGTGCAGAACTATGCTCTGGGCCTTGGCCTTCGTAACCATGAGGCAATAAGACAGTTAAACCGCACAGTCTCCCCCATTTCGCTTCACCACTTGATAAGAATTGATCAAACACTACCTGAGCACCGTTTGCAAAATCACCAAATTGCGCTTCCCATATCGTCATTGTAGCAGGCTCTGCCGTCGCAAAACCGTATTCAAAAGCCATTACGGCTTCTTCGGACAGTACTGAATCGTAAATTTCAATGCTGCCTTGTTTCGAGTGCAAATGCTGCAATGGCATATATGTTTCGGCGTCAGCCTGATTGTGCAAGACTGCATGTCTGTGGAAGAAAGTACCTCGACCAGAATCTTGACCGGTTATTCGAATACTAGTACCCATGTCTAAAACCGACGCATAAGCTAAATTCTCAGCCATTCCCCAATCGAGTAACTTTTCACCCTCGATCATGGCAACGCGGTCGTTATAGAGTTTATTGACACGAGACTGAAGCTTATGGGACTCTGGAAAGCTCGTAATCGACTTACCCAACTCGACTAGACGCTCCTTGGTCAGACTCCCATCGTATTTTACGTCCCAATCGTGACCTAAATAAGGTGACCAATCAACGGAATGTTCGGTCATTGGCCGCCATTCTTCTACTACACATGCACCGTGGTCTAATGCTGCTCGGTATTCAGAAACTAAGCGTTCAACTTCGTGCTTATCGATACTGCCCTCAGCGACAAGCTGATCAGCATAAATTTGACGTGGCACAGGGTGCTTTTTGATTTTCTGGTACATAAGCGGCTGAGTGGCATTTGGCTCATCGGCCTCATTGTGACCGTGACGACGATAACAAACTAAATCGATTACAACGTCGCGTTTGAATTTATTTCGGTAGTCTAATGCTAACTTAGTTACAAAATTTACCGCTTCAGGGTCGTCAGCATTGACGTGGAAAATCGGTGCCTGAACCATTTTTGCAATATCAGTACAATACTGAGTAGAGCGAGTGTCTTCCGTTTTTGAAGTAGTAAAACCAACTTGGTTATTAATGACAATTCTAACAGTGCCACCAACTGAGAATCCACGCGTTTGCGACATGTTAAACGTTTCTTGAACTACACCTTGACCAGCAATAGCAGAGTCACCGTGAATAGTCACTGGCAATACAGCTGAACCGTCTTCGCATCCGCGTCTAGCTAGACGCGCTCTAACAGAGCCCATGACAACTGGATTAACGATTTCTAAGTGTGAGGGGTTAAACGCCAAAGCCAAATGAACGTTTCCGCCTGGTGTTGCAAAGTCCGATGAATAACCTGCATGGTATTTAACGTCACCAGCACCTAGTGAGTCATCGTGTTTCCCTGCAAACTCATCAAACAATACTGAGGGGTTTTTTCCTAATACGTTGACTAATACGTTTAATCGGCCTCGGTGAGCCATACCTAGTACCACTTCTTTAGCACCTGACGTACCTGCTTCACTGATTAAACTCTTCAGCATCGGGATGAGTGCATCACCCCCTTCAAGTGAGAAGCGTTTGGCTCCAGTAAATTTGGAGCTAAGATATTTCTCCATTCCGTCTGCTGCGATAAGTCCTTTTAGTATTTGAACTTTCTCATCACGGTTTATTGCTGGCTTCGCTTCAACTGATTCAATGCGTTGTTGCAACCAGCGCTTTTGTTCGGTATCGGTAATGTGCATATATTCAGAACCGATAGAGCCACAGTAAGTGCGATTCAGAGATTTGAATAAATCTCCCAGCGCCATTTTTTCTTTACCTACCGCATAAGACCCCAAACTGAAAATACTATCGAAATCACTTTCGGCAAGATTGTGATGTGATAATTCTAAATCACGCACACGTTCTTGCTTCCACAAACCTAAAGGATCTAGGTTCGCGTGTTGATGCCCTCTGAACCGAAACGCATTGATAAGTTGAAGTACTTTAACTTGTTTCTCGTCGCCCACCGATGATGAAGACGAAGGCGCAACAGAACCAACTCGAGCTGCCGGGCCAAGAGCGGCCATCTTTTTAAATTCATCACGGATTAAACTATGATTGGACTCAACAGCAACTCCATCGACTTTAGGCAACTGGTCGAACACTGACTTCCAGTGTTCAGGCACATTTAAAGGATTTTCAAGATATGCTTCATATAGTTCTTCGACATATGCAGCATTTGATCCTGCCATATGGGATGAATCCCACCACGCTTGCATCACGCTATTTTGCATCTTTTAACCTTGATTTGTATTCTTGTTAACATTGTATTCGATGTAATTTTTAAATTAAATCATATCTACCAATGTCTTATATAAATATTTGACTGGACAAAAAAATAGCCGCTTATTTCAAAGCAGCTATTTCAGATTGATCAATAATCATACTAAATCGTCGCTTAGACTGCTCTCTGTAAAAGCATTGATTTAATTTGACCGATCGCTTTGGTCGGGTTAAGACCTTTCGGACATACGCTAACGCAATTCATAATGCCGTGACATCGAAATACACTAAAGGCATCATCTAAATCATTTAAGCGCTCGTCGGTAGCTGTGTCACGACTGTCTATAAGGAATCGGTAAGCATGTAATAAACCAGCAGGACCGATAAACTTATCTGGATTCCACCAAAATGATGGGCACGAGGTCGAACAACACGCACATAAAATACACTCATAAAGTCCATCTAGCTTCGCTCTGTCCTCAGGGCTTTGCAGATGCTCTCTAGCGGGTGGTTGTTTATCGTCGTTTATCAAGAAAGGTTTAATTTTTTCATACTGAGTATAAAATTGGCTCATATCAACAACCAAATCTCGTACCACAGGCAAGCCTGGAAGAGGTCTCACAACAATCGTTCCAGAGCCTAGCGCAGACAATGGTGTGATACACGCTAGACCATTCTTCCCATTCATGTTCATCCCATCTGAGCCACACACACCCTCGCGGCATGAACGACGAAATGACAACGATGGATCTTCTTCTTTAAGAGAGATAAGTGCGTCTAGCACCATCATGTCTTGGCCTTCCTCTACTTCGAGTGTGTAATCCTGCATGCGAGGAGCGTCGTCTACATCAGGGTTATAACGATATATCGAAAAATTTAATTGCATTTTCAACTACTCCTTATTAATAAGTACGAGCTTTAGGCGGGAAGGCTTCTCTCAATTTAGGCGTCATGTTTACATCACGCTTAATCATTGATTCGTCTTCTGGCACGTAGATTGAGTGACATAACCAGTTATCATCATCCCGCTCTGGGAAATCAAATCGACTATGAGCCCCGCGACTTTCTGTTCTGAAATTCGCAGCGACCGCAGTGCTGTATGCAGTCTCCATTAGATTGTCTAATTCCAAGCATTCGATGCGTTGAGTATTGAAATCGCTGCTCTTGTCGTCTAAGCGAGCATTTTTGAGACGTTCACGAATTTCAGACAATTCTTTAAGCCCCTCTGCCATCGCATCGCCTTCTCGGAATACAGAGAAATTAAGCTGCATACATTCTTGCATGTCTTTCTTAATTTGAACTGGATCCTCGCCCTTGCCTTTCTCTGAACCTTCCCAGCGATTGAAGCGCGCCATAGCCGCATCAATGTCAGAATCTGAAGCGTCTGATTTGACCTCTATCTCGTCGATAGATTTGCCTAAATGAAGGCCAGTAGCTCTTCCGAACACAACTAAGTCGAGTAGGGAATTACCACCTAATCGGTTAGCGCCGTGCACCGATACACAAGCAATCTCGCCACAGGCGAATAGTCCGTCCATTGGTGTCTCATTACCATCCTTGTCTATGTTGATCACTTGACCATCAACATTCGTCGGAATACCGCCCATCATGTAGTGACAAGTTGGAATGACCGGGATTGGCTCTTTAACTGGATCTACGTGAGCGAAGGTGCGCGACAGTTCTAATATACCAGGTAATCTTGACTCTAGAACGTCCTTGCCCAAATGGTCGAGTTTCAACTTAATGTGCGTGCCCCAAGGACCATCGCAACCGCGCCCTTCTCTTATCTCAGTCATCATAGAGCGTGCAACTACGTCTCGTCCTGCCAAATCTTTTGCGTTTGGAGCATAGCGTTCCATGAACCGTTCGCCATCTTTATTCAATAAGTAACCACCTTCACCGCGGCAACCCTCGGTTACGAGTGTACCAGCACCGGCAATACCAGTTGGGTGGAACTGCCACATTTCCATGTCTTGTAATGGTGCACCAGCGCGCAGTGCCATACCAACTCCATCACCTGTGTTAATGTGAGCATTCGTCGTAGAAGCGTATATACGTCCAGCACCGCCAGTCGCAAGTACTACCGCTTTTGACTTAAAGTAAACAACTTCACCCGTTTCAATGTCTATTGCAGTACATCCGACGATCTGCCCTTGCTGATTTTTCACTAAATCTAAGGCATACCATTCTGAAAATACTTTTGTTTTGTTTTTTACATTTTGTTGGTACAACAAGTGGAGTAGTGCGTGTCCTGTACGGTCTGCCGCGGCTGCCGTTCTAGCGGCTTGCTCACCACCAAAGTTTTTAGACTGTCCACCAAATGGACGCTGGTATACTCTTCCTTCTTCGGTTCTCGAGAAAGGAAGCCCCATGTTTTCCATTTCAATAATGGCTTCAGGACCAGTCTTACACATGTACTCTATCGCTTCTTGGTCGCCGATATAATCGGAGCCCTTCACCGTATCATACATGTGCCATTCCCAGTTATCATCATGGGAATTGCCAAGTGCAACGGTAATACCGCCCTGCGCAGACACTGTGTGCGAGCGAGTCGGAAAAACTTTTGATAAAAGCGCGCATGACCGACCAGACTCAGATATCTGTAATGCTGCGCGCATACCTGCGCCACCCGCACCGATTACAACGGCGTCAAACTCGTGAATAGGTAAGGTCATTTTATACACTCCATAATACAAATAGGCCTACAGCGACATAGGCAAACGCAATTAAATTCAATACGAATTGTAAGCCCGCTCTAAGCGTGTGTGCTTTTACGTAATCCGTTAAAACCTGCCACAAGCCGATGCGCACATGTAACATGATCGCAACGAGCGCGGCTAACGTGAATGCTTTCATATAAATTGAAGCAAATAAACCCTGCCATACCTCAAAAGTAATGGTTGGTGTGGAAACAAAGAAGTACAGCATATACGCTGCGAATGCGGTAATGACAGCCGCTGAGCCTCTTATCGTAACATAGTCTTGTATGCCATTTCTCTTCATGGACGCCTGATTAGCGATCATAATGCAACTCCTACAATAATAACGATAGTGACGACAATCCAAAGTGCTATAGCCACACTAGCACTTGTGTTACCGGATTGAAGCTCTTCCCAATGTCCCATATCCATAATGACATGGCGTATTCCGCCTATAATGTGATATGACAAAGCGGACAAGGTGCCTACCGCAATGAACTTACCAATGAAGCCTTGCATGACTGTTGAAACCGTTTCAAACCCTGCGGCAGAAGATAGTGAGGTTGCCCATGCCCAAATTACAAATAGAAGCGCAAAAAACATGGCAACACCTGTTACCCTGTGCAAAATTGACGCTTTTGCTGTGGATGGGAATTTAATTGTGCTTAAGTCTAAGTTAACTGGTCTTTGTTTTTTCACAATAAAACGCCTGTATTAAGTATTTGATGCGCAACTTACATTAAAGCTCTATTCTTGTGCAACATCGGATTGTGTGTGTTTAACATTTCGCAATAAAATGTGTTAACGTTTTGTTAAAAAAATATTGCAATAATATTAGCAAATATCCCTTTAAATTCAGCGGGTTTGAATATATCAACCTAGCTTTCTAATATCAATAAATTGTTATTCCTTGGTACTTTAGTCGTAAACATATCTTTAAGCCTTATTTTTACATCAATATAGTAGGACTTTATTTAGAATATATATTGAACAGATGTGCATTTAAATTGACTTAAGATCGCTTTGCGTTAAGAATATCGGCACTTTTCGCAACGTAGTGAACAAAAATCACGTTCTGCATTGAACGATTTGCACACTTTTTCCGTTAAAGCGGATACAAAAACTTAGGAGAGTAATTCATGTCAAATAAGACCGCGACCCTGACTGCTGGGGATGTTCATGTAGAACTACCAATTTTAGAAGGGACCGAAGGGCACCCTGTAATTGATGTACGCAGCTTAGGTTCAAAAGGCTACTTTACATTCGACCCCGGTTTTATGGCTACCGGTTCTTGTGAATCATCTATCACTTTCATAGACGGTGCCGAAGGTGTTTTGTTGCACCGTGGGTTTTCCATTGAAGAACTAGCTCGTGATTCTACTTACCTAGAAGTTTGCTACATGCTACTTCATGGTGATGCACCGAATTCTGAAGAATATTCTGATTTTAAGAAAACCATTACACGTCACACAATGGTACACGAACAACTAAACATGTTCTTCCACGGCTTTAGAAACGATGCTCATCCAATGGCGATGCTGTGCGGTACGGTTGGCGCTTTGTCATCCTTTTACCACAGTGACCTAGACGTATCCGCACATGACCAGCGAGTTCGGTCTGCACACAGATTAATTGCAAAAATGCCTACGCTTGTCGCAATGTGCTACAAGTATAATGTTGGCCAGCCTTTTGTGTATCCGAGAAACGACCTTAGCTACGCGGCTAATTTCCTTAATATGATGTTCTCTGTCCCCGCAGAAGAGTTTAAAATATCAGAAGCAGTTGAGCGTGCGATGGACCGAATCTTTATTTTGCATGCAGATCATGAACAAAATGCTTCTACTTCAACCGTTCGTTTAGCCGGTTCATCTGGTGCTAACCCATACGCTTGTATCGCTGCAGGTGTTGCTTCTCTATGGGGCCCAGCCCATGGTGGTGCGAACGAAGCATGCCTTAGAATGTTAGAAGAAATCGGCACAGTCGACCGGATTCCAGAATTCATTGCTCGAGCAAAAGATAAAGATGACCCGTTCAGATTAATGGGCTTTGGTCACCGTGTTTACAAAAACCACGATCCACGAGCTACTGTTATGCGCGAAAGCTGCCACGAAGTAATGGCTGAGTTAGAAGTAAACAATCCTTTGCTTGATGTGGCAATGGAGCTTGAGCGAATTGCATTAAGTGACCCTTATTTTGCTGAGAAAAAACTCTTCCCGAATGTCGATTTTTACTCAGGCATTGTATTGAGTGCTATCGGTATACCGACCAACATGTTCACATGTATTTTTGCGCTAGCAAGAACCGTTGGATGGATCTCGCATTGGCATGAAATGATGAGTCAACCTGGCCAGAAAATCGGCCGTCCTCGCCAGTTGTATACAGGCGAAAGTGTTCGTCCTTACACGCCAATTAAAAAATAAGGCGGACTCTTAAACAATAACGCTGATTTATTCGCGTTAGGAAGCAAAGTTATTGCAAGCCCTCGAAAAGTTTCACTTTTTGAGGGCTTTTTGTTACTTTTTAGTATTATTTCCGTATTAAGATTAAAACAAAAAGACACTATTATTTTATGCATTTACCCGCAAAATTGCTTGGCTACGCCGGCCTAATTCCATTCATATTCATGCCTATACTGATACTAAACGGCACTCTCGCCTACTATCAGGGCTATACTTATTTCGTACAATATTCTGCTATCATTTTATCTTTTTTTGGTGGCATTCATTGGCTAGACGCTCTACAAAACAGACGAAAAAATCACCAGCTTTACGTTGCAATGCTGCCTAGTATTGTTGCTTGGGGATCACTCGTATTGTTTAGCGGAAATGCACTACTGAGCGCCTTGTCAATCGCATATATTGGAATACTGATGTACGACAAGTATGTTTTAGCATTAGAAAAAGACATTCTCATCGAATACACCACAATGCGAACTTACCTTACAAGCATTGTGGTGATATCTCATTTATGGATGGCGTATCTTTAAATTCATTCTCATTTAAAGTCGTGCACTGCAAAAATGCCTAGCTTAAGACTAATCTCTTATAAGTGTTTCAAGCTCGGCAGTCTTTTCAAGCATCAACGCTTGATTCGCTCGACTCTCAACATTTAGTCTTATTACTGGTTCGGTATTAGATTTTCGTAGATTAAAACGCCACTCTTCAAACTCCATACCAATACCGTCCGTTCGATCAATAGCTTTTGCTTTATCTTCAAAGTATTCAATAATCTTCTTTATTGTTTGGCCTGCATCTTTTACCCGATAATTAATTTCACCTGATGATGGAAACAACGCAATTCTCTCTTTCACCATAGATGACAATGTTTTTTTCCTGATACACAATAGCTCAGCAACCAAAAGCCATGGGATCATGCCAGAATCGCAGTAAGCAAAATCTCTAAAATAGTGATGCGCACTCATTTCACCACCATAGACAGCGTCTTCCTTTCTCATCCGTTCTTTTATAAATGCATGACCGGTTTTTGATTTAATAGGAATACCGCCTGAAGTTTGCACGATATCCTCTGTGTTCCAAAACACCCTTGGGTCATAAATCACCTTTGCGCCTTTATTTTTCTCTAAGAACGCTTGGGCAAGTAAACCAACGATATAATAACCTTCTATAAACTCACCGTTTTCATCAAACAAAAAGCAACGATCAAAATCGCCGTCCCAAGCTATACCCATATCCGCCTTATTCTTGATTACTGCATCAGCTGTATCTTGGCGATTTTCTGGAAGCAAAGGGTTTGGAATACCGTTGGGGAAATTCCCGTCAGGTTCATGATGAACTTTTATAAACTCGACAGGCACATTTTGATGTTTAAAGAACAGTTCTATTGCGTCTATGATGTGTCCCGCACTTCCGTTCCCCGAGTTAACTACGAGTTTTAAAGGATTAAATTTAGAAACGTCAATATACTCATTTAAATGCAACACATAATCATTTACACAGCTAATGCGTTCATATTGTTTGCTTACTAGCAAGTTTTGAAGCTGAACAGAATGCTCTCCAGCTATAAACTCAGCTTCGCTCACTCTGTTTCCATTTGAGAAATGCGCCAAACGCTGCTCTACTTCATCTTCAGAGTATGACTCGGCCAATTCACGAATGGCATTAAGGCCAGTGTCTCCGCTTATAGGCACAGAATCCGCTTTAACCATTTTCAGACCATTATAATTTATCGGATTATGACTAGCGGTTACCTCAATGCCACCATCGACCCGTAAATGCTTACACGCAAAATAAATTTCCTCTGTCCCTGCTGGTCCAATGTCATTAACGGTTGCCCCACCGTCTATAAGCCCAGCGCTCAATGCTAATTTCAAAGGCATTGAGGTTTTTCGTGCATCACTGCCAACAACGACCGTCTTAGCAGTAAGGTATTCAGAGAATGCTCGCCCTATTCGGTATGCGATGTTTTCATTTAGTTGAGAGAGTAACTCACCTCTAATATCGTAAGCTTTAAAACAGGTAATATTCACAGGCTTCCACTTATTTTTTCGTTGTAAAAATTAAATTGAACAAACTTGATGCTCAATTTATAACTTAGCTGATTCTTTAAAAATAAAAGAATACTAAGAAACCTCTAAAACAAGCAATGAATATTAGAGAAAAAGGGCCAAAAGGCCCTTTCTTAGACGATTGTAGATCTGTTAATTTTACTTATGCGGTCAATCGATTAGCCTGATAATCAGATATTGCTTGGTTCACTTCTTCCATTGTGTTCATAACAAACGGACCGTATTGTGCCACTGGCTCTCCAATCGGCTCGCCAGATACAAAGATAAATTTTGTATCTGAGTCTGTTTTAACCTTCATTTTACTAGTCAACTCAAGTACGCCTAACTGTCCTTTGCTGAGTGTATTCTCACCGATATTAACGCTACCTTCGTACACGTAAATAAAGCCGTTGTGCGTACTATAAGTATTTAAGTCAATCTCATCTGCACTATCGCTATGTACATCATAGAACTGAGGCTTTATTGCTTCTGTATAAACCGGCGATTTGAGATCCTCAATTTGACCGACCAAGACTCTTATTTGAGAATGTTGCCCGATGGTTTGCTCAGGGATTTGCTCTGCTTTGATATCTTGATAAGCAGGCGGAGACATCTTAAGCGACGCTGGCAAATTAACCCAAAGTTGAAATCCGCGCATTTGCCCTTCGGTTTGTTTTGGCATCTCCTCATGAATTATGCCTTTCCCAGCATTCATCCATTGAATTCCGCCATCCTCTATGATCCCTTCGTTACCGACCGAGTCTTTGTGTCCCATTTTACCCTTGATCATGTAGGTCACGGTTTGAAATCCTCGGTGCGGATGCGCAGGGAACCCTGCGATGTAGTCTTGAGCCTCATGAGAGCCAAATTCGTCAAGCATTAAAAAAGGATCTAGCCGTTTTAGCGCAGCCTGCCCAATTACTCGTTGTAATTTAACCCCTGCGCCATCAGATGCTGGCATGCCTCTTACTACTTGTTTAATCTTACTCATGTCTATTTCCTTTTATTGAAGTCATACCTAAGACAAGGATTCTCTGCCGTGCGGTGAATCTAAATCTAACTCCGGCCCGGTTGGTACAACTTGCGTTGGATTGATCATCGTATGACTGAAATAGTAGTGTCGTTTTATGTGGTCAAAATTTACCGTTTCGGCAACGCCTTCTATTTGATACAGGTCTTTTACGTAAGCATGCAAAGCTGGGTAGTCGGCAATTCGTTTTAAATTACACTTAAAATGTCCAACATAAACCGGATCAAAGCGAATCAAGGTTGTGAACAATCTCCAGTCTGCCTCGGTAAGAGTATTTCCTACTAAATATCGCTGTTTGCTCAACTTTTCTTCGAGCACATCAAGTGCAGCGAATAGTTCTTTTACCGCCTCCTCATATGCCGATTGCGTTGTGGCGAATCCGGATTTGTAAACACCATTATTTATTTTAGGGTATATAAATTCATTTATCGTGTCGATTTCAGCGCGCAATTCTACAGGGTAAAAATCCATAGTATTACCCGTGAGAGAGTCGAAGCCACTGTTTAAGATTCGGATAATATCTGCCGACTCGTTGTTGACAATTTTGTTCGTTTGCTTGTCCCAAAGTACGGGGACGGTTACTCGCGAACTGATATCAGGACTGTCTTTCGTATACACTTGATGCATATACTCAAAGTCGAACAAATGGTCTTTTGTTGCTCCCTCATATTGACCAAACTCCCATCCGTTAGATAACATATCAGGTGAAACAATCGATACACTAATATGGTCCTCTAAGCCTTTTAGCTTTCTAAAAATCAAAGTTCTGTGTGCCCACGGACAAGCCAGAGATACATACAAGTGATAACGTCCGCTTTCCGGTTTAAATTCCGCATCGGTCGAGTTAGATATTTGATGTCTAAACATCGAATCTTGACGAACAAATTTGCCATTAGAACTTTTTGTGTCGTACCATTGGTCCTGCCATTTACCATCCACTAACAATCCCATGATTTACTCCTTTGTTTTAATGTTGAACTACACTATAGACAATTAAAACATTTGTTTTTCGGAATAAAAATGGCAATTTTTGCGTTAAACCTATCTATTTTTTAGAACAAAAGAGGAACTATGTCATATCAGCAACGATTTGCAGGTCTTGCTCGATTATACGGTGACGTCGGCTTGGAACGCTTAAAACGCGCTCATGTATGTGTAATCGGTCTTGGGGGAGTTGGCTCTTGGACAGCAGAGACTTTGGCTCGCAGTGGAGTGAATCAAATTACTCTGATTGACCTTGATGACATAGCGATTAGTAATATCAATCGTCAATCCCACGCACTTGATTCAACCTTAGGCGATGGAAAAATAGAAACCGTTTCAGATCGCTTAAAAGACATTAATCCAGAATTACAGACTTATCTTATAGAAGATTTCATCACGAGCGAAAATGTTCAAGAATATATCGACTCAAGATTTTCAGTAGTAATAGACGCAATCGACGATGTAAAAGCAAAAGCCGCGCTAATTGCGCACTGTAAACGCAATAAAATAAAAATAATATGCATAGGCGGTGCGGGCGGTCAGAGAGACCCTCTACAAATTTCGCGTTCTGACTTGGCGAAAACACGACAAGACCCCTTGCTTGCAAAGGTGCGTTCGCACCTTAGGCGCTTCTATAATTTTAGTCAAAACCCGAAACGGAACTTTGGTGTAGAAAGTATTTATTCTAGTGAACAGCTGTTATATCCGACATCAGATGGGTCTGTATCCTATCAAAAACAAAGTAGCGGCGGTGCCTCAGCAATGGACTGCTCTACAGGCTTTGGGGCTTTTATGGGGGTAACTGCATGCTTTGGTATGATTGCCGCAAGTCGTGCTATCGAACACATTGTAAAATGAACAAATCATACAATGGCGTTCTATATCCCTATGTTGGTAGGTTCTTCTTTCGTCTTGTGATGCTTTCGGTAATCGTACACTAAGGAAACGATTAACCATATGCAAATAACACTAACTAACATAAACGTGTTCTCCGCCATCGCCATCATCTGCTGGCTAAGAACTGCGGTGGCCGCAATAAGCAGCAAGTAATATGGTAAATTTAGTAAACCTGCTAACCACACTACTTTTACCGGTTTACGATTTGCGCCTTGAGAAAACATGAAAAACGCAAGTGAATTTATGTGGATCATAGCAAGTAACAGCCTTGACACTTTGGTTGGACTATTATCATCAGGCTCGTCACGTTTAATATATCGCCCTAAAAAGTAGTTTACGATACTCCCGATGGTGGCCGCGGCAACCATCGCGGCCGTTAAGAATACAACATCTTTAGCACTTGGATTAGCACCGACCACTAAAACTACTGCAAAAAATTGTCCGGGGACATAAAAC
>CBFHTO010000048.1:0-27300 GCA_965658765.1 Glaciecola sp. | reverse complement strand
CGCCGCGCCTATTGTAGAGCCCGAAAATACGATCGTCATTGATGAGAGAGCGACAATAAACATAGCATTGAACGCAACTGATTCAGATGGTGAGATTACCTCGGTCGTATGGACACAGCTAAGTGGTCCAAATGTCACTGTTGAGCCAGGTGAAAGCAATATGGTTTCCTTAAAAGCGCCAGAGGTAGGCAGAGAAGGGGCGAGTGCTTCTTTTGAAGTTATAGTGACGGATGATGATGGCGCCACTACTAGTATTTCCATTGACGTAGAGATTCGAAATGTGAATATCCCTCCTGTAGCTGAGGCTGGTAATGATCAGAGTGTAAGAACGGGCAACGGAACGCGTCTATCGGGCAGCGATTCTTATGATGTAGACGGTACTCAATTAACATACACATGGTCATTAGTTGCACCCATGGGCTCTGACTCGCAGCTTGATACAAACAATACCGTCAACGTTGAATTTGTGCCAGATATTGAAGGCGTGTATACCGCTCAACTTGCGGTAACCGACGAAGACGGAGCTAGCGATATTGATCAGGTTCAAATATTAGTTGAAGCAGTAAACATGGCCCCGATAGCTGCAGCGGGCTCTGACCAAGCGGTAAACACTGGAAGCGATGTTATTCTTAACGGGCAAGATAGCTATGATCCGGAAGGAGCGAACTTGACATATCAGTGGCGCCTAGAAGCGCCAGATACAAGCACTGCCGTGCTCGATGATTCAAGCATAATGTCTCCGCGCTTTTTTGCTGATGTTGATGGGGAGTATCAACTGTTTTTAGTGGTCAACGACGGTCAATTAGACAGTGTCGAAGACTCACTAACTATTACCGCAAGTAATAATAACGTGGCTCCGATTGCCAACGCAGGCAGTGATCAAGTCGGCTCAAGAGCGATTGAGGTGAACCTAGATGGCAGCAATAGCTATGATCCTAATGATGATTTGTTAAGTTTCTCTTGGTCAGTTGTCAGTCAACCATTTAATAGTGATTTAGTTCTAAACGATAGCAGTTCACCCATAATATCTTTTATACCATTTCAGTTCGGCAGTTATGTATTATCATTGGAGGTTTCAGATGGTGAATTTACTGCTATCGATACTGTAGTTGTAACGATTGCTGAGGGTGATATTTATATTGATGATCTTGATAACGAAAACGTGAGGTATGGTTGGCCATTCACGGGAGAGTTAGTTCTTGGCGAAGTTAGCATCGATGAGGATTTTTATGAGCTTGGGCGAAGCGCTTTTATAGCAACTGGGGCTGACTTTAAGATTAAATTTAGCGCAGTAGATAGAAATGCAGTAACTACTGCATTTTGCGGTGAGCTTTTTGATGGACAAATCATTAGAGCAGGTGAGCCAGTGCCATTTGTGTGTAGTGTAAGGGTAGTAAAAGGACAAGAGTTTGATGTCGAGTTTAAGATTGAAATCGAGGGGTATCCTCGCCGTACTTGGACTTATGTTGTGAGAGGTACATTTTTGTAATCAGTTTGCCGAAGCCGCTTTATAAAAAGCGGCTCCGGTATGTAAATATCCAATTATTCAAAAGCATGTAAGAACAGCAGCCTTTGTCTATAAAGCTTTCTATTTTGAGACGTGTAAATTTCTGACATTAATTACATTTATAAAATTCATTTACATTATAACGGTGCTTATCGTTCATTTAACTCAACTTTAGTTAGGGGTCATGGTCATGATATCCAATCAAGGGGTTCACTAAAATAACAAAATCTTTGAATGCATATACATGTATTTTGCAGTGGTACCTCAAATTACTTTGAAGTGACTGTTTGTACGCTTACAGAGGGGGATTCTCTTGTTTTGTGAGCTAAGTTCGTCAATGCAACACATTGGTTCAATCTTTTTTACGGTGCCCCGTGATCCAATATCGTTTTAATTCTTTCGTCTAATTGGTTAACTAATTGGCTTAATTTTTGTTGAACTCGCCGCTATTGAACTGCTACGATTCTAGCGAAAATTATGGGTCTACATCGTTTTTAATCGATATCCATAGCAGAAGGTTCGCAGCCCAGAAACCGCAAGGGATGTGCAAAAAACACCGTTTTACACCAAACTAAAACTTTCGTCAGCTCTTGCCTCTGAAACCGTATCCTTGTGACTGATTCGTGCTAGCTTTTGTGGTCGTGACCTGTGAGTGACCAATCTATGTCTTCACTGATTAAATGCTACGAAAAAGCTCCTCACCAAAACCATCAAAATTTATGTGCTTATTAAAATACTCTTTTCCATCTAACAACATCTGCTTTTTGATCGCTGCTATATCATTGTTATTCAGGTTTTCCCAAAGAACAGCGTCAAATGCAATTTTGTCCAAATCTTTTGAATGGTACATAAAGTTTTTACGCTCAAATTTTTCAAAGGGGTTTTGTAAAATACTTTTGGTTATTTCGGCTGTATCACCCAAGTAATCTTTATTGTTTAGCGGGCTACGTTTCTTTTCTGCTTGACCATGTTTTTCCAGCAAGTTCTTATAAAATGCTTGATAGTCATTTCTTAACAGAGGCAAACTCACCTCACCTGTTTTATCTGCATGTTTCAGCATCAAGAGTAGAAATACAATTTTAAATGAGAAGGTGTAATCTCGTTGCTCTAGAAACTCAAAAAAGTCATCTCTTCGTGTTTCTTCACTTCTGTGCCTCAAGTTTCTTTCGTTTCGAATTTCATCAACTCTGCTTTGTTTATAATAACTCAGCATACGATTGCCAAAAGGTAATTGTTTGTCGGGTGTTAAGCTTTGTTTTTTTACCCAACCTTTTACTGTGCCGGTAGATACAAAAAGCTCTCGTGCGAGTTGTTCGTCGTTAATATAATCACCAAATTCATCCTCAAAATTAAATAGTTTTATAGGATGGAGTTTGCGCTCGTATTCGTACAAATGGTCAAGTACAACTTCTTCACCTACAAAACTTTCGTTGGGATTAAAAACGTCGGCGAATGGTTTATAGCTGTCAAGATTAAAGATGCTGTGTAGACTCCATGGTTGCAGAGCAGGTCCGTAGCTATCGACAACATCAATTGCATAAAGTGCTTCTTTACCTGGATGGCTGCGAGTGCCTCTGCCCAGCTGTTGCATATACAACACTTTAGACATAGTAGGTCTTGCCATCACAACAATCGATGTATTTGGCGCATCCCATCCTTCGTTTAATAAATCGCAAGCGCATAAAAAACGAGTCTTGCCTTCTTTATAGTTTTTTAATCCGTCTCTACTATTTGCTGAAACAGCTTCTGCGCTGATCATATGAGTATTCAATAATTTTGCGAGTCGATTTGCATGCTTCACATCCACACAAAATACAACACCTTGCAATGCAGATAACGACATTCCGGTCTGAATATCTTGTTGCGTAAAATATTTTGAAATCATGTCTACAATCAACTGATCTCGAGACGGCAAGATTACATTTTTATTTAAATCGCTTTTGACAAACTCTTTGCCATTAAAACGAACCTCTGAAAAATCAATATTACTTTCAAGACGAAAAGCGCGTATAGGTGGCAAAAGTTTTTGTTTTATTGCTTCTTCAAGTGTCATATTTAATCGATAGCGACCAAATAATTCCGCCAAATCCTTTTGGTCTAATCGCTTATCGGTCGCGGTACAACCAAGCAATGTCTGTGGAGTAAAGTGCTCTAATACTCGTTTAAGTCCTTGCGCGGGTGCGTGATGCGCTTCGTCTACCACTATGTAATCAAAGTGAGCCGAGGAAAGAGAGGCAAACTGACGCTGTATGGCTTGGGTGGTTTGCACAATCACATCAGCATCAAGGTCTAGAATATCAGACGACACTTTAAGCGATGGATTTCGCTGTAAAAAGCGCTCTTTGGTTTGTTCGCGTAAGTCTTTAAATGGGACAATAACTAGGGCTCTGTTTGCATTTCCCAAGTGCTTTTGAGAGTGATGATCGGCAATAAATACCTCTGTTTTACCAGTGCCCGTTGGCAAAACTAATAGGAAAGTATTTTTACCCTGCGCTCGGCCTTCTTCAATGTCTGTAAGTGCATCTTGTTGATGTTTAAAGAGTGAAAATCTAATATCTCTAAATTGATTCGCCTTTGGTTTTGCGCAAAAGCTATCCTCTTTGCCAAAGTATAGTCGTATTTGGTCTGCAAATTTCTTCTCGTCTGCCATACCCGCATTGGACCAACGATACACTTTGATGCCATCTTTAACGAGAGAGTTTTGTTTGAGTAACTGCGATTGATAGCGATCTTTAGATATGGTTAATGGATGATGAAAACTCTCTCCATTTAACTCTATTGCGATCTCGCCATTAATTGTCTTAAGCAGATAGTCGACATATCGACCTTTCCCTACTAAGTCTACATACTGATACTCGCGTTCTAGAGCATGTAAATATTTTGAGCCATAAACCTGTTCAAATAAGCTTTCAAAATTATATTCAGGGCGAGTAGGGTCGGTTTCAGTAATTTGTCTATCAGCGCCAAACTGTCGAAAATCATAATCATCGGTCTTATCATATAAAACAGCATCGACGAGCGATTGGTCATGTTCCTCCCCATTATCAACAAATCGGTAGAGGCGCTCAAATTTATGCATAAGCATATTTTGCCACCAAGTGTACTCATGATAGCGATAGTTAGGTTTTTTGGACCCATACAATTGCGTATCTATGATGACCCCAATTTTTTGGGCTTTATCACGAAACAGATAGGAGGAAAATTGTGAATCGATTCGTTCGAAACCTTGTTCCGTAAGGTAATTCGACAAGCTCATTCACAATTTTCCAACGGAGTTATCTGAACAGTTTGCCAACTGACTTGATTGCGACCTAGAGTATCGGCGTTGTGCTTGTTTTCAGTTAAGAGCTTACAAGCAAAATCAGTGTGTTCTAGAAGCAATTTAATTTCATCAAAGCTTACCGGATGCATAATTCGCGCATCACCAGATTCGCCATGTCGCAATGTTATAATGAGATTTGCTCTTGGTTTTAGTAACAAACACAAAGTGGAAATTGCGGTTTTTCGTTCAGCTGTACTTAAGTGCATCCATACTGCACTAAGCAATATGAGGTCGAATTTTTTATTTAAAGATATGGTATTAGTAAGCTTCGGAAGTTTATCGTCTAGCCAAGTAATACCTTTGTGGTCATTAGAGTTTGTGGCGAGTACTCTTAAATTTTTAGCCGGCTCTACCGCAGTCACTTGCAAGCCTAGACTGGCCATATAAGAACTATCACGCCCGCTGCCTGCGCCGACATCTAGTACCTCACCAGTTTTGGGCACATAGCGCAGCCAATCAGAATGAACTTCTCTAAAGCGAACGCTTTCATATTGAATAAATAAGTCCTGTGCATTTCGGTTATAAAATTCTATGTTTTGGTTCATTCTATTGACCGGTTTTTGCTGTATTTATACTTATTTCCATATTTGTGTCCCAATTCACTTTTCTTGCTAAGATTTATGCAAATACAAGATACATGCTCAGCTATACATAGTAAAACCTTGCGAGTGGATACTGTAAATGGAAAAGTTCAGTGTGACGACCCTGATTTTAAGAGAGGGTTACAGTCAGACTCTAGTAATTTTTGACTTATTAAATTTATGTCATTGATTGACGTTTATTATCTAATTCAAGGTAAACTACCCGCAACCGAACCAATACAGAACAATTTTTATGGCGTGGCAGCAAATCAAAGTAAATGTGCAGGCAAAAGACGCGGATGCCTATGGTGATTATTTAGAAGAGCTAGGGGCGCAAGCGGTGACCTTTGTGGACGCTAAAGACACTCCCATGTATGAGCCAAAACCAGGTGAGGTGATGCTGTGGCCCGACACTCAGGTTATTGGTTTGTTTGATGCGAGTGAAGATATCGGCACTTTACTTGAGCAACTAAAACACCTTATAAAAGCCGGTGGGCACAGCGCTCGAATCAACGAGATCGTGGTAGACCAGCTAGAAGATAAAGACTGGGAGCGTGAATGGATGGATAATTTTCACCCCATGAAGTTTGGCGAACGGGTGTGGATTTGCCCGAGCTGGACACAAGTGCCTGACCCATCTGCGGTAAATATTATGCTTGATCCCGGTCTTGCCTTTGGTACCGGAACGCATCCAACGACTTCGTTATGCTTACAATGGTTAGACGGGCTCGACCTTAAAGGTAAAACCGTCATCGACTTTGGTTGCGGCTCAGGCATTCTTGCCATCGCTGCACTCAAACTCGGTGCAAGTAGAGCAATCGGTATCGACATTGACCCCCAAGCTTTATTGGCAAGCAAGGGCAACGCCACGCGTAATAAGGTTGAAAATCAACTCGAACTATACCTACCAGAAAATGCACCAGACCTTAAAGCTGACATTGTGGTGGCAAACATTCTTGCTGGTCCGCTTAAGAGTCTTCATGAAGTTATCACTGCCTTGTGCAAAGAGCAGGCTTTGTTAGCCATGTCTGGAATTTTGGCTGAACAAAGCGAAGCAGTGAAAAGCGTCTATATACCAAAGTTTCATTTCTCGGATGATAAGCAAGAGGGCGAGTGGGTTCGCCTTAGTGCGAAGCTAAAAAACTGAATTGTCAATACACTATATTTTGATATTGATTAAAAAACACACTTTCAAAAGTCATCAAAAGCACGTAATATACGCGACCCATTTAGGAGGCCGCTCCTAAACGAGACTTAAAGGTAAGTGATGCAAATAGGCCAATACAAATTAAAAAACAATTTGGTACTTGCGCCTATGGCTGGCGTGACCGACCGCCCATTACGCACATTGTGTGCGCGAATGGGAGCTGGATTGGTCGTGTCAGAAATGCTGTCATCAAATCCCAAGGTATGGAAAACCGCAAAGTCATTGAACCGCATGAACCATGAAGGGGAAAGTGGCATCCGTTCTGTGCAGATAGCAGGAAGTGAGCCCGAATTAATGGCGGCAGCTGCGCAGTTCAACGTAGATAAGGGCGCTCAAATTGTTGATATCAATATGGGTTGTCCTGCAAAAAAAGTGAACAAGAAGTTAGCGGGCAGTGCTTTACTACAAGATCCTAAATTGGTTGCAAATATTTTGAATACCGTTGTGAATTCGGTTTCAGTTCCAGTTACTTTGAAAATAAGGACTGGCTGGGATCCTGAACATCGCAATGGAGTCGAGATAGCGAAAATTGCAGAACAAGAAGGGGTTAAATCACTGGCGGTTCACGGCAGAACAAGAGCTTGTTTGTTTAAGGGCGAAGCGGAATACGACACTATCAAAGCAATTAAAGAGAGCGTGAGTATTCCGGTTATTGCAAATGGCGACATAAGAAGCGCTAAGCAAGCCAAACAGGTTCTGGATTACACCGGTGCTGATGGAATTATGATTGGAAGGGCAGCACAAGGAAATCCATGGATATTCAGAGAGATTGAATATTTTTTGCGTACTCAAGAAACCCTTCCTGGTCCGACTTTGGAAGAGTTAGCGAGCGTATGCATCGCCCATGTTCAAGACATACATGATTTATATGGTGAGCTCATGGGAGTGAGGATCGCACGTAAACATGTAGGTTGGTACATTTCTGAACTTGATTCATCGAGAGATTTTCGACGAGAGTTCAATACATTAAACGACAGTGCAGAGCAAATTGAAGCACTTGGTACTTTTTTTTCATTGTTGTCAGAGCAAGCGGCTAAAGCCACTTGTGATGCAGCTTAGCTTCATGAAATCACATTAAGAGAGCAGTCATTTTTATGTTCGATCAAAATTTAACATCTCCATTTACAACAACCGTTACTACACCTTCACAAACTCAAGCGCAAAAACCATTGCGTTCTTCAGTGAAACAAGCGGTAAATAAATACCTCAAAGAACTAAACAATCAAGACATCGACAACTTATATGAGTTGGTACTCGCAGAAATCGAGGCACCTCTACTAGAAGAAGTGATGACTTACACTCGCGGCAATCAAACAAGGGCCGCTAATTTGATGGGTATCAACAGAGGTACCTTGCGCAAAAAGTTAAAGCAATATGGCTTAGGCTAGTCATATAAATTAAAGAGCGTCTTCGTGCGCTCTTTTTTGTTTTTGCTCTTGCTAGAAAGAGCCACAAAATTCCGTAATCTTCTCTAAACGAGTCAATCATATAAGAGCTTATCATGCAAACTACCACACAAATCTCTAGAGCGTTGATCAGTGTGTCTGATAAAACAGGCATCGTCGAGTTCGCAAAGTCTTTGGCCAGTATGGACATCGAAATCTTGTCGACAGGCGGCACCGCTAGCCTGCTAAGACAAGAAGGCTTAACCGTAAAAGACGTAAGCGAACACACCGGGCACCCTGAAATAATGGACGGCCGAGTAAAAACCTTACATCCTAAAATCCACGGTGGCATTTTAGGACGCAGAGACATCGACTCAAACGTAATGGAAAAGCACGAAATCGTGCCAATCGATTTAGTTGTAGTAAATTTGTATCCTTTCGCCGATACGGTTGCAAAGGAAGATTGTAGCTTCGAAGACGCGATTGAAAACATCGACATTGGCGGCCCTGCAATGGTGCGTGCATCTGCCAAAAACTTCAACGACGTAACGATTGTGGTAGACCCAAGTGACTATGTGACTGTACTTGAAGAATTAAGCTCTAAAGCGTCTGGTGTCAGTTATAAAACGCGTTTTTCACTTTCAGTCAAAGCGTTTGAACATACCGCAAGATATGACGGTATGGTAGCGACGCATTTTGGTAAATTATTAGAAGCGGAAAACGACGATAACGACGAGCCCTCTTCTTTCCCACGCACTTTGAACGTGCAAATGGTGAAAAAACAAGATTTACGATATGGCGAAAACAGCCATCAAGACGCGGCCTTTTATGTCGAACACGACATACAAGAAGCCTCTGTTGCAAGCGCAGAGCAGCTTCAAGGTAAAGCACTTTCGTTTAATAACATTGCCGACACAGACGCAGCATTAGAATGCGTAAAAGAGTTTGAGCAAGCCGCTTGTGTCATCGTAAAACACGCAAATCCATGCGGTGTAGCAATCAGCGATAATATATTAAGCGCTTACGAAAAAGCCTTTAAAACCGACCCAACTTCGGCTTTTGGTGGGATCATTGCGTTTAACCGAGAACTGGACAAAGAAACTGCTTCAGCCATCATTGATCGCCAATTTGTTGAGGTCATCATTGCGCCTGCAGTATCTGATGAGGCAAAACAAGTATTGTCAGCTAAGGCCAATGTGCGTGTATTGGCTTGTGGTGATTGGCAAGGCCAGCTAACAGAAGAGCAAGATTTTAAACGCGTGAACGGCGGTATATTAGTACAGGACCGTGATTTTGGTATGGTTGAAAAAGACGACCTTACAGTTGTAACCGAAAAAGCGCCGACTGAACAACAACTCGACGATTTGCTGTTTACTTGGAAAGTCGCCAAGTACGTTAAATCAAACGCGATTGTTTATTGTAAAGACGGTGCGACGGTAGGCGTTGGTGCAGGTCAAATGAGTCGCGTATATTCTGCAAAAATTGCGGGTATTAAAGCGGCCGACGAAGGTTTACAAGTAGAAGGTTGTGTAATGGCCTCTGATGCGTTTTTCCCATTTAGAGACGGTATTGATGCAGCGGCTGAGGCGGGGATCGCGGCTGTGATTCAGCCAGGTGGCTCGATGAGAGATCAAGAAGTCATTGATGCAGCAAACGAACATGGACTTGCTATGGTATTTACCGGCATGCGCCATTTCAAACACTAAACATACGCTATTTAGACGAGAGACGAACATGAATGTATTGGTAATTGGCGGTGGTGGTAGAGAGCACGCTTTGGCATACAAAGCGGCGCAGTCAGTACAGGTCGAAAAAGTATTCGTGGCTCCGGGTAACGCGGGCACTGCATTAGAAAATAAGCTACAGAACGTAGATATTGCCGCGGACGACATTGCTGGATTACTTGAATTTGCTCAGGCGAATGCAGTCGAGTTAACCATTGTTGGCCCAGAGCAACCGCTTGTTATGGGTGTGGTTGATGAGTTTCAAAAAGCGGGATTGAAGATCTTTGGCCCTAGTAAATCAGCCGCTCAGTTAGAAGGTTCTAAATCTTACAGCAAGGATTTTTTGGCGAAATACAATATTCCTACTGCTGCCTATGCGACCTTTGAGCAGGTAGACGAATCAGTCGCTTATATTAAAGCGCAAGGTGCGCCGATTGTTGTGAAAGCCGATGGTCTAGCTGCTGGCAAAGGTGTGATAGTAGCCGAGACAGAAGCGCAAGCGATAGACGCAGTAAAAGATATGCTGTCGGATAATAAATTTGGTGATGCAGGCAGCCGAGTTGTTATTGAAGAGTTTTTGGCAGGCGAAGAAGCTAGTTTTATTGTCATGGTTGACGGTAAAGATGTACTTGCCTTTGCGACAAGCCAAGATCATAAGCGCGCATATGATAAGGATGAAGGTCCTAATACAGGTGGTATGGGCGCTTATTCTCCAGCGCCAGTGGTCACCGACGCCGTGCATAAAACAATCATGGATGAAGTGATTTATCCAACCGTTAAGGGCATGCAAAGCGAAGGAAGTCCTTATCTTGGGTTCTTATACGCGGGCTTGATGATAGATGGTGAAGGCAAGCCAAAGGTGATCGAGTTCAACTGTCGTTTTGGCGATCCTGAAACTCAGCCTATTATGTTGCGTCTCGAATCTGATTTAGTGGAGTTATGCCTTGCGGCGTGCGACGCTAAGCTGGCTGAAAAGAGCATTGAATTTACCGAACAAGCCGCGGTAGGCGTAGTCATGGCTGCCGGTGGTTATCCCGGATCTTACGCTAAGGGCTCAGTCATTGCAGGTTTGTCTGATGTCTCAGCTAACGACGCAAAAGTATTTCATGCGGGTACAGCGCTCAAAGACTCACAGGTCGTGACCACGGGTGGTCGTGTATTGTGCGTGACCAGCTTAGGCGATACGGTGACTCAAGCGCAGAAAAAAGCGTATGAAGCTGTGAGTGCGATTTCTTGGGAAAGTGCATTCAATCGAAGCGACATTGCTTATCGCGCGATTGCTCGTGAACAATAGCTTCTAGAAACCTTTTTCCTCTAGAAACAGTAGCTTTTAACATATTGGCTTCCAGAAATATTAGCCTCTAGAATTACAAGACAAGGCAGTGAGTGCCAAACACATAACCCTCAAATTGCGATGCTGCGTTTGAGGGTTTTTTATGAGTAATAATCTGATTTTGTTACGAGGCAGCGCATCTGATATTGCATAAATAGCTTGACGCTTTAAGCAAGCTTGCTTATAAAAAGGAGTGCACAATCAAAAGCCCGATGTGGGTGTTTTTTAACAATATAAGAATAGGCTATGTCCGTAAAACATCCAATTATCGCAATTACAGGCTCTTCTGGCGCCGGCACTACTACCACGACGAATGCAATCCGTCATATATTTCGAAACCTTGACGTGAATGCCGCATCCGTTGGTGGCGACAGCTTTCACCGCTTTACGCGCCCTGAGATGGAAGTAGAAATTCGCAAAGCTCAAGAGCAAGGAAAGCACATCAGCTATTTTGGCCCACGAGCCAATGATTTTGAGTTACTCGAGACACTCTTTAAATCATACAGCGAGAGCGGCAAAGGCCAATTCAGGCAATATCTTCATACCTTTGACGAAGCAGTCCCGTTTAATCAAATGCCTGGTACCTTTACGCCATGGCAAGACTTACCCGACCAAACTGACCTCCTGTTTTACGAGGGGCTGCATGGTGGTGTAAAAACAGACGAGGTCGATGTTGCTTCGTTTGTCGATTTACTGGTTGGTATGGTGCCAATTGTAAATCTCGAATGGATCCAAAAAATCGTGCGCGACACGACCGACCGCGGGCACTCTAGAGATGCCGTGATGAGCTCGATTGTGCGTAGCTTAGATGATTATTTTCATTTTATTACACCGCAGTTTTCACGTACTCATATTAATTTTCAGCGGGTGCCCACGGTTGATACATCAAATCCATTTAGTGCTCGTGAAATTCCCTCGCAGGACGAAAGCTTTGTGGTTGTTAGATTTAGGCGAGACATGAAAAAAGTCGATTTTCCTTACTTACTACAAATGATAGATGGCGCCTTTATGTCGAGGGTAAATACGCTTGTCGTGCCCGGTGGCAAGATGGGTTTAGCGATGGAGTTAATATTAACGCCTCTGATTGCTGAACTTATGGAAAAGAAACAACGCGCTGACTATCAGATGGATTGGGTTGCAGATAATTAGGGTCTTTGCCTCTAGGTTTTACTCAACATAAAGCACCTTGACACAATTAGAAACAATACGCCTCTTGGTTTACTAACGGGCCTTGTATATATTCATAGAACTTCTATAACGGATTAGTGCAAGATGAGACAAGAAACCACGAAAATTCTGGTCGTTGATGACGATATGCGCCTCAGATCCTTGCTTGAGCGATATTTAATCGAACAAGGTTTTCAAGTAAGAAGCGCGGCCAATTCTGAGCAAATGGATCGATTACTAGAGCGCGAAAATTTTCATTTAATGGTACTCGACTTGATGCTCCCAGACGAAGACGGCCTGTCTATTTGCCGACGCCTGCGTCAGCAAGAAAATCAAATTCCAATTATCATGTTGACTGCAAAAGGCGACGAGGTCGACAGGATCATAGGCCTAGAAATGGGCGCTGATGATTACTTACCTAAACCCTTTAATCCGCGTGAGTTGCTTGCGCGTGCAAAAGCGGTGTTGAGACGCAAAACGAATGAAGCGCCTGGCGCACCTTCGCAAAGTGAACAAATGGTTAGCTTTGGTCCTTTTCAGCTTAACTTAGCAACGCGAGAGATGAGTGAAAACGGCACGCCGATGACCTTGACCAGTGGCGAGTTTGCAGTGCTAAAGTCCTTAGTTACACACCCTCGCGAGCCGCTTTCTCGCGACAAACTGATGAATTTGGCACGAGGGCGAGATTATAGCGCCCTTGAGCGCAGTATTGACGTACAGGTATCCCGCTTGCGTCGAATGTTAGAACAAGATCCGGCTAATCCTAGGTATATTCAAACGGTTTGGGGTTTAGGATACGTATTTGTACCCGATGGCGAAACTCAGACTTAAACGCTTTTTTGCAAGCATTTTACCGGCCAGTACCTTTGGGCAAACGGCTCTGCTGATTGGAATTTTGTTATTCATCAATCAGCTTGTTTCTTATTTATCGGTCACCCACTACTTTATTGGTCCAAGCTACCAACAAATTAACCAGCTAATTTCCAACCAAGTTCAAACCCTTTTTTTGCAGGATATAGATAAGCTTTCAGAACAGGATGTATGGCGCCTAAACAAGGCAACCGGGATTCGTCTTCACGATGAGCGCTCGGCAATGCATGCTGGACTTGGCAATGCGACTTATTACGATTTTATGTCTCAGCAGGTCACACAGCAGCTCGGTGAACAAACTGAAATAAGAGTAAAGACCGGCGAGCAGTACATCGTTTGGATTAAGCCTCCACAGCAAGAAAATATGTGGATATCTGTTCCGCTGAAAGGCGCAGACGAAAAATCGGTTTCCCCTTTAACCATGTATTTTGTTTTCATTGGTGGTTTGAGTGTTGCTGGTGGGTGGCTTTTTGTTCGGCGACTTAATCGTCCCTTGCAAGCACTTCAAAACGCAGCTCGAGATGTTGGTAAGGGGCAGTTTCCTAAACCATTACCTTTACATGGCAGTAGCGAGATCATTGCAGTAACCCGTGCGTTCAATCGTATGTCGCAAGGCATTAAACAGCTTGAGCACGATCGCATGATCATGACGGCGGGGATATCGCACGACCTGCGCACGCCTTTAACGCGTATTCGCCTTGCCAGCGAAATGCTGCCAAATGAGCAGGACTGGATCAAAGACGGTATCGATCATGATATTGAAGATTTAAACGATATCATCAATCAGTTTATTGATTACGCGCGCCAAGACCAACAAGAGGAAATGGAGTTCTGTAATTTAAATGATTTAGTCAGCGAGCAGGTAAACGCTCGAGGAATTGAATCAAGCCATATTATCCATCTTAAACTTAGCGAAATACCGCCGACTAAGCTCAGAAAAGTCGGGCTGAAACGGGTGCTCGAAAATCTGATTGAAAATGCCTTCAGGTATGGCAGTGAAGAAATTTGTATCTTCACGCGTTTCACTGATAAAAAGCGCTCAATCGAATGTATTGTCAGGGATTATGGTAAGGGCATAGATGAATCTAAGTTAGAGGATTTGTTTTCCCCTTTTGCGCAGGGTGACCATGCTCGGGGAAGCAGTGGATCTGGGCTGGGACTTGCGATAGTCAAACGCATCATTGAAAGCCACGGTGGCGAGATGAGATTTTCAAATCATCAAGAAGGTGGCTTAGATGCGGGCTTTACTCTACCTATCGTTTACCCTTTGAAACGACAGGCAAAAAACAAGCAATGAGCTCAGTTTAAAGCTGACTTATCAAAACTTCCAATTCGTAAATCTTTCTATCTAACTTCTGCAACTGTGCCATAAGAGTAAGTTTACTAGACTTAATGCCAACACTGCTGCTTGAGTCGCCTTTGTAAAGGTCGTATGCGATCTCGCCAATTGTTGTTGCAATGTTTACACCGTTAGCAACGGTACTTTTACCAGCCTGTTCGAAAATTAAAGCGACAATACCCGATTTGTTTTTTATCAACTTTTTAACGGCAAATGACTCATCAACCCCATTATTGAAAGCCGTAATAATGTCACCTGCAATACTATGTGTAACGCTTATTGTTGCGATAGCGAATTTACTGGTGGCAACAGTAGCAGTAGCGGTAGTGCCTGCGGCGACAGTCATTGGAAGTACTGTCAGAGCTATTGTACAAGCAATACTCACTGACCTAGCAATGTTGTAACCTAGTGTTGCCATTTTATGATCGTCAATTGCGGATTCCGCTTCTCGCATGCTGAGATTTATAAATTTGCGTAAGTCTCGCAGTGTGATAAGTTTTTCTTCTAATGCTTTACGCTCAATACTACTCATCACGCTCATGCGTTTGACGGTTGGATTAGATGTTTGAGATAAAATCTCTGATATTAAAACTGGTTTGTTTGCATTCAAAGCTGGCATAGAAAAATCCCTCTTTCTCATTTGTTTTTCTAACGAATGTCTACAATAATTTTAGAAATTCTATGAGTCAAGTCATTTGCCCCATTGCCGTTCAGGCACTCCCAGAGTCGTGATTTTGGTTGTGAATATTTTCAACATCGATTTGGTCGTAGTCATATTTTGCATGGCAAAATTGACAGTCAACCGTGATTTTGCCGTCTTCAGAAATGATGTTCAGTAATTCATCTTTCGAAACACTGCGCAAAGCATTTGCACTGCGCTCGCGCGTACAGTCACAGAAAAATTCAATTGCCTGAGGCTCATACATAATGATGTCGTCTTCGTGATAAAGACGTTGGATCATTTCTTGATGCGATATTGATAGAATTTCATCAGCCTTTATCGTGCTTGCTAAATGCGAGACGTGCTCAAAATCTTCGTTCGTTGTTACGTTAGATGATTCGCTCTGCGTAGGTACAATTTGCAGTAACATGCCGGCGGCTTTTGTAATACCTTGCGTTTGTGATTGTTGAGAAGTCGTCAATATTACTTTGGTGAGTAGCTGTTCAGATTGTAAGAAATAATCCTCTATGCATGCGCTAAGGGTTTCTTTATCGAGTGCAACAATGCCCTGATAGCGTTGACCGTCTTTTGGTGTGAGTGTAATGGCCAATACGCCCTTTTCGAACCAATCTTTAAAGTCTGTGGGAAACTCAGTCAAGGACTCGTCCCAACTTGCCACACCGCGCATTTTCTGGTCGTGAGTACCATTAATAATCGCGTATTTGATTGGCCCTGCGCTTTGTATTTGTAGCGCAATCTCACCTTCAAATTTTAGAGTGGCCGTGAGCAGGCTGGCGGCAACCATCAGCTCGCCAAGTAACTCTCTAACGCCTAGAGGGTAGTCACTGGAGTCGAGTATTGCTTGATAGCTTTTTTCTAAACTGACGATTTCACCACGTATTGGGCGTTTATCGAACATAAAACGTTCTAGGATATCACTCATGGTCGGTCTACTTATTGGTGTTTAAATTTTATGATTTGACGACGCTGTTTTTTGTCAGGCCGCGCATCAGGCCTCGGGCTATGAAACATGCTGAGTTTCCGTGCCTGTTGATTCTTTTCACGTTGTGCGATGCTTTCGGCTGTTTCTTCGTAAAGCGTCTGCGCGATTTGAGCGCTCTGTCTTTTCTCTAATAGTGCTTTCACAATAACGATTTTTTCGTCATAACCGGTGGGTATTTTTATCGTTGAGCCAATTTCTACCATTTTACTTGGTTTTGCGCGCTGTTGGTTGTAGTGAACTTTGCCCGCTTGGATCCACTCTCTAGCAATGGCTCTGGTTTTGCAGAACCGGGCTGCCCACAACCACTTGTCGAGCCTAACTGGGGTGGCTGAATTCTGCGTATCTTCAGTTTTACCAACTTTATCTGAAACAGATTTGCGTTTACTCAAAATGCGACCTATCTCTCAACTGTGAATGCACTATGTGGGCGTTTGGCGATAAATTTCAAGGATAAATTGAAAAATTAGCCCCTAAATATGCACTATTTTCTATAATCTGTGTCAGATTTGTGAAATTTTGTATAGATTCAGGTTCTACTATTGTAGCAAAGGACATCCCTAGCTATCATTATCAACCGCAGTAATAAAAAGTAACTATAATAAAGCATGAGTTCACTAACGATAACAAACGCCAGCGCGTTCTATCACCGCCATGAGCGCAAGGTCATTCTTGCGGTTATCGTGATCATCAGTATTTACTTGATTGCTTTTTTAGCAAGAATGACTTGGCTAGTGGTTCCACAAGCTGATATGTCGTCGACGACAAGTATGCAACAAACGGTGAACACCAGCACACCTTCCAATGATCAAATAAGTCAAAATTCGGCCAACATCCAAGAACTCACTAAAATAAACTTGTTTGGCAACGCAGATGCAAAACCAGCGGCTGTTACAAAAGTCGAAGAAGTCAGTGACGTGCCCGAGACGCGTTTAAACCTTTTGTTGTCAGGCGTGGTTGCTAGCAGCGAAAGTGGTAAAGGCGCGGCCATCATTCAGTATCAAAATAAACAAAACACCTATGGTATTGGCGATAAAATTGAAGGTACTAATGTCACACTGGATGAAATTTATTCAGACAGAGTCATAATCAAAAACAGACTCACTCGCGAAACACTTATGCTCGACGGGATAGACTTTGACGAGGCTAATCGCCGTCGTATTCAGCAGGCGCAGGATAATTCGACGAATCCAAGGCAGGCTGACAGACGTTTAACTAATCAGTCATTGGCAAATCAGATACAAAATGGCAATTCTCAGTCTGAGCCTCAACCAGATTTGGAGGCCATTAGGGAAGCGCGCGAGCGAATGGCGCAGTCTCCAGAAAGCTTCGCAGAGCTTATTTCGCTGTCTCCACATCGGGTAGGGAATCAACTCATTGGATACCGCGTGAGCCCGGGGGCTAATGCGGCATTGTTCTCTTCGCTAGGTCTTAAACCCGGGGACGTCGTCACAGAACTAAACGGATTGGACTTGAGCGATGTGCAACAGTCATTTGAGGCAATTAGCTTATTGCAAGAAGCAGATACACTGTTTTTAGAAATCCTTCGAAAGGGTGAAAACGTCTCCTTAGAATTCGATATACCTGGGGCCGAATAAAATGAACAAGGCAAATTTAATATGATGCTTAAAAAGCACACTAAAAAGCTAAAAACATATCTCAGTACTTTTGTCGGTGCAGGTGTTTTATTGTCTTCTAGCTGGATTGCGCTGGCAGCGGAATATCAACCTAATTTCAAAAATACAGAAATTACTGAATTCATCAACATTGTGGGTAAAAATTTAAAGAGAACCATTATTGTTGACCCGAATGTACGCGGTAAGATCAGTGTGCGCAGTTATGATTTGATGACTGAGGCGCAGTATTACCAGTTTTTCCTGAATGTGCTTCAGGTGTATGACTTTGCCGTGGTCGAAATGCCAAACGGTATCCTCAAAGTGGTGCGCTCAAAAGACGCTAAGTCGTCTAATATTCCGGTGGTCGAAACCGATAATTTTAACGGCGATGAGATGATTACCCGTGTTATTCCGGTGTATAACGTACCAGTGCGTGAACTCGCGCCTATTTTGCGTCAACTGAATGACCAAACTGGTGGTGGGAACGTGGTTGCGCACGATCCATCAAATGTGATGATGATCACCGGTCGTGCTGCTGTGGTAAATCGTTTGGTCGAAATTATTGAACGCGTAGACCGCGCGGGCGATGAAGAGGTCGAAGTTGTAAAACTAAAATACGCTTCAGCTTCTGAGATGGTTAGGATTATCGATAGTATCAACAACGCTCAAAAACAGAGTGCTGGTGGTAAGTCAGTGCCAAGAGTAGTGGCGGATGATCGGACCAACAGCGTAATAGTGAGCGGCGACGTAAAAGCGCGTCAACGTTTGATTAATTTAATCCAGAGAATGGATCAAGAGCTGGAATCAAGCGGTAACACACGTGTTAAATTTTTAAATTATGCCAAGGCAGAAGATCTTGTGAAGGTTTTACAGGGTGTTAGTGCAGGTATAAAAGCAGATAGCGGTGGTAATCCGAATCAGCGCAGAAGCTCGAGTAATAGAGATGTTAGCATCGATGCACACGTAGAAAGCAACTCATTGGTCATTACCGCTGAGCCAGACATGATGCGCTCGTTAGAAGAGGTGATTCGCCAATTAGATGTGAGGCGCGCGCAGGTGCAAGTCGAGGCAATCATCGTCGAAGTATTTGAAGGTGATGGCGTTACCTTAGGCGTGCAGCTGGTATCAGAAGAAGGTGGCGGTACGCAATTTACCAATGGCGTTGTGGGCGTTGGCTCCTTGGGTGTTGCGCTTAGAGAAGCACAAGACGAAGTCGTCACTGTGACAAACATTTCAAACGACGGTACTCCTGTGCAAACGACCGATACGAGGCAAGGAAACTTAACGCCACTCGGTCAGTTGCTTGGTGGAGCAAATGGCTTAATTGCAGGCGTTATCCAAAATGGCTGGGGCGCGGTAGTGCAAGCGGTCAGTACCGATACTAACTCAAATATACTAGCGACGCCGCATCTCACCACCATGGACAACGAAGAAGCGTTTTTCATTGTAGGTACCGACGTACCCATCATAACCGGTACTACAACCGGCTCAAACAACAGCAATCCTTTCCAAACTGTTGACCGCAAAGAAGTGGGCATAAAATTAAAGGTAACACCTCAGATAAACGAAGGTGACGCGGTACAAATGACGATTGAACAAGAAGTATCAAGCGTCAGTGGTGCAACGTCTGTTTATATTTCTATCAACAAACGTGAAATAAAAACAACCGTGATTGTTGATGACGGTGGCACTATTGTGCTTGGTGGGTTGATTGATGAAGACGTTCAAGAAAGCGTCTCTAAAGTGCCACTTTTAGGCGATATACCCATCATAGGCCACTTGTTCAAAACCACGTCTACCAGTAAGCGTAAACGAAACCTCATGGTGTTTTTGAGACCGACAATTGTTAGGGATGGCGTGACAATGAACGAGATTAGTCACCGAAAATACAATTATATCCGGGCTCAGCAACTTGACCATCAATCCAAAGGGATCCCGTTAATGCCCTTTAAAGAAAGCCCGAGCTTGCCAGAATGGGACGATAAGCTGAAACTCCCGCCTTCATTTGAAGATTATATTTTAGAAAAAGACAAGCGAGATAAGGACGAATGAGCAAGCTTGCCGGCGAGGTCCATCACAACACAACTGAAAGCTCGTCGCTAGAGGATGTGGCGGAAATGACGGAAGCTGAAGCCATTCAGGACATCGACAGCCTCGATGATATAGATGAGATAGAACCGAGGCATCAAGCCCAAATTCCCTTTGGATTTGCAAAGCGCTTCAGTGTTTTGCTCGACGTCCAAACCGAGCCTTATGATCTCTATTATACCGATGAGACCCCAATGTCGGCATTTATAGAGGTGCGCCGCTTTTGTGGGCAATCTTTTGAGTTAAAAAAGATGCCAAAGGACCAGTTTGAGACCCTTTTGACCGATTCTTTCCAACGAAACTCATCTGATGCCAAACAATTGATGGAAGATTTAGGCAAAGAAAGTGATTTGTTTGCATTGGCAGAGGACCTACCTGATACCGAAGACCTCCTAGATAATGAAGATGATGCACCAATTATCAAGCTCATTAATGCGATGTTAGGTGAAGCGATTAAAGAGGGGGCTTCAGACATACACATCGAAACATTTGAGAATCAGCTCATTGTAAGATTTAGGGTAGATGGGGTGTTGCGTGAGATTTTGCGTCCAAATCGCAAGATGTCGTCGATGTTAGTGTCGCGAATTAAGGTCATGTCAAAAATGGACATCGCCGAGAAACGTGTTCCGCAAGACGGTCGAATTTCCTTGAAAATTGGCGGTAGGGCTGTCGATGTAAGAGTTTCAACCATGCCCTCTAGTCATGGCGAGCGAGTTGTATTGCGTTTGTTAGATAAGAACAACGCACGGCTCAATCTTGAAGATTTAGGCATGACCGCCAGTAATAGGACGCACTTTTCATCATTGATCCGAAAGCCGCATGGGATCATGCTCGTTACCGGGCCAACTGGGTCGGGTAAAAGTACTACCTTGTACGCCGGTTTAAGCGAAATTAATTCGAAGGATAGAAACATTCTGACGGTTGAAGACCCGATCGAATTTGACCTTGAGGGCATTGGCCAAACTCAGGTGAACCAAAAAGTCGACATGACCTTTGCACGTGGTTTGCGCGCTATCTTACGACAAGACCCTGATGTCGTAATGGTAGGAGAAATTCGAGATCTTGAGACTGCTCAAATTGCTGTTCAGGCCAGTTTGACCGGACACCTAGTTTTATCAACCTTACACACCAATACGGCTGCCGGCGCCATTACACGTCTTGAAGACATGGGCATCGAGCCATTTCTACTGTCATCGAGTTTGCTTTCAGTATTGTCGCAACGCCTTGTGCGTACCTTATGCGAAGACTGTAAGCAGCCGCACGCACCTAGTGCCGGCGAAATGGAGGTGCTCGGTCTTGATGCAAGACAAGTACAAGAGCAGTCTTTGGTGATTTATAACCCGGTAGGCTGTATTGCATGTAATCATACAGGCTACAAAGGACGAACTGGTATTCACGAGCAACTTATCGTTGATGATCGCGTGCGAGAAATGATGCACGAATCGAAAGGCGAACAAGCGATTGAAAAATACATACGCGAAACAACACCTTCGATTCGTCAAGATGGTTGCGATAAAGTGTTATTAGGGGTCACCTCACTTGAAGAAGTCCTCAGAGTCACTCGGGAAGAGTAATGCCAGCATTTGCATATAAAGCGATAGACGCGAGCGGTCGAAATAAGGGCGGAGTGCTCGAAGGTGATAACGCGCGTCAAATTCGTCAACAGCTGCGCGATAAATCACTGATTCCGATTGAAGTTGAACAAGTAGCAGATCAAAAAGCAGAAAAGCCACTCGTTAAACAGTTATTTAGCCCTAGCATGTCTGCGACTGAGCTGGCGCTGCTAACCCGTCAATTATCGACTTTGATCGAAGCGTCTTTGCCTATCGAAGAGGCTTTGCTTGCAGTGGCGGAACAATCTGAAAAGCCACGTACCAAAAGCATGATGATGGCTGTGAGAAGCAAAGTGGTTGAAGGGCATAGCCTGGCAAAAGCAATGGGAGAGTTTCCTAAGGCGTTTGATCATTTGTTTCGAGCCATGGTTGCTGCAGGTGAGAAATCTGGGCATCTAGATTCCGTGTTAACACGTTTGGCTGACTACGCGGAAAAACGGCATCAGACAAAAAGCCAAATTACTCAAGCTTTAGTTTATCCTTTGTTAATGATGGTGGTTGCAATGGGCGTGGTGATCATGTTGCTCACGGTGGTTGTGCCAAAGATCGTTGATCAGTTCGACACGATGGGGCAAGACTTACCGACGATCACGAAAGTACTAATCAGCATCAGCGAAGGTTTACAGAATTATGGGGTGTATTTGGCAATAGCCTTTGCTTTATTAATATTGCTGGTGTCTCGTTTATTAAAGACACCTAAGCTAGAGCTTAAGTGGCATAAAAGCCTGCTGACCTTGCCCTTTGTAGGTAAACTGGCGCGTGGTACTAATACCGCAAGATTTGCTCGAACATTAAGTATATTAACCGCGAGTAGCGTACCGCTTTTAGAATCGATGAAAATCGGTGCAAATGTGCTTGAAAACAAACATCTGCAGAACCTTGTAAACGACGCAGCAGAACGAGTGAAAGAAGGCAGTAGTTTACGCGCGGCTTTGGAGCAAACAAAAGTGTTTCCGCCAATGATGATGCACATGATCGCCTCAGGTGAGCGTTCGGGTGAGCTACAACAAATGTTAGCACGCGCGGCGCAAAACCAAGAGCGAGAGTTCGAGAGCACCATAAACATGTCGTTAAAGGTGTTTGAACCTTTATTAATCGTTACGATGGCGGCAGTCGTCTTATTCATCGTAATGGCTATATTACTGCCGATACTGGCGCTAAACAATTTAGTAGGAATGTAATTTAATGCTGAAATACAGTACACAAATGAATAAAAAGCCTAATTTTTTAAAGAGTGGTGGCTTTACTCTGATCGAAATCATGGTCGTACTTTTTATCATCGGGATCATGGCTGCAGTAGTAGCCCCGCAGATACTGGGAAACCGTGATGTTGCTCAAATTAAAAAAGCTGCCGTCGATATTCAACAGCTTGAAGGTGCGTTGGAGATGTATAAGCTTCGTACAAATAGCTTCCCGACCACCGAGCAGGGTTTACAAGCGCTTGTGTCACAGCCCACCATTGATCCTGTTCCGCGCTCTTATCCACCTGAGGGCATCATTAAGCGTTTACCTCTAGATCCTTGGGGTAATGACTACGTGCTTTTGTATCCTGGTGAAATTGGTCAATACGACCTTTATAGCTTAGGTCCAGATGGACTAGAAGGCACAGACGACGATATTGGCACATGGAACATCAACGAATATCTGCAGTAATTTAGCTGGTTTATGGTGTTCGCTATTTCCAAAGGTATCACCTAGAGGTATTACCTAAAGGCATTACTAAAAGCGGTCACAGATTATGCATAAAAAAGGCAATATAGCAGCATGGCAAAGGCAACAAGCGTGAAGATAAATATCAGGGCGCACGATGGCTTTACTTTGCTAGAGCTTATGTTGGTTATGGCTTTGATTGGCTTGGTTATGGCGACAGTGCGTTTTACTGTGTTTAATGAGTCTGCAGAACAAGTCATTGCTAAGAAAGTGTCGCGTTTACAAGTCGTATTTAACATGGCCAGTGATTATGCCGTCATCAATCAAGAGCAACTGGGTTTGCGAATCGACGAAGATGAAGCGGCTTATGAGTTCGTGAAATTAGACGCTGATGCTAATTGGGTGCCTATGGAAGACTCTAAAATTTTTAAAGGCCAAACTTTACCTGAGAACGTGATACTGGAGCTGAGTCTTGAAGGTTTGTCATGGGAACAAGACGAGAGCTTGTTTGATGATGAAATATTTGATGAAGAACTCAGTGTAAGCAATGATTCCGTTGAAATTGGTGAAGAAGACGAAGCTCCCCCACCCCCTCAAGTCCTGATTTTATCAAGCGGTGAAATAACGCCTTTCGAGCTTAAAATCGATTATCAAACTCGAGAAATTGACGAGCGTAATTTTTACTTTTTGTTGCAAGGTAAAGATACGGTTCCTTTGTTAAAAGAGGGGCCGTTATGAGTCATGTGTTTTCTTTGTTAGACCTAAGCTTGGTTCACAAGTTCTTGTGTAAACGCGCATCTTTTGGTCGGCGAAGTGGCTTTAATTCACGCCATTCTGCATCTCAAATGCGAGTGCGAGAGCGAGGCTTTACCCTTATTGAAGTCATGGTGGCCGTGGCGGTTTTTGCCGTAGCAGGGGCTGCTGTAATGAAAGCCACCTTTGAAAACTTGCGCTCTGTTACAAGCTTAGAAGAAATCACCTTTGCTACCTATGTGGCGAATAACCAACTGACCCAAGCCAGTTTACAAGCCAGAGTAAAATGGCCTCTTCAAAAAACTCGTGCGGGCGAAACAAGCATGGCCGGTAGACAATGGTATTGGCAACGCAGGGTCAATAAAACGGCTGACGATGGGCTGTTCGAAGTCATAGTGATTGTCGCATCAGACGAGCAACTAAATAATGAGGTCACTCGAGTGACGACATTTATGACAAAGCCGACCCGATGAACAACACAGCAATAAGACGACATAAATCAAAGGAAATTAATTCGCTTCTGCCATATTACAATGGCCATAGTCGGACGAGTCATATTGCCTCATATGGATTTACTTTATTAGAGCTGATCATTGCGATCGCTATATTTTCGTTTTTGGCATTAGGAGCAAATGCCTTATTAAACACGGTTACTAACTCTAGTGAACTTTCTGACACACGCTCTCAACAATTAGAACAGTTGCAACGCGCTATGCTGATCATGGAGCGAGACTTTCTGCAGATGCAGGCGAGAGTGCCTCGTGTTCAAGGTTCAGACAATAAGCTTGTGATCAATGGCGGTGAGTTTGAGTTTGAGAGCGATGCGTATGGGGTAGGTTTTGTACGTGGAGGGTGGCAAAACCCGCAATTAAGGATTGCACGTAGTCACCTGCAAAATGTTGCTTACCGGCTTTATGAAAATAGACTAGAGCGCTTACATACTAATTACGTTGATTCCGTAATTGGGACCGAACCAAAAGTTAGGGTGCTTTTAGAGGATGTGAGCGATTTTAAGGTGGAGGTTTTAAAGACAGCGACTGAAGAGTTGAAGTGGGAAACGACCATTGAAAATACACAATTGCCAATAGCCATTGCAATTACTATTACGAGTGATGTGTTCGGTGAAATACGCCGTGAATTTAATTTAAAAGTATGAGCATCAAGACCAAGCTTAGTAAGCAAGCCAATATATTGAATCGCGCATACTCTAAAGAGCGCGGCGTTGCCTTGGTGGTCGTCATGTTGATTGTTGCCATAATCACGGTTCTTGCAGTAGAAATGAGTGCGCGTTTGCAACTTAACGTTGCGCGTACCATCAATATTAAAAGCAGTAATCAGGCGTATTGGTATGCCTTAGGGGCAGAACAATTTGCGCTTAAGAGCTTAAACTCCCTAAGCGAGCTGACGGGTGATAATATCAACCTAAACCAGCCATGGGCAAAAGAGTTTGAATACCCGATGGAAGGTGGCAGTATAAAAGCCAAGTTAAGCGATATGCAGAGTTGTTTTAATCTCAATACTCTTGTGACCCAAAACAACAACTCTAACAACAATGCAAACAATACCAATCCCCAGCAAAATACGAATCAAAATACGAATAATGCGCAAAACACCAAAAACCAAGCAACGAATACTGCTATTCAAAATAGAACTAGGCAAACAAGCTCTGTACTTGTGGTTAATCGGCCTGAACAAGTTTTACAAACTCTATTAGAGGCGTATATCGACGATAGTTACGTGGTTGATACAATTCGAGACTCTCTTATTGATTGGTTAGATAAAGATGACTTTCCACTGCCTTATGGCGCAGAAGACGCCGAATACGAATCTTTACCACTGCCATATTTGACTGCGAATAGTACCCTGTCTCACTTGTCTGAGCTGCGCTTAGTGAAAGGCATGGGAGAATTACTGAAACGCCAAAAAGCAAACGATTTAATTAAGGTATTATGTGTTTTGCCACAGTCCGAAATGAAGATAAACGTGAACACTATCACAGAGGAAAATGCGCTTCTCTTAAGTGCTTTGCTAGGCGACACCTCAGATCTAGGAATGCAGATAATTCAGAATCGCCCAGAAGACGGATTTCCAGATAAAGACGCGTTTTTGGCATTACCAGAAATGAAAGATAGACAGCTGAGCCAAGAACAGCTCGACTGGTTTGACATCACCACCCAATATTTTAAACTGGATACAACCGCAACGTTCCAAGGCTCTCAGTTTAGAATGTTGACTGTATTTAAGATCGAAGAAGACTCAATTTCAGTGGTCAGCAGAGAGTTCGGAGGAACAATTTAGTATGCAAACGCTTGTTGTACGTTTAGGTGTCAATGAGGCTTCACGAGTGCAGTGGTTAGTATTCGACGCGCAGGAAAACGAGATCATGGCGTCTGGTGTACTCGATGATATATCTCAGCTATCTTCATTAAAAGAGCGCGCAGGTGCCGCACAAGTCATTGGTCTAGTGCCGAGTTGCCATGTGTTTTTTACCCATGTTGTTTTACCCAAAGCTGTGACTCGTAAATTGGCCACCGCGATCCCGTTTATGATTGAAGATGAGCTATGTGGCGATATTCAAGACATGTTCTTTGCCCTAGGCGCAAAACGTGGCGAACAGCAGGAAGTCGGGGTTGTGAGCAAAGAGCAAATGCATCGATGGCAACATTGTTTCAAAGAGGCTGGCTTGTTTTGTACCAACTTAATTCCAGATGCATACTGTTTGCCCTTGCACGACGACGGTATAAGCTTAATGCAGCTTGAGTCTGAGTTATTAGCTAGGTTTGACGATGGGCGAATACTACAGGGAGAAACCCAGTGGTGTTTGCCACTCATTTCAGAGCGTTTAAAACAAACTCCTACTGCGGTGCATGTTTTCAGTGAGCTAGAGACAGAATTAGATGCAGAAGTAAAAGAACATTATGAATTACTGCCACTGCAGCAACTACTCAATGGTGCGTTAAGCGCTTCTCTTAATTTATTCCAAGCTGATTTCTCTGTAAAACGGGAATCAAACCCTATTTGGAAAAAGTGGAAGGTCGCTGCCGTGCTCGCTTTAGTGGCTTTAGGCGTTAATTTAGGCAGTAAAATAATCGAGCTGAATCATTTGAAAAGCGAAAGAGAGGCGGTGCGAGCGCAAATAGCACAAAGCGTGAAAAATGGCTTTCCAGATATGGGCTCGTATCGGTTTTTACGCACTGCTGTCGAAAAACAAATGCTGCGATTAGAACAAGGTGGTGGAAACTTGAGTATGCTAGCCATGTTATCAAGGCTCAGCAATGCTTTTGAAAGTTCAGGTGTGAAACCGCAAAACTTGAGATTTGATAGAAAGCGATCTGAACTGAGAATGCAGTCTGTAGCGGCTAACTTTGAATCTTTAGAACGTTTTAAGCGAGATGTGCAAAGTTTAGGCTTTGATGTTGAGCAAGGTGCATTTAATAACCGCGGTGATGAAGTTGTCGGCGTCATTGTAGTTAAGGGATAGAGT
>CBFHTO010000047.1:0-27820 GCA_965658765.1 Glaciecola sp. | reverse complement strand
CCCGCTTCTTGCTTTAGTAACGATAGTGTCTGTAGCACTTCAGCATTTTAGCTTAGATAAACATCACAGGATTTTCCCTTCTCAAAACTCAGAAGTAAAATTGTATACAGACGAGATTAATGGTGGCAGTTCGTTGGGTACCATCATGCAAGAAAACGACACTTATGTTTTAAGCTGCGACATCAAAGCAGTAACATACACTTTTGCCTTTTGTGGTCTCGAAATTGCGCTTGATATACCTCTAAACCTAAGCAGTTTTGATGAAATCACCTTCGATATTAAGACGTCTCAAGCTAGTATTGATACAACATTATTGTATTTAGTAAACGATGAAAAAGAGGTTCAGATAGCCTCTGGAGAACGCGCAAATATGAGGACTGTGCTGACCGCTCAATTCTTTCAGTATTCCATCATGGTGGTTACTCGATAATCCGACCGACCCTTTACAAGGGGAAACTGATCTGAGCAATATTACAAAAATTCGAGTAACTAGCGGAGATAATCCTCTTTCGAGACAGGAAGTTATTTATTTAAAATCGATAGATATATCTGGGAAATATTTAAGCACACAAGCCTTATACTTGCTGTTGCTGACCTTGTGGATCATTTTAAGTATGTTTGTGTTGTTCAATTACCTGATGCGCTTAAACTTTGAATCAAAAAAAATAAAGTCAAAAAGCAGACAACTTGAAGAGATAAATAATTTCTTAAGTGTTGAGAAAAGCCGGTACAAGCAATTAGCTTCAACAGACCCCCTCACTAAAACACTTAATCGAGAGGGAATTCGACCCTCTATCGAATCAGCGATGACAAATTGGAAAGAAAATAAACAAGTCGCTGCCTTAATCATGTTAGATATTGATGATTTTAAGAGTTTGAACGATACACATGGACACGATGCAGGAGATGAGGTTCTGCAAAAAGTGAGTGAAGTTTTGAAGTCCAACATACGGGCAACGGACAAGCTTGCTAGGTGGGGCGGTGAAGAATTTATCATTATTAGTGAAAATACTAATATAGATGATGCACTCAAATTGACCGAAAAACTTCGAATGGCCTTAGAAAAACATGATTTTCAGTACGGTAAAATAACCGCCAGTTTTGGTGTAAGCCTCGTTCAAAACAATATTGAACCATGGTTCAAGAAAGCGGATAACGCGTTATATAGTGCAAAAAAACAGGGAAAAAACAAAGTGCAACTTGCGGTACTGTGAAAAAGTACTTATTAACAACGGTCATTTGATAATTAATTTGACCTGCTCAATTGGCACTGGCTTAGAAAAGTAAAATCCTTGCAATATGTCACATCCCAGAGCTTTAATAAGCGCTGCCTGCTCTGCTGACTCAACACCTTCTGCAACAACATGTGTACCCTGACTGTGGCCTATATCTATGATTTGTCTGACTAAAACTTCATCTGCCTGTTCATCTAGAATATTACAAACAAAACTTCTGTCTATTTTGAGTTCATTAAATGGCAAAGCCTTCACTGCACCTAGAGAAGAATATCCAGTTCCAAAGTCATCCAAGGATATTTGAAATCCATCTTCTCTCAGCATGAGAAGGGTCTGACCAACCTGCTTAACGTCCTCAATAAATAGACTTTCAGTTACTTCAATCACTACTTGATTTGAACAGATATCGTAGTGCTTTATTTCTCGATTAAGCACACCTCGAATATCACCATAAATAAATTGATGCACTGAAACATTTATCGCAATCGATAAATGACTGTCAGATGCTAGCGCTTCAAACTCTTTAAACGCTTGCCTAATTACATACTCGCCCACTTGAATAATTTGCCCACTGGATTCCAATAAGGGGATAAATTCATAAGGCCCCACCATTCCAAGTTCGTCGTTTTTCCATCGAAGGAGGGCTTCAAGGCCAGTGACACGACTGGTGCGCGCACTCACTTGAGTTTGGTACACTAAAAAGAATTCATCTTTATCCAATGCGCTTGTAAGGGCAGTTTTTATATTTGCCCTGCGGTCATTTGACTGCTTTAAATCGCTGGTAAAAAAGTAGTATTGATTGCCAAACTTCTTCGCCTCGAGCATCGCAATATCTGCGTTTATACAAAGTTGCTCTAAAGTATGGCTAGGATCAGACTCACTTGCTATACCGATACTAGCACTGATCGAAATTTTCAAATCATTGAGTAATATAGGCGTATTCAAAGCATTTAGTATTTCTTTTGCTAGAGTCTGAAGCTTATGAGCGTCAGAGGTATCAACAAAATAAATAAATTCGTCGCCACCATGTCGAATAAGAATCGATTGTGACGAAAACGGAACTTTTTTTAGCCTATTTACAGTATGTTGTAAGACCTCATCCCCTATCATGTGGCCGAAATGATCGTTGATAAATTTAAAGTTATCTAAATCAATAAAAAGCACAGAAACTAATGACTGATTATTTGGCGCTCTAGATTCATAGAAATTATTTAAAAAATAACGGTTTGGCAAACCTGTAAGGTAATCATGCGTAGCCTCATAGTGAAGCTGAGCTTTGAAGTCCGCGTCTTTTTTGTGTATTCGTATCAGCGAAACGAATACTAAGCAAACAAATAGCGCGACACTTACCACAGAGAAATACACGTGACGCATAATTTGCGAATCGATTACGGATAGGTCGTAGCGAAATGCATAAAAAATATCGAACTTCTCATCAAAGCCCAAATAAACGATAGCAGAATCACCGTCGAGTGAATCATTTATATAGTGCACTTTTTGATTATTTTCTTTTATGTCATTTAGACCATAGCCGCTAGATTCAAGAGATAGTTGATTTGACATTTGAATAAAAGTATCAGGTATTGGCTCGTGATAGGCAGATGATTTTGTCTGAGCAATCATATTAAAGTTTTCGTAATAGATAAGATAATACCTATTTAACGCGTCAGCGGAGTGTGCCACCAAGAGATTAATATTGTTGTCTAGTTGATTTACGTTCCAAGGGTTTAAATAAGAATCGACTGGAACCGTAATAGAAATAACAAAGTCTACTTCACCATTATCATTTTTAACTGCTAAGCGCATGGGGATTATCCATTCACCAAACACCTCAGAAAAATACGTGTGCCCAATGGTGAGCCCATTGCTTTTTTTCGTTTGTTCAAACGAACGGCGAGTTCTCCAATCTTTCACAAGATTTTGTGAAACAGCTCCATTTTGAGTTTCAGACACAAAAAGAAATTCACCTTCTGGTGTTGATAGAGCATAACCATTAAAAGTTGGGTTATCACGTAAGGCATTATCAAAAATTTCAAATAATAAATTTGAGTCATCTTCACCCGCCACATCTTGTAAGCGTGCGCCCAATACTTTTAGTAATTGCTCTTTGGCATTCAGGTTATTTTTCACACTTTCTGTCACTAAACCATATACAGAACCCAGTTCATCAATAGCAGATTGCTTTAAGTTATGTGAGCGTTGAAAAATAAAATAAAATAAAACCACAATTGCTACTGCGGTAATCAAAAAGAACAGTCTGCCATAACTTGATCTATGGAAAGGAGCAGAAGTATGCATTTAACTAATTCGTCTGAAGTAATGTGAAGAAACAGTTGGATTTTCTGTGCATAAGTATAATTACTTATCGACAAAAAAGAGTCAAGCATAAGCAAAAATGAGCCTTATATAGTTTACTTGTGTCCTAAAAAGACTAGAGTATCGAGTATAAGATAGTTTGAATAGAAGAAGTGAAGAATATCGAGAAGGTATTGTTGAACTAAAACCTAAAGTTCAGAAATACTTAGGCTAATTCTGGAGACGCTAGCATGTAGGATAAACGTAGGCTATTTCCATTTTGACTTGGTCGAATAGCCGCTAGGATAAGCGGCTATTAACTATTTTTGTTTTACTTAGCTTTTCTAAACGCGAGAAATATAATAGACAATCCAAACATTGACAAAACAGCAGGCGCGGAGACTTTATCCACATTTGACAGTGATGTTGCGGACAGTACCACGTTGTCAAAGTTAATTTGAACGCCATCTGCCTTAAGATAAACACCAATTGTTTGTCCTAAGTATGCCCCATAATCCGAAGCATCTACTGTTAAAGTCTCTTGTCCAAATAGTCCGTTTCCTGGAGAGCTGAGTTCTAAACTAGCTACAACATTGGAAATGCTGCCAGCAAAAATACCAATTCTACCCGCAGGGAAGCCAGCATCGAGACGGTCTCCAATATCTACACTTAATTCGTAAACGTTTCCGGCTTGGAAGTTTGCGGAAGTAGTTTGCAGAAGTGTTCCTCCATTACTCCATCCGACTCGCCCGTCAGCGACACCATTATTGTACGCTACAGCTAATGGATCAAAGGTGCCAACGTTATTGTTACCTATATTAGTCCAACCTACAGCGCTAAATGCATAATCTCCACGCACCGAATCTAACTGGTCTAAGGTCAAAGCCGCTTCAAAATCACCATTTTCAATACTTATAATACTGGCAAAGGCGCTAAGTGGTATTACTAATAACAACACACACATCAACTTAACTACTTTCATTTACAACCTCAATACAGTTTTGAATATTATTTGTTAAACACTTTTAGTGTACTCAGTAGACTCTGAAGCATAATTCTTGCCACTATTCTTTTTGCAATAATATCAGTCTCTTAGGGTTGTTCAAGAAATTGCCAATCCAAAAGTGTAAAAAATATGGACAGTTTTAAACTGTATCTTCTATTTATGTTGCTAAATTATAGGAATGTTTAATTATTATGAACTCAAGATATATTTAAACATCATAAATAAAATAGAAACTTAATATTTTAATTCAGTGATAGAACAGCGATACTCAAGGTTTGAGCATTTAAAATAAATGTGAGCGCTTCTTTTAGGACCTGCATTATGATCATTTCGGCAACTACAGATTTTCGAGTCGCAGCAAAAGCCAAGTTACCTCCGTTTTTGTTTCATTATATTGATGGCGGTTCGTATACCGAAAGCACGCTTAAGCGCAACGAGAGCGATTTACAAGATATAGCCTTAAAGCAAAAAGTTTTAAAAGATATGTCTTCACTCTCTTTGGAGCACAAAGTGTTTGATGAAACTTTATCAATGCCACTTGTATTATCTCCCGTTGGCCTAACCGGCATGTATGCACGCAGAGGAGAAGTACAGGCCGCTAAAGCAGCAGAAAAGAAAGGTATTCCTTTTACAATGTCGACTGTATCTGTGTGCCCAATTGAAGAAGTTGTGCCACAAATACAATCTCCAATGTGGTTTCAGCTGTATGTGTTAAAAGACCGCGCATTTATGAAAAATGTTCTCGAGCGAGCTAAACTCTCCGGCGTGAAAACATTGGTTTTTACCGTGGATATGCCAACACCCGGAGCTCGTTATAGAGACATGCACTCAGGTATGAGTGGCCCGCATGCAGCAATGCGCAGAGTGCTTCAGGCAATGACACATCCTGCTTGGGCTTTAGATGTGGGCGTATTGGGTAGGCCCCATGATTTAGGCAATATCTCAAGCTATCGTAAAAAAGTTACAAAACTCGGCGACTACATTGGCTGGCTTAGCGATAACTTTGACACATCAATATGCTGGAAAGATCTAGAGTGGATCCGAGAATACTGGCAAGGACCCCTAATAATAAAAGGTATTTTAGATCCAAATGATGCTAAAGATGCCGTTCGCTTTGGTGCAGACGGAATAGTTGTGTCTAATCACGGTGGAAGACAATTAGATGGCGTTTTGTCTTCTGCCAAAGCGCTCCCAATGATTGCCGACGCAGTAAAAGGTGATATAAAACTTTTCGTAGATTCAGGCATTAGAAATGGTTTAGATGTCGTCAGAATGCTAGCACTTGGCGCAGATTGCGCCATGCTTGGGCGGTCTTACATTTATGCCTTAGCCGCAAACGGACAAAAAGGCGTAGAGCATCTACTCGATCTGTACAACAACGAAATGCGTGTCGCAATGACGCTTACAGGAGCAAAGTCGATTGACCAAATAGGCAATCACTCCATTGCCCGCGTTAACTAGCTTGTTTGTAGCATTCATTGTTATTTTTCACGTGCCTGTTTTGAAAAGCTCTTTCTTGAGTACTTTTTCATTGGAGCTCAACTAAACGTTTTTATGTTGGCAATACATTTTCCTCCATAGAAAATATATTGCCGGCAGAACTACAAGCGTTAATACTAGGGCGCTAAACATACCACCAACCATCGGTGCCGCTATGCGACTCATTATTTCAGTACCTGTACCAGTTCCATACATCACGGGTAATAAGCCGAAAATAATCGAAGTAGACGTCATCATGACGGGGCGAATCCGCATTTTAGAACCTTCTATTACGGCCTGCTTTAAATCTTCCTGTGTGTGATTGTTGGAAAGTTCATTACACTTGTTATCTAAATAAGCCAACATGATTATACCTATTTCGACGGCAACGCCGGCAAGTGCAATAAAGCCAACACCCACTGCGACTGAAAAGTTAAAACCCAATAAATATAACAGCCAAACTCCACCTATTAGCGCGAATGGAAGCGTTGCAATTATCATTATTACTTGAGGCAAACTACGAAAACTCGCATACAAAAGAATCACAATTATGCCAACAGTAAGGGGAACAACGTAACTTAATTTGGCTTTAGCTCTTTGCATATATTCATACTGTCCGCTCCAAGAAATTGAATAACCTACGGGCAAATCTAGGTTTTGATTAAGGATTTCATTGGCATTTTGCACATATTGACTGATGCTCACATTATCGATATCGATGTAAACCCATCCGTTAGGTCTTGAGTTTTCGCTTTTGAGCGCTGCTGGCCCCTCCTCAATTCTGATTTTAGCTATATCTGCCAATTGAATATGAGCGCCTCCAGGCGTAACAAAAGGTAAGGATGACAATTTTTCTGGTGAATTACGAAAAGACTGTGGAAAGCGAACTTGGACCGGATATCGTTCTAAACCTTCTACGCTTGTAGTCAGGTTCGTACCTCCGACTGCACTGCCAATAAAAGATTGTATATCTGATATATTAAGCCCAAACCTAGCAGCCCTTTCGCGATCAATATCTATGGTAATATAATTGCCTCCTGCAACGCGTTCAGCATAAACCGAAGCGGTACCTTCTAAGTCTGATAGTAAGCTTTCTAGACGCTGCCCTATTTGCTGAATTACTTTTAGGTCAGGACCTCCGATTTTGATCCCAAGTGGTGTTTTGATGCCGGTGGCTAACATGTCAATACGTGTTTTAATAGGCATTACCCAAGCGTTTGTCAGTCCTGGGAAGTTAATCATCTGGTCTAATTCTCGCACTAGAGCGCTGGTATCTAGGCCCTCTCTCCACTGGTTTTTAGGCTTTAGCTGTATGAGTGTTTCTATCATTGTAAGGGGCGCTGGATCGGTTGCCGTCTCAGCTCTACCCACTTTACCAAACACATTTTCTACTTCGGGGAGCGTCTTAATCATCTTATTAGTTTGCTGCAAGATGTCTCGTGCCTCTCCTATAGAAACTCCCGCATATGTGGTTGGCATATACATTAAATCTCCCTCATCCATAGGGGGAATAAACTCATTATCTATTTTTGACACTGGCCACAAACCAATACAAAGAATAATAATCGTGGCAACGAGAGTGAACTTAGGAAAACGAAGTACTAAGTTTAGTAAAGGTTCATACGCATTAATCAGCACTCTATTGATCGGGTTTTTGCGCTCTGGACTGACTTTACCTCTTACAAAAAAGCCCATTAGTACAGGTACGAGTGTAATCGCTAGGATTGCGGCGGCTGCCATCGCATAAGTTTTGGTATAAGCTAGAGGCGAAAACATTTTGCCTTCTTGTGCTTCAAGGGTAAACACGGGTAAAAAACTCACCGTGATTATGAGCAATGAAAAAAACAAGGCTGGGCCGACTTCTGAAGATGCTTTCGCAACTACTTGCCAGCGGTTTTGCTGTGTGACTGTCGTGTGCTCCATGTGTTTATGCATGTTTTCAACAAGCACTATGGCACCATCGATCATCGCTCCTATCGCAATTGCTATGCCGCCTAAGGACATGATATTGGCGTTGATACCTTGAACATGCATCACAATAAACGCGGCCAATATACCAACAGGCAGACTAAAAATGATGACTAATGATGAGCGCAAATGAAATAAGAAAATGACGCAGATGAGCACCACAACAACAAATTCAGCTAAAAGCTTTTGACTTAAATTGTCAATAGAACTCTCTATTAAAGCTGAGCGATCGTACACCGTAACTACCTCAACTCCTTTAGGTAAACTTTGTTTGAGCGAATCCAGTTTTGCTTTAACGCCATTAATGGTCGCTTGAGCGTTTTCACCAGAACGCATCACAATAATTCCCCCAACCACCTCACCATTACCATTAAGCTCAGCAAGGCCGCGTCGCATTTGTGGACCTATTTTAACCGATGCAATATCCTTAATAAGTATTGGGGTGCCATCGCTTTCACGATTTGCATTTAGTCCAATCGGTATTTGCTCAATATCCTGAACATTTGAGATATAGCCAGTAGTTCTAATCATGTATTCAGCCTCTGCAATTTCAATTACAGACGCACCTGACTCTTGATTACCTCGTTTTATGGCCATTTGGACATGTGTTAAGGGGATATTTAATGCTTGCAGTTTTAAGGGGTCAACTATGACTTGATATTGCTTAACCATTCCCCCCACAGTAGCGACTTCCGATACACCGTCTACACTCTGTAACTCATACTTCAAGAACCAGTTTTGTAAAGCAGTCAACTCACTCAAATCATGTTGACCACTAGGGTCTGTTAGAGCGTATTGGAATACCCAACCAACCCCTGTCGCGTCCGGGCCTAGTTGAGGTTTCGCTGTTTCAGGCAGCCGCGAGGCCGCTTGAGATAGGTATTCCAATACCCTACTACGCGCCCAATATAGATCCGTATTTTCATCAAAAATGATGTAGATATATGAGTCACCAAAAAACGAAAAACCTCGAACAGTCTTGGCGCCAGGCACCGATAACATCGCAGTGGTCAATGGAAAGGTTACTTGGTCTTCGACCACTTGTGGCGCTTGCCCCGGAAAGGATGTTTTTACAATGACCTGCACCTCGGATAAATCAGGAATCGCATCTACAGGAGTATTCTTGATTGAATAGACACCAGCACCCATGATCATTAAAGTCGCGAGCAGCACAAAAAATCGATTTCGAATAGACCATTGTATTATCGCCGATATCATTGCGCGTACTCCAAATTACCGTCTTTGTAACTGAGTAAATCACTGACTTTATTTGCGTCTTTACTAGGACTCATATCTTTATCATTATTCATAAAGTGTACAGTCTTTAACATGAACATGCCCGAGGGTGTCTTTATGATTTCAACATGTATCTCCATACCTTCGGAAAATTGATTGATATCAAGGTCATCTGCTACCAAAAAGTTCATGGTCATCCCCATCATATTAAAAGCATCTAAGGGTCCATGCGTCAGATTGACCATTCTCTCACTTGCCATAACCTCATTTATCGTTGCGCTTGTCCAAGCACTCATGTCAGTGTCTTCCAGCGTATCGTCCATAGTAGTACTTTCGTGCGATGCTTTTACTGGTGACATTCTCTCAAAATCAGAGCTAATACTGCTTTCGGAGTCTATTAAGAACAGAGCTGAACTTACTATCTCATCCCCCTCCTCGAGACCACTTACGACTTCAATCACATTGTCAAACACACGACCTAAAGTCACTTTAATTGACTTAAACCTACCGTTGCCTAAAGCCAATACCACCCTATCGCTATCGCCATCACGAATAATAGCTTGCTTACGTACTCCAAGTACCTGCTTAGCGAATTCGTCTTCGCTTGGATTGGCATTTATTACCACGGAAGTAAACATGTCAGGTTTAAGCATTAAATCACTATTATCAATAACAAGGCGTACTTTAGCGGTTCGTGTTATTGGATCTAACGAAGGATAAATGTAAGATACCTCTGCCTTAATTACTTGTTTCGGAACGAAGTCACTTGTTACGCTTGCCTCTTGACCAAGTGCTATTTTTGATAGATCGCTGGCAAATACGTCCGCTAATATCCAAACTTTTTGCATATTAGCAATCGACAACATGGTTGTACTCGGACTTACATAAAAACCACTTTGAATATTAAGTTCCTTCACATAGCCACTTTGTGGAGCATTAAACGTAATTGTCCGTTCGATTTTTCGATTTTCTTTTATTCTTTTTATTAGACTAGTCGGTGCATTAAGCGCTTCTAGTCTCAATTTTGCGGCATTTATCAGGGCGTTATTACCTTGGTCTAGTGCGATTAGAAGTTCTTCTTGAGCATTTACTAAATCTGGTGAGTAAAGCGAATATAAAGCCTCTCCTTTTTCTAAATATTCCCCCTTCGAACGCACCTTTAGTGACTCAACCCACCCCTCTACTCTAGGATGAATATGAACGATCCTATCTTCAGCGAAAGCCACTTTGCCCAGAGCTCTAATACTTAAACTGGGCGTCGTCATACTCACCTTGGTTGTTTTAACCCCAAGGTTATTAATGGTCACTGGATCTATTTCTACTGTACCAGGGCTGTTAGTAGAAAGTTTGTCAGCAAATACCGGTACTAAATCCATGCCCATTGGAGATTTTCCAGGTTTATCGCGCTTAAAGTTGGGATCCATCGGTGCCACCCAATATAGGGGCTCCTTGTTTTTTATATGCACGTTGATTTTGTCATCTGTCGTGACATTTGAACTAAATTCAGCCTCCCTATTCTCGTAAGATAACCCGTTGTCATCGAGTAATTGCTCACTTGCTTTGTTTGTCGACCTTGTTTTTACTTCAAATAACTTGGTTGCTGCGACACCCAAAAAAACACCCGTCACTAGCGCTATCATTAATGAGATTATTCGTACTTTATTCATAAGATACTCCTTGATAACTCCACGAATTGGCTAGGTAGTAATCTATTTTTGATAAAGCTATACGCTGACTGACCAGAATATTTAGTAAATTTATTTGAGTATCCAGTTCATCTATTTTCGCCCTCACTACCTCTGCGAAATCCCCTGTGTCGTTGGTGTAGGAATTTAAAGCTGCTTGAGATTGTTGCATTATTGTGGGCAATATTTGCCTCTGGTATATTTTTGCTCGCTCATTTAACCCTGAATATTCTTCAAACGCGCTTTTTAGTCCCGACATGAGCTCTTTGATGATCAGTAACTTTTCGGTCCGAACTTCTTCGCTTTGTAATTTCGCCGCATTGACTTGAGCATCTTGACGTGTGCTCGAAAACAAAGGGAGATTCACACTTACACCAACAGAAAAAAAGTCTGCCCTACTTTGACCTTCGGGCGTATCATCTCGTAAAGCATAACTGGCGCTTACGCTATATTGAGCTTCGTAGCTTTGTTTTGCGATATCTATATCGATAGCAGAAGTGCGAAAACGCTGTTCCATTGCGGAGATTAAAGGGTGCTCAAACACTAATAAAGCAAACGTTTGAGGCGAGGCCTCAGCAATTTTTAACAAGCCAAGCTTTTGTTGCTGGTCTATAGGTGGCAAAGCTTTTGGTAAGGTCAAGGTCTGCGGATTGTTCGAAAGTAGATAGTTAGACGCGCCATCTGCTTCTGAACGATACAGAAACTGAGAGAGCTTTGCGACAGCAACTTGCTTTTGTGATTCCAAAGTAATAAGCCGATCATTCAATCTGACTAGCTCTAATTCAGCACGAATAATATCTTTCTGATTAGCGTTACCGGACGAAGACGCATAACTTGCAGCAATTATGTCTCCAAGTTTATCAAATAAGGGCTTCGCATCACTGACTAGTTTGTAATTAGCAGAAGCCTGAAATGCTTGAAACCACAATGTAGATGCCTGCAAAGCGACTTGGAGTTGTCTATTCTTGCGGCGAAAAGGCTGTTCAGATGCCGCTGTTTTATATCGTTGCTCGGTAAGAGGCAAAGTCTTTCCGCGAGGAAACATCTGCGATGCACTTAACTTCATCTGGGTCATTGGTTCTTGATTTAATGCAAATCCATTGCTTGGTAGATTAAATATTCCTAAACTAATAGTAGGGTCGGGAAACGCTGAAGTACCCTCACTCAAAACTTCAAACCGTGATTCAATTAATCGACTTTTTTTAAGCCAGTCATCGTTTTCTTGTGCTCGGAGTACGGTGCTTCGTAAGCTTAATGAATCTGTCTTACGCAAGTCCTCGCTTTCTTTCGGAAACGATGATTGTATAGCTTCAGCTTTAAAGCTAGAAACAATAATAAGAGCTATAATAGCCATGGTTATTGCGTTTTTCGCACGCATGAAAAAATAGAATTGTGAACGCATTTTTTATCTCATATGAAATTAAACATCTGCAAGACGCCCTTCAATTGAACGAAGTACAATAAAATTGAATACGCGTATTAAGGACTGCAATTTATTTCAGAAGCATTCGCTCCTGCATACATTTATGAGAATTTGGCTTTAGGGGGGCGTTTCGGGTGCTGCAAAAAAGGAGGGTGTAACGACCTTAGTCGATGTAAGTTTAAATCCTGCGATTGATAGTGGTGCACAAAAAACAGTTTGGTATTGACCAGCGAAGTTGATGATGTAAATGAGGAGCACTGACACTGCGAGTCACAACATTTACTAGGGACATCAAAGTCACAACACTCCATATTTTTAGAGCTAGCGCTTGAAACCGTGGACTTGTGTTTCTTTTCGGGCTCAACGCTATCAATCTCTGAGTGCTCTATAGTAGCCTCCATATCACCTGATAGCGTTGATAATTCAACATGCGACGACATATCCATGGAGCATTCTTTCGTGGCTGACTCAGGAATGAAAGCACTGCCTACCTGACTAACTAGTAGCATGGTAATGATAAAGAGTGTTCGTAAAGAATAAATACAAGTCATGTTCAGAGTATAAATCAACAAGGAGTTGAGAGTAAATGACTTAATGCATCAACCAAGACGCCATGAATTTAATCCCTAATTGCAAAGAATAAATCCATAAGTTTTGGTTATTCATAGAAGATGGCAATAATACCTAATAACAAATGCACCTAGCGATAGATTTGTGTAGCAGACGGTCGGAGTAAATGAAGAGCTTTATGATTTTTAGATTCAAGTAAACATAAGAGCATGCACAAAGCCTATCTTTTTGTGCTCCATTAATTGATACTATGCATGCAACGATACTATCCGTGGAACGATGCTATCCATAGATTAATACTGAGGGAAGAACTTAATTAAGGGTCTAACAAGCATTCTTATTCTGTTACGTTAGAGTCACTTTTTTAAAAGCGGTCTATTAGGTGTATAGTATTGGAATGATATCTTTTGCTTATTTCTACAACTAAGAACCTACTCACCAGTGGAGCGAAAAGGAGTGCCTGTTGAAGTGAAATACGTGCGCCGCTGCTTTATCGCTATGATCGTTTTGCTTTGCGCTGCCATGACGAGTGTAGCTAATGTTCATTCTCATGAGTCTCAAAATCATATTAAGTTAGTAAATAATCAGTTGAGCCTGCTATTTGATTCAACTAACAAGATAACCATCAGTGAAGCAATTGGTGCCTATAAAAATCAAGCTTTCATCCCTAATGAAAAAGCGCAAGTCAGTTTTGGTTTTACTGATGATACCATTTGGGCAATGCTGCCAATCAATAACGAAAGTAGAGCGACTTTTACGCAAATCATAAAAATTGATAACGCGTGGTTGGACGAAATTGACATCTTTTTTGTGCAAAATAATAAGGTACTTGACGGCGTTTCCTTGGGCGATGAATTAAAGTTTACGCAGCGCCCCTTATCGCGGCGAATGCCAGCTGTACTCTACGAGTTTTCTCCTGGACAAACCGAGGTATACTTTAGAATAAGGTCTAAAGACCCACTTACCATCCCGATTTATATTGGTTCGGAAGAAAGTCACTCTAGTGTTGCCACAACAAATGCGTACTTTTACGGGGTCTTGTACGGCGCGTTAATAATATTGTTGATATACAACCTAGTCTTATTTAGCTATTTACGAGAACAGAAGTATCTATTTTACTCTGCTTACTTGTTTGCATTTACAATCTTTAACTTTACTTATACTGGACATGGTTTCTGGAGCTTGTGGCCTGATTCTGTATTATTACAACAAAGTTTGATGCCCGTTTTAATGTTCGTTTATTTGTATTCGGGAGTGGTGTTTACGATAGAGTTTCTCGATACACGCAAGTATGTGCCCTCGCTATATGCGGTTCGACGAAAGATATATAGTGCTCTTCTGGGTTTGGCACTTGTACTTATCCTCGTTAATAGTCGCTCTCTCGCAATAATGGTTCAATTAGTAATATTGACAAGCTTATCACTGTGGATGCTAGTGATAGGATATTCTGCTTACAAGAACGGTAATCCATCAGCAAAGTGCTTTGTTCCTGCGGTTTTAATGGGAACAGGTGGTGCAACGATATCAAGTCTAGCAACATGGGGGATTATTCCATACTCTCAGTGGGCATTCCGCGGTATCGAAATTGGTATTTTAATGGAAATGTCTCTGCTCTCAGTTTCGCTCGGGTTTAACTTTAAAATGGTGCAACAAGCCATGAAAAACGCAGAGTCTAATGCAATGCTTGACCCATTGACCAATTTGTATAATCGCCGTGCATTTTCAGAATTAGTTCATCCTCTATGGGAGCTTGGCAAGAGAAATAAAACACCGATGGCAATTATGCTTATTGATTTAGATTGGTTTAAGCGAATAAATGATAAATATGGTCATGACATTGGTGATGAAGTGCTCGAAGCAGTGGGGGTTCAGTTAAAGCAACGTTTACGAGATTCTGATATCGCACTGCGTTGGGGCGGAGAGGAGTTTCTCATATTCCTTCCAAATACTGACAATGAATCTGCCGTCCACCTAGCAGAAACCTTAAGACAATATTTTGATTCTACCAACATAAGGTCAAGACAAAAAGTGACCATGAGCGTTGGCGTCGTGAGTTGATTTGCGCACGAGACTCAACTTGACTCACTCATCAATCGAGCAGATGAAGCCTTGTATCGAGCAAAGCAAAAAGGTCGCAATTGCGTTCTGTCGATTGGCTAAGTTTGTTTTTACAGTCGCCGAGTTTTGTTATAAGTCAGGCGCTAAAACTCTTCGAAAGTACTCCGCTCATCGTAACTTAATAAATTAAACTTAATCTCTCCTGACTCATCCACATTAAATGTAATCGTCTGATGCTCAGTATCTTCGTGAACATCATGTCCACAACCTGCATGTGCAACCCAATCAAAGCTAAAATCTAATAAATAACTATCATCGCCATGATGAGTGAGCGTATTAATTTTAATGCCAGACAAACTAGTAGCTCGATGATGAATGTGAGATAGGTCTCCAATCAAATCCTGCGAAAAAGTCTTTTGATTCTCATTCAGGAAAGCCATTATTTCGCTCGTTCTGTCATTGTGCTGACAATTAGCCTCGGATGCGTTTGGGAGTGTTAACATAAAATACACCTATGATTTGCTGGTGATTTTATTTTAGTCAACTTTTAGTCAATGTTTAATATAAACCTGGTTTATTAGATTGATTCTGACCATAATTTAAATCAATAAATAGATTGCGCAAATTTATGAGGTTTAACACATTGAATGCTTTTTCTCTTTGTCCATATTAAAACGCTGATCATAATTAATAACATTGTTTTGGAATACATGATAGTCGTCTTTTGAGGAGCAAAACGGTCGCGCTAGAATAACTAAACAAAAGTGTAAGATACCAAAGTCTACTCAACTTGGCTTGATTAAAACAGATAGTATGCTTATCGAGATGAGTTAAAAACATATTCTGGGTCTGTTGTTATTAAATCCGCAAAATATTTCATTTTTCTAACACCACGTACTTAGAAGAATTACAAATAAATCAGGTGACTAAATTGAGCTTTACAAATAAGTTATACTCGGGTTTCATCACATTAACAGTGCTGCTTTTAATTGTCGGTGCCGTTGGTTTTTATGCTATTCAAAATGCATCTAACGGATTTAGTGAATACCGTTCATACGCAAAATCAACAAATAGCTTAGGTCTAGTTCAAGCCAGCATGTTGATGGTCAGAATGAATGTGAAGGATTACATAATTACTTCTGATGAAAAGGATAAACGAGAATTTGACAAATATTGGCAATCAATGTCATCACAAATCGCTGAAGCAAAGTCAGAGTTATACAGCGATGGTTTAAGAGAACAATTAGCCAACGTCGAAAAAGACCTACGACAATACTTGGATGGTTTTAATAAGGTTGTTGAACTCAAAAAAGAAAGAAATATCTTAGTTAGTAATACCTTAAATATAGTGGGTCCAAGCATTGAAAAGAATTTAACAACGATACTAACTTCAGCAAAAGATGACGGTGATTTAGTAGCAGCTTATAGCGCCTCGTTAGCAACTCGTAACCTTTTACTGGCTCGCTTGTATGTTCTAAAGTTTCTAGAATCGAACGAACAATCATCAATCGATAGGGTAAGGAAAGAGTTTAGTGAATTACAAAAACATGAGAATACCTTAGATAAAGACATTCAAAACCCACAACGTAGAGCATTACTTGACAAAGTTAATGAGGATACCAGAACTTATTTACAAACTTTTGAAAAAGTCGTGACTGCAATACAGGAACGCAATACGATTATTAGCGGAACATTGAACAGAATTGGTCCTCTAGTTGCGACAGAAATCGATCAACTAAAAACGTCAATTAAAACCAAACAAGACAAAGTTGGACCAAATTTAGAAAGCCTCAATAGTCGCCTTATTGTGCTAATAAGCGCGCTTGTGATTATAGCTATGGCATTCAGCATAATAATCGTAATATATGTAACAAGATCTACGCTTGCACAACTAGGCGGTGACCCAGCGCTCGTTAGAAAGATTGTTAAACAAGTAGCAACAGGTGATCTAAGTATACAATTGCCAAAAACACACACATATTCATCAAGTCTCTATGCTGAAATATGCCATATGGTCAGCTCTTTAAAGTCTCGAGTTGAACTAGCAAAAAAAATAGCAGATGGAGATCTTTCCGCAAAAGTGAATTTAACTTCAGATAAAGATGAACTAGGCATTGCATTGACTACAATGGTCGCAAATCTGAACGAAATCTTGTTAGAGGTGAATAACGCAGGTTTAAGCATTGCTACAGGCAGCACACAAGTATCCAGCGTAAGTAGTTCATTAGCAGAGGGCGCTTCAGAACAGAGTAATAATATACAAAGTATTTCTGCATCTTTAGAAGAACTGTCTATTCAAACCAGTAACAATGCAGAAAGTGCAAATAAAGCTAACAAAATTGCACAAAAGGCGCAGCAATTCGTAAAAGAAGGTCAAGAGCATATGAATGAAATGACCACTGCAATGAACGAAATAAAAGAAGCCGGTCAATTAATTACATCATTTATTAAAACAATCGATGAAATAGCAGAGCAAACTAATTTACTAGCTCTAAATGCGGCAATTGAGGCTGCGCGGGCAGGAGAACAGGGACGTGGTTTTGCTGTTGTAGCGGATGAGGTGAGAACTTTGGCATCTCGAAGTACTGAAGCTGCAGAAGAAACATCAAAACTTATTAAATTATCTGAGGATAAAACCATAAACGGCAGTAATATTGCCGCAAGCACAGCTCAGGCCTTAGATAAGATTTATGAGCAAATGAATGAAGCAAACCAAATTATCGAGGTCATTGCGAATGCAAGTAATGAGCAAGCATTAGGCGTGGCAGATGCAACAAAGGGTATTAATGGGATTGATGATGTTGTGCAAATGAACGCGGCCGCATCGGTAGAGGGTGCTGCCGCTGCGAAAGAATTACATGAACAGTCAAACCTACTGAAAGATAAAATGACTCATTTTGTCTTAGCATAGCAAGCATTTGGTAAAAACCAAAAAGCAGCATATGTCGCTGACTGGTAATATTAATAGTTATGCGATTGCCTTCCTTGACAGTAAGTGCGAAAGGTATAACCAAAAGTCCAATTAGATTGAGCTTTAAAACAACCGAAAGATAATATGGGGGAGTGATATAAAGTTTAAGATGCGTTAGCTCGGTTTATCTCCAACTCGAGTATGAACACTGTCCACCAAGTGGTCTACAAGAGCCTGAACAACTCGGGATTGGGCGAGCCGAGAAGGAGATGTCACTGCGACATGATTGATAAAATCCAACTCCATTTGCAAGCACAAAAACACCGAATAAAAACAAAACTAATTCAATGATTATTCCATTATGCAATTGCGATATTCCTTTATCGGAGCCTGTAACAGATTCTGTGTAACTGCCATTAGTTAATATGTCTTTCGAGGCGTTCTCCGAACTCAATAATAAACCGACTCATTGCTTTGCGCCAGTTGTGAATTGGCATCGTCCATTTTTTCGATGCCTCGGTCACGGCCAAGTACACCATTTTCTTGGCTGCATCATCACTTGGGAATATCTTCCGCTTTTTGATTGCTTTGCGAATAACGCTGTTTAAAGACTCAATGGCGTTAGTCGTGTAAATCGCTTTGCGTATATCTTCAGGGTACGTGAACAGCGTATTGAGATTTTCCCAATGCGTGTTCCAAGATTTAGCGATTTGCGGATAATGCTCATCCCATTTTTCGCTAAAGCGCGTTAGTTCAAGCAAGGCTTCTTCTTCAGTTGATGAACGATAAACCCGCTTTAAATCACCCGCAACGGCTTTGTAGTCTTTCCATGAGACATATTTGAGCGAGTTACGCACCATGTGCACGATACACAGCTGTATGTGCGCCTCTGGATAGACTGAGTTGATAGCGTCAGGGAAGCCTTTTAGGCCGTCGACACAGGCAATGAGAATATCCTCAACGCCACGGTTTTGCAGTTCGGTTAACACGTTCAGCCAGAACTTAGCGCCTTCGTTCTCGGCTATCCACATGCCCAGTAACTCCTTTTCGCCGTCTTTGTTGATGCCAAGCGCGAGGAAGATAGACTTGTTAATCACTCGCTTGTCTTGGCGTATTTTCACCACAAGGCAATCAAGGTAAACAATTGGGTAAATAGGATCTAACGGACGAGACTGCCACTCAACGACTTTGTCGATAACGGCATTGGTGACACGCGATATTAGTGTAGGCGATATTTCAGCGCCATACCATTCATCGAATGCCTGGACGATTTCCCGTGTGCTCATGCCTTGTGCATACAACCACAGAATTTTCTCGTCCATGGAGGTAAATCGAGACTGGTGTTTTTTGATTAGCTTAGGCTCAAACGAGCCTTCTCTGTCGCGCGGAGTATCAAGTTCGAACGTGCCATCTTCGGTCTTGATATATTTGCTGGTTTTGCCATTGCGGCTATTTTTAGCAATGGACTTTGCGTGTTTCTCGTAACCTAAATGTTCATCCATTTCAGCATTTAAAGCCGCTTCAACGGTGATTTTCTTCAGCATTTGGCTAAATTCATTCAGGTCTTCAGGAGATCTAATACCTTTGGCAGCTTCCTTGGCGAAAGCTTCTAACTCTTTCTTGTTCATTTGCATTTGCCTATCCTTAACTCTCAATAGAGTAATTTATGATAGGCAGTTACACAAAATTAGTTACAGTCTCATTTATATTGATTTCAAGCTTATCTATTTATCTAACACTCAGGATGTTTAACCTATTTGCAAAACAGAGAATGATATTTTTTTGACGGTTACTACAAATATCATTCTCTGTTTTATGTCCTTAATAATTATTTAAATAACTGCCGAAACTGTCATTAAATAGGTTATTCGCCCACTCATACATTTGACGATAGTTTCCTTTACTCCATTTCTCAGCTTCACCAACATGAGTGGCACGCATTTCATTGGTGCTAATATCATACGAGAAATTAGCGGTTAACCAAGAAGCTTCGTCGTACGTAATTGGACTGTAGCAAGCGGAATTGGTCGTGATGTTTTCTAGTCGCTCCATTGAATAGTTAGACGCACCCGTAAAACTACGAATAATCGAATCTGCACATATTTTTGCCTGTGCGTTCGCCATATGTGCAGATTTAGGTTGTTTTGTTGCTTGTGAATCACCAATTATATGAACACCAGAAAAGTCTGTTAATAAAGACTCATAGGTCAGAGGATTTACTTGTGCCCAATCGCCACCATCGGTTATCCCACTTTGCATTACCATCGAAGTAACGCGATTACGAGGAATGTAATTTATAACATCCGCATTATATTCTCCTGAGGAAGCAACTATACGCTTTACATTTGAGTTAATAGATTGAATTTCAGAATTAGGAATATACTCAATAATATTGCGATAAATACCAGTAAAGGCCTTCTCAAATGTGTGTTTTTCTGCTTGTATCCCATTGTTTTCATCTAAAACAATTACTTTTGCATCACTTCCTTCATAGCCTTTACGTTTTAATATATCAGCTACCAAACACGCTCTTTCGTATGGTCCAGGCGGACAGCGATACGGGGATTTAGGTATCGTCATTACAAAGGTCGAATCATGTTGTAAACTATCAACTTGGCGCGCTAAGAGGTTTGTTTGTGGCCCAGCGATCCATGCATGTGGAGTTTGATTGAAGTCAGTACCAGGCAATTCATTAAAACCTATTCCTGTTGCTATTACTAAGCGGTCGTAAGGTAAGCTATCTCCATTCTCAAGTAATACTTTTTTATTTATCCCGACAATTTGACTGACTCTTTCGCGAATCACCTTTATTCCCACATCTTCAAGTTTACTGTGCGGGAAAGTAAGCTGTTCTATTGTCAATTGACCGTTTAAAACAAGATTAGACATTACACAAGATGTATGACCTATTGACGGATCAATTAGGGTCACATCAATACTATTTTTGCTCCACTGACGAAGATAACGAGCCAACGTTGATCCAGCAAATCCGCCTCCAATGATAAGTACTTTAGGTGCTGAAGCAGCTAAAACTGAAATTGGCGCTACCGACAAAGCGATTGCCGTACCGAATGCTTCAAGAAATTCTCTTCTGTTAAGTTTCATTTTAAATTTCTCCTTTTGAGAGTAGGACCGACATGCAGATGCTTAAATAATTTTGGTCAAGTCGGCGATTTGTTATGGTTAGATGATTAATGATCGTGTTTTTTATATTTTTTAAGATCACGCTTCTTGTGTTTTTCCTTTCGATCTTCATCGTCTCTATCCTCATCATCCTTATCTTCATCGTCCCTATCTTCATCATCCCTATCTTCATCGTCCCTATCTTCATCGTCCCTATCTTCATCATCCCTATCTTCATTCTTGCCCGATAAGGAGCCAATGTAGTCAGCGATTCTGCGAATTTGATCTTCTGTGTAACCTAATGCTTGGTGGTCCATAATATTTTCTGGATTATCTTCTCTTCGCATGTCACGCAAGTCTTCATATAAGTCTTTAGCACTCTCGTCCGTCAACTTCTCCATTCCAGCTACCGCTTTGCCATCGGGACCATGACATTGCGCACATTGTGAAGCCAACATTCGGTTCACAGTAGTGTCTTCAGCCAGACTCGGAAAGGACAAAAAGACCATACAAAGTCCCCATGTAAAGAAAGGTTTTAACCGCCAATAATCAAACAGTGCTCGTTCAAAGGTTTGATAAGTTAGACTCGAAACAAAATGTATCGAGCGAAAAGAATAGTTATTTCTCATAGTCATCTCCTGAATTTAATTAACATTTTTCTAGACTCAAAGAGTTAACGTTTCAGAATTAAATTTATTCCCCAAATTTATAAAATATGTATTTAGGTCAGAAATTGTGATTTCGTAAAAACCGAATAAGGAGTGATAAATAGATAAAATTTTATGTGGATTTTGCTGGAGTACAAACTCGAAGAAAAGGCAGATAACCTTTATTTATATAGCTTCTCGTCAACTATTTTTTCAAATCGTTCTAAGCCCAAGCTTAGTGAAGCTCTGCTATCTTTAAGTTCTCTTAAAGCTTTTGAAACATCATTATTTGAGGTAATTGCATTCAGTTCTTCAATGCTTTGATCCAGAATTTTTAACGCTAGGAACGCAGCATCATAATTTCGATGATTCACCCATACTTCGTCATTATCTGATCGAATCACTTGAGTAAGTGCATCATTAAGCAAATCTGTCTTCTCGGATGGTTGCGCTTCTATCAGTCTTAAATGCAAAGGATATAAAGTAAAAAAGCGAGTATGTTTTAACTCTACTTTAGCCAATAGTTCTAGCGATATTGCTGGGTCGTAATTTGCAGAATCAATCGCTAAATAGTTTTGCCAAAACCGTGCTTCTGATCCATCTCCAAATAGTGAAGCGGCATGTGAAAACCATTTTTTGGCTTGCTCATCTAAACCTGCCTCCTGATTCATCAAAGCGTAAAAGATACTATTTGTTGGAGAGCCATTGTCAATTTGCATACAAAGCCTCATTGCCTCAAGAGCATCAGACAATTTAGCTTGTGCTTGCAAAATTCTGGCTTTCCATACATACGCCCACGTATAGTTTGGATCGATGCTTATCGCATGCTCCACTGACTCGAGTGCAGAGGTATGATCATTACGCCAAAAATGCACGATAGCTTTATTTACATTGACCCAAGGCGACAATGGATCTGTTTTTAGTGCCTTCTCAGCATACTCGATTGCTACTTCCATGTCGTTCATCGCCAAGGCTAACTCTGAATATACATATAAAGCTCGGGTATGCTTCGGATCCATAGCTAAGACCTTGAGCAAGCTTTTGCGCGCATCATCGAATCTCAATTCTTCTGTGTATAGCAATGCTTGAGATATGAGCGCGTTCTGCTCATTAGGATTTAAAGACAATGCTTTTTGTAAGGCTTGCCTCGACTTTGTTTTAGCTTCTTCTTGAGGCATATAAACATCATGGTAATTATACCGAGCATAAATAAAGGCTAAATTACCAAACGCAGCATCAAAATTTGGATCTAACTGGGTAGCCTTTAAAAATGACGATTTAGCTTGATGAAACCACTTGCTAGTCTTGCCATTCATCAACCAATAATTTCCTTGTAAATAAAATTGATAAGCCTCTATATCAATATTCGAATCAGACTCTATTTGTGATGCGGTAAAATCTTTGCTGGTTTCATTAGGGAGGAGCTGAGCATTAATGTCTGCCAGGATCGCATGTTGCAAAGGGATTAACTGAGACATTTCGTCTTCGTATACCTCAGACCATATGGCTTTGTTACTTGCTTTGTCGACTAGCCTTACCAATATACGCAAACGTTTTGACGCATCCGTTATACTGCCCTCAATAATATACTTTGCATCTAATTGATCGACATATGATGAATCAAGGCGTAAAGGCTCAGCAGCGAGCGCAAGTGCTGAGTAATGCGCTAACACTTCAACTTGAGCAACATTAGAGAGTTTTATAGATAGCTCTTCGGGCAGCATTTCGGCTAAATAGTCATTTCCATCATCCCCGGTTAAATTTCGCCAAGGTAACAAGGCTACTCGCACTGCATTTCGCTCAACTTGTATGGGATCCTCAGAATAAGGCTCAGACGAGAAGAATAGGAAGTAAATTGCAAGCACCATAACAAAGCTTACAGAAATACCCACAGCAATTGCATTAAATCGACGCGATTTTGTTTGATTTGCATTATCAAAAGTATTATCACTAGTCGCTAAGCGATCAGGCGTTTTTTCGGCAATGAACTCTTTTCGGCTTAACCATACAACGTCTACGCTTAGACGATATCCTTTTTTTGGGATTGTCTGAAAAACCTTTCGGTCTTTATTGTCATTAAAGCTCACTCTGAGCTGAGAAATTGTGCGAGTAAGCGCATCTTCCATCACAACTCGGCCATGCCATACTTGTTCCATGAGCTCTTGCCGACTTACAGTTTCTCCAGCATTAAGGGCTAAATGATAAAGTACCTGCATTGCTTTAGGTTCAATGTGCCTACTTTGCTCGCCAAAGAACACCCGATTGTCTCCCACATCAACCAGATAGTCACCCGCTCGAAAATAACCAAACTTTGATACTGCGTTTTCTGACAATGCTTTACTCGCCTTATAAGATGTTGATTTTATTTAAAATGATGTTTTTCATCAGTTTTTCATCGGGTTTATATTAGTAATTAATTCGAACTTCAACAGGATTTTTATTTCATGTTTTGGATACTGGGCTTACTGAAACGACGTAGCAACAGGTGCTGTGTGCTAATTAGCTTCAGACATGATTATAGGCATTTAAATTGACTTACAACAGCAAAGGCAGAATCAAAATGAAAAGATTTATGAAGTCCCTTACACCCGCTACACTCCTACTAGTGTCCTTCGCTCCCCTGAGCAATGCCTCAACCGGATCCGAGAGTATAGTAGCAAAAAATTTGTCTGTTAAAACAAGTATTAAAGAAGTTAACGGTGTAAGAGAAATAGAAAACGGTAATTTTGCAAAAGGTATCCGAAAAAGCGAGGCGGCACTTAATAGAGCATCAACCTCAACGTTAAGAAAACCTTTGCTTGACAATCTATGCGCAGCCAACCTTGCTATCGGTGACTTAAGTAGTGCGGAAAAATACTGCAATGAAGCAGTCAAAACGGGTCCCGAAAGTGCAATTTCTTATAACAATAGAGCAGTTTTCTTCTATGCAAAAGGCGATTTAAAATCTAGCTTTGAAGACTTGGAATTAGCAGAAAAATTAGGCTCAATAAGAGTAACAGTGTCAAATAATCTAAGGTTAATTAGCGAAAGCAACTTACTTTCAAAAAACTAGTGCGGGCCATTCGCTAAAGCGGATGCCTTTAAACGTTAATCCCTAGTTTATTAATAAATAAAATGAGCCGCTGCAGGAAATACTGAGAGCGGCTTTTTTGAACTCATTAGATATTAGAGCCTTAGTGCGCAAGGTAGAATATGGTTTCGCTATAACTTGTGCATCTCTAATACTTTTAAATTATCTAGCGCTATCGAATCATAGCCGCCAAAACCAGGAACAAACAGTTGATATATTTCAAGCTGATTTTGCATTGGTGTCATTGTTTCAGAATCTCTTGGATCAGATTTTGTAGACGTAACCTTTTTGCCTCGGCCTTTTAGAACCCTCAATGGCTGTGTTACCTCGCAGCGAACGTAACAATCCACCTCGCTCCATTCGTATAATATTGCGGCAAACAAACGAACAGCATAGCTAAATGAGTAGTCATGCTGAATGGCAAAGTGCTTTATCTTTTGAAAATACTCAAACTCCATCCACCATGCACCATTTGCAGCATGTGAGGGCGTTGGCGCTTTTGTCGAATCACAAAAGCGATAAATAACCTGCCCTGCGTTCATGTTAATGAGACGAGGATTAATAATTCCAGCTCGAGCATTTAGTTGTGCGTTTAGCACATATGCTTCGTTTGCGCAGTTCATAAGTTAATTCGACTGTTTATTGATAGTTTCAGTTTAATATGATTCAAAGTCCCACAAAACACAATCAAAAATAAGTCGATTTCTTTCATTAGAAAAAAGCTAAATCTCCCGACAAATAGGATCTATCTACAACTGATTGCTCATTGTGAAGAATATCGAGTCTTGATATCTATAATAAATAATCTAACAAATTTAAATAAGCTGTAAGAAGGACAACCATGAAGATATTATTTTTACTCGCTTTATCGAGCATGATGTTTATTGCATCAACAAGTATGAGTGTGGCGGCTTCTGGAGATGCTCAGAAGGGACAAGCGAGTTACGCTGTATGTGCCAGTTGCCACGGGCAAGAAGGACAAGGTTACAAACGCACCGGTGGGCCCGCCTTAGCTGGTCAGCAAGCTTGGTATCTTACTCGCCAGATTAATAACTTCAAGCAAGGGATCAGGGGTGCACACGAGCAAGATACCTTTGGGAAACAAATGGCGCCTATGGCAATGATGCTAGCAACAGATCAGGCGATCGCTGACGTTATCGCATATATTGAGACTTTGCCATCACCTAAACTAAAGAAACCAAAAGGCAATGCTGCAGCAGGGAAAGCCACTTATGGTATGTGCTCTGCATGTCATGGCGCTGATGGTTCAGGTAATCAAGCAATGAATGCACCCAAAATCTCTGGCTTGCAAGAATGGTATATCGCTCGTCAACTGAAGAATTTTAAAGCAGGTATTCGCGGGGCACATCCACAAGATACCTATGGCATGCAAATGGCGCCAATGGCATCTATGTTGGCTACCGACCAAATGATTGATGATTTATCGGCATACATCTCTAGCCTCTAATATTATTCAAGCTAACTTTTATTCAATATAAAAAACACGTGCGCATATATCGTGCTACGTGTTTTGTATCAAATGTGTTTTGGTTCAAAAAAAACGCAGGTAAATAGCGCCTGCTTGAAAAGTTCTCATAGAAAAAGTCCCTTAAAAGAACCTGTAACTTATGCCGTAATATGGGAATATAGTTGCGAGCTAATATTTTTGGAAAGCTATGAAACAAAACATCATCAAATTCGCTAAAAATATCTTTGTATCTCTACTTGCTATTTACACCACAATGGGCATTTTAGAGTTGCTTTGGTTTACTTGGCTTTCAGCAGGGATATATCAAAGTGAGATGTCTGGTTTACTAAGAGAATCCTTCATTCCTTGGCCATGGATTGTTTTTTATATGATGTATGGCGCAATTACCTTTGTTCTTGCGATTGTACCAAACCGAGACAAGGTTCTTTATTACGCAAGCATCGATGGCGCATTGTTAGGTTTAGCAAGTTATGGTGCATACAATCTTACTAACTATAGTATTATCGAGGGTTTCAGCTTGAGCATTATGCTAATAGACTGGGCGTGGGGCACCTTCCTCACCATGAGCATCGCGACCGCAGGATTACTTGCTTTCAAAATGTGTAAAAGTCGCTAAAAGGTATTGAAATGTCTTCACTAGAAAAAATATTCAATGCAAGCGTGAGCGCTATTATTTTAGTCGATAAACTTGGCGTGATTCAATTCGCTAACAATTCGACCGAAAATATTTTTGGATATTTGCATAACGAATTGAACGGGCAGACCATTAAGGCTTTAATGCCTGAACAATTTCAAGCTGAATATGATCAACACTTCCAAAGCTTTGTGGTGCTCAAAGATTCGCGCAAAATGGGAGAATGGCAGTCGCTTCCTGGTCGGCACAAAAATGGCAAGATAATTAATTTAAGCATAAACTTGAGCGTGGTTGGAGACGAGGCTTCGCTTTTTATTTTGACGATAAAGGAAGCATCATTGCTGGCGAATGTGCCAAATGACCTCAAACATTCAAAATCGTTAGTAAAAAGGAAGATTAAAGACAATAAACGTTTAATTTCAGTCTCTGATAAAGCAAAATCTCCGATTGCTTTACTTAACGAAAATCTTGAAATAACTTGGGTTAATCGAGCCTACTGCATGGCATTTGGCTTAGAGACCTCTGATATAGAAGGGAAAAGCGCTTTATTTAATTTTAGCCCTAAACACAATGCAGAAACTATAGAACACTTTTCTCGCGCAGCTCGGGAACAATGCCCTTTTCACGGACGTTTGAAGTTCATTGACTATCAAAATCTTACCTCGTGGTTTGATATTAATATGCATCCTAGTTTTGATGGACAACACCTAGTTGGTTATGTCGTAAACTTCTTTGATGTAACGAGACAAATAGAACTCGAAAACACCATTATTGAGTATCAAAAAACGCTCGAAACCGTAACCAAAATTGCAAAGCTCGGCACATGGCAATTAGATATTGCTGAGAAAAAGATCCATTGGTCAGATCAGGTTTACATGATTCATGAAGTGCCTGTCGGTACTCATATAGAATACGATGAAGCAATCAATTTTTACGCACCTGAGGCACGGGAAATCATCCAAGATGCAGTGAACCGAGCGGTTAAATCGGG
>CBFHTO010000046.1:0-28682 GCA_965658765.1 Glaciecola sp. | reverse complement strand
TTCAGTTGGCAGGGAAACACAAACGGACTTTCAAGTACCTGATATAATCAGCGTAGAACAACTCGATGAGAAGCTCGGAGAGAGCCTCGCGAAAGAACTAGAAATGTCTAATGACGGAAGAGCAACAAGCAAGACTTCGCAAAACAGCAATATCAACGAACCACCGGCCGAGTATCAGTACGATGAAACTACCCTGTTAGCCTTACCCGAAAATGCCGTATTGTTGCAACTTGCAGGAATACAAAATAGAGATGTTTTAAACCAATTTCTGCAATCTAATGATTTACAATCGAGAACGTGGGTTTACGAGACACAACGCTACGGTGGCGCATGGTACGTTGTGCTTTTAAATACATCTTTTAGCAATATTGACGCGGCAATTGAAGCTATTAAGCAACTCCCCAAAGAAATACAGGAAGCTCAACCTTTTGCAAAGAGCATTCAGCAAATCAAACAAGAAATTGCTCAAGCATCACCAACATAGCATTGCTACCCCCCCTGATTTAAGCATTCGTTTTATATCTTGAGTATACGTTTTATCAATTTGAACAAGCTATACTAAGTAACTGAAATATAGTGATTTTAATGCTTACTTAGGTTCTTTTCTCATTACAAAAAGTAGTTAATTTATAAACAACAGAGTGGATAAATATCTTTGCTATGCAAAAACCGATAATATATTACTGTCTAATGATATTTGCTGTATGATTTTGCAGCAAAGATCAATAGATAGTAAATAACCTTAAACAAAATATGAGCCCAATGTGACAACTAAAGCTAACAAAAACAAACTGGCCTATATTGGAGCGAAACCAGGAGTTACCTCGTCGGTTAAGCGCGATTCAGATTCATGGTTCACTCCGCCCGAATATATAGATTCTGTTAAGGCCGTATTGGGAAATATAGACCTTGATCCTTTTTCTTCTGAAAGAGCAAATGAAATTGTTGGCGCAAGCAAAATTTTCACGGTCAATGATAGTGCATTTGAAAATGATTGGGACATTGTAAAAAACGCAAAGATATTCATGAATCCACCTTATTCTGCAGGTTTATGTGGTCGCTCTGTAAATAAATTTGTAGACGAATATGAAGCACAGCATTTTTCAGAAGGTATCGTCCTCGCAAACAACGCTACCGACACAAGGTGGTTCAGTGCACTTGTAAATCACTGTACTGCGATATGCTTTACCAACCACCGTATAAGCTTTTGGAATTCAGATAGAAAAAATGTTTCAGGTAATACTCGTGGCCAAGCCTTTTTCTATTTTGGAAGTAGGAAAGCAAAGTTCAAAAAGATTTTTGAAAAACACGGGTTTGTCATGAACCCTGCTAGATAAGAATTTAAGGCCTTACACACCTATTCGGCACAAAAAAACCTGGATAGCCGCTACACACTCTCTGGCAGAATGCATACGAAAAAATGCTTTTAGGCGAAGTGATTACCAACTTGCGTTTGCTTCGCTTTGGTACATGCGCCAAACAAATCCAAGGCCTACACTAAAAGTTACGTCATCTTCATATAATGGGCTATCATCATTCGCAGCGCCCTGATGAAACTGGGCAGAACCACCCACAAAACCACGTATATTTTGCAAAATTGAAAAAGAAAATCCAAGCGACAATTCGCTGCCAAGATAGCCTGCTTTGGCATCAAACGCGGCGCGTGTGTCGCTTACAAAACGATTATCTACTTGATAGAAATAATCGTGCAACTTTTCAGTGGCAAAGATCATGCTAAACGAGGCGCTGAATCCCGTTTTCTCAAATAATGTGCCGCGCTGTTCATACGACAAAGTGGGTTCAAACACATAGCCACGCTGATTCGCCCCCTCAAAATCTGTTGAAAACACAGCACGGGCTTGCAATCTCGCGTTGAGACGCCCTTTTCCACCATTGGTAAAAACGTAGTCATTTACTTTGTAAATTAACTGCGGGCCAACTTCAAATAAGAAGTCTAATTCGGACATACCTTCTCGCGCTGTATTGTCATCACTGTCTGCAGAAAATGCACCACCAAATGAAAAGTCTAATTCAAAGTCACGTTCCTCTACTACAACGGCTCTAACACCACTTCCGCCGCCAACTCTAAATACGTCGCCTCGATAAATAACATAAGGCGCAGCAAGTGCTATAAGGTTTCGCTCACTTGACGCTGGATAATTTGGTACCTCAACTACCCCACCGCCAACACCTAGTTCCCACAAAGGCTGCGCATCATCAAGGTTCTCAAATCCGGTTAAACTTCGGACGGGCGAATCCTCTGGCTTATACTGCGCGCTTGTATTTGTTTTGTAGGTTTTCGGGTTTGAGACCTCCATGTTTTTAATATCCATTGCAAGGGAATGCGCCTGGGCTTCACTACTTATATACAGCACGCATACACCCAACACGGCTAGACCCGATCGATGTCGAGAAAGGTGAGAAGAAAGATGACGGGAAAGGTGATGAAATAGACAGCCTTTTAGACAGTCAATACGCAAGCAAGACAAGTTTTTCATACTATGGCCAATTAACAATATCTTGTATCTTTACGCTTAGAGCGAGCTCTCGGCTCAGAATACCAAAACGATTAAGCACTACATGACATTAACTTAATATTTCTCTGAGGAATTTGACCACATAAAGCACCGTGCCAGCCAAATTTTGAGGTATGTTGATGACGTGTTGGCAAGTACTCGCCAACACACCCAAATATCAGTCTCTATCAAGTTTATTCACTACACTAGTCTAGCGGCAAGCTGCGCCTTTACGTGAGCTACGCATTTACGTGAGTATAGCCTTTACCTCACTTGAGCCATTATCCTCGCTTAAGCAAGGATAATGACAGGTGTTTTAGAACTCATAATATGCACGAAGGCTCCAGGTAGAAGGTTGACCTATGAAACCATATACCGTATCGGCACCAAAGGTTCCAGATAAGGGAGAATTACCCGCATAGTTTATGTAATCTTCATCAGTCACATTACGACCAAGTAACTCAACTCCCCATTGATCAAATTCAAGGGCAATATTGATATCAAAACGACCTGTGGCACTTTCAATAAAAGATGGATCCAAGTTCTGATGGACGTTCTGACTTCCTAAATAGTTGTAATTAACGTTAACATGTAAATCCATGTCATTGGTCACACTCTTGTAATAATCAAGATTAATGTTTGCTGTTATTTCAGGTGCATACTGCCCAGTCAGCCCAGTGTAGCTGCATAGGCCAGTTTCGGCATTAAAACGCGCTGCTAACTCAGGGTTAGCCTCGTCAAACTGCTGTCGGTAATAGCAGTTACCGTCTTCATAGTCAGAAAACTCTTGATCTAAATATGCCACAGAATAGGACATGGTAAGATCTTCGGTGAGCGCTATTGAACCGTCAACTTCCAGACCTTGTACCTTAGAATCTGCATTACCCACAACAAAGCCTAGTGTGCCGTCAAACTGACTAACCTGTAGACCTTCAAAATCAGTGTAATAAAGTGCAGCATTGAATCGAGCTCTTCCTTCCCAAAACGTACTTTTGAAACCCGCTTCAAAGGCAGATGCTTCTTCAGAATCAAACTCAAAAGAGTTCACCGTATTAGCTCGAGCATCATAGCCTCCAGATTTTGAACCCTGTGACCAACCTGCGTAATACATAAGGTCGTCGTTCATAAAATATTGGAAGTTAATACTTGGATCAAGTGCGTTTTCTGAACGAGAGCCATTTAACAAATGACCAGTTGTTTGTTCGCTTTCAATCGCAAATAAGTTAGCCAAGACAACAGGCGCGAGCGGGTTTAGTGCTGTTGTACCGGTACTCGTATCAATCACATTTATCGATCTAAAACCGTCTTTATCTTCGGTGGACCAACGCAGGCCAATGGTGGTTTTAAGCTTGTCGGTTATATCTATGCTGCCTTGCGCGAATATACCCAAGGAATCTGTATCTTGCGTAAAAGCTCGCGCGGCTGTAATACCTGACAAAGAACCACCTAAGTCTGCGCTTCCAGTGACTGCTGTCACCGCGCTTGGCAATACAGACAGCGCAGGCTCGCCTACATTACCTTGCGGAATGACAATCCCATCATTAAAATCAAGTTCGCTAGTTTGATAAAATAAACCCGCTTGCCACGAAAAACCACTTGTAACCGGCGATGCAAAACGAAACTCTTGGCTAAACTGTTTGTATTCTTCTTGCATAGGCACGGTAAAGATATTTGCACCAATAAAGTCACAATCACACAGATCAGATAATTCATAATCTAAAGAAGCGGTGCGAGATTCAAATTCGATATCACCAAACATGCCATTTATTTCAGCTACGTATGCGTTTGAAACATTGTTACTAAAATCACCATTAGCTTGACGCGAGTAGTTTAGTTCAGTCTCGGCAATAGCCTGGGGTAAACCAAAACCAGCACCTAGGGTAGTCCCAAAGGCATTACCGGGGCTTCCCTCGTCTTGCAAAATCTCTATTTGACGCCCTACTGTATCTAACTCATTTCTTTCATATTTAAAATTAACTCGCCAGTCATCGTTTATCATGTACATAAGCTTTGCACGGACAGTTAAATCATCGCGCTGGGGTTCATCATGCTGTAAAGTGGTATTGTAGATGTAGCCATCTTCTTGGTAGCTGCGCACCGATATTCTTGAGTATAGGGTGCTATCAACTAGCTCGTTATTGATAACACCCTGCAATTCACGAATACCATGTTCGCCAACTTGAGCAAATACTTTTCCAGTATTGTATTGTTTGACACTTGCAGTGCTTAAGTTTAGTGCGCCACCAATTGCGTTTTTACCGAATAGTATACTCTGGGGTCCGCGCAGCACCTCAGCGCGCTCCATGTCAAAAAAAGGTGCTCGGCTTAATTGTTGTCGGGCATATGACACCCCATCCACAAACTGCACAACCGATTGTTCAAAACCTTGGTTATTACCCGAGCCAATCCCTCTTATGAAAGTTTGCGTGCTTAATCCAGTTTCAGTAAGCGATAAATTGGGTACATATAACTGAAGGTCCTCAATTTTATCAATCGAATTACGTTCCAATTGTTTTGCATTGAGTGCTTGTACCGATATAGGAACGTCTTGGATGTTCTCCACTCGACGTTGTGAGGTCACATTGATGACTTCGAGCTTGGGCTGCTTGTCAGTTGCATCGGTAGTGTCGGTACTCGTAACCTCGTTAGTTTGCGCAACGGCACTCGCTACATGAAGCGCGCACGCGCTTAGAGTGAACGTTAACAATGATGATTTCAACATAATACTGCCTCGATAGGATGTTATACTTTAGTTTATAAATGTTAATAAATTGTAAGTGCATTTAACATATCAATTGAGGACTAAATCAGAGTCATATGTGGACATTTTGACCACTAAGTCATTATTATGTGTCATACGCCTTTTGTTACGTCATGTCTGGACCATATTTGCTATGCCGCTTGCTCAGTACACACAACTAAAAATTAGTACGCAAAAACTGCAGTTTATTGCCGACGTCTTTAAATCGATGAATATTGATCTAAGGCCTATCTTTTTAGACGACACCGACGCTTACGCGCAAGGTAAAATGGCGAGTGAGAAAATCGCGGTGAGTGAGCTCGTTGCCATCTACAAAAGGATCGTTCAATATCATCCAAGTTGTATGAGTGTGCGTTTAGGTTCAAGAATACTGGCCCGTCACTATGGCTTATATGGTTGCGTGCTCATGTGCCAAAACACCATAAAAGACGCAATACAGTTTGCCATTCGCTATCATCAAATGGTCACTCGTACTACCGATATGATACTTCTTAAAGAAAGTGATGAGACGTATCAATATATTGCGAAAGATGTGCTGCACGTTCCCGAACTGAAAAATTTCAATCTTGAATTCCAATGCGCTATCCACCTTGCCTTAATACGTCACTTGGCTGACGATCCAGATCTAAAGCCAGTCGCTTTAAATCTGGAATGTGAGCATGTATCAAATATTGAGGTGTTCGAAGAGTTTTTTGCTTGCCCTATACATTTTAACCAAGCGATGACTTCTCTAGAATTATCAGCCGAACAAATGGCAATTAACTTACCTAAACGAAACGCCTCTGTTATTCCTATTTTACTAAAAACATGTGACGACGAACTATCACAGCAATTGATGGTTAATGACTTTCTTTTATCTGTTTATAAGTGGGTTTCACAAAATGCGCATCGAAATATCGCCTCCTCTGCAATGGCGAGTGAAATGGGCATGACTGACAGAACATTGCGGCGAAAACTTGCGAGCTACAACACCTCATACAGTGAAATTTGCAGGGAGGTAAAAAGTAAACTAGCACAAAAATATGTGCACGAGACTCAACTTTCCTTTGAAGACATTGCTCGTTCTTTAGGGTATACCGAAATTGCCAATTTCCGACGTGCATTTAAAATGTGGACCAGTCAAACGCCTTCGCAGTTTAGGAATAACTAAAATGCTTACCTTCGCAGCCATACGAATATAAATCAAACATCGTCACTCACTTGCGTAGATTCTTAGCGGTACTCGAAGCATAAGTCTAATACTTGAAAAGGAAAGAATAATACGGAAGGAGTCTTCAACTCTATAATGGTGGTTTTTGCTATGCTCTTGGCTGAATATCCTCATTTGAGACCGCTAGAGTATTAGGCCAAAGGATCGTTTAAGAAAGAATTTTCAGATGTTTTATTTAACGCGTAACTAAGGTTTCGATTTTGAGATACTTTTTCAACATTTTTGAAATGTTAACCGCTACTTTTGCACCATGTCTATAAAGTACATAGCTGCAGATTTATTGAAGCGATAGTCCTTCACCGCTTCAATTTTGAGATTTAGTGTCGCTTTTTAGACCCTCGCACAGCCAAAAAGCCTAAACTCATCAGCAGAGCCATTGAGACTGGAGCGTTTACCGCCACGTCTTCCAAGCGAGTAGCAGTAATTGAACCAAGGAATGAGTCAAGCCCTATATCAAGGCCAATGGCTTGAAAACCATCATCAAAGATGCTGTCTTGCTGAGCGGAAACTTTCTCTAAGAGGATACTATCATCCACCTCTAAACCTGGCATGTTTCTATCGAAATTTGGAATCTCAAAAAGTAATTCAAGATCACCGGAAAAAAAGAAAGAAGTTGGTTTTAAACCAATTACAGGATTCTCAATAACTATGCCTGTATCGAATTTACTTTGACTTGACGACAAACTGATTTCTGAAAGTGTTTGCGTTGAGGTGTCTAGCACGAAGCTTCCATTTAGTGGACTTACGAAATCGAATTGACTAACCATTGGCTCTTCAGGGTCTATCTCAAATTTTATAAGGGCAGCCTGCGCTGAAGTTGCGACTATGCTGGCTGCTAAGAGTATTAACATTGCTATTTTTTTCATTAGTTTATCCTAATTGGTATATCATTCGTGACTACCGTCACGGCGGTTATTATGTTTATCTATGGCCTTATACCGTTGTATTGTGACCTGCATTTTTTTAAATTTGGCAATGACAAGGGCAACCCAATTTTGTTAACCCTAAAGCTAATTAAGGGTTGCCAGCACTACCACTGCAGACTAAACATCAAGACAAGTATTCTTGTCCGTCTATTTGTCTGCGCGTTCTACGTGTACTACTTTGACCCTGCAATAGGCACAGCTAAGTAAGGGAATGATTCCATCATCATGCTTGCATTACTCGGCGCTCCATCAGTAAATGGTACGTTACCTACACTTGCATCCGCAGGACTGCAAAAGCCTAAATTTGTAGGTTCGCCCGCAACAGGAATCGGGTGACACAAAGCGCCCATCACTACACGTAGTGCAATATCCACCACATCGTCGCCTGGACGTCGCCCATTAGGGAATCCGGCTAGGTCATCACCCGCCACGCCAAAGGGTGATTGGTCGACAACAGGTACAGCTGGTATCCCAGTATTCAAACGTAACATTTCAGAGGGTGTGACTGTTTGAAGTTGATTTACACCTTCCACGCCGGTTAAAAATGCCGCTATTAAATCGGTACGAGGGAAGTTAGTTGGGGCCAATGTTGCTATATTTGCTCCTAGCGTTGTGTTTACCGCGTCTTTAAATAAAATATTTAACAATTCTGGCAAAGAAGGGTGGGTAACATAGGTGGCAAATTGCCCATCTTTACTGGGATGCGACGCTGAAAACTTATCTTTATCGGCTATGCCAATAACGAGTTCATTTACAAGAGGCGAACCCAAACGAGATACTTGCGTTAATGCACCTCTATTTATATCGGGTCTGTTAAAGTTCGCATTTGGATTGAGTATGCGCACTTGAGATAAGCTCGCTGTGGTCCATGCGCCGATGACGCCGTTCCCAGTGCCAGTGATACAAGCCTTAGGAACTTCTATCGCAATGCTTGTTACATTTTTATCAATCAAGTCATCGTTAGCTGAGTCTTGAGTGATACCACCGGGGAAACCACCAGCGTCGCCTGCACCAGGTGCACTATCGCCTTCCACAGGAACGTAATTTACTAAGTCGAACGTTTTACCTAGATTGACAACAAACGGGTCTTTGCGCTGACCAACAAATACGCGACCGTTGCTGCTACAGTTAGGTATGGCAATGTCATAAATGAAACTGTTAGCATAAGCGGCGTAGGTTTCCATGTTTGAAAACGTTTTATCGCCAATATAATCTAAGGGTTTGCCAAACTCCGTTTGAGAACTATCGCTAGACATGACTGGAGCGCGCGAACCTCGCTTAAAGGTGCCGCTTATCATGGTAACGCTATACGTTTCTTTAAAGTTGGCATTTGCTTCGTTGTTAGCACTTATCCCACCAACATTTACCAAGGGCACAGAGACTGATTCTTTAGCGCCTTCATCACCAACACTTAATTCGATACCTCTGCCACCCGGCAAGGCACGTTTGAACCGAAACGCATAAGTAATATCTTCTACCGCATCACCGTCGGTATCTATATGAATGTTGTATGATGCTGCCGGATCCATTGGAAAATAGTTCGGACCGCCGTAAGCATCTTGCAGTGGAATATAATTTGCTATGAGCGTTACGAAGTCATCTCTTCCGTTTTCATAACTGTTAAACATATAAAAGTCAGTAGAGTCGACCGTAGGAAAACGCGTAATATTAGGCGCCTCTCTATGGCTAGACGCTAACGCATTACCTACTATCACCGTTGAGCATATAGCAGCAATCGAGGTAGCTATTTTTGTAATCTGCATGGTACTTGTCCTATATTGTTTTGATTGACTTGCAGTAAGGCACTGATGGCCTACGCGAAGCCAAACGTCAAAATAATGACGGTGGATGCAAGTATTGTTAAATGAATGTAAATAAAATGAACTGATGGCCATCTTCTTTACAAAATTAACCTAATTAGTATTTAATTATTTCAGCGTGAAGCCGATATGTTGACTTAGGAATCGAGTGGCAATTTCTGCAGCTTTTGGTTCATTATTCGCAAGGCTAATGGAATAACATTTGAGGCCTTTATTACGCGATAGGCGTATAGATATTAATACTTTCAATTATTGTCGCAAAATTGCACAAATGTACGAAAAATCTACGCTTGGCGTGATAAACATGGCTATTGTGATTGCATCAAGGTATTAATGGGATAAACTGAGATTTGCGTCGCCATAGTGGGAATCTAAGCTAAGCCTTAATTTCATACGTATTAAGTGACCTATTCGAAAAATTAAACTCAAAGTCAAAAGGGATAAAACAATTGGCGGGAAGCGCATGAAAATGGGTGTGTCATGATAAGCGTCCATGGCTTACTTCTAAAAATGCTCATAATGGTGATTTTAATCGCCGTTACTTCTCTTGGTGCGTCATATACTTTCCTGAGTATTCAACAAGAACGTGCTTTTGAAGAAACTATCAAAAGTGTAAAAAGTAATCACCGCCTCGCAACGAACCAGATGTTCATTCAAAACATCGATAAACAAATGGTTTCTGCAGAAGAAATCATACGTCTTAACGCTGAACAAAGTAAAAATGAAACTAATTTTTCGGCTTATTTAGAATCGGTTTGGCCGAATATCCAACTGAGTTTCTCGCTTTCTTCAATGGCATTTACTCGCGGTGAAGAACAAATCACTTTTGGTAACTATCCTGACATGCCAAATGCTGTTGATGTCGAAGAAAGCTTGCAAAGTAAACGTGGCATAGTTTGTCATGAGGTTTGTGAAATATCCTCGACGATCCCCATTGTCATAAACGATGATGTATGGATGGTTACCTTATTTTCGGATGTTGCGCCCTCAATACTGTTTTTAAAAGATGCTGTTATGAGTGAGATTGGTGTCTTGTCTCCTAAGTTTTCGTATGCTGAGGAGAACCGCACCCTAAGTCGTTACGTGTTTGACATACTTACAGGTAAAGAAAAAAACATAGAACTTTTTGACATCGAACTTAACGACTTACAGTTAAACTCACTAGAGTCAGATGGACTGAGATTAAGCACAGTAACTAAAGATTATTATTTGTGGTTTGAGTCAGTAGAGTCGTTTGGTGAAAATTTCAAAATTTTATTCATCAGGGACATTTCTACTCTAGTCAATCAGCAGGAAAGTCAAAGCCAACAGGTGATCATAATCTTCGTCACCTTAACTTTCGGCGTATTGTTGTTCTTAATTCTTTTTTCAATTATTCCTATATCAAAAATTAACCAACTAAAACGTGCAATTAAGCTGATTGGTAAGAAGGAATACCATATTGCAAGATATCGACTTGGTAAACCTACTAATTCTGTCTTCCGCGATGAATTGCACGAGCTTGAAGACGAATTTCGCAACGCGATCAATGTTTTAGAAACCTACGAACAGCAGTTATCAAGCTCGCAAAGAAGACTTGTTAGACAAGCAACGATTGATGCAGTAACGGGACTCTACACTAGAAATGTCCTCGTAGAAGATCTCGAAAAGATGAACTCCGACAATAACATTCAAAATGTCGCGATATACTTTTTGGATTTAGACGGATTTAAGCCTGTCAACGATAACCTAGGGCACGAAGCTGGGGATATCATGCTAAAAAAAATCGGTTATCGTTTAAAAGGTGTGGTTAATAAACATACGAAGGTATATCGAATTGGCGGGGATGAGTTCGTCATTTGTCTGTGCAACCATGGCGCAAGAGAATCACTTGATGAAATGGCCGATAGCGTTGTGGATTTGTTTGCAGCCCCATTTCATATATACGACAACAGCATAAGCATAAGCGCGAGCATTGGCATAGCGACTCAAGCGGCTGACAGCATAGATTCAGACCAATTACTTAGATACGCAGATATCGCCATGTATCAAGCAAAAGAAGACGGCAAAAACTGTTATCGGTTTTTTGATGATTCTATGCGTGACTCTGCGCAGCGCCGGTTTGCTATCAAGAATGACTTCATTACTTCATTAAATGGAAATCAGTTGTTTGTAGTATTTCAGCCGATTGTTTCAAGTACATCGCTGAAGGTAACAAAGTTAGAATCCTTGTGTCGCTGGCAACACCCTGAGCTTGGCTTTATTCCCCCGCCTATCTTCATAGATGTTATTGAAGAAAGTGAAAACATGAATGTTTTATTTGAATGGATAGTTAAAAACGTCATTCAAGAAATATTATATTTAGACACGATTGGACGCACAGACATTATCATATCGATCAACTTAAGCCCGTCACAATTGGTCAACGATGCCGCACTAACAATATTAAATGAAAAACTTAGTGAGTTTGATGTCTCAGCCTCTAGGATCGAGTTAGAAATAACAGAAACCTCCTTGATTACCAGTTTTGACCAAGCTAAACATTGGATCGAGGAAGCGAAAAGTTTCGGTTTTAAAATTGCCATCGATGACTTTGGAGCAGGTTACTCTTCGTTATCCTACTTGACCTCTTTCCCTTATGACACCGTGAAGCTTGATCGCTCTTTGCTCAATAATATTGACGTAGATATACGACAGCAGCGAATCGTCAGTTCCTTAACACAAATGTTGCATAGCTTATCTGTACCTATCGTAGCCGAAGGCGCTGAGACAGATGCTCAGTTCTTGCAGTTAAAAACGATTGGCTGTGACTATATTCAGGGGTATTTAATTTCTAAACCGGTAAGGCATGAACAGCTGGTCACATTCTTAAATCAACAGGAATATAAAAACGGGATAAGCAATGTAACTTAGCCGTTCATCGGGGCGCTATAAACTCAGTGGCTTGAAAGAAAGAAATTTACCACCATCACGAGGGTGAGTATAAAAACGGCAACCATTATGATACCGACAATTAAAAATGGTACAAAGGACGAACTTGTTGCATCTTTTTGATGATTAGTAGAAGTTTGGACACCAAAAAAACTAGCTGCAACACTTTTAAAAACATCTAATATTCGCAATATTTTCTCCGAAATGGGCAAGCTAACAAGAATTGCATTTTATTATATATAAATTTCTTACCTTGCCAATTCAGATTATTTTTCATTTCTGGACAATAATTCTAAAAGGTCTAAATAGTGAAATTGGGCGTTTTCCGATTGCTTAAAAAACCAAGACAACCATCCAATTGACTGATTATTTCGATTACACTGAGTATTGTGGTTAGGAAACAAAGCACTCTCAGAAGAGTGTGTATCGATGACTACTTGCCCACTCGGCAAGCTACCGGGACGGCAAGGAATATTTGACTCTGCAAAAACGGAGCTGATGACAAAAAACATCGCAACGCTTGCTACAGCAGCAGTACCAAACATTGAATATGGAAACTGTATTTGCTGTTTTGATTTCTGTTTAACTCTAGCTTTAACTTTTTGCATAATTTGGCGCACACTCTCAGTTCATCCTAGAACAAGGTTCTAGTGTATTACATATAGAAAAAAACGCCAGTTCGGAATGCCGATACTGACGTTTTTTTATACAATCTGTAGTGCAAGCTAAGTGCTTACATTTATAAAGAGTGCTTGATGAGACTTTTTAAGAAGCCTGTTATTAAAAACTAGTGCCCCAGCTTGCGATGAATTTAAAATCATCGTCGCCAGATTCAGCTTCGGCTTTAGAAAGACTGAAAGTAAAATCACCCTTGCTAATATCTGCTTGGAAATGAGCGTAATCCGAATCACTACCTAAGTCGAAATCATACATACCAGCAGTTAAGCTAAGTTCCATTTCGTTACCTAAGTCAATACCGCCATAGCTAACGTGATAATACATGTCACCGGTATCAAAAAGTGAGTCACCCACAACTTCACTGTTGATTGTATATGCAACACCAAAACCAAAGTTACCCACACCACCGTTTAAGTATATTTCACCAAAATCTGAATCTTCTAACTCAGTGTAAGCGTAGTAGATATAACCAACGTCGTATGTAAACCCTTCAGCTTCTCCAGAAAAACCAAGATAGAAATCTGTTTCTGTTCCTTCAAATCCGTTATCTGAATCACTTAATGACCCAACCCATGTACCTGCATAGAAACCAGAATCATCAGCATAATCAATGCCACCAGATACTGAAGCCGCGTTCGCGCTTTGGCTTACGCCTCTCCATACATAGTTTGTAGTGGCACCGATGTTTGCACTAACTTCTGCTAGAGCAGCGGTTGATGTCAACAATGCAGACGCGGTAACAGCAGCAACTAACGATAACTTAGCGATTTGTTTTGAATGTTTCTTCATGTGTGTATTCTCCATACCTAGTTGGAATTTAAAAAAAAGTGCGCTGCCATGTCGTTGTTATTATCGTTATTTGGTACAAACGCTTGGTGGATACTTAGCAATGGTAATGCCAATTTTGAAATTAAATAAATTTATATATAAATTACATACACATAGGTGATAACCAAGCGTATTTGTAAAGGACTTGTTATAGGAGAACGCATAATCAGTCACGATATAAAGCCATTTGGTGAGACTTTATGCACCATTTTGACTCGACTGCATCATTATGGCGCATTACACAACGGGGGGAATACATGGCGCACTCAAATAGATGCGACCTTTACACAACAAAAATATCTGCGTTGCTTTAGCGCTCAGTGCGCTAAAATAAAGCCGTTTAAGACAAAAGGCTTTTAATTTTTATGTCGTTTTGGGTTACCATAGCGTATTTCCAGTTGATAGAGTTTTTTATGCATAAACCTCTGATTGCCCCTTCTATTTTATCCGCAGATTTCGCTCGCTTGGGGCAGGAAGTCGAGAGCGTTCTTAATGCAGGTGCAGATGTTGTCCATTTCGATGTTATGGACAACCACTATGTGCCCAATTTGACCTTCGGCCCCATGATTTGCAAGGCGCTGAGAGACTATGGCATCACAGCCGATATTGATGTGCACCTAATGGTCAGTCCAGTAGATAGTATGATCGAGGCATTTGCCGAGGCAGGCGCAAGTATGATCAGCTTTCATCCTGAAGCCAGTCTGCACGTAGACCGCAGTATTTCCCTAATAAAACAACACGGATGCAAGGCAGGTTTAGCATTAAATCCTGCGACCTCTTTAAGCGTATTAGATTATGTAATAGACAAACTCGATTATGTGCTTTTGATGTCAGTCAATCCAGGATTTGGTGGACAGTCTTTTATCCCCACCACCGTCGAAAAAGTTGCCCAGCTCAAACACATAATTGACGAAATGGACTTAACAACAAGAATTGAAGTCGATGGCGGGATTAACAAAGATACGATTACTGCTGTTTATGAAGCTGGCGCAGATATGTTTGTTGCTGGTAGCGCTATATTTAATGGCGATGATTACGCAAGCGCAATACAGGCACTTAAGAAGAATTTAAAGTAAAAGGAACCAACGTGACCTTAGATAAAGCATCACCACCCATCGTACTAAGCGGCTGCCAACCTTCTGGTCAGCTTACTTTAGGTAACTATTTAGGAGCGCTAAAGCAGTGGGTCAATCTTCAGAGTACTCATGACTGCATGTACATGATTGTCGATCTTCACTCGATAACTGTGCGCCAGGACCCTAAGCAATTAAATAGTGCTTGCCTCGACGCCCTCGCTTTGTATTTAGCCTGTGGAATCGATCCCAAGAAAAGCGCTCTATTTATGCAATCACATGTACCAGAGCACTCACAACTAGCATGGGTACTAAATTGCTATACCCAAATGGGTGAACTAAATCGCATGACTCAATTTAAGGACAAGTCACAAAAGAATCAGTCAAATGTGAACGTTGGCTTGTATGCTTATCCTGTCTTGCAAGCAGCGGATATTTTAATCTACCAAGCTAATGAAGTCCCTGTTGGCGAGGATCAAAAACAACACTTGGAATTAACTCGTGACGTGGCGACTCGATTTAATAACATTTATGGGGACACTTTTACTTTACCTGAACCATTCATTCCTAAAGACGGCGCTCGAGTTATGAGTTTGCAAGAACCCAATAAAAAAATGTCTAAGTCAGATACTAATCCAAACAATGTAATTGGTTTACTTGAGGACCCCAAAAAGTTAAGTAAGAAAATTAAACGCGCGGTAACCGATAGTGATGAAGAAGCAAACATTTATTATGATTTACAAGAAAAGCCCGGTGTATCAAACTTGTTGTCTTTATTAAGTGCAACAAGCAATACACCAATCGATACACTTGTTCCGCAATATAAAGATAAAATGTATGGCCACCTAAAAGGTGATGTTGCAGAGGCTGTTGTCGCACTAGTAAGCCCAATTCAGGACGAGTTCTCTCGCATTAGAAGTGATGCTACATATTTGTCTGAAGTAATGGCTGAAGGAAGCGCTAAAGCTCGAGAAAAAGCAACCGATACCTTAGCTAGAGTATATGAAGCCGTCGGTTTTATACCGCGGGTGTAAGCGTGGTTGTTATCATTGATAACTATGATTCGTTTACGTACAACTTAGTGCGATATTTCGAAGAACTAAATCAGACTGTTAAGGTATTTAAAAACGACCAAGTCACCGTCGAAGACTTAAACGAATTAGAGATTTCTTATTTTGTATTGTCGCCAGGGCCGTGTACACCAAATGAATCTGGCATTTGTTTGGATGTAGTAGAGACATTTAAGGGAAAAATCCCAATATTAGGCGTATGCTTAGGGCATCAAGCCATCGCTCAGGTGCTCGGTGCAAAAATAAGACGGGCAGCAGAAATAAGACATGGGAAAACATCTCTCCTTAGTGTGGAAAGTGTAAAAGGCGATAACCCGGTTTTGTTTCATAATTGTCCAGAAACGTTTCATGTGACTCGTTACCATTCATTAGTGGTTGACGAGCAAACATTGAGCAAAGAATTTAGAGTAGCCGCAAGGTGTTTTAGCAACAATAGCTCAGAAATCATGGCAATAGAGAGTTCTGCCTTGAGATTATATGGGGTTCAGTTTCATCCAGAATCATTGCTTACAGAATATGGTCACCAAGTGTTAAAAAATTTTTTAGAGAAAGGATAAAAGATTGACCGTTCGATTGAAAAAAAGTGTCACGCAGTTAGCTGGTATTTATAATAACCGGTTTGAAAAACTTTTATTGTCACTCGATGAAGCGGTGATTGACGCAGGCCGCAAAACTGAAAAACAAAGGATGATTGAAGACTCGGAGCAATTTGAAGCGCGTCGCAGACTGCTAATGGTAGAAGAGGTTGCAAATAAAAAACGAGAAATTGCTGCCACTGCAGAAAATGCCTTTTTGTTGCAAGTCGAGTCAAATTTCCATGAAACACTACTTTCCCATCTAGAAGATGCGTTTAATGATACGGAAACCATTTTTTGTAAAATTCTTAAGTTTGATGAAAACTTAGGAAAGTTATTGGACGTGTTGTATACCGAATCGTGTTCAATCAGTCGTTTATTGCAGTACGTAGAGCAAATACCTTGGTTACAAGAATCTTTAATGAAATTTGTTCGGCAACCAAAGTATCGACGCCTCGATTCCTCTGGCAATCTAGTGGTATTAAAGACAACTCGTAATGTCCTTAGCTTTGTAGGTATAGAAAGCTTGAAAACCTTACTCCCCATACTTGTTGCAAAACATACAATGCCCTTACACTCTGACTTTACGCCAGATTTGAAAAAACATATGTGGTGGTACGCTGTTGGTACCGCTAATATAGCGAAAGCCCTAGCAGATAAAAACAAAATACGACCACATTTTGGATTTAATTTAGGATTATTCTCGTGTGTTGGAAGAACAGTTGTCGCAAACATCTATTTGCGAACGTTCGACAGAAAACTAACGGAACAAATAATTAAAGCCCGAAAGAAAAACAATCCTAATCAGGCTCAAGCACTCGCGGCCCTGAAACCATCGCACAAATATCTCATTTCTTTATGGAAGAAGTATGCTGATAAAATCACTGCTAACATCTATAGCGAACTTAACTGCCGTTGGCTAAGCATTGCTCCGGGCTTCATAGATTACTCTAAAATACGCGAAATCAGCATGGCTCAGGTTGAAAAGCAAGACCTACACCCATTTACAAAACTTTTGTTTACCTCTCAGGGATACATGCAATACAAACTCTTACATAAACATGGGTTAATGGGCAAAGAACAGGCAATGATGTATTTGCGTAACTTCGGCGTAAACTCAAACGACGTTGGCATCATATCTAAAATAAACCTTACCGGCATCGAATTAAATATCGCAGGGATCGTCGAAGAAAAAAGCAATGACGTAAAGTAATTCAAAAAAAGATTTTGAATACTTATTCGACCGAGTTTCTAGTTTAGCCCTTAACTATCTTTTGTATATTGCATAGTCATACATTACTTCCAAATAAAGAGGCTCAGCCAAATAAGCCTCGACTCTTTTATATACTGGCGAATATCAAAATCATGGGATCTTGTACAAAAGTATGTATGCATATTGATAACATATTCATGCTATTTCACCCTGAATAATAATTATTCAATAAAACTGGTAAATTCCTCAAGTTACTGTAATTAATAAGATTTTCACGGGTTGATGCTAAGGACTTTCACTTATCTTTCTGTCATAATAGCCAGCTAGTTTGTTTTTCTTATCGTTTTTAAGGGCGGATTGTAAGCGTTTTATATGTGCTCACAATCACCTAACGCCTAAACACAAATGAGGTTTTCAATATGCAAGTTAATCGCGACACGTTTAATGACGTCATGGTTCCTAATTATAATCCCGCGGCAATGGTGCCAGTGCGTGGGGAAGGATCACGTGTTTGGGATCAAAACGATAAGGAGTTTATCGATTTTGCAGGCGGAATAGCCGTTAATGTCTTAGGGCATTGTCATCCAGCTCTAACTGCTGCTCTGCAAGAACAGGGTAACAAGCTTTGGCATTTAAGTAACGTATTCACGAACGAGCCGGCACTAAGACTTGCGAAAAAGCTTACCGACGCCACCTTTGCTGAAAAAGTCTATTTTGCAAACTCTGGTGCAGAGGCTAACGAAGCTGCCTTAAAGCTCGCAAGACGTTACATGTTAGACGTCAGCGGCGAGCACAAAGACGAAATCATTGCATTTAAGCAAGGTTTTCACGGCCGAACATTTTTCACTGTCACCGTTGGTGGGCAACCCGCCTACTCTGACGGCTTTGGTCCTAAACCGGGCGGCATCATTCATTCGGAGTATGGAAATTTAGAGATGCTTGAACGAATGATGTCTAACAAGACTTGCGCGATCATGATGGAACCCTTGCAAGGTGAAGGGGGGATCATTGTTCCCGATACTGAATTTGTAAAAGGTGTAAGAGCTCTGTGTGATAAACACGATGCCTTACTGATCCTCGATGAGGTTCAGTCAGGAATGGGGCGTACCGGCAAGTTATACGAGTATATGAACCTTGGCGTAACACCAGATATTTTAACGACTGCTAAATCACTTGGTGGCGGGTTCCCAGTTGGGGCAATGCTGACTACTAATAAAATAGCTGAAAGCTTAAAGCCGGGAACTCATGGCAGCACTTATGGAGGCAACCCACTCGCTTGTGCTGTAGCAGAAGCCGTGTTTGATGTTGTAAACACACCTGAAGTACTCGACGGCGTAATTAAGAAAGAAGCGATTTTTAGAGAGCACCTAGAGCGCATTAATGCAAAATATAATGTGTTTTCTGAAATCCGCGGGAAAGGCATGTTGCTTGGATGTGCGCTGAATGAAAAGTACAAGGGAAGAGCAAAAGACTTCATGGTAGCCGCTACCGAAGAGGGATTAATGTGCCTAATTGCGGGCATGAACGTTATCCGCTTTGCACCTTCGTTAGTGATACCAGACGAAGACATCCTAGAGGGCTTATCAAGGTTTGAGCAAGGTATAGCAAAGCTCTTATCAGCAGACTAAAGAGGGTGCAGCCATGCTCATAATTCGCCCTATTACTGATGACGATTATCCGTTTTTATTTCAGATAGCAAAAGACTCTGGAATAGGATTCACATCTTTACCTGTTAATGAAGCCTTACTCAGGAAAAAAATTGACGCGGCTAGAAGTGCGTTTAATTCTAACCCGAGCCGAGCAGGTCAGCAAAGCTACCTATTTGTGATGGAAGATACGGAGACTGGAGAAGTCGTTGGGACAAGTGGGATTGAGGCGACTGTTGGCCTGCAGGACGCCTTTTACCACTATCATTTAGGGCAAGTCGTGCACGCCTCACGAGAGCTTGGTGTACATAATCGTGTAGAAATACTTACTTTTTGTAATGACTACACAGGCGTCAGCGAAATATGTACTTTGTTTTTGCAAGAAAAAGCGAGAAAAAGACTTGCTGGACGCTTACTGTCCAAGTTTCGCTTTCTATTTATGGCTCAACATCCACAACGATTTTCTGAAACGGTGATAGCCGAAATGCGTGGAATTTCTGACGAGAACGGCAAATCTCCATTCTGGGAGTGGCTTGAAAGTCATTTCTTCTCAGTGGATTTTCCAACCGCAGATTATTTAACGGGTATCGGTAATAAAGTATTTATCGCTGAGTTAATGCCTAAATATCCAATATACGTCAAACTTCTTTCAAAAGAAGCTCAAGAATGTATTGGAAAAGTTCACGAAAAAACTCGCCCAGCACTTCGTTTATTAGAACAAGAAGGCTTTAAGAATCGTGGCTATGTCGATATTTTTGACGCTGGGCCAACTGTTGAAGCTGACCTGTCACACATTGCTACAGTGAGGCAAAGCGCTCAAGCCAATGTACAAATATCAGCGACCGATACCATTCAAAATGATGAACATTATTTTATCATTAACTCAAAAGTGAAAGAATTCAGAGCCTGCATAGGGCAATTAAAAATTGTCGACGAAAATACTGCATTAATTTCACAAGAACTCGCCGACGCCTTACTTTTAGAGAATGGAGATACCATTCGATATGGCAGCAGCACCCTTCAAACATATTAAGTCACCAGGAGTAGTTATGAGCCAAGATACACATTTTATTGATGGAGACTGGATACCAGGAGATGGTCAAGACTTGATCAGTATTGACCCCGCAAAGAACGAAGTAGTTTGGGAAGGCAAATGCGCTAGTGAAGGTCTAGTTGAACGAGGCATAAATAGCGCTCGAGACGCGTTTGTTGAATGGTCTCTAAGTGACTTCGACTATCGCTTGAAAATCGTCAAAACCTTTGCACAAAAACTTGAAGAAAATAAAGACGAGCTCGCTAATATTATTGCGAAGGAGACGGGAAAACCGAAGTGGGAAACCCTTACCGAAGTTGGCGCAATGATTGGCAAAATTGGTATTTCGGAAAAAGCCTACCATGAAAGAACTGGAACGGTTGAAAACCCAATGCCTGCAGGCAAAGCCATACTAAGACACCGCCCTCATGGCGTTGTAGCAGTTTTTGGGCCATATAACTTCCCTGGACACCTCCCAAACGGGCACATTGTGCCTGCACTTTTAGCGGGCAATACGATCGTGTTTAAGCCCAGCGAATTAACGCCTCTTGTTGCAGAATTTACGGTAAAACTATGGCAACAGGCAGGTTTACCTAGTGGCGTACTAAACTTAGTGCAAGGCACAGTAGACACTGGTAAGGCACTGGCAAGCAGCTCGCACATAGATGGGCTATTTTTTACTGGCAGTTCAACGACGGGTAAACGGCTTCACGAACAGTTTGCGGGACAGCCGGGTAAAATTCTTGCCCTTGAAATGGGTGGTAATAATGCTTTGATTGTTCGCAATGTATCTGACATTCAAGCAGCTGTGCACGATATCATCCAATCGGCATTCATAAGTGCTGGACAAAGATGTACCTGTGCAAGAAAACTATTGGTACCCTCCACAGAGCAAGGGGATATGCTGATTGAGGCCTTAGTAAGCGCCACAAAGAACATTAAGCCCGGATTATACGATGCACAAGAGCAACCGTTTATAGGTGCTATGATATCTGCACGCGCCGCAGCAATGATGATGGCAGCTCAAGCTGAATTACAAGCATTAGGCGGACATAGCTTACTCGAAATGCAGCACGAGGACAGCAATACAGGCTTAATATCACCGGGCATTATAGACGTCACGCCGTTTGCGGAAAGTATGCCAGATGAAGAGCATTTTGGACCCCTATTAAAATTGATTCGTTATGATTCGTTTGACCACGCTATCGAGCTTGCTAATAACACTCGATTTGGGCTCTCTGCAGGCTTACTCTCAGATGATCGTAGTGATTATGAGTACTTCTTACCTAGAATTCGCGCTGGGATCGTCAATTTTAATCGCCCAATTACCGGTGCAAGTAGCGCTGCCCCCTTCGGTGGCGTAGGAGATAGTGGGAACCACAGAGCAAGTGCTTACTATGCTGCTGATTATTGTTCTTATCCTGTCGCCTCTGTAGAACTTGACAAGGTCGCCATGCCTGCAAACCTTAGCCCAGGTCTTAAATTAGGAAAATAATATTATGCATGACTCAATTTCAAGTTTATTTGACGGGCTGTGGCGTGATTACCTTTCTATTACGCCTTCAGCAAAAAATATTCACCGACTTCTGTTGGAAAAGACAAACTCTGACAGCATTGTAAATGATCATATTGCGCTACGAACGTTTGATTTAGATAAAACCAAGCTGTCTCACCTCGCAAAGCACTTTGAACATTTAGGTTACGAAGCAAAAGGCGACTATGACTTCAAAGCTAAAAAACTTAGCGCAAAACATTTTGAACACGCCGATCCAACTGCACCGAAAGTTTTTATCAGCCAATTGCGAGTCAGTGAATTGAGTCAAAACGCGCAAGAAATTATTCATCGACTAGTTGCAGAAATGGATAATGTAGCCGTAGATAATGAAAACTTTCTGTATTCTGGAGCGCATTGGCGAGTATCGTCTAGTGATTACAAATCATTGATGGCAGAATCAGAATACGCCGCTTGGATGGCAGCTTGGGGTTTTAGAGCAAATCATTTTACCGTGAGCGTGAATCACTTGAAGCACTTTCAAGAGCTAGAGACCGTAAACGATACATTAAAACAAGCGGGTTTTGTTCTTAATAGCTCAGGTGGAGAAATCAAAGGCGGACCAGAAGTCCACCTTGCTCAGTCAAGCACTATGGCGGACTCTTTTGAGAAGGAGTTTTCAGACCTCAGCCTAAACATTCCAAGCTGTTTTTACGAATTTGCCCAACGCTATGAAATGAAAAACGGGCAACTTTATCAAGGTTTTGTTGAAGCCTCTGCCGATAAAATTTTTGAAAGCACGCATGCCTCTTAAATAACGAGGCTTGATTTATCGAACTTCGGGTTATCTAAAAAACTGCTCAGTAATGATTATGCCGATTGCTTCCATCGTCAAAAATCGCTTTCATTTGGTTTGCAAAAGCGACGAACTTTTCTTTGACCGTTTGTTTTACGCTTATGACTAGATCACTTAATATCACAACACCTTCAATTGTGACCGTAGGCGATTGCTGATCGGCAATTGAAGCCGCTTTGTTTTTAACGCTTCCTAAAATACAAAACGCCTTAGAAACAATATTAACATGCTCTGGCACATGTATTTTGTCACCACCAAGTAGACAAAATACTTTAACTGTCACTCTAGGAGAGGAAAAACGAGCATTTGTGAAATCTAGCTTACTAGACCCAAGTAAAGTAAAGATCCGAATCTCTTTCGGCACATCCCATATCCCACTTCTGTCTGAGTTTCCTAAAATGCTTACCAAATTCTCCGTATTGTTCACGCGCTCATTGGTATAAGCAACTTTAAACGTTTGTTCTTTATGGCGACGAATGGTGTCATCGGGCGCAGGACTAAGATCTGAGACTTGGTCAACTCTTTCCTGATTTGAGTTTGCAGCAATGACTGCATCAAGGCGTCGCTCAAATGCTTCGTTGGAGATAATACCGTGGCTGTAGTTATGAATTAAAGTCTCAATGACTTCTTCTTTAACCTGTTCTGCAGGTCTATCATTTAAAATAACGGCCATGTTGTCTCCCCTTTTAGATAGCATGTGATTCAAATATTTATTGCCAATTTTAACTTCGCGCCTATTTGAAACTAACAAGCACTGTTAATCACTTATTTAGCTGAAGCTCGCGTGCTTAATTTAGTTCTTACACTTCAAGTCAAATGTTTTCATTAACTTTCAGTACGCCCTATTCTTTCCAAGTCACTTGCTTGATCTGTGCCAAAAATAAATGCAAGCAAATTCAGCAACTTATTTGATTTGGTGTCTTCTTGATGGGTCAACATGCTTACTTGTTGGTGAGATTGCTTAATGTTTAGCAAATTAGCTAAACATTAACAATATTCAAATACACCTTCACTTACAGTGATTAATCATCAGAGGGAGGCTCGTTACCTTGCTTAGGATGTTCTACACTGACTTCATCAACACGCTGTAAACCTCTAGGTAACTTGTTACCTCGACGCCCTCTCTCGCCTTGATAGTGGCTAAGATCCTGGTTATTAAGGGTCATTGAGCGCTTGCCTGCAGTGATTTTCACTTGAGCATCGCCCGGAACCACGCATAACTGAGTTAAGTACTCCTCTCGTGATTTTGCCTTCGCCGATGGAATATTCATGAGTTTATTCCCTTTACCTTTGCCTAACACAGGCAGGTCACTAAGTGGGAATAACAACATTCTTCCTTGATTAGAGATGCATAAACACCAGTCATTTTTCACATCTGAAATGGGAATCGGATGCATTATTTTTGCACCCGATGGCAGTGATACAAAAGCTTTGCCAGCTTTATTTTTGGTTAGCATATCTTTAAAGCTCGATACAAAGCCATACCCCGCATCAGATCCTATTAAAAAGGTCTGCTCCTCGGCGGCCATAATAACGTGCTCTGCTCGTTCGCCACCGACGATATTGAATCTACCAGTCAGTGGTTCACCTTGGCTTCTTGCCGACGGCAGGGAGTGTGCATCACATGCAAATGTGCGCCCTCCGGAATCAAGAAAAACCGTTTGCTGATTACTCCTGCCTTTTGAGCTTGAGAGATAACTATCACCCGATTTATAACTCAAACCTTCAACATCAATATCGTGTCCTTTTGCACATCTTGCCCAACCTTTTTCAGACAAAACCACCGTTACAGCTTCAGATGGGATCAATTCTTTTTCTGATAATGCTTTTGCTTCAAGTCTCGCCACAATTGGACTACGACGATCATCTCCATATTTTTCGGCATCGGCTAGAATTTCTTTTTTAATAAGCGTCTTTAAGCGCCGATCAGACGAGAGTAAAAGTTGAAGCGAATCACGTTCTTTCGCGAGTTCATCTTGTTCACCTCGGATTTTCATTTCTTCCAGTTTTGCTAAATGTCGAAGCTTTAGTTCTAATATTGCTTCTGCCTGCTTGTCAGAAAGTCCAAAGCGACTAATTAGTTCCGCCTTCGGTTGGTCAAAAGTACGGATAATTTCAATGACTTCGTCGATATTCAAAAACGCAATAAGTAAGCCTTCTAGAATATGTAATCTCGCCAAAATTTTATCTAGTCGGTACTGCAATCTTCGCGTAACGGTATTTTTCCTAAAGCTTAACCATTCAGTTAAAATTGAATGAAGGTCTTTCACCTTAGGCCGACCATCGAGGCCAATCATATTGATGTTTACTCGATAGTTTTTCTCTAAATCCGTCGTAGCAAAAAGATGCTGCATCAACTGGTCGACATCGACCCTATTTGATCGCGGAGTAATCACTAAACGAGTTGGATTTTCATGATCAGATTCATCGCGTAAGTCAGACACCATTGGCAGTTTTTTTGCCAGCATTTGATTAGCGATTTGTTCAATAATTTTGCTTCCCGAGGCTTGGTGAGGTAATGCTGTGATTACGATATCGCCGGCATCTTCACCGTAAACCGCACGCATTTTGATCGAGCCCCTTCCGGTCTCATAGATTTTCTTAATATCGGATTTTGGCGTAATGATTTCGGCATCTGTCGGGTAATCAGGACCCTGAACGAAAGTCATTAAATCCGCCAGTTCGGCCTTGCTATTGTCTAGCAACATCGCACAAGCATTGGCAAGCTCACGTGCATTATGAGGTGGAATATCCGTTGCCATTCCAACTGCGATTCCGGTAACCCCATTCAATAAAATATGTGGCAACCTTGCTGGCAGCACCATCGGCTCATTCAGTGTGCCATCGAAGTTTGGTTGCCAATCGCTTGTACCTTGGCCTAATTCCGTAAGTAATATTTCACTGAATTTTGACAAGCGTGCTTCTGTGTAACGCATAGCGGCGAACGATTTGGGATCATCTGGTGCTCCCCAGTTGCCTTGACCATCAACCAGCGGATAACGGTATGAAAATGGCTGAGCCATGAGCACCATCGCTTCATAACATGCAGAGTCGCCGTGTGGATGGAACTTACCGAGAACGTCACCGACCGTTCTAGCTGATTTTTTATATTTAGCGTTGTTGCTAAGACCTAAATCAGACATTGCATAGATGATCCTGCGCTGAACAGGTTTTAAACCATCACCAATATGAGGTAATGCTCGATCCATAATGACGTACATTGAGTAATTTAGGTAGGCATCCTCAGTAAATCTACCTAAGGACATTTGCTCTATGCCGTCTTGGCTGATGCTAGTGTTGTTATTCATATTATTTATCACCTGATATGCGTTATTTTGTTGGCGCTGAATTCATGAACTTGAAGATTGCGCCTATACATATACTCGTCATCAAACTATATTATGCGAATGGTAGCCTATTTTTAGTAAAAGAATAATAGTCCTTTGAATAAACATCTTACAATAATCATTGTTGTCGTCGGTTTACTGATGACAATGTTCATTGAGGTGCCCCCAGCGTCAGCTAGAGAAAGGCTTATAGAAATTGAAGCAGTCAAAGAGCCTTTATTAGTCTCTGAGTATTTTTCTATTTATAAACAAGAGTCGCGTGCGCTTACGTATGAGGAATTTTTAAGAGCCAAAGACTTTATGCCATACAGGACCTTCGAACATCCAAATTACGGCTTTATCGAAAATGGCGTTTGGATGACCGCAGAAGTGATTAATCGCTCGGAGATTGAAGACTGGATAATCAGCATTCGATACTCACAAATGCAAGATGTTCGACTTTATGTTCGTCAAGACGGTAAACTTGTATACTCGACCACTGACGGTATTAAAAACAAACAGTCTCTGTCGGCCTACCCCACCTTTAAACTCTCTCTTAAAAAAGACCAAACCTTTGAAATATTTATCTTCGCAAATTCAAGTAGTATGGTCTTACTCAGCCCTATATACATACAAAGCGACGCCGAGCATACCAAAACATCTCTCTTTGACTTAAGCCTGTGGGGAGGACTTTACGGCGTTTTAGTTTGCTTAGCATTCGCTGCTTTGCTAAGTCTTTTCTTTTTAAGACGACAACGCATTTTTAGTGGTGTCTTATTTATACACACTTGTTTCTTAGTGTTGTTTCAAGTCTTGTGGGCAGGTCACACATCATTTGTATCAGGTCAGGTCGCTTTGATTATTGAGAGCCTCAAAGTCGAATCTATGATTCTTTTATTGGCAATTACTGGCACGCATTTGAATCTCATACTAAGCCCAAAACACTTGATATCGAAAAGAGCTCTTAGCCTTGGACTGAGCTTAATTGGCATGAGTGCTTTGTGTTTTCTTATCTTTTTTAGCTCGCTTTTCAATCTTCAAATGACTTTAGTACTAACCTATTCACTTGGCTTTGGAACGATGCTATTTAATATGGCGTTAGCGACAAGAGCTACGTTTCATAAATACAAGCCTGCTCGTATACTTTTAGCTGCTTGGTTATTTGTATTTACAGGCACTTTATTCAGTGTCTTTGCCATTTTTGGGCTTATTCCTCTGCATCCTTATCATCCCTTCACCTTCCAGTTCGTACTCACCGTTCAAGTTATAGCCTACCTTGTTACAAAAGTGATGATCGAAAAATATAATTTAGATAGTGAAGTCAAACAAGCTCAAAGCGATGCAGAAAATAATTATTTACTTATAGAAGAGCAAAATGTCTACCTCGAGCTTGCCAAAAAAGACGCCGAAAAAGCGAGCGAGGTAAAATCTCAATTTCTGGCAAATATGTCTCATGAAATACGTACTCCACTCAATGCCATAATCGGATTTTCAAAAGAGCTGGAGTTAAAACAAAACCAGGTTGAGCGAACGGAACACGTGCGCATCATTAATTCTGCTGCCAGTGACCTACTCAGTATCGTCAACGATGTTTTAGATTTTTCAAAAATGGAAGCCGGAAAGTTAAGCTTAAATACTCATCCCTTTTCGTTAATTGGTGCGCTCGAAGACGTATCGGCGTTAATGACAAAAAGTGCTCATCAAAAACAACTCGAATTTGTCTATGACGTGCATCAAGTGCCCGAATCAGTCTACGGTGACATTGTAAAGGTCAAACAGCTACTTAGTAATTTGTTGAGCAATGCGATTAAGTTTACGAGTGAGGGCTATGTTCTAATTAGTGTTAAAACGGTTGAACATGGCAAAACGCACTGTACAGTCGAATTCGAAGTCAAAGATACAGGCATTGGCATAGAGCAAAACGATGTAGGCAAACTTTTCACGGCTTTTCATCAATTAGACGAGGAAATGAGTCGCTCATTTCAAGGAACCGGTTTAGGTCTGGTAATTTGTAAAGAAATAGTTGATTTGATGCGCGGGAACTTGGAAGTTGAAAGTGAGCTAGGAAAAGGCAGTACGTTTCGGGCGACAATCCCATTTCGTTTATCTCTAACCGAAGAGACGCCTATAAAAATAATGAAGTTCTCAGATAAAACAGCCCTTCTGATTGATAGTTGGGATGTTTCTCAAAAAGCAAGCGCTCACCGACTGATTGCAGCAGGTTTTAAGGTGAAATGTATCTCGCATCCTCAGGAAATAAATAGTGATAGCGCATGTTTAAAGGACTACGACTACACATTTATTGCGCTTGCTAATCATGCTTCTCTTGCCCGAGAAAGCCTCATCAAATGCGTCGAAGCTTTACAACTAAATAAAGTCATATTCTTATATTCGGGTGCGCCTCCGAGCAAGCTAATGTTTAAAGGCTTTTCTAATCCGCCTACTGTGCTAAGCCAACCACTTACAGACCGTAAGTTAAACGATATTGACGAAACGTATGTTCAACTAGCAAATGACGGCGAGGCAGCTGAAATTGCCAATCTACCTGCCATTCGCATGCTTGCGGTTGATGACATGGAAATTAATCTGAGGCTTTTAAAAACCTGGCTTACATCATCAGATATCGAATTAACACTTGCACACAGCGGCATCGAAGCTGTAAAAAAATGTGAGAGTGTAGACTACGACCTTATCTTAATGGATATCCAAATGCCCGTTATGGATGGTGTTGAGACCAGTGCGCTCATTA
>CBFHTO010000045.1:0-29067 GCA_965658765.1 Glaciecola sp. | reverse complement strand
TGCACCGCAGCAAGACCAGTACCTCCAGCTGCGCCAGTAACTAGCAAAGTTTGCCCTTTATCTAATTTTGCTCTTTGTTTAAGTGCATGATGCGCAGTTGCATGAGCGGTAGTTAATCCAGCCGCTTCAGTCAAGGGAATTGCATCGGGAATAGGCATTACATGCATTGCTGGTACGGCTACTTTTTCAGCATAGCCACCAAGTTGACATATACCAATTACTCTCATCCCTACTTTGAGATGTTTTACCTTCTCTCCACATTGTTCAATAACTCCTGCAATTTCACTACCTGGTATAAACGGTAGTTCAGGCTTCATTTGGTATAGGCCTTGTACTAAAAGGCTATCAGGGAAATTGACACCTGCAGCGGAAACCGACACAAGGACCTCGTTTGCACCGCATGATGGGGTTTTTACGTCTTCAAAGGATAAATTCGATACTGAGCTAAATTCATTACATACAATGGCTTTCATGATTTATTCCGGTTCTTATTTGGTTGCTATTTAGTTCTTGTGTAAAGTCGCATTATGCTGCGCCACGAGGTTTTTGCCCAACTGCATCATATGCACTTGATCAGGGCCGTCGGCCAGTCGAATAGTTCGCGCATAAGCCAATGTTGCACTTAAAATCGAATCTTGCGATGTGCCAAGAGCTCCGTGCATTTGAATCGCGTCATCTATTACTTCACAAGCCATTTTTGGCGCCACGATTTTGATTGCAGCAATAATATTTTTTGCTACTTTGTTACCGTACTTATCCATCTGATCTGCTGCTTTGAATGTCAGTAATCGAGCTTGCTCAATCTTACAGTGCATTTGCGCTATATTCTCACGAACAGATTGTTGCTTACTAAGCGGTTTTCCAAAAGCGATTCGTTGTTCAACCCGCTCACAACTTAAATCAAGTGCTCTTTGAGCACAGCCTATCAAACGCATACAGTGGTGTATGCGGCCTGGACCAAGCCTACCTTGCGCAATTTCAAAGCCTCTACCTTCGCCTAATATAAGATTACCAGCTGGCACTCGCACATTTTCAAACAACACTTCTGCGTGACCGATTGGTTCATCTAAATACCCCATTGCACTCATCGGACGAACAATAGTGACACCCTTGGTATCAATCGGAACCAATATTTGAGATTGCTGTTGATGCCGAGGAGCTTCGGGATCTGTTTTGCCCATAACGATCATAATTTTGCAATTTTCGTTCATCGCTCCACTCGTGTACCACTTTCGACCATTGATTACATACTCATCACCATCTCTGACAATACTGGTCGAGATGTTAGTCGCATCAGACGATGCAACTTCTGGCTCGGTCATTGCAAATCCCGAACGGATTTCTCCATTCAATAAAGGCTTCAGCCAGAGCTCTTTTTGCTCATCGCTACCGTATTTCGCAAGTACCTCCATATTGCCCGTATCTGGTGCACTGCAATTAAATACTTCGGAGCTCCATAGAACTCGTCCCATTAACTCGCACAAAGGAGCGTATTCTAAATTGCTCAAACCGGCTCCAAACGGTTGATATTCTTCGGGCAAAAACAAGTTCCATAGTCCATGAGAACGAGCCTTTTCCTTTAAACGACTCATTGTTGCTGGAGTCCTCCAAAGCGTTTTTGTGTCTATCACTTCTTGATGGTAACTGTTTTCAATCGGGTATATCTCGGCATCCATAAACGCTTGTATTTGTTTCATTAATTGCTTTGTTTTTTCACTATGATCAAAGTTCACAGATGACTCCTTACACTGTTTAGCTATAGGTGATTTTGGAAATATGTTCTTGAGTGTCTAAATGAGGGACGTTATTAAAACTCGCCAATTGAAATCCATCGGTATTAAAATAAAACTCGTTTACAGAAGTATTTTTTATTTGCAGATTAAAGGATACGGCTTGTTCAACAGATGCATTGAAGATTGACCTAAGAAACATTGCCATCGCCCCACCCGAACTAACGACTAAGACGGTCTTTGCATCTGTACTTAAAATAGAGTTAGCGCCTTTTATTACCCTCTCGTTAAATGACAGCCAAGATTCTTGAGGAGCTGGGCACAACTGATCGTTTGACCATGCAATCATCGCTAATCTTAATACACGATACCATTCTTTACGAGGCGCATTTTTTGCGGGGCTCATAGCACTATTTCTTTGTAGGAATGAAGAAACTATTGTCTGAAAATCAAATTCATCCCAACTTGAATCAACCATTTGTTGTTTATGAATCGATTCATTGTTTTCTGCATGTTTTAGGATACCCGCAGCGGTCTGTTTATGTCTTTTCATATTCCCGGTTATGATGAGGTCAAAATTCACTCCTCTTGATTTGAAATACTGCCCCAATAACTCTGATTGCACATGACCTAAGTCGCTTAAATTATCATAATCATCTGCTCCAAATGAAGCCTGAGCGTGTCTCACTAATATCAATTTTGCCATGCGACGTTCTTGTCCAGTTTGGGAAAACGAGAATTGTTAATTTAAGGTTAATTGCTTGAGCGTTAAAAGAGTAATTTTTAAATATGATGATGCCCTATTCATCAGAAATATGTGTTAGCGGCAGTAAAACTTAACCTAGATCAAAGTTTAGCGACAAGGCGAAGTTTATACTGCTCATCTTTGTAAAATCATATAGTTAGCTCACCCTATGCATAATTCACAAATCGCCGATTTCTTTGATAAGAAAATGTTGAAAAAGTATAATACCGCAGGGCCAAGGTACACTTCCTATCCCACAGCCGTAGCGTTTGACTCAGATTTTACAGAATCCAATATTATTGAAGCTGTATCTACTCTAAAAGCGCATAATCAGCGGAGCCTGTCCTTATACCTTCATATTCCTTTTTGTCACTCGCTTTGCTATTACTGTGGTTGCAATAAAATCGTTACTCGCAATCAAGATAAAATTGAAAAATATCTGGCCTACCTAAAAACAGAAATAGATATGCGATGCAAAATGTTTGACGGATTTACAGTCGAGCACATACATTTTGGCGGGGGCACGCCAAGCTTTCTGGATAAACAGCAATTGTCATCATTGTTAGAGCATATTAATACTAAGTTTAAACTTAAGCCTGGACTTGAGCAAAGTATTGAGATCGACCCAAGAAAAATCGAACTAGACTACGTAAATGAATTAAAAGAGATAGGCTTTAATCGAATTAGTATCGGCGTACAAGATGTAAACGAAGTTGTTCAAGAAAAAATAAATCGCTTACAAAGCACTGACTTTATTCTGCAGCTAATTGAACGGGCAAAGTCATTGAAGTTTAAATCTGTCAACATCGACTTGATATACGGTTTGCCAAAGCAAACTGACTCAACCTTGAAAGAAACACTAGATCAAGTTAAAGCGATGAACCCCGATAGGATTTCGCTGTTTAGCTATGCACATATGCCTAATCTATTTTCTGCACAACGAAAAATAAAGGATGACTGGTTACCAAACAGCGATGAAAAGTTTGCTTTGTTTAGACAAAGCATATCAGAATTAAGCAATCAAGGTTATGAGTTCATTGGTATGGACCATTTTGCAAAACCAGAAGACGAACTTAGTATTGCAGCATCGAACCAAAGTTTGTCGAGAAACTTCCAAGGCTATACCACTGATTCAGCAAATGCCTTGTTAGGTTTAGGTGTATCTTCAATCAGTAATTTTGAAACCGCCTACGCTCAAAATGTGAAAAAGCTTGGAGAGTACTATGCTGCGATAGATGAGCAAAGAATACCGCTTGAGAAAGGCGTATCACTGAGCAAAGAAGACCAAATTCACAGGGCAATAATCCATCAATTAATGTGCAACTTATATGTGAATAAGGCTGACTTTTCTGCTAAATACGAAATTGATTTCGACCAGTACTTTTGCGATAGCTTGTCACAATTAGATGCTTTTATTGACGACAATCTGCTCGAAAATACAGACACGCATTTAAAAATCTTCCCTCGAGGTCGTCTATTAGTCAGAAATATATGCATGAATTTCGATCAATATTTATCGAAACCCATGCATCAACTGCGCTATAGCAGAGTGATCTAACATTAAATCGGAGAGCCAGGTGGAAGAGGTTTTATATTCTGGTGTAAACCCCATTCACCGCTTACCCAATATTGCTGTAAATATTTTAATAAAACTCTGTTGGCAGCATTTTTGCTGTTTTTAGTCAGCCAAAATTCGAAATCCAACAATACTTCCTGAGCCGATAATTGTACTTCTGATGATAAGTTTTCATCTTTCAACAAGTCGAAGAATATCGAGAGCGTGTTCGATTTTATTCTCGTCTCTAGTGGTGTTGTTGAGTTGATTGAAATTAAAGTAGCAAAGAGTGAATCAAATACCTGCTTTGGACTCGGGATATCATTGTTTACACTCGCCTGATACGACAGTCTGTTCAAACGTTCACTTTGCAGCAGTATATTTACACTGTAAGCAGAAATAGACTCAGCAGCAGTAAGTGGGTCAAAAGCAATTCCCATTCTGCTTGGCATGCTTTCTCTATTCCTTGAACTTCCATAAGCTTTTGGTGGGATCAAAGCAGTAATGCTGTCAGGTAAGCTCAGAAAGTCTGCGCTCGCGCTCGCTACCAATACATCTAGCGCCTGTTTCTGTATTTTAGCATCTTGGAATCGAACAAACTGACTTGTATCTTGATTTGACTCTGTCTTTGTTGAATATTCGTATTGAAGACCAGACACCTGTTTAGCTACTGCATCTAATTGGTAGCGATGCGAATAATAAATTGGTACCAAACGTTCCTCTAGTGAGGACAAGTCAGCGTTAAATGGCAATGATTTAGTACTAAAGTTGTTTAAGGCAAACTCTCGAAGTTTTGCAACTCGATTAAACTCCAATATGGGGTTATTACCGTTATCCCATAAGTGACCGTCTGCAGACGCTCGTTTGGCAATTCTAGTGTCCGGATCAGATTTGTATGTTAAGCCCGCCTGCTTGGCTTTATCGATGATTTTTAGTAACGAGCCACGTACATCAAAAGACTCTGGAAAGTCTTGATACCCGTATTCAACCGCATGTATATCCCATACACCAATCCCCTGATCGTATGCTTTAGATAAATCAATTTCATCATCGTCCAATACTATCATTGGATGTGGATAGTCCATTACTGACGCTCTAGCTTTTTCACTCGCTGCAAAGTTGTGAGCTATCCCAAGTGTATGCCCTACTTCATGCGCCGATAGCTGTTTAATGCGGTTTAATGCGAGCTGTAGTTGCTCGGAAGTATCTGCGTCTATGGAATCAAACGGAGAAGTAAAACCATTTGCAATTAAGAAATCTTGACGCACTCTAAGGCTACCAAGAGTAACATGCCCCTTTATGATTTCTCCTGTTCTAGGATCTATAACTGATGAGCCGTAACTCCAGCCTCTCGTTGCTCTATGCACCCATTGGATAACGTTATAACGGATATCCATTGGGTCAGCATCTTCTGGCAATACTTTTACCTGAAATGCATTTTTATAACCAATGGCGGAGAAGGCCTGATCCCACCAGAGCGCACCTTCTTTTAAGGCTGAGAAAACGGGTTCCGGTATTCCTGGGTCTAGATAATAAATAATTGGTTCGATTGCTTCACTACTCGATGCCGTCGGATCGACTTTTTTGAGTCGATGCCGAGGAATTAATTTTTGCTCCATTTGCGCATCGATGGGTACAGAGTAATCAAAAAAACTATGTTTCCAAAACCCTGAAAAAGGATGAAAAGCTCTGACTTCATAATTTTGGTTCGGTAAGTCAACAAAAGAATGGTGCATATGTACCGTGACGCTTTTGGCGTCGGGGCTGACGTCTTTTATGTATTGACCACTGGGGTTACCGGCAAATGTAATGATTGCTTCTAATTCTGTATTTTTTGGAAATGCTTTAGTTCTCTCTTGGAATATGCCAGAACGCGTTTTATCTAAGCTGTACGAACCTTGTGCTCGGTTGCTCAAGCGTTCAGAAACGCCATGAATGTCACTTAATAAAAAATGAGTGTAGTCAAAAACTATATTAGACTTAGTTTCGTGAGCTATTGTAAATCCTGCAATTACGGAGTCTGCAAAAGCTTCGTCGATACTCAATTTTTCGGCAGTATTGCTAGAACTAGCTCTGTACTTTGTATTGATCTGCTTTAACAAAATTTTGTTACCAAAGCGTTCAAATTGCACTAATCTCGTATCGCCTAATTGACCTCTGTCCAGGCCTATATCATTCGAACCAATCCCCCTAGGCAAGCTACTTTGAAAGATCATAGATTGATTCAAATATGTTTTCTCTATTTCAAGAAAGACGCTATCGTTACTTGGATCGTAAATAATATTAACGAATCCGTTTTTTAATTCTTTTCCATTATAGAACTCATCTGCATGTATTAACGCAGAGGAAAATATAAGAGCAAAAGCAATAATTAGGGTGTAAAAGGGTTTTGACAAAATAATATCCTTTGTTTTCTTTTATTGATCTGTGTCAGGGCAGCCGTATACGCCTAAGGTATAGTACGCTTAAATCTTCACATAAAAAATCTTTATGTTGAGCTTGTTTACATGGATCATACGAATTAATGTCTCATTTCGACAATAACGTTTTAGACTACAGACCAAGAGCTAAAAAACTCTTAAAGCTGGTATTAGACGAAAATACCGACATAGCTTTGGGAGACAAACCAATTTTTGGTGCTGAAGTAACAATTTGCGAAGATATATCGAGCATGGTTGGTCGAACGGTATTTCCCGGAACCGTTTTAGGATGGGTAGACTATGTCGCGATTAATAAGTTTGGTTGCATTAATTCTCATAATCACTACATCGATGCGAGTGAGTTTCTGCATACTCATCAAAATCAAGTAGTAATTTCAAAAGCGATCAAAGTAATTAATTTTGATAATAACCTTAAACGCACACATCATATTTTAACCTTTACTCCAGCAGAATACTATCCAAAGGTGTAACTCCTTAGCCGCTGAACCTATATACACTTGCAGAATAACCAGCTCTTCAAATTTTTATATACCTTGATTGTCAAAACTTTCTACCAATATTTACTCCCAATAATGTGCACACCTTAAATAACAATAGTAATAATGTATTCATTACAGGCAGAGGTGACTTTCTCATCAGTATTATTCACTACTATGCATTACAAGTGACGAAAATAATCAATTAATTGAGCAGACTTTAAATAAAAAACGACTCTATCGGAGGACGTTTGATAGAGCCGTAAAATCTTCGCCACCAGTCAACAAATGCTAACTGGCGGCAAAGCACACACAACACTAAAGTATAAGCAAAGCGCGTGCCTTTCTAGTATAGATATGTATAAATTCGCTTAAAAGCACTTAATAAATAATTTAAAACATTGTTTTTATTAATTTTTTATATAATCCGCACAAAGTCTTAATATAGACTATAATTTTGATAGAAGTAATTTATCGTCAAATATGTACTAATTAAGTGCATCTTTGTTTTTACTTGCACACAAAACTTACACTATCAAAAAACCTTTGTTATTGAATAATTCATATTGGCTACGCGGCAATCGTTTTCGAATACGATGATATAAAAATTGCTTTATAAAAAAACACGAAAGGTATAATTACTACTTAACAACTAAAGTTTTAGGTCGATATAAAGCTAAGTAGCAACTTTGGAAAAACCATGCATTTAAATGAGTTACCTTACAAAATAGTGCTTTTCGTTACTAACACTGAGAACGATAAAATCGTTTATGAAAAATTGAGAAGGTACTTTAAAAATTGCACTGCGGTCAAGACACTGAAAGATTTGTGCCGTCACCTTATCGATAAAAATACCCCTACAGTTTTCTTAATGACAGGTGATAGTCTTGAGGAAAGCTTAATCAATTTTTATCGTCCTCTTGATGCTGTCAAAGATTATGAAATTTGCGAAAACAAAGTCGTTGCTTTGATTCCTCTTAAATTTGAACCAGACGCTTTTGAAGCTCACAAATGTAATATTATTGATGACTATCTAGTTGCAAGACCATTATATGAGGCCAATCGAATCATCTTAATTGTTGAACACTTACTTTATGAATTAGGCATTGCACTACCGTCTATGAGAACAAATAAATTAAGTAACTTATTAAGCAGTCATCTTAGCTCAGATTTCTCTCACTTATTGAGTAAACTAGTTGATGACAAAAATCAGTTGGAAACCGCATTTTCAGATTCAGTGAAGGAAATAGAAAACTGCTTAGATAACGCTAATACACAAATTCAAAAAAACCAAAGCGTTGAGTTAGACCTAGAACGCTTACAAGAAACTCTCAACCAAATTAAATCTGATCAAATAAGACCTAGGCTTTTAGAACTCCAACAGAAAACACTCTCATTGTTAGATAAAGGCATCAATATAACACCACCAAAACAAAAGGAAGAACCTAGTACCGAAGCAAAAAGTGATGAAAAACCGATGGTATTTAATAGACTCTATCAGCAAGATGTAGACATAAACAATTTACCCAACACTGATAAAAAGAAAATCAAAATACTATTGGTGGAAGAAGACATAGTGAGTCGCCACTTAAACACTAAGCTCTTAAAAAGCTTTAAATCAGATGTTGATATTGCGGCTTCTGGTCGCAATGCTCTTGCAAGTATGTGCTCGGTAAAATATGACTTAATTCTTATGGATATCATTCTTCCAGACACGAATGGCATCTACATTGTGGCTCAAACACAAAACGAGGGGCACTTGAATTTCAAGACCCCCATCATGATGATGACTGGAGCAAAAAACAAAGAACTTATTTCAGAAGCTCTCAAAAATGGCGCCAAAGGTTACGTCGTAAAACCTATCAACAAAAAAATGGTAAGTGCCATTTTCGAGAAATATGTTTAAGTTTTTTATTTGGGTTCTACTTTAAATATCCCTTGTCCATCTACCCCAACGAATAAATATCCATCAGGACTAATACTTAAACTCCTTACTCGACCGATACCTTCAAAAAGACTTGAATGACCTACAACTTTGTTATCATCTAGTTCGACCAAGACGAGCTGTGAGAACTTTAGTGAACCTACCAACATATTGTTTTGCCATTCAGGGTACTTTTCACTACTGACAAAAACCATAGCAGATGGTGCAATCGAAGGCGTCCATTGCCATTTTGGTTGCGCCATGCCTTCTTTACTTGTCTCATCTGTAAAAGCAGTTCCGTTGTAATTAATTCCATAGGAAATTACTGGCCAACCATAGTTTGTACCGGCATTGAGTAAGTTTATTTCGTCTCCCCCACGCGGACCATGTTCGTGAGCCCAGATATCTCCGGTCTCAGGATGCATGGCCATGCCTTGCGGATTGCGATGCCCATAAGAATATATACTCTGTTTCACGCCTGATTTACTAACGAATGGGTTATCACTAGGAATAGAGCCATCCGCATTTAAACGATGAATTTTACCCGCATCTGCACCTAAGTCTTGTGGAAATCTATCCCTTTCTCCCCGATCACCTACACTAAGAAATAAATGCCCCTCTTTATCAAATTCTATCCTACTGCCGTAATGTCTCGAATTTGATGTATTCGGACTTGCTTCAAAAAGTAGCTCAATATCAGTGAGCGCCATTTGTTTCTTATCTAATTTAGCTCTGATTAAAGAAGTGTTACTGCCTTGCCCCTCCCCTTCAAAACCAGAATAACTAATATATATCCACCCCGTTGTTTCATAATCAGGGTGTTTTTCTAAATCAAGTAGCCCGCCCTGGTTTCGCGCATCAACCTTAGGTACGTTGCTTATTCTTTTGCTAAGCAGTTTTCCGTCTCTCACCATACGAAGGTGGCCCTCGCGATCAGTAATCAGCATGTCAGACGAATTTAACCACAGCATCGACCACGGCACACTTACGTCATCGACGACTTTTTTTAACTCATATTTTAAGTCACTTTGATTAGCCTCTAAAGGAGGTGGTTTCATTTGAGCAAGCGCGCATGAGGTAGAGCTAGAGAGGATAAACGCCAAGGAAACGATACGATTTTTCATTACAAGTAACCTTATTTATATTTGCAATTTTGTACTTTTTATTGATATTCGAAGATCACACTACGTGCGAGTATCGAAATGTTTTTAATAATTTTGGCACTGGCGAACCTTTGGACGAATGCCTTAATAAATAATTATTAAGATAAATATTGATAAAAAAACGCTGCTCACCAAAAAGCAAGCAGCGCCTCTATCTTTGTTATTGACGCAACTTTATTGATTCGTCCAAACGACCTCGTCATTGTAACTTTTAAGAATCACGTCTTTAAATTTCTCTTCAATGACGTGCCTTTTTACCTTCAGTGTAGGAGTAAGAAGGTCGTTTTCAATCGACCACTCGCTATTAAATACGACCATTCTGTCAAGCTTTTGATGGCTCTCCAAATTAGCATTTACTGAGTGCAAGGTTTGTGTAAGAGTCTCCGTCACAGACTCCTTAGTAGAGCCTCTCGCTTCTTCAGAAAGCACTAGTAGAGCGATTGGTTGAGGCAAATTCGTGCCTGTTACACATACTTGTTCAACTAAGGAATTCTCCATTATTTTTGCCTCGATTGGCGCTGGAGTGACGTATTTACCTTTTTCAGTTTTGAAAATATCTTTCAAGCGCCCAGTGATAAAGACATATCCATCTTCGTCCATGCGACCTTTATCACCGGTTCGTAAATAACCGTCATTAGTAAACACGCCAGAGGTTTTCTCTTGATCTTTATAATAACCGACCATGTTACATGGAGATTTAACTTGGATTTCTCCATCGCTTGCTATCCGGATATCCACGCCGTCATATGCTTTACCTATACTGCCTATTTTATCGGCTCTGAATGGTACACTGCTCGTGCCATAAGCAGAGTTTTCAGTCATACCCCAACCCTCAGATATATCAATGCCGATTTTTGCAAACCACTTTATAGTTGCTGGCGCGAGTGGCGCTGAGCCTGAAGCCCATACACGAGCTGATCCAAGTCCCATTTCATCGCGAATTTTAGCTGCTACTTTATTACCTACAAACGGGATTTTGAGGAGTAAATTTAATTTTTTCTGAGGTACTTTAGCGAGCACACCCATCTGAAACTTTGTCCACAAACGAGGGACAGAAATAAATAAGGTTGGTTGGCACGACTTGACGTCTCTCGCAAAGGTATCAAGTGACTCCACAAAATGCAGAGTCATGCCAGAGTAGAAGCTTGCTAGCTCTATTAAGACCCTTTCTGTAATATGTGCGAGCGGCAAGTAGCTCATACAACGGTCTTTATCATTTACATCTAGTGCATTTAAACTGTGCTCTGCAGCCCAACTAATGCTTTGATAGGTATGCACTACGCCTTTTGGCTGACCAGTACTACCAGAGGTATAAATAATCGTCATTATATCATTCATGTTTGGCATTGGTTGCCCTTGTAAAGGCTCAATATCCAAAAAGTCGTCCCAGGATACTTTTGATTCAATCCCATCGTATGGGAAACCTACAGTATTTAGTTTCGATTTATCAACTGACTTGAAAGCCTCGTCGCTATCTAGCTTACCCACAAACATTAAAGGTACATTAGCGTGATCTAATACATATTCGATCGTATCTTTACCCGCCGTTGAGAATATTGGAACAGACACAAAGCCTGCCATCATAATACCTAGGTCTGCAATCAACCATTCAGCAGTATTCTTGCCCAATATGGCTATATTAGTACCCTTTGGATACTCAAAACTTTGTAAACGCGCAGCTACTTTTCTTGCTTGAGCTACGGTATCCCCCCAAGTGAATGTCTTATTCTTACCGTTAATGGGTTGGATCATGTATAGCTGATCAGAATGCTCAGCTTCTCTTCTGTAAACCATTTCTAATGGGGATGTAACCATAATATTATTATCAACCGCTGTCGTGTCTAAGGGCATAATGAAACCTCGGATCTTTTTTTTTACATAGTTTTAACTTACGTATAATAGTATAGAAATGCTCACATGCGTTAACTGTTTTTTTACATTGCAATTATCAGTCAAAGTCGATGAATCAATGTTGGTTGCTTTGTTTTAATTGAGGAAAGAGTAATAACAGAAACTAATTGGTTTCCGTTATTACATTTTTGAGTCTTTGTTGGAGGTCTATTTGCTCACTGATATCTGTCGCTACAATCAGATAGAAATCAATGGTTTTATTATCATCTTTTTGCGAGACCGCATTAATATCGGTCAAAACGGTCATGGTTTTCCCGTAGAGTGAAATAGTAAATTCGCTGCGCCATCTGTCGCCCGCATTCAGACTTGAAAGCTTGGATAACAGCATACTAAGCGCCTGTTCGTGTTCTTTTTCAAGGTGTGCATAACGCTTTGTCTCAAGATCTGTCCGGCTTACTCTAAATGCCACTTTAAACGCCTCATTCGATTCGATTAAACGCCTATTCTCATCAAAAATTAACACCCAATCCCTAGTGTGATCAAAAGCGTTACCCAATAGTTTGAGTTTCTCATTCATTGCGACCTGTTCGCTTATGTTGGTGTATACACCTCGTACGAAAATATTTTTGCCATTGCGCTCGACAGCTGCAGCCGTATCCCTATACCAATGTTTTTTTCCTTGGATATCGAACACCCGATAACTAATGTCGAACTCGTCAACATTGCCTCCGATAAAAGAATGCCATTTTTTTAAATAGTTAATTTTGTCGGTCGGATGAATAATGGCAAAGAAATCATTCAAACTCATGATCTCGTCTTTTTGTTGATTGAGAGAATCTTCGACTAAGCGCTTGCCCCTAAACATTCTTTGTTGACCGTCAAATTCCCATATGCCAGAGCGATTTGCCTGTAATGCAAACATTATTCGTGAAAGGTATTGTTTATCTACTTGGTTTGATTCACTGCTTTCGCGCAGACCTTTACGCCCATACAAAAAAAGTACAACACATAACAATATGCACAATATTGAATACGATAAATAAGCGCGTTGTGATAGAAACCAAGGTGGCTCTACAGTGATATTAATTGTCGCAGGACCTAAATTTTGAGGCGCTGAATTACTCCGTAATTCAACAGTATGTTTTCCTGGGGGTAAGCTAGCAAAGGTGATTTTATTGCTTGAAACAGCAGGGTAATTGACGGTTTCGCCATCACTACTTATGCTGTATTGAAAACGCCGTATACCACTTTCAATGCGTCCTACATGAGCATATTGAAAAGTAATACCCACATCGTCACTCTTCAAGTTTATATCAAAGTTGTCTAACTTGACGAGTGGTAGGCTAAGCTTCCTATTACCAATACTCACTTCGGTAAACGATGGTTGGGCTTGAGCACTTCCAAATGCCCGATTAAGCGCAATCGGGTCAAAAATACTAAATCCCAAATTTGATCCATACAAAAACTCGCCATTAATCAGTTGTGCGCCCACTCCCTCATTAAATTCAGTTGAAGAAAATCCATGATGATACGAATAAGAATTCAGACTTAATGTTGTTGGATTAAGACTATGAATTCCATTATGAGACGAAAACCAAATATTATTATTCTTATCAGATAAAAGAGAATAAATAAGATTTGTAGTTAAGCCCCTACTTTTTGAATATTTCTCAGACCGGTTTCCACTGATACGGAATAAACCATGGGATGGATACGATACCCAAATCTCTTCCTCATTTATTCGTAGCCAAGCACTTGGGTAAATATCTAGATGGTTAATCTCTGACTTTATTGAGTGAATTAGTTTAAATTCAAAAGTGTCAATATTGACGCCCCATAACTCGCCCGAGGCTGCAAGTAATATTTGATTACTGTATTCATCAAATTCGATAAACTCAAATGTATTAGTAATATTCAAGGCAACGTTTTTGGGTATCAAAACGTTTACTTCATCGTTCACTAAATCAATAATGTTAATTTCTGCATCACCAAGCGACCATAAACGATTATTTTTGTCCAAAAAAATTGAGTAAGAGGGGGTGTTTAAAGCATCTAGACTCGCTTGCTTAGCTAAAGGCGGTGGAATAACTTCACCCATGTTTAAATCAAAAAATCGGATACCGGCACCAGTGAGTAGCCAAAGTTTAGTATCTGAATATTTGATAATGCGGTCGATATAGGAATCGCTGTAGTCTTGCTTCTTCTTTGAACCTACTAAAAATTGTTCGACAGATTCAGAAATACGGTCATATTTGTTTAGACCATTGTCTGTTCCTATTATTAATGTGCTTTGATTTAATTCTATTGCAGACCAAACAACATTATGGCTAAGCCTTTGATTTTTATTTTTAAATACTGAATTATATACATTCTTTATTATTAGACTCGAGGGTGACCAATACATCGCACCACTACTTTTTGTGCCAAACCACAATTTACCTTCTTTGGTTAAGGCCAAACTCAATACACTTTGTTCTGACATCACCTCAAAATTTTTTCTCGGTTCAAAAACAAGTTGCATTTTTTTGCTTTCTAGATCGAGTATAAACACTCCAATATCGGTGCCCACATATGCGTATTTGTCGTTGAGTTCGGCAATGTCCCAAATATTTCGTTTAGTATCGACTTTTTCTAAGTCTATGCTGTTACGCTCTTTTGTCACTATTTGTTCGAGCTGAAGGTTTAGAGATTCAAGATCTACTCGATTCAAGCCTTCAACCGTGCCGACGTAAAGGTAGTCCTTGCCAAGTGTTTTCATGGTTTTTACATTTTTAGCAGCTCCCTGCCAATCGACAGGCAGCACTTCTTTAATCATATTACCTTTTGCATCAAGCGCACTTAAACCGTCTGTATAACCAATGAGTAGGGTTCCTGAATGATAGTACACACTCCTAATGGAAGAGCCGGCTTCTATTTGTTGTTTGCTTAAGCTAAACCGCTCTTGGTACTGCAAAGTTGCAAGGTCTAACTCTAGAACCTTTTCATACAATGCAATAAGCACCTTACTATTATTTATACTGACTAAGTCTGTAGCTGATTGAAACCAAGTATCATTATTTAAAAAAGGCTCTTGTATAATTGGTGTAAGCTCTTGGGTGAAACGGTCAAATAATAAAACCCCTTGATTACTTGTGCTTAATAGAAAGTGACCAGAATCAAGCTCTAGTATTTTGTAGATTGCCACAGTCTGTAGTTCATTATTTTTACCTGCTATAGATAAAATCTTGCTGCCATCAAATCGATCTAATCCTTCATCATTTGCAATCCATACAAAACCATCATCATCAATGTGAATATCATTGATGCTATCTTGGCTAAGACCTTTACTGGTATCTAAATATGATAAGCGAGGGCTCTTTAGTATAGCCTGGTAGGGAGCATTTGGTTTATTTTCGTATATGTCAGAAAATACCATAGTGGGAAATATCTCAGTATTTTCTGACGCCCATACAGGTAAGGTGACTATGTAAAACAATGCGACACATAAACTCGCTATCGTAAAACTAATTTTGAGTTTTAATGGCTTAAGGCAACTCACAACACTCGCACCTTCTTGCGTTCTTACTCATTTTACCGATGCCGGGATTAAAGCTATTGCTTGGGTCGAGTGTTGTATAAAAAGATTTTAAAGCCTCCTCCGCTTCATACAAATGTCCTACATTGTGTTCAGCTGGATATTTACCGCCTCTAGAGTCTATATATGCTAACAAGGCTTTTTTTACTTCTTGCGCATCAACGCCTTGCTTCAAAACATAGTCTTGATGAAATACATGGCAGAAAAAATGTCCATAATATAATTTTTTGTCTATCTTCTGGTCCAATTCTGGTGGAAGCGTCTCAAACCAATCCGCTTCATTGCGCTTTAAGGCAATATCCAAGGCAAGGATGTCGCCTAGCGTGTCAGCATGCATAATTTGATATCTGACGGCTGCACCTGCAGCTGCGAAACGGTGTAAAAATGTCTTACTACTCTCTTGGTCATCACACTCGAAAAAGTTGCCGTTTGAACTGTTTGAATTGTTTGAATTGTTTGAATTGTTTGAATTGTTTGAATTGTTTGAATTGTTTGAATTGTTTGAAAAAATACTGCTGAGTATATCTCTTCCTTGGTCAATAGCTGAGTCAGATAGTTTGATCACTAGATGATGTTCGTATTTGTCTCGATATTCTAACATTCTGTTTGGTAAATGTTGTGGCAGTAAGCGACTAACAATCTGCATAGTTTTGTCACTAATATTTTTTGGCAACCAAGAGATTTGTTCAAGCGCTGAATCTACTCTTCCTTTTAGCGAGAACATAGTAGGTAATCGGCGGGTTCCGAGGTGCTGCACACTTAAAAAGGTATCCTTACCGTAACGCTCGGAGATTTCAAATATGTCTCTATGCATATATTCGCCGACATCTGGTAGAGTATTTAACTCTTTTAATAATCGTCTGCGTACGGTTTGTAATTCTTCTGTTGAATTAGTCCCTATGTAAAAGCAGCGTTCGTTATGCGGGTTGTCGAACGTGTTTACAACAACTGCAAAAACTGCAATTTTGCCAGCACAACCGCTCGCCTCATAGAGCCGTCTTGGGTCGGCGTTATACCGACTTGGAGTATCAGCATCAACCTCTCTTACACGAGTTTCGTAGTCTAAATCAGCAGAGTAGCGTTGAGATTCTAGAAGTTGCGACTCATCAAAATTTCCCTCTTCAAGATTGCGAATAACATCGTCGGCAGTGTTTCCTAAATCTAGCCCTAAATGATTCACTAGTTCTAACTCACCGTGCTCATTCACTCGTGCAAAAATAGACATTTCTGTATAAGCCGGACCGCGTTTTACCAATGCGCCACCAGAATTATTTGCTATCCCACCAACAATAGAAGCTCCCAAACAAGATGAACCAATTACCGAATGCGGGGATTTCTTCAATGGACTTAATTTTTCCTCAAGTGCATGTAAGGTCGCACCAGGAAAACTGATAACCTGTTTTGCATCATTGACTAAATAAAGCTGATTCATAGCAAGAGTATTGATGATCACTACTGGTCGATCATATTTTTCACCGCTAGGCGTTGATCCCTCTGTTAAGCCTGTGTTCGCGGCTTGCATGATAATAATAAGCTTTTGTTTAACTGCCACTTTTAAACAAGCCCAAAGCTGAGTTAAGTTCTCTGGAAACAAAACGGCCAATGCACTGCCTTCTCCGGAGCGCCAACCTTTTCGGTAATGCCGATTTTTATTGGGATCAGCGGAGATATTAGAAATACCTAATATCTCCTCAAACGACTGCAAAGCTGATTCACCAGCATGCGTAGAAAGGTCTTTTGGATGTTTTATATTTGATTTAAATACTTGGTCAAAAACAGATTTCGCCTGCGATTGTCGCGACATCTGATCAATCCTTTTGCTAACTCGAATTTAACCTAAGACTTGGTATCACACTAGTACGAGTGTTTTATATCACCGTGAGCCTTAAGCGGGCATGGTGATATATTAACCGAACTCCGCTTCTTATTGTACTAATTAAGGCTATTTGCGTCATAGTATAGAATTGACAGTAGAGTAAAGCATAGACCTTTGCTCGCTTTAGTCATAAATAGTAATCATAAATAGTAGTCATCTTTGCGAACTGCGCCAACGAGATAAATGCCTAAACAGCTACTCGCCTAAAATTATTCTGCACCTTGTATTTCTATTCTTAACAAACATGACTTAGTGCTAAATAACTTAGTGGTAAATAACTTAGCGCTAAATAAACATTACAGCAATAAATGCCATACCATAAACAAAGAGTTAATAAGTCTTTTAATTGGGATTTTTATCAGAATAACCGACAATGTGTTTGCTACTTAATTCTTGGCAGCTTTTATCAACAAAGCAGATTTCAAACTTGTCGGGTACTGAGCTCATTTCTAACCACTCCTGTTCACTAAGATCTTTACTTTTAATACCATTTATAGAGACCACTCTCTGTCCAGCTTTTAAACCTGCAAGATCACCAGGTAATCTCGGATAAACATAACGTAATAAAAAATTACCGTCGGTAAGTTTACGTAAATCAATGCCTACCAAATTAAACTTTGTGATAAATTTCATTTGAGGATATGGTCGGATGATAAATCGTTTGTTGGGATAGTCGAATATAGTCACAAATTGGTTCATCAATGCACTACCAATAATCCACCAATCGTCTTCATCGTTGCTATCAATAATGTTCGCTTTTACATTGTGTAAAGCAAGCGAACCTAATTCGAGCTTGGGCAAAGTCACTCTGCTATGTTCCGCCATACCGCTCATCCCAAAATCCGCGGCTTGAATCGACGCTTTTGGCAGCTCAATATCGTTGTTTTTGGGAAATGCCGAGTTTAATTTCATATAGTGGCGACTACCTGTATCAATAAGTACTTCTCTGTCGACTGTGTCTTTTGAGTTGAAAGTTACGCTTACCGGTATACTGAGTTTTGATAAAGTGACATCGAAAGGTAAAACCACGTCATTTTCTTTGGCCGAAAAAGCTAATTCTGAAGCACTAATTAGGCCTTTTCGTTTATCGAAGGTCCATACAAAATGTCGTAGCAGGTCGTGACCCAAGACACCATCAAAAATCGCCTCATCGGGAGTCATATAATATCGACTTGTAGAAATTGGAATGTAAGCTACATTGACATGTTTAAATTCAATATCACCAAAACTAAGCGATGTTAACTCAGTTTGATAAGCTGGTGTATTATCACCCTCTCCCCACCCCGCGACTTCAAGAGAAAAACCTCGTTCAAATTTCAGCTTCTCACTCTCTTTTGTATCAAATAGCATCGTAAATGATGCCCCAGTGTCAATTAAGAACAATAACTCCTGCTGACCGTTGGCCACTACCTTAATATATGGCTTCTCTCCAATATAAAATGCTTGCATTGACGTATGTTGATTTAGAGTATCTTGCTGAGTCCACATGGCTTCGATACCATTGTTTGCATTCATCATGCGTAGGCTATTTACAATCGTGCAAGCACTTAGGAATATTGTTGTGAAAATTAAAATGCATATCGTTCTGATCAATCTTGCCATGTTAAGTGCCTATAAAATTAATTACCTATAAAATTTTTATGCTTAGAACCGCCTTGGTTCATTCGTTCGGATTTAAAAACATCAAGCAACGCTCTGTACGTTTGATCTCAAAATAAATGATTAAGCATGAAGGTTTGTATTTATAAAACTCTTAGCTTGGGTTAATTTGGGTAAATTAAGGGTGAAAACTATATGTTATTTGCTTTTAGTAAACGAAATTTCACCCTAAAATCACTACAAGAACGATACTGTTTGCTTTGAGCTTGATTAACCTACAGGGCAAGTAAATGAAAACTAAAATAAGTGTCTTACTCATAGAAGACAACCAAGCCATCGCCAATCAAATCGCTAATTTCCTTGAAAGCCTTGGATGGTCAGTCGATTACTCAGCGACTGGTACACAGGGAGTGGAGCTGGCCCTAAATCACCATTTTGATGTGATTATTTTAGATTTAAATTTACCTGATATGGACGGATTAAGAGTGTGTTCTGAAGTTAAACAACACGCACACGTTAATATTCCCATATTGATGTTAACGGCTCGAGATGCATTTGAAGACAAGGTAAAAGGATTCGGGCAAGGCGCTGATGACTATCTAACGAAACCGTTTGATCTACGAGAACTCGTGCTTAGATGTGAAGCCATGGCAAGGAGACCTAAGCTACACGAAAACACAACAATTACTGAAGGTAACTTAAGTATTGACAAGAGAGCTTATGTAGCTTCTTGGAATGGTGAAGTTTTCAAAACAACAAAAGTGGGCTTTACCCTATTGCAAAAATTACTAGAAGAATACCCTTATCCAGTAAGCCGTTCTGAATTGCTTCAACATGTTTGGGGAGATGAACCGCCTGAGAGCAACGCTCTTAAGTCTCATATATATGCCTTACGTAAAGCAATTGATAAAGTTGCTGGGCAACAAATACTGCATACTATCAGTAATATTGGCTACCAATTGAAGTATCTAAATGATTAAACTTAAAAGTCTTAATGACCGACTCTTACTGGCATTTTCAGGACTATCAATCATTATCTGTTTGTTTTTTATTCGCTTGTCCACACTGCTTATTGATACTGCTGAAAATAACGTTTATCGATCATTATTGGCAAACGAAGTTAGCATCCTCAAGAGTCAATTCCCCATAGACCACAGCAAGATTACTTCCTCGCCCAATTATATAACTATCTACACAAGCGAATCGGAAATACCTACTTCAATATTGGAAAATATGCAAAGTTCGTCGTCTGGCGAGTTCTACAATAGCGCTGAAAACGAAACATCTCATTCTAATCATTATCTATATGATTCTTTCAACGATGATCAGGGGATGCCAATCTATGTCACTTTGGATATCTCAAAATTGAATGCCAACCAACATTTGAGTGGGTTTAAGTCATTATTTCTCTTTAGTATTTCAGCTAGCGTAGTGATCCTTTGCCTGCTTAGCTCATGGTATTTGGCGAAGTGGCTGTCATCACCTATTAGACAACTCACCAAGGATATTGCTAATAGACATTCATCACCTACGCAAACTATCTATGGTATTGGTCGCGAAGATGAAATTGGTCAACTGGCAAGTGCATTAGATGCATCTTATGCGCAAATTCAAGCTTTACTCGAACGAGAGCAAAACTTTACTCGCGATGCAAGTCATGAGTTGCGTACACCGATTACGCTTATTAAAAATACGTTAGCAATGCACCCAAATAACGAGTTGGGACAAGAAGCGACAAAGGTTGTTTCTCAAGCATCTAACGAACTCGAACAAACGGTTGAGGTATTGTTAGCTTTAGCGAGACAAGAGAACTTACACTTTGAAGAGTTAGTGCTATTGCCAATTATCGAAAAAACGGTATTGAATATATACAATATTCACCCTGATGCGAATTTTAATGTAAACATCAAAGTAGATCGGAAACTCAGAGTAATTGGAAACGCTTATTTGATAAGCTTGTTATGCCAAAACCTAGTAAACAATGGCTTCTACCACAGTAACAGTGCCGGTATGAAAATCAGTTCAAATTGTGGCACGTTAGTATTTGAAAATACGATTCAGGGAAACGAAAAGCGCCCATATTATCAGGGGCTCGGTCACGGACAATATCTTGTTAATAGGATTGCAGATGAGATGAATTGGCAGATTGACATCAGCCAGCAAGCTGACATTTATCGAGTTAAAGTAAATACCCAGCCAAGCTAAATAATTCACTTCGACTTCACCCCTATTACCTTAAAGTTTGATTGGACATTTCTCCAATTCATACTTTAAGGAAACGACAATGCGTATTATAAATTCATTCAAATCTTTATTGCTGGTTTCATCAATCACACTAGGCCTGAGCGCTTGCAACGGCAATGATAATGAAAGCCCCTTTATCCCTCCACAAAACATTGATTACCAACAAGTCATCAATGAAGCAGTTGATGGCGATCTGCCTGGCGTGATATTAGCAATTGAATCACCAGAAATGAGTTTTGTTGGTAGCGCAGGCGTATCAAATTTAAGTACATTAGCACCGATGCAAATTTATGATGTAATGCCTACGGGCAGTTCAGGCAAAAAAGCAACCGCTTTGCTTGCAGCGATGTTACATAGAGACGGTTTGCTGAACATTGACGATACCATTGATACATGGCTACCAGACGCTATTGTATCTAAAGTAGAAAACAGTGAGAGCATAACGCTTCGTCAACTGCTTAATCATACCGCTGGCGTTTACGATTACCTTGATCCAGCGAGTTCTGAACAATGGTATAGCGCATTAATGAGCGACCCCACGTCATTAAAGACAGACAGTTTTGCACTCGAATTTGCTTTAAATAAACCAGCTTATTTTGAACCTGGAAATGGTTTCCATTATTCAAACACACACTACTTATTAGCGGGATTGATCATGGATTCTGTGCTAGGTGAACACCATTCGGTAGCTATGCGAAATAGAATATTTATTCCTTTGGGCTTAAATCACACTTATTATAACGGCTTAGAAAAGCAGCTAGGTTCCACTATTTCAGGATACGTCATGTTTGATGGAGAGCTAGAAGACTCTAAAGAGATTTATGAGAACATAGGTGTGGCAGATGCTCCTCTTGTCTCGTCAGTACAAGATATGAATTTGCTGTTAAACGCGATCCTAACTGATGACTCAATTATTGGAGATGAGGTCAGGGACATATTAATTGGTGAGGGTTCCGTAGTGCAAATCGGCCCAAATGACCACTATGGTTTGGGTTTATTTAAAGAAGTAGGCAATGGAAGAACGGCCTATCATCACGGGGGTGATGAACCGGGCTATAAGACTGAAAACTACTATTTAGTTAACGAAGAGGCAACTATTTCAATGTTTGTTAACTGCAATGGCTATGATGCGTGCATTGAGCAAAGCCAACAGCTAATGCAATCAATTGTCGTGTCATTGCTCGAATGACGTTTACTCAAATCGGAAGATAAAACTAATTTCCATGCGACATATTACTATTTATTTAGATATAGAAAAGGATGTCCAGCATACTTTTATTGCACCATAAGTATTGCGTCATAAGTATTGTGCCATAAGCCGACTCCTTAATTGCCGCAGATGGATAAACATTAGCATCATTAGCCGCTTAATAGAAAAATGTGAGTGATATAAGCAAATATAATAATTGCACTGAACCTATCACAAAGCGGCTATCTTCAGATTGTTGCGCTTAGCTAATTTAAAACAAGGTTTTGTAATTAAAGGGCCTAGTAAAGAGACACCATATAGCGCTTCAATCAACTGGCAGCATTCACCACAACAGCCAGGTCTCCAAAGGTGATAGTGGACAGACCCAAGTCATGCCAACCAGGTTTACCCTCGTGGTAGCATGAAAGTCGCACAAAAATACGCTTATTGAGTGCCTTGTCTTTTGCACACTTGAACTTACTCGGAGTGTCCGGCAACGATAAGGATGGGTCATGACTAGGCATCATATCCCGTACCATGCCCGCAACAGATACACCATCCAACACAGTGTTTATAGCACCAATAGCGCTAACCACTTCTCCAGCTCCGCCCAACGCAAGCGCACGAATATTATTCGTAATCAAATCGGATGCCTTGTCAGCCTCGTCTGCCACATGCACACAGATTTTAGCATTTGCAGCATCACCGCTCGCAAGATTTACTACATCACTTTTATTTTCAATCAAATAGCGCAGGATGGAAGTACGGTAACCGTGAAACATGTAATCACCGGATGTACTGCTGATACCGATTTTTCCTTGGTAGAAGGCAATATCCTGCAATGTACGCCCTGCGAAAGTCTCGTTTCTTACATAACCTTTATGCATAAAAGTCGTTCCTTTTGTCGAAAAAACACACGCTGCCAGCCCCTATTCCACCAATACAACTGAGCCATTCGCGCACGGCATTAAAAAAAAGAATTTTTTTCGAGTATAAGACAGATTAATATTATTCGCTATACCCAGAGCTAAAGATGACTTTTTGACTAGATTGGTTTGTTGAGATATAGCTTTGTCGAAATATTGTAGGACTTATTAGCCTTTAATTTTGTATGTAGACAGGAATTGCGCAACTGGGATTGGTTGATTATTTAGATGCCAAGTCATCAGATGGCCATCCGTTTTGCAATGACTTAGCATTTAAAGCAACAGTTCTTATTCACTAAGGGCTTGAAGGACGGCCTATATTATGGCGTCTATCCATAATCGAATTAAAAAGAGTAGCGCCCTGTAATCGCAAACACTTCCGAATCAGAAAATTTTGTATAAGATGCTCCCGCGGCAAAGTCATCAAAAACGTAATGTGTACCAAGCGTGTAATACTTTTGATCAGAACCTTTTTTCCACTTTTGAATACCAAGACCTGCATATATCTCGACATCGTTAGCAAGCATATACCTAATATTGGTATTAAGACTGTAGTAGTTTGTTTCGTCCCCGGCTCTTAGTTCGCCTTTTCGGTAATCAAATTCAATTTTTCCATATCCCAGAGAATAATCGAGTACTGTGTTGCTTGCTAAACGCTGAATATAACCGACCTTAAATTGCCATTGTTCAACATCAAACTTGATTTCGTTAGCAGTGTCATCGGCACTAAAATAAGTCACTTCAGTAAATAAATCAGGGTAAAACTCGTAGCTTGCCTTTGCTTCAAGCCCTCTTGCTTTGAACCCTACAATATCAGCAAATTCAGTTTGAATTGCCGCTATTTGGACAAAGTCGTAAGAAAGCTGGTTCGCAGATGATGTACCAAAAACGGTAAGCAGCGTGATTGATAATAGTGTTCTTTTCATAATTTCCTCAAAATGGACTGTTAATAAACTTACTCTATTTTCCATTTTGAAAGTGAACAGCGGGTGAATTTATTGCTTTAAGAGTTTTTTCCGTTCAAGAAATAAAAGTCTCGCAACCCAAATAAACCAAGCGACTTGGAGTAAGCCAAATACTGCTCCAACTTCTTTTAATATAGGTACCATTGTCAATAGCCCAAGAACACAAATAAGGTATCCGAAATATATGATTTTATTTCCAAAGCGCCCCTCTTTATGTAAGCACGCATTCATCATAAGAACCCATATAGCACCAACCCATTCAGCCCCTTCACCCAATCCCATTTGAATAGCATAGATATCACGCCACAACTCAGTCATGCTAACTGAGAACTCGTAGTCTTGGGAAAATAAAAATTCGATCGAAAAAATAGCGATAAAACCACTGGCGAAGATATAACAAGCCCATAGGTAACTGGCTAAGGTCGTCATTTGCTCAAGCAGTTTATGATCGCGGCCTACAGGCTCTAGTAATGATACGCTTAAAACCAGCAAACTGGCTCCAAACACCACGTAGACAAGAAAATACCAAAATTGCATTAATCCGGTATGCTTAGTTAGGGTTTCAAGCCTCGCATCCGGACCACTATTAAAGTCAGGGGCGAGTATTAGAATTAGGGTTAAACCGAGTATAAAACTGCTCGCACAAATCAAAGCGGCTACATAGCCATGTAGTTGCCGTTTTCTATGGAGGAGAATGGTTGATTCAGACAAAAAAGGTTCTTAGAAATTTGTTTAACAGTATTATAAAACGCAGCTACAATTTATTAAATTCTCAAATGTAAGAAATTGTCACCAATAACGAGAAAAGGCCTTAAAGCTAATCCGAAGATATATTTTATTTCTCATACTCGCCGCAAACTGCTCGATTTTTGATACCGATGTACCTCTCAATCGCTTGTTCGAGATATAGCGCATGCTCAAGAGGATATACTATGCGCAGCAACTTTAGGTCTAATCTATTGTTTAACTTTAAACGCAACTCTGTCGTTGGATTACGAGCCCTTTTATTGTGACGAACATATACTTGTTCAATTTCTTTAACGTTAATACGCTTATGACCTGGCATCCACATTGGCGCTTGATAGACTTCTAGGGTCTCTTGGCTTAAAAAAATATGCGTCTTGTTTTTCCAGTACGAAAAAGTCACGTACGTAATAATGAGAGCCAAAACAAAATGAAATAGCGGCAATAAATATATCCAAGTTTGCTGGACTGAATAAGTCTCGAGCAATACCTCAAAGAACTTTACCCACGCCAAAACAGACAGAAGTGTCATGAAAGACTTTATTATCAGACCAGACCAGCCATAAAATCCTACGACAAAATGAACATAGTCATTTTGCCAATCCACATTAATCCCCTTCGGGACATCAATAACATCTGTCATTTATCCGTTAACCTATATTAGCGTAATGGCGTTTTTGAAGCTTTTGTAGACGTATTTTTGGTGAATCCAAATGCAAGGCAGTCGTGAATAGATAGAAATATCTTATGTATCGCGACTGACCAGCGATTCAAAGTATAAGGCTAATTATAAAGATACACTAGGTTCTGTTGTTCTTTGTCAGGCTAACGGTACTCTACCTGATTTTAATGCTTGTCGATGAATTGAGTATTTGGGTTTTATACAAAATAAATCCCCATTTAGGCCGACCAATTGGCGTTGAACACCTGATAATTTGGATACATCTGCGCAAGCTTGTAAATGTTCGGCTTCACCATGTACGGGTATTACACATTTTGGTTTTACCCATGAAAATACGCTCTCTAGGTCACCTGAATTAGGATGCCCCGATGCGTGAATAACATGCTCACTATCGGCTGACTGAAAGACATGAATTTTTTCTTCTTCAAGCTTTGAAACCATTTTAGACACACTCTTTTCGTTGCCTGGTATTACGATACTACTGAAAATGACCGTGTCACCACCTTCTAGTTCGCAGTCCCGATGCATATTTAAGCTCAATTTATTCAATGCTGCTCGAGGCTCGCCTTGTGAGCCTGTCGCAACAATCAAAACTTCGTGTTTTGGTAAATAACCAATATGCCGTCGTGGAGTGATAGTAAGATCATCTGGCCAGAAACCAGTCCTGCGAGCAATACTGACCATATTCTCAAGGGCCGGCCCAAGTAGACACAAATACCGATTAGTTTGCTGGGCTACCCGCGCTATCGTAATCAATCTAGCTACATTAGATGCAAAACAGGTAACCACTACTCTACCTGAGGCCCTAGATATAATTTCACCTAGACCTCTTTCACACTGTTTTTCTGAAACCGAAAACCCAGGTTTGGTTGCGTTGGTCGAATCACATACCATCGCATCTAATTTCAGTGCACTAAGAGAACGAAATAAAACTTCGCTGAATGGTTTGCCTAAAACAGGCGTCTTGTCTATTTTCCAATCGCCTGTATGAAGCACCTTGGCAACTGCTGTAGTGATTAGTATCGCGTTAGCTTCTGGAATAGAGTGAGTAGTAGGAAGCCATTTTATGGTAAAAGGACCAATATCTAACTCGTCACCCACATCCACAACAACAATGGGTAAGTCAATAGGAGTATTCGCCCTGTAAGCTTTACGACGAAGTACCTCTGCAGTAAATTCATTTGTGTAAATTGGGCATTGTAAAGACTCCCACTGATGCAAGACTGCCCCAAGGTGGTCTTCGTGCGCGTGAGTTAAAATCAAACCTGCTAACATATCACGTCTGTTTTCAATATAGCTTAGGTCAGCTGCAACTACTTGATGGCGCTTAACTCTTGGGTCTTTGTCTTGAGATTGCTCGAGTGGAACATCAAATGTAATACCGCAATCTATCATTAACCAGCTTCTATTGTGACCATACAAATTGACATTCATGCCAATTTCTCCAGTGCCACCTAAGGGAAGAAACCAGAAATCTTTTTCGCTGGGTATTTTTGAAAGCATGCTTACCTAAAATTTTGTTTTTATGTAGTAAATTATGGAAAGGTGCTGGCCATGTGCCGTCCTTGATTAACTTACTATGTCATTTTACAGACATTAGAGTTTGAACAGTTGATACTGAATAATCATAGCGAACGTTCATTTGTTTAGGGTCTTTTGTTAAATAAGACAATCTGTTCTTTTGTGCAAGAGCCACTTATATGAGCGTTTAGGGCTTTTAGAAGAAACATATCTTTTTGTCGCGTGAGCTCCGTTTAGCTTAGTAAGCTCTGCTCTCTGCACTTGCATAGGATGAATCTGAATCCCTTTAAGCCATAGACCTTTGGAATCTAAATCATATTGGCCACTCAAACGCTCTATCGCTCGCCCACCTATAACGCTGGCTATCATCTCGCTCAAACCATAATCGAATGACTTGGGATAAACCCTTGCTAGGTTTGCTGATGACGCATAGGTTAGCAATAAAGCTCTCTCGTGTGGCGTTGAGTCCCCAGATACAACTCTAATGAGGTCACTTGGATTTTTCACTCGGTTCGACAGCATCATCATGCCCTCAGGCTTTATTGCAGCGGTATCTATTCCTACACATTTATACATATATCTAAGGATGGATTGTGTTTTCTGAGAGTTTTCAGGAAAGCTAAGATAGATATTTCCCTGCATAGGGTTTGAAAGTTGGTCATACTGAGCTTGCACATCATGTGGACTTATCGTTGCTTTATTTATGACTTTGACTTCGCGAAATGTAGATTTTCCGATCGATTTAGGCGTCTGATCTAGCTCGCTTTTAATCGTTCCTTGAATCACACTCGATGCTGCTTGTCGTTCCTGAACTTCCAGAGCATTTTTAACACTTTCTATTTGACTTGATTTGTTAGTCAGCGTTTTCGAAAGTTTATCTTGAGTAATCTTTTGGCTTTGGCTTTGGCTTTGGCTTTGGCTTTGGCTTTGGCTTTGGCTTTGGCTTTGGCTATCAGTATGTATTTGCTTTGGCGGAAACGGCAAGGATATCGATGACATTGCAACGCTTCTACTATCAAAGGTATGGCTTACCTTTGGGAAGACCTGAGGCTTAACGCTTACTACTGCTGTTCGAGGCTTATCATCGGCAATAAACTCTTTATTTGCTCTATTTTGAATAACAAAATGCAAATACACCGTAATCAGCACCACGAAAATACTGGCGGTGGCATAAATGATATCTTTTTTATGAATCATTTTTATAACCAAAGAATAATAAAGATAGTTTTCCGCCAATCATATGAGGTCCTTAGTAGACTCGAAGCTCTATTGAGTGAGGGCACGCAAAGAAGCTAACTCCATTTTCTCAGCTAAAGCCCTAAGTCTAGCTTGTTGGTTTAATCTTCTTTCTAGTTCGCTTTTCGATTTATCGAGGGCATTCTCCTCACTTGTTGATGTGATAAAATCCTCATTGGCTGAACTTAGCTTGCGAGTGCTCTGTTCAGTCTCCTGCCCGTCTAATGCTACTCGGGCATATTGCTTTTGAATTGACTGAGATTGCCCTGCCCCATCGGCAAGTTGAAACTTAGAATTATCGTCGTTTTGAGTGTTAGCAGGAGAAGCTTCTTCAAGATCAGTATCCATTACAACTTTATCTGGAGTATTTACCGACGTTTTCGCCTCGCTGAGGCTTTGCGTCGCAAACTCGAGGTTACCAGTTTTTATATTTTGAGCTAAGTCGTCTACTTTTTTATTAATCTCGCTAATGAGTTTTGTCATTTCTTTATTTTTTAAAGATAGCGCTTCAATTTTTAAGTCTGTGCTCTCTTTTAATTCCCTAACAGCAACTTGGTTGAGTGACGATTCACCGTGATCTTTTATTTTTGTCTTATTAGTTGAACCATCAGTAGTTAAAACATCAT
>CBFHTO010000044.1:0-29653 GCA_965658765.1 Glaciecola sp. | reverse complement strand
TCATCAGAAGAATACTCTGACATTAGAGGGAATAAACAATTTGAAGTTACCTTACCTGATGGCTTTGAAACAAGGGCTCTTGTGACCAAAATAGACTCAAGTGCTATTGCAACACCTGATAGAAAGTTAGATGGGTATAAACCATTAGACCCCGGTGTCAGATTAAGTTTAGGTGCGCCAGACGAAGCGACTGCTCAGTTGTGGAGAACGTTTGATAGATATCAAGTTAATGTGAAAGGTAGAAAGTAGATATGACACCGAATTTTATTTTTAAGCTTGATGAATCAAAGGCCTTTTTAGAGTCACCTTCACCAAAAGACGTAGAGGAAGCAACTAAGGCACGATCGATAGAAAGCACTGATGACTTGTCTGTTAGTTCAGCAAAGATAGTAAAACAATATGAAACTGATATCAGGGATTGTGCTTGTGTTCTTGTTGAGTTGGGATCATTAGAGCTTGCGGCGGCGATTTTATCTCGAATTAGAGAGCACACTGACCCAAGGGTCTATTTGAGCCATGTTGTGTTTATAGAACAAAATGAGCGTAATAAATCCAATGAACAAGCTAAGTCTGATTTGCTCAAACATAGTTTTGACCACGCCTTAGTAAAAGATCAGTATCTAGAAGAAAAAATAAGTCGTTTAGAGCCCGAGTGGGTAGCCACACAAAACTGGCTTTCGACGTTGCCAAACATTGCGGATGGGCTACAAGATACGAGCCTGCGCTTTAAAATATTACGATTTTTTGCGTCAAGAAATTTAACAATTGAGCCTCTGAAAACCATTCATAATAAACGAGGATACATATTTGCGCCTTTAAGAGCGTTTACAAACAACGAAGATTTAAGCATCGATAATGCTCTTGAGTTTTTAGAAAACCAGCAACTTCTGACAGCGTCCTTCATAGAGAAGACACATGCTTGCGGCAACTGTGAATCAGTATTTTTAAACTTTAAAGAAACTTGCCCGGATTGTCGCTCAAGCAATATTATTAAAGAAGAACTGTTGCATCACTTTCACTGTGGACACATCGATAACTTCGATGCTTATAAACGATCCAATCAATTGGTATGCCCAAAATGTGATCGAGATTTGAAGCACCTTGGTGTGGATTACGATAAGCCTTCTACAGTGCACAAATGCATAACATGCTCGCTAAGCTTTCAGGAGCCACACGTAGAGGCACAATGCTTTGCATGTGGGAGAAATTCAGATATTCAGGATTTGCTACTAAAAAACGTGCAAGCGTTCTCTTCTACTTCAATCGGCATGAATGCGGCTGTATTTGGCTTAGATGCTTTATTTACTCAGATCCTACAGACTGATCTTCAACTCTACTCACATCAAGAGCTTAAACATTATATTAAACTTGAGCAGGCAAGGATCGAGCGTTATAAAAAGTCTGTAAGTACTTTGGGCTGTATATATTTACGTAATTTAGATCAACTTTATAATCAGCTCGGTAAAAAGACGGAGCAATTGTTTAAGGAATTGAGTGCGGTCTTTAAATCGGTTTTTCGAGAGTCTGATATGATCAGTGCACGCAATGAGAGTGTATTCGCTGTTGTGATGACTGAAACTGATTTAAATGGTAGCCATTTGGCTATGCAAAGATTGGAGCAAGCAATATCTAACCTTTTTGACGATAGTTTAGATTATCGAATAGAAATAAAGACCGGATTTTTTGATATCTCAGAGGTGCATGATCTAGAACTTGTGCTCGAGAGATTCATGTCAGATGAATCATAAATGGAAGGCTTAGTCGATTTTGTCACTGGATTAACCATAGCCCAATTCATTGGGTATTTTTGGCCATTTTTTATTATCGATATGATTCGTTATGTTTTTCTTGAAGCGATACTAATCGTTCGTTATCTCTTAAAGAAAAAAGATAAACAGCAGTCTATTAGGTTGGCTCGCCATAATCTTTTTCGACAGTCACCTCTGATATCTGTTTTAGTGCCCGGTAAAAATGAAGGGCGACATATCGAAGCGCTAGTGCGTTCGCTTGCCAATCAGACTTATCAAAACTTTGAACTTATTGTGATTGATGATGGCTCGGACGACGACACCAAAACAATTTGCTCGCGCTTGCATCAAGATAAGAAAATTGATGTATACATCAGGAACGAGACAAGAGGCGGAAAGGCTTCTGCAGCGAATACCGGATTTAAATTTTCGAAAGGTAAGTATATTGTTCATTTAGATGCAGACTCTCACTTAGAAAATAACGCACTTGAAACGATCATTATTCCTTTTCTGATGGATGAAAAGGTTGGCGCAGTCGGAGGTGATGTGAGGGTATCAAATGAAGACGATAGTTTTGCTACCCGGCTGCAAGCCATCGAATATTTTAAAACAATCAGCGCTGGGCGAACAGCCTCTTCAGAGCTCAACATTCTGCGGATAATATCGGGTGCGCATGGTGCGTTTCGGCGAGATCTACTTGAACAGATAGGCGGTTGGGATGTTGGTCCAGGCCTAGATGGTGACATAACACTCAAAATACGCAAATTAGGGTATGATATCGTTCACGAAGTTGGCGCAATTTGTTACACCAATGTGCCAGTTAAATTCAGTAAACTCAGCAAACAAAGATACCGCTGGGACAAGTCAATGGTTCGCTTTCGACTTCGCAAACATTTAGATATCTTGAGTCCAAGTGCTAATTTCAGAGGCTCTAACTTTTTTTCAGTTGCTGAAAATATACTATTTAACCTATTTTTCGATATTAAGTGGTTTGTGTATTTTACTTTTACCCTCTGGTACATGCCACAAAACTTGGGTTATATCTTGTTGGTAAACTACATTCTTTATTTTTTTGGCAATTGCATTCAGTTTGCCATGATGCGTATATTGCTAGCAGATTCTTATCGACCTGTGGATGCATTATTGCCCTTCTTTCTGCCCTTGATGCCGGTTTATACGGGTTTTTACTTGAGGGTAATAAGAACATATGCATACATCATGGAGTTATTCCATAAGACCTCATATGACGATGCATGGAACCCTTGGAAAGTATCAAAAGTGGCGAAAAAAGAGAAGTTATGACCTTACAATGGCGACTGTTGTAATCAATGATATCACCTGAAACTCTCCATCAATATCTTCACGAACAGACCGTTATTCCTTATAAATTTGGAGAGCAGCGATTTTTAATAGATGCGGCAGGCGCACTTGTTTGGCCTAAATATGATTTGATTGTGTTTAGTGATTTGCATCTTGAAAAAGGCAGTTTTCTCTCCCAGTTTGCCAATCCGATCCCTCGTTTTGATAGCAAAGATACTATTGAAAGAATGCAAGCCCTCATTACTAAGTATAAATGCAAACATATTATTTGTTTGGGGGATTCATTCCATGATCAAAACGCGCTTTCGAGAATGGAAGACAGCGAACTGACTACATTAAATAAACTCGTTAAGACATGTGATGATTGGCTTTGGGTGCTTGGTAACCACGACCCAGATATTCCCAATTCGGTGCTTGGTCGCAGAGAACCATACCGAATTATCGAGCAAATCATGTTCAGTCATGAGCCAGAAATACTTGATCATGGGCCAGCGAAGTTTCAGGTGGTGGGGCACTATCACCCCAAAATGTCTTATAGACTTAATCGCAGAAAAGTAAAAGGTAAGGTTTTCTTGAGTAATGCTGAAATCTTATTAATGCCAGCTTTCGGTGCGTACACAGGAGGTTTGGACGTGCAAGACCCCGCTTTGGAGTTTATGTCATACAAAGGAGACAAAAGAGCCCAAACTACCTCATTTTTTATGTACAACAAGCGGATTTACATGCTCTAGGATTATTTATCATTTAAGGTCGTCAAACGGCTCCTTATTAGTTTTGATGATAGATTCTGCTATTGAATGACTCAGTTATGCCTTTTTATATAATAAGACAAACTTTCCAGATTAGCTTTTCCAGCGCTTCGTAAGATCATCATAGGCGTCTATTCTTCTATCTCTAAAATAGGGCCATATGCGCTTTATATTTTCTGTGCGCGTCATATCTAGGCATACCATTAAGTTTTCTTCCGCATCATCGCTTGCCATTGCAAGTGTTTCACCCTGTGGGCCAGCGATAAAACTGTGGCCCCAAAACTGAATCCCTTGATCATGCTCATTTGGTGATGCTTCAAATCCAACTCGGTTTGCCACAACCACAGGAATAGAGTTGGCTACAGCATGCGCTCGTTGGATCGTTTCCCACGCATTTTGTTGTCTAAACTTTTCATCGTCATCATCGTTTGGATCCCAACCAATCGCGGTTGGGTAAAATAAAATATCGGCACCTGCCATCGCCATTAACCTTGCTGCTTCTGGATACCATTGATCCCAGCAAACTAAGACACCTAGTTTTCCGACACTAGTATTAATTGGTTCAAAACCTAAATCGCCGGGAGTGAAGTAAAACTTTTCGTAAAACCCTGGGTCATCAGGTATATGCATTTTCCGATAAATACCGGCAATCTCTTCACTTCTGTCAAAAACGACAGCAGTATTATGATAAAGGCCTGGGGCTCTCTTCTCGAATAAGGATGTCACTAACACAACATTATACTGAGCTGCTATTTTACCGAAAAACTCGCTCGCAGCCCCAGGTATTGGCTCTGCTAAGTCAAATTGATTAACGTCTTCCGTTTGACAAAAGTACAATGTCGAATGTAACTCTTGAAGAAGAATACACTCGCAACCTTGTTCGGCAAGCGCTTTAATTTTCGAGGCAGATGCCGCCCAATTTTCCTGCTTATTATTGCCTGTAATCTGTTGCTGAACTAGACCAATATTTAATGTTTTCTTTATCATATTTCTACAACTCCAAATTGTAATTGGTCAATATATTCAGGCTTTAAGGTGTTTGTGGGTACTTGCATACTAATGCAATGTAAACTTCCGAATTGAGCTATTAATGGGGCACAGTTTACGCATCGGATAGTGTAATTAGGGTAAGCATTTTGCAATACGTCTACGGCTTCTTGGTCTTCTTTCTCTTGGTATACTGGCATAATGATATGTTTGTTTAAAATTAGGTAATTTGCGTAAGAGGCCGGCAACCTCTCTCCAACTTCATTTTGTATATTGGGGAGTGGGAGTTCGTATATTTTATAGTTTGGAAAGCATGTTTGTATTTCTTTTTTAAGTTTAAATAGACCTTCAAAATGAGAGTCGCTAGGACGGTTATTGCAGGACTGTAGTACGATTCCCATCAGGGGAGTGTATCTCACTAGGGTATCAATATGGCCATCGGTATCGTCTCCCTCTAAGTGGCCGTTTTCAAATACAGTTACCTCTGTCGCGCCTAAAAAGCGTTTAAAAACGGTACGATACTCTTCAATAGACATATCACCATTACGTTTAGGGTTTAATAAGCAAGACTGAGTAGACAAAAGATGTTGATTCTCATCTATTTCAATAGCTCCGCCTTCTAAAACAACCGGTATAGAACGCATTTCATTTCTACAGTAAATGCTCAACATCGCATTTACTGCATTGTCTTTATCGGCCTTGAACTTTTGTCCCCAACCATTAAATAAAAAATTTAATGGTACATGCTCAGAGCCTGAAGCCACAGTGATAAATGCGTAATCCCTCACCCATGTGTCATTATATTCTGCTTCAATAATCGCAAGTCTTGCATCAGCAGGCAGCAGTGTTTTTACTTCATCCTTAGAAGCCTTATCGCATAACAATAGAACGGGGACATCGCAGGCATTAATGTTCGCAATCAGATCAAGGTAACATTGCTTTGTTGCCGCTAGATTAAGAGCCCAGTCAGTTGTCTCGTGCGGCCAAGCCAGAATAATGGCCTCTTGTTCTGCCCATTCAGGTAACAAAGTGTATTGTGATGTCTCGTTCAATGGTTCGTGCATACAGACGTTCGCTCATTGAGTTTATTTATGTTTATACCTTTATTTTAACAAACCACATAAAAATTAAAGAACAAAATGCAATTATTTTAAATGCCTTCCACCGTTTAGATGCAAGCATTGGCCTGTTACATATTCACTTTCAAGTAGGTAGTGAACCGCTTTTACAGCTTCAATCGCACCGGGGCATATCCCTAATATCGATTTCGAAAGCGCTTTTGCCTTATATTCATCACTGTCATCTTCATTGAACATAAGCAATGATGGCGCAATTGAATTAACTTTCACATTAGGAGCTAATTTACTGGCGAAGGACAGAGTGAGATTATGCAATGCAGCTTTACTCGCAGCGTAGGCAATATGCTTATTGCTGCCTTTGTCTTGGACGTAATCCGTCATATGGATGATATCACCACCACTTTCTATTTTGTCCGAAAAAGCCTGATTAATTTGATAAGGCGCACTTGCATGTACCATCATCATTTGATGAAACAGACTGGCGTAGTTAGGATTATTTTTTTCACTATTCCAGTCAGAAGCATTGTGTATAATCCCGCGCAGTGAAGAGCACTGAGTAGATAACGTTCGAATAAACTCCTGAACCCCTTCATCATTTGCAAAATCAGCATGTAAAGCCAACGCACCCTTATCGATGAGTCGATCAAGCGATGGTTTTTTAGTCCGATATGTTACAATAACAGGCTGTTGCTTTTCCAACAGTGATTCTGCTATGGCCAATCCAAGACGCTGTGCGCCACCAGTAATTAATATAGGTGCTGTCATGAGGCTGTTTCCATGTTTGAAGAGTTAAAATTTACGCGAGTATGTAAGACAAAGATCTAAGATAATGTGTTTTTATAATCAAATTGTAAACCAGCTTTAAAAATATGCGTATATAGAATTAAATAACTAATTGGACGGATGATGTTAGCGAACGAAAAAATTGTCATGCATGGAGCCACCAACAAATCTCAATTGTCTGAGCAGGCTCGATTAGTGCGCGATGCCTTGATTACTGCTGGGCTCGAAACGCCTATGGTAGACAACGGCCTTAACGCTGAAGAAAAAAGAATTAAAATCAAACAAAATATGACAGAAATCATGCAAGCGCTTGGTTTGGATTTGAATGACGACAGCTTGCAAGACACGCCAAACCGCATTGCCAAAATGTATGTGAATGAAATTTTCAGTGGATTGGATTACGCTAATTTTCCGAAAATTACGCAAATCGAAAACAAAATGAGCATCGAGCAGCCCGTTCAGGTGACTGATATTAGTTTGACGAGTACTTGCGAGCATCATTTTGTGACGATAGACGGAGTGGCATCGGTCTCTTACATTCCCAAAGGGACGGTAATTGGGCTTAGTAAAATAAATCGTTTGGTATCGTTTTTTGCCCAGCGGCCTCAGGTGCAGGAACGCTTGACCCAGCAAGTAATGGTAGCACTTCAAGCTTTAACCGGCACCGACGACGTTGCCATTAGCATAAATGCAACTCATTACTGTGTTAAAGCGCGGGGTATTCGAGACACGAGTTCTTATACAAAAACCTCCGCATTAGGTGGCGCTTTTAAAACCGACAGAGATTTGCGTCGCGAGTTTTTTCAGCTATAAGGGCTCGCTTTACTACTGTAATATTTTATCAAAATCATTTGAAGTACGATCAAAAAACGAGGTCTTTCAGGTCTCGTTTTTTTATTCTATTTTACAAGAGCTCTCTCTAGGGCTAAGCGCAAATCTCCCTCTATTTTCTTAGGTTTTTGAACCTTGCGCTCAACAAAAACATGAGTCATAAATCCGTGAGCTGTTGTATGATCACTGCCTTTCTTAAAAATGCCTAATTGGTATTCGACCGAACTATTGCCTATTCGCTTTAAGCTAAACCCGCCTTCAAGTGCTTCAGGAAAGGCAACGCTTGAATGAAAGTAACACTCTGACTTTACCATTAAGCCGATAATTTCAGATCGCTTAATATCAAGTACATGATTGTTTATTAAATACCGATTTACGATGCTGTCGAAGTAGCTGTAATAAACAACATTATTCACATGACCGTATACATCATTGTCCATCCATCGGGTATCTATATCAGTGAAAAAGAAAAAGTCGTCTCGACTTAGGGGGGATTGTTTGGACATTAATGCTTCCTAATCAGTTGTGTATAGATAATTTCTTGTCTTCTTAGCACCTTAAACATAGCCAAGTAAGCGCTTAGAATGCTTTTTTATAAATCTTCAATGCATCTTGATAACTGAGTTCCTTTGGATTATTTACAAGCAGCCTAGTTTGTAACATTGCGTCTGATGCGAGAGTCTCTAAGTCGGATTCTTCAATGCCAAGTTCCCTAAGTTTTGTAGGTAAACCAAGCGTCTTCGATAGCCTAAGAAAATAATTTGCTAAGGCTTGAGCATGGGCGCTTGCACCATCTTTGCTGCGCACTGAAAGGGTATTTTGATTGTCTGGAATGTTCATGCATGAAAAATAGGGTATTAATTCACCATAAGCCGAATCTGCTTCGCTACCGTTGAACTCAAGAACATATGGCAAGACAAGTGCGTTACTTAGCCCATGTGAAATATGAAAATGTCCCCCAAGAGGATAAGCTAAGGCATGAACCGCAGCAACGGGCGCATTTGCGAATGCTTGACCTGCCAAACAGGCTCCAAACAACATGTTTTGCCTAGCTTCGATATTCTGAGGTTCGGTCACAACTGATTCAATATTAGCTGAGAGTAATTTAAGCGCCTCTTTTGCAAGCATATCTGAATAAGGGTTTTTTTTATGTTTACTGGTAAATGCTTCTATAGCGTGGACCATCGCGTCGATGCCTGTAGCAGCAGTAACGTGACTTGGTAGATTTACAGTAAGCTGAGCATCTAAAATAGCGATGTCTGGCAATAAAACTTGGGAAACAATTCCCGCTTTTGTCGTTTCTCCGGTGGTAATGATTGAGATTGGTGTCACTTCCGAACCGGTACCTGCTGTCGTTGGTATAAGTATCAGCGGCAATCGTGAGCAAGGAATATTGTCAATGCCATAAATGCTCTCTAAGGACAATTCGTTGCCAGACAAAACCGCGATGAGTTTCGCACAGTCCATAGAACTGCCTCCACCGAGACCTATAACACCGTCTATTTGCTCTGACTCTGCCAAGGCGCGAATTTCTAAAATTAAACTTTCGGGTGGGTCGGGTATAACGTCTTTAAAGGTCAGGTAGTTAAATGAATGTTCGTCTAAATTGTCGATTAACAAATCAAGGATGCCGTTTTTTTCAATCCCCCTGTCGCTTACTATAAGCGGTTTTGTAATATTCAACTCCATACACAGCTCGGCACATTTGCTTATGCCGCCAAGCTCATTGAGGATTCTTTTGCAGCTAGAAAATTGAAAATTATTCAAGTATGCCCTCACTTATTATGTCTACATCACACTCAACTTCGATTGGAACAAGATTGTAATGATAGATACCAACGTTTATTTTTATACTATCGCGGTATGTGAATGGTTTTACCAATTTTGTATATTTACTTTTGTCTATAAACGCCTGATATCAAAGTATTTGATATTGCGTTTCTTTGGTTTTCTTCAGACCAATTTTGATAAGATTTCGGCGTGTAAATCTGTAAATTGTTGGCTGACCTTATGCTTAGGATAGCCAAGTACAATTGGGCGCTGCTCTGCATGAGACTCTTTAACTTTAATTGCGCCGTTTATTCGCGTATCAAATAAGGGTAAGCCTTGCTCTTCTAATTGCGATATAAGTGCCTTAGGGTACTTTGCCTGAGAGGTAAATTGGTTAACGACTACGCCAACAAATTGTAGATTGGGATTATGGTCAGATTTAATTTCCATCACATTATCTAATAAACGCGTAACTGCTTGTACCGAAAAGTCATCACAATCAACGGGAACAATAAACGCATCTGCGGCGATTAAAGCGGCTTTAGTGTAAAAGTTGAAGTTTGGTGGTGTGTCGATCCAGATGTCGTCATAATTTTCTTCTAAGGCCTTAAGGGCGTCGCGAAGTTTGAACATCTTATAACGATTTTCTAATTCCCTTTCTAAATCGCTAAGAGTTGGGGAAGATGGCATTACATGCAAATTATCAACGGTACTGGGGTGCACAAATTCGTCTTCGGTTTGTTGTTTGCCAAACCAACCGGAAACCTGTTTAAACATGTCTGCAACGGATAAACTTTTAGGTTCTAAGTCACACCCTGCGTAATATGTGCTATTTCCTTGAGCATCTAGGTCCACTAATAAAGAGCTTTTTCCTTGTATGGCGCCGACGGAAGCGAGGTTAGTACATATGGTAGATTTGCCAACACCGCCTTTTTGATTAAACACCACCCATTTCATATAGATTCCCTTAATTAATTATTTTGCATCATGTAAACGGTCATACTCAGTATAGCGAAAAACCCGTTCGGAACAATCTATAAACATGCTCAAAGCCTATATATATCATGGTATGGGTTAGTTTTATTGCATGCAATCAATGTATTGGCATTTGTGTCAGAGTGCGCTAAGAGAATAATTTTTGTTGTGTATTGTTCTGACGTTTAATATTGTTTCGGTTTATGAAATGACTAGGAAATAAAAGTGCCAACAAGTCTTAAGGCAAGACGAACAGTAGACAATATTTCGGAGCTTTTGTTAGATTGTCTTTTCGTAGACCGTATTTTAGTTGATTGTAATATGGAAGACTACGAGCTGGGCTTAAGTAATTTGCACGCTCATATATCGTTGTTTTCTGCATCGAAATTTAAAGAGACCGAGTCAGTAACTAGATCCGCGGCTGTAATAACTAACAAGGGATTGTTGAATGGTTGATTTTGTTGTCCTACTCGTCGCAGGTATGCTCGGCGGTATGCTCAATTCAATTGCAGGTGGCGGCAGTTTTATCACATTCCCCGCGCTTATCTTTGTGGGTATCCCTCCATTAATCGCAAATACAACGAACACCTTTTCGTCAAGCGCAGGATATATTAGTGGCGCTTTAGCTTTTAAAGAAGAGCTCAAACAAAGCCAATATTTAAAATCTACCATTATATTAAGTATGCTTGGTGGAATAGCAGGAGCGATGCTTTTACTTCAGATCCCCAACGCTCTGTTTAAAGATTTTGTGCCTTGGCTTTTGTTAGTCGCAACGATTCTTTTCAGTTTTGGAGAGCGTATAAATTTGTTTCTCTCTCAATCGAGCTTAACTAAGTCTCGAATAGCCAAGCGTTCAGGAAGCCTTACGGGCTTTCTTCTCTTTATCGTGTGTCTTTATGGTGGCTTTTTTAATGCGGGTTTAGGCATTCTCTTACTCACTTATTTTGTCCTAATCGGGCATAAAAACATAAATACTATGAATGGCTTGAAGCTCGTGAGCTCCGCTATCGTCTCTGTATTTGCTGTGTTACTTTTTACTATTGATGGAAAAATTGCCTGGTATGAGGGGTTTTTACTTATGCTCGGAACCGTAAGTGGGGGCTATATTGCTGCTCGTATTTCAAAGCTCTTAAATCCTAAACTTGTACGAACGTTTGTGATTTTTCTTAGTTTGTTTGTGAGTACATACTTCTTTTTAGAAGTATATTTTATAGCATAAGGCTAAAACGTTTTATGCGGATAGTATGTCGTCCTTATATTTCTCATATGCAGGAGTGTAGATAACATTCCACTGCTTTATTAACCGTTTATTATGTACTCGTCGGTTAAAGGCCGAACGTTTATGCAGGCATTTCAATAGTGATAAAGCCTTTGTAAATTATTTTATCCAAACGCTTTTTACTATCATCATTTTAATCACTTTCATACTTGTGTATCAATGGAATACATGAAAGCCACGTTATCAATAGCTTTACAAACAGACTAGTATTTTTTCGAGAAAAGCTTCACTATTAATCATACAAAAATAATTAAATAAAACGACCGACCTCAAAGGAAATAACTATGCTCAAAAAGTACATGAGCCTATTGATTACTGCCTCAATTATTCTACTGGTAAGTCAAAGTCATGCAAGCTTGTTGATGAAGCCTACCTATAATCCTCAACTCGATTATTCTATCCCCATACTAGAGGGTGATTATTTGGGCACAATTACTAAGCCGAAAGATATCCTTGGCTTTGAAGTGGGTTCTCGAGTGGCAACACCTGCGCAAATAACGAAAGCGATATCAACATGGCAACAAGAAACTGATCGAATGAAAGTGCTCGAATATGCAAGAAGTCATGAAGGAAGACCTCTGCATGCTTTGTTCATTTCAAGCCCTGCAATAATCAGCAGGCTTGATGATATTAAAAAGGATCTTAATACACTCGCAGACCCAAGAGGTTTATCTGATGCGCAGGCAAAAGTGATTATAGATCGTTTACCCGCCGTTGCTTGGATGGCTTATTCTATTCACGGTAACGAGACCTCAGGCGCGGATGCAGCTATAGCAGCAACTTACCACCTTATTGCGGATAGCAGTGAACAAACCGCGAACATGCTCGAAAATATGATTATTGTCATCGACCCACAAATGAACCCCGATGGTCGAGCAAGGTTTGCCAAGTCACTAGAACAGTACAGAGGTACTTCTCCTAATGTCGACGACCAAGCCTTATTGCATCGAGGTGATTGGCCTTATGGTAGAACCAATCACTATCTATTTGATTTAAATAGAGACTTCTTTTACCTTACACAACCTGAAACGAAGGGTCGCGTTGCTTTAATCAATAAGTGGCGACCGCAATTAATGATTGATGGTCATGAAATGGGTCCTCAAGATACCTATCTTATGGGGCCTCCACGACAACCATTAAACAAAAATATAGATCCAAGTGTTCAAAAATGGGCGAAGGTATTTGCGCAAGACCAAGCTGCTTCTTTTGATAAACAAGGTTGGCGTTATTATACTGGGGAATGGTTTGAAAATTGGTACCCAGGTTACTCAAACTATGCTGAGTATCGCGGAAGCATGCATATTCTGTATGAGCAAAGCAGAATGGCTGAAGACGGAGTAAGGCGACCAGAAGGTACTATCCAAACCTATATGGAGTCCGTTCATCATCAATATGTGAGTACACTTGCCAATTTGCAGACGCTTTTAGAGAATTCTAAGGCGATGTATCAAGACTATTGGCAAGATAGAAAAAGACTTGTTTCTTCAAAAAGTCCATATAAAGACCTTACATTTGTAATTGCAAAAACGAAAAATCAAAGTCGCTTGCATTTGCTCGCAGAAAAACTCCTTGCTCAAGATATTGAAGTGCGTGTTAGTACCAAAGAACTTGAGCTTAAAAAGGCAAAAAACCATTTTGGCAAACAGGTTAATGTAAAGCTCGCACCAGGCAGTTTAGTGATAATTAATCGCCAACCTGAAGCCCGTTTACTCAATGCCATAATGGAATTTGATGCTGGTTTATTACCTGAAGTTGTGGAGGAAGAAAGACAAAAAGTCCTCGCGGAGGGCCGTTCTATTATGTACGACACCTCAGCTTGGAATTTGACCATGATGTATGGCTTAGAAGCCTATACAGTTGATGATGAAATCACCAAAAATACCCAAGAATATAAAAAGCCCACTTTTGTTCCCTCTGAATTAAACCCTAATGCTATTGCTTGGCTTGTAGATGGTGCAGATGATAAATCTGTGGCTTTTGCTGCGCGATTAATGGAGCAAGGCGTTTATGTGAGAGCCATTGATAAAGCGGCTAGGTTTAACCAGCAAGACTTCAGCAGAGGGACGGTTGCAGTCACGATCACTGACAACATTAACAATAAAAGCTTGATTTCACTCATTGACCAAACGGCTAGGGAGTTAGCTTTGCCTGTCGCGTCCATTACACAAGGCTTAGGCAGAGGAACCTTACCAGATTGGGGAGGACGTCATTTTGTTTTACTGAATAAACCTCAAATCGCGATTGCATCACAAACAGGTTCAAGTGCTTACGATGTTGGTGTCACTTGGTGGAGTATAGATAGCAATCTCGGTATTCGTCATAGCCATTTAGATGCAAATTCTTTAAATAGTGCTGATTTGCGTCGCTACAATACTATTGTCATGCCCAGCCGGTGGGGGAGTCTAGATGATGACGTTATATCAGCATTAATGACTTGGGTATCGCAAGGTGGGACTTTGATTACTAATGATAGTGCGAGCGCTTTAGTCAGTAAGCATCGTAAAACAGGTAATATAAAGCTTGTTGATGATATCTTTGAAGAAGCCGATGAGTATAACTTGGCATTGCAGCGCAAATTATTATCGAAGGAATCAGCATTACCTTCTAAAACGTTATTTTCTTCTGAACTCGATCTAGACGTGAAATATCCTTGGCAAAATATGGGTAAAATGCTGGATAAAGATGAGTTAGAGAAACGTAATAATTGGCAACGATTGTTCATGCCTCGAGGAGCTATGGCAGCAGGTACTGTTGATCAAAAACATTGGCTCACCTTTGGTGTGAATGAAACACTGCCTTTATTGTACCGAAATCAAGCCGTCCTTGTTACCAAAGGTCGAGCTGAGTCGGTAGTGTCTGTGGGCGTCTACGAAAACTTAGAGACACCGGTTGAAAGAGAGGAGTTTGCTAGTTGGTATGCAATACCGAATGATAAAAAGCTTCATGTAAGAATGAGTGGCTTGTTATGGCCAGAGGGCGCTAAACGTATTGCTAATTCGAGTTATCTTGCCCGTGAAAATGTGGGTAAAGGCCAAATAATTATGTTTTCTGGCCAGCCTAATTTCCGAGGAGCAAGCCGCGGTACAAACAGGTTATTTTTAAACGCACTCGTATATGGAAGTGGCTTTGGTAGCGATTTGAATATTGAGCTATAAATATATTATGTCAGACGCTCAATCGTAGAGAAATGCAAAAATAAGCGTTGGGTGACTGGCGCTTTAACTCTCGATGTAAGGTCTTGTAAACATGCCTGCCAATGATAGAGGCTATCTAATTATTGGCAGACACTACAATTGAGTGCAGAGCAGTATTATTTAACGAGCTGTTTTCAATGACTGTTTAAAAGAACTGTATTGTGCGTTGAATTGAGTAATTAGAGAACAAACTCCTCGCTAATCAATTGCTCTTTGGAGTTACTGACTTCAACAAGTATTTTTTGAACCCCCTGTAACTCCTCGTGCATCAAAACTGCTCTATATGGGAAGGTCTGGTCGTAGCCAAGAACTCGTTTGCTTCCATTTTCACCTAGCGCGAAAAATTTCACCTCGGCCATATTGAATTGTTCCTTATTCGTAAATTCAATATTGACAGGTAATACAATTCGGTCGTTTTCCTCGTATGGCTCAAGAAGGCCAATTGCACTTATCTCACTCGTGGGAAACGAGCCTTTGGACCTTAATAAAGCAAAGCCATAGGCCGGTAGCGTAGCTTCTATCTGGTCTGTATCATTATTTAGTTTAAGAGTATTCAGTTTAAGCTCATCTGATTCAGAAGAGGCCAGTAACTCATAGGCTAGGCCATTTGCGTCGAGGCTTAAAGTTTGTGCTTGGCTTGAGAAATTCATGACAACCAAAAAGTCTTGCATATGCTCGGTCAATAGGCGGCTGAATCCATAGACGCGTTTTTGCTCATCAATAAAGCGATTAACATGGATACCCGATTGTAAATTTAAGTGAGCTTTTCGTAGCTTCGCGAGCTTTGAAATATGCTCATACAGAGGGTGAGTTTGATCAAAATTTGATTGAGCGGTCGTGGCATTTGTGCCAATTAAGTTATTATCGTTGTACACGCTAACTTTAGATGGGTCCATATTTTCGCGTGAATCTACATCTCCACCGTCTCCGGTGAAACCCTGTTCGTCACCATAGTAAACCACGGGTACTCCACGGGAGAAATACATCAAAGAGTGCGCAACTTTACTGCGTTGAAGTTTTTCTTTTTCTGACAATTCAGGTGCATCGCTTTCTATAAAGTGGCCAACCCTTCCCATGTCATGATTACCCAAAAAATTCAATAAATCGTTGGGAGTTGAGTCGTGATCACGATAATAATCGTCGTTGTCGAATAATTGCCCTATACGATTGATTTCCATACCTTTAAACAAGACATCTCTGACGTTAAAGCTAAAACTAAAGTCAAGTACAGAAGGCAGTTTTCCGAGTCGAGTGAATTTACTTAAACCAGCTGGATTACCATCATATACTTCACCAAATATAAAAAACTCGGGTAAACCAATATTCTGAGCATGCTCCATTATTGCCGGCCCAAACGATTGCCAAAATTCAATATCAACGTGTTTTACGGTGTCTATTCTAAAACCATCGGGTTTAAATTCGGAAATCAGTTCTTTAAAGACTTCGGTCAATCCGTCAATAACTTCAGGCTGGCTGGTATCTAAGTCGTCTAGACCAACAAAGTCTCCCTTGACCGCGCTTTCACCTTGCCAGAAGGAGTCACCTTGATTGTTATAATATTTGGGGTCGTTAAGCCATGCAGGTACTTTAACATCCTCTTCTCCTTCCATTAGGAATGGCGTGTAAGAGCGACCTTGAGCGATTTCTTCTGAGCTAATATAAGGGCAACCTTTTTTCTGTTTATTGATGAACTCGCCGCTCGGCAGGTGGCACTCTTCGTACTTAATTACATCGGCAGTATGGTTTGTGATGATGTCAAAAAATACCTTCATATTTCGATCATGCGCTGCTGCGATTAAGCTTTTGAGATCATCATTGCTACCAAAATGCGGGTCTATTTCAGTAAAATCTACTACCCAATAACCATGATGCCCAAAACCGTCGGGTTGGATTGCTCGGTTTCGTAAAATGGGCGTCATCCATATACTCGTGATCCCTAGACCTTGCAGATAATCTAACTTTGCCTCTAAGCCTGCAATATCACCTCCGTTAAAGGCCCATTTACTTGTTGGATCGAAGCCACCAAATGATATCGGACGATTTGGATCACCATTGTCATTTTCTGGCTTTGCGTTGTGAAAGCGATCGGGCAAAACGAAATAGAAAATTTCTTTTTGAATATCTCTCGTTAAATAGTGATTCGCGTGCGTATCCGTTTCATCACCTTGGAGATTTGAAGTGTTTTTATCAGATTTGATTTGTGTGCTCTCAATTACAGAGTTTGCAGACTCCCCATTATCAGCATTGTTTTCATCAGTATTGTTTTCTTGCTTGGCACAAGAAAACAATAATGCCCCTGCGCTTAACGCAAAAAGCAGTTTTGATAAGTTCACTAAATTTTTCATTTGCCTTCCTAAGGTCGCTGTCAGAGCGGGTTTTGTCTAATCTTTGGGTTAAGGTATCTCACTTCCACGTATCGCTTGATACAATGAGAACCAATCGTTTCTGCTTAACTTAATACCGACTGACTGAGCGGCATCTATCAATCTCTCACTTTTGGTCGTACCGATAACGGGTTGGATATTTGCTGGGTGCTTCATAAGCCAAGCCAGCACAATAGCTGCATTGTTAGTGTCATACTGTTGGGCTAAACGTGAGGTTTCTTCAAAAGTGTTTTTCTGTTCTGGACTTGCATTGTCATTTAGGCTTGAAAATCGTCCTTGAGCCATCGAGCCCCACGCTTGCAATTGCATGTTGGTTTGTTGGCAATATTCAATAGTGCCTCGTGGAAATCCGTTAGTCGCGTTTAATTTGGTATTTGTGGTAATGCCGTCTTCCACAAAATCATAGCTTTGCAGACTCATTTCAAGTTGATTAGCAATGATTGGTATTTGAGTACCGCTTTGCAAATAGGCGATTTGACCCGCATGCATGTTAGACACCGCCAAGTATTCAAATTTGCCTTGTTGATGTAGTTTACTCAGCGCTTCCATACTCTCGTCTAATCTGAACAAGGGATCTGGTCTGTGAAGGAAAAGCACGTCTAGCTGGTTATCGTGTAAACGCTTGACTGAGGCATTAACCGATTCAGTTAACCATGCGGCTGACAAGTCATATTGTTTTACTGTATCTTCGGTCGGTAGTTTAATCCCAACCTTACTTTGCAATATCAAATGAGGTCTTAATGAACGCTCTCTTTTAAACACTTCTCCTATTGTCGTCTCTGCTTTTCCAAAAGTATAAATATCAGCGAGATCGAGGATATTAATGTTATTGTCTAAAGCCGTACTTAGTAGGTCCATTGCCTCAGTGATGTTATCTTTACTGACTGGAGAAGAATCCCAAGGCGCTCCAAGGTGCATAGCACCTAAGATAAGTTGGCTTGCTTCAGGATAATATTGATGAATTGGTAATTTCATTCGGCACTTTCTATTGTTAGCTAATAATATGTTAGCAAAGTATATCATTACGTATACATTGAATACGTATGCGTTTTAAGCAATTGCGCTGCAACACTCTTTTGCAATGTGAATTTTTGAAGATACAGCTTAGCCCTTTATTCTGTGCATTTTTTTATATGCCAGATAAGACAGAGGAAAAACACTAAATAGTTGATGCTAAAATAGAAAGTGATGGGAATATTCTCGATTGACAGAGAAAGGATAAAAATGAAATTAAAGAGCTTTAAAACCCTATTTCTAGCAATAGGCGTAACCTTATTATCTGCCTGTACCGGAATACCAGAGGGCACTGCACCAGTAATTGGTTTTGAAAAAGAAAAATACCTTGGTAAGTGGTATGAGATTGCAAGACTAGATCATAGTTTTGAGCGAGGATTGGAGCAAGTAACAGCTGAATATCTGCTACAAGAAGACGGGGGTATCAGAGTAATAAATACTGGATATAATCGTGCCTCAGATGAGTGGAACAAGGCAGAAGGTAAAGCCTATTTTGTTGGTGAATCTAACATTGGCCATTTGAAGGTTTCATTTTTCGGACCTTTTTATGCGAGTTATGTCATATTGAAGTTAGATAAAGATTACCAATATTCATTGGTCACTGGACCAGATCGAGATTATTTGTGGATTTTGTCACGGACACCAACACTTGATCCTGACATTCAGTCATCACTGATTGAGTTTGCAAATTCGCTTGGATATTCTACGAAGGAATTGATTTTCGTCAAACATTCATGAATATCTGTAAAAGAATAAGAAATTGAAATATAAAATATTGAATAGCGGTCTACACTATAAGACAAAGAAACGTTAACTCGTCAATAATAATAATGGCGTAAAGTAGCGGATTCAGACTACAGCAATAAAACGCTAAATACTTTTTAATCAAGGAACGCTATGTCTAGTAGCTACATCGCAATTGTGAGTCAAGCCATCGATTTATTAGATGACTTGAGCAGTCATGAGTATCAAAAAACGCTTCCTCCGCACTTTCCAAGTAGTATCGGGGCGCATATGCGTCATATTGTGGACCACTTTACTGCACTGCTAGATGGTATTGAAACTCGCCATGTGAATTACAACAAGCGTAATCGTTATAACGAGGTTGAGCAAACCCCACAGTATGCCATCGAGGCTTTTGAGAAAATCACCAAACGTTTAGAGAACATTGAGTCATCTGAATTAGACCTTCAACTTAGTGTCACTTCTGAAATTGACGTGCAGAAAAGCCACTCTACGACGTGCTCGTCTACCGTGGAGCGTGAGCTGGTATTTGTCAGCAGTCATGCGATACATCATTACGCCTTGGTTAAGGTTATGTGCGCTATGCAGAATAAAGATATCCCCAAATACTTTGGTTATGCGCCTGCAACCATCACTAATATTAATCAATCTGCCTAGGGTCTGAACAGACCCTAGTTAGCTCTTTACCCTGATTTCAGTGTTTAGTGTATTGCTCATAGTGCTCACCTAAATATAGTTTTAGCTGTTTTGGGGATGCGCTTGGCAAATGAACGCTCAATAGTAAGCCTGGAGTATGGTTAAAACTAGTATCAATTCCTAATGCATGAAACCGAGCCCCAAGTTTTTGATACTGTTTGGCTAAAACTGGAATATCTTTACCATCTTTTTCAAGAGAGTTAAGCATTGTTTTCAAATAGGGAGTTAAATTCTTAGAGTCTGAAAAGTCTTGCAACTCTGGATGCAGTGTCATAGGCAGTGAATGGATTGGCTCAACACCTAATCGATCACTTTCTTTAATAAGCGCACTCTCTATTAATTTGACGCTTTTCGGATGATATAGCTTACTTATCGACACGGTACCGTAAAGGGTTTTGTATTGTGGGTATTTCATAACAAATGCACCGATCCCCTTCCACAATAAAAGTAAGCCCTGAAACGACGCTTGAAACTCTTGAATTAAAAAAGACCGCCCCATTTCCATGCAAGGCTCTGTTTGATTCACAAAATTAGGTGCAAATTTAAACATCTTGCTCAAATACAAACCTGACATACCACTTTGTTGTAATAATTGGTCACTTAAGCCGATACGGTAAGCCCCCATTATCTCTTTGTCACTTAAACGCACAATAAACAAATGCACATAGCTCGCATCAAAATTGTCGCTATCAATTGGCTCTCCGCTACCTTCATTGTGATCTCTAAACACAATTTCGCGACGTCTAGCGATCTCGTTCACAATGTTCGGTGCTTGCGCTTGGTAAGCAAAATACACATTGTACTTTGAGGTTTTTACTAGAAGCTGATTGTCTGGTAATTCAGTCAGTTCTTTTTCAATAAGCTCTGGTGAGCAGGCAAGAGCGATAGGTTTCAATTGAGTGCTAGTGTCAGGGGGCCATGTATAGTTCCAACTTGGACTTTGAACATAGCTAAGAGCCCTGCATAGGGGAGCTTGAGACTCTTTTTCAACATTTTTAAGCATTGTATGTTTGATGGGATAACCCGAATGAATACCAACGTGTGATGCTTTTTTATTTAAAAGTTCTCGTGCCAATAACAGCATTCGTATTCGGTAGTAAACTCTACCCAGGCGATAAAACCATTTGCTGTTTTGACCATCAACATACACTGGTACGTAATGACAATTTTCTATGCGACTCAACCGCCCGACAATCTTATTCCATGTATGCTCGCTTATCCTTGCTTTGTCTTGTTGATAATACGAAACCCTGCCTGCTGGGAACAATAAAAGGGCTTTTTGTGACTCAACATGCCTAATACAATGCCGCAAAGATGGTCCGTTCTGAGGATCTTTTTCGGAAAGCGGGTTGGTAAAAATAAAATAGTCTTTTAGTTCTTTAAAAATCCCTAATCCTTTATTAGCAAGTACTTTTAGATCAGGGCGTACCTCACTGATTGCACGCGCCAGAATCACGCCCTCAATACCACCAAAGGGGTGGTTACTGGCGATTACCACCGGTCCCGATTTTGGAATTTTTTGTTGAAGCTCATCAATCCCAGTAATTTTTAACTCTAGTAGTCCGATCAGTCTGTCGGCAAACTTTTCTTTTGATAAGCCCTGCATTTGATGCAACTGATATAACTTGTTCATCTTGGCAATACCGAGCATTCGGTCAAGTAACCAAATAAGTGTTTTGATGTACCACGAGTTTGAACCGATCAAATTATTTATGCTGATGATCGAGTGAGTATTTGAGGACAAGGCGTATTCCTGTGTACTTTTTATTTATTATAGATGAGAACATCATTTGCTTAAAAATCTTTCGAAATATTTATTGCCGATTTTCAGCAAGTTTTCATGCAAGGTAGTTTAATACCTTTATATTTGACATGCTCAAGTATAGCGCGGGTGCTTGTGCAAAGAGCATTAAATTAAGGCATAATGCACGCAAAATTTTCTATTGAATTAGGTTAACCGCATGCGAACTCTTACTCTTCAAACCCCTGACGATTGGCACCTTCACTTTCGTGATGGAGATATGCTGTTAGAAACTGTGCCAGCAACTTCACGTTGCTTCAAGAGAGCGATTGCAATGCCTAATTTGGTGCCGCCCGTAATAAACACTGAATTAGCGCTTGCATATAAAGAGCGAATTTTAGAAGCGGTGCCTGAGCAAGATAATTTCGAGCCGTTGGTAACGCTATATTTGACCAATACCACAAGCCCAGAAGAAATAATCAAAGCGAAAAAGGCGGGTATTGTTGCAAGTAAGCTTTACCCCGCTGGTGCGACAACAAACTCTGATGCTGCTGTAAAAGGTATCGAAAGTTTATATCCGGTGTTCGAAGCAATGCAGCATTGTGGGATGCTTTTATTAATCCACGGTGAAGTGACTGAATCCCATATAGATATTTTTGACCGCGAGAAAGCTTTTATCGATAGATATTTAGCCAAGTTGGTCGAGCATTTTCCAAAGCTAAAAATTGTATTTGAACATATAACAACGAAAGACGCTGCAGACTTTGTTCTAGAACAATCAGACAAGGTGGCCGCGACGATCACACCTCAACATCTCTTGTTGAATAGAAATGACCTACTAGTCGGTGGCGTGCGACCACACAACTACTGCCTCCCAGTTTTGAAAAGAAATACTCATCAACAACGCTTACAAGAGGTGGTCGCGTCTGGCTCTTCCAAGTTTTTCTTAGGTACTGATTCTGCGCCACACGAACAACATAAGAAAGAATCATCGTGTGGTTGCGCAGGTTGTTATAGTGCGTGGAGCGCGATAGAGCTATATGCTCAGATTTTTGATGATCTAGGTGCTTTGGACAAATTAGAAGGCTTCGCCAGTCACTTTGGTCCTGATTTTTATGGACTCCCAAGAAATCAAAGTAGCATTACTTTGCGCCAAGAAGCTTGGAAAGTACCTGAACAAATAGACCTACCTAATAAGGATACAATCGTGCCGTTTTTTGCGGGTCAAACCCTAAACTGGAAGCTCGTTTAATGAAATTTAATGAATTAAACCTAGCTCCACAGCTTACTATGGCTTTATCTGAGCTCTCTATTGAAGAATTGACAGAGGCGCAGCAAGCTTGTCTGCCTCATATTATTAATGGAGAAGATGCTGCAGTGCGCGCGAAAACAGGCTCGGGCAAAACTTTCGCCTTCGGTTTGGCGCTTCTTCAAGGCTTAATTGGTACGGAAAAAGACTCCCACAGCGGACTTTTTGGCTTAGTCTTGTGCCCAACTCGAGAATTAGCCAACCAAGTCTCAGAGCAGCTAAGACTGTTGGCAAAGTTTCACTCGAATACCAAAATATCAACCTTTGTGGGTGGCGTGGCAATTGGCCCTCAAATCGCATCTTTAGTGCATACACCAAGTATCGTGGTGGGAACGCCGGGGCGTGTGATGGACTTGATCAGTAAGGAAGCTTTAAACATATCTAATGTGAAATGCTTAGTCTTGGACGAAGCTGATAGAATGTTGGACATGGGCTTTGCAGATCAAATGGAGTGGGTGCTCAAACAGCTCCCAAAACAAAAACAAAGTCTGTTGTTTTCTGCCACTTTTGAGGGGAAAATTGAGCAACTGAGCCGGCGTTATTTGAAACAAGCGAAAGTAATAGAAGTTGATACCAACACACAACATAGCAATATAAGTCAGATAGCTTATGTAATTCAAAACGAGAGGCGCCATTACGCGGCTGCAGCAGTATTAACTCATTATCAATCGCCTTCCTGCATCATTTTTTGTCAAACAAAACAAGATACACAGAGTTTAGCTGACGAACTATACCAAATGGGGTTTATCGCGAAGGCAATGCATGGTGATTTAACCCAACAAGAGCGACAACAGGTACTTACTCAGTTTAGTCTATCTACCTTAAATATTTTGGTTGCCACCGATGTTGCGGCAAGAGGATTAGACTTAGAGCAGGTTGACTTGGTTATAAACGCTTATTTAGCTGACAGTGCCGATATTCACACTCATCGTATTGGCCGAACGGGACGCTCTAATCAAAAAGGCTTGGCAGTCACGCTCATCAAAGAGTCACAAGAAAAACTGCTTAAAGAAATTGCTGCATCGACCCATTCTAGTATTCAGGTCAAACATTCACAGTCCTTGCGATTTCACGCGAACAGAATTATTGAACCAGAACATCAATGCATAATGATTGACGGCGGTAAAAAACAAAAAATAAGTAAGGGAGATCTAATTGGGGCCCTTATTAAGAAGGGAGAATTGCCAAAAGACGATATTGGAAAGATAAATGTTACTCATGATAAGTCGTATATGGCGATCAAAATCAGAAGCGTGAAACGCGCCCTAGCATTTTTAAGAGAGAACAAAGTCAAAGGAAAACAACTTAGAGCGAGGCGATTGAAGTAATTAATATAAGCTTTAAGTGCCCAATGTTTTAATGCACCCACAAAAAAGCGCCGAAGGTTCAAATTGAATAATCAACATAACCATCGGCGCTTTTGACTTTTGAGGAATCGTCAGCTTTACTTTTCTAGCATTATGCCTTTAAACGGCGAGCGAACATAACACAAGCTACGAACATTGCCATCATACCTATAGCTGGTGCCGGTACATCAAAGGCAACTGCTTTGACTCTAAAGTCAGTATCAATGTTACTAGCGAAGATTACAGCTTCGTCCCCAGTTGCTTGTAAGCTAATGCTTCCAGAAGGGCCTTCCTGAGTTGTTCTTCCGACTTCTACACCATTGTTTAGTACTATCAGTTCTGCTAACTCTCCAGCCTCTAGAGAGTCGGGTTCCTGCAGACCAAAAAATACCTCGATATTATCGAACAAGAAACCCGGCTGAAAATTTATCAATGAGAATGTTGGTAAGGTTTGAGTAGAAGTCGCAAGTGTTCGACTCAACAAGCTGCCGTTTGGACCACCTAATACACCCAATCCTGAGTCAGTCTTATCGAGGTCTGCTGGTGTTTGTACACCGTTCTCAGAGATAAACCCTGTCGCTCTTAGCCAATAATTATCAGGATTAAATAAACGATCATTGTTATCGAACACGCTGCTTGAATCAAAGTCAAAATCGACAATAAGATTTGCTTTCACGTTAAATGAGACTAATGAGCTCAAAAAACTAACTAAAACTACGAGGGTTAAATACTTCATATATACATCCTTAACTATTGTTATACCGCTTGCATGTAAAAATTAATGCAAGGCTTGCGCCAACTTTTAAATCGCTTTTATATCAATGGGTTGGGAGCTTAATATGCCTATGCAAAGCGTGTTGTAAAATATATTGACACGCATATTTTAATGCATTTTAACTCAGTACTTTACCCTTGATTATATGTAGGCATACCTTACGGTAGACAGTAGAAGGAGAGCTATTAGTGTATTCCTGCTCAAATTCATCACACTACTTAAGGATATAAATACGCCTGCGCTATATCCCTTAGCTGTACGATAAATCTATTTTATCTTATCAACATAACAGTAGTTCACTGGTAACCTACTTTCTGAAATTCATACCCGTAAGCCTTTGATTATGGGCTTGCGGTCATGAATTAAAGGTATCGCTATGCTGGTAATACAAACCACTAAACATGACCAGAGCCATGCTTTCGGGTTCAATTTGATGCTTGTTATGTGATCAAAAAGTCAAAATCACAAAACATTAAACTGGTCTTGCATATGTGTAGTTAATCACAAATTGTTTACATTGGAAATGTTTTACTTGCGTCTCCTGTGTTCAATTTAGCGTATATTTGAATATACATAGGTTGTGAATCACCTGTTTCGGATGTGTGCAAACTGTTCCTAAAAAGTGTAAATAAATCCTAAGCATTTGAAATATAAACAATAAAGATTGAAGCCTTTAATTTTCATTAAACTTTTAAGTTAGCACGATGTTCGCTTTGATGGCTTTAAAAATAATCACTTTTGGATTACTGTAGAAGTAATAGTTATTGATGTAAGAACTTACAGTAGTGACAAATCGCCAGGATGTCGTGGTTGGTTTTTCTCGGTAACTTAAGCAACGTCACTTTTGCGAGACCTATACATTAGTACTGTTAATTGACTTAATGTCTCGTTGCAAAAAGGGATGAATTTTTAAGTAGGAAGTTAATTATGAAATACATAACGAAGTGTGCGAGCCTTGTTGCGTTAGCCATGCTCTCATACCAAACTGCCGTATTGGCAAAAGTCCAAAATATTTACCTTGTTCCACCGGCATCTAATGATGTGCAACAAGGCTTTATCCGATTCACTAATTTAAACGCTCAGTCAGTAGATGTAGAGATCCAAGGAATTGACGATGCAGGCAGCTTCTCCGACACCATAACATTTTCAATCCCTCCTTTGGGATCGCAGCAGATGAATTCGGATGATATAGAGTTTGGTAATACGAACAAAGGGCTAAGTGGGCAATTTGGCAGCGGGAGTGGTAATTGGCGATTGCTAGTTGCTGCTACAGATGAGATAGAAATATCTAATTTCTTCCGCACTACCGCTGGATTTTTGAATAAGATTGACGCGACAGTACCAAGCCAAAACGGTTTGATTCACGTTGTTCCAACTTTTAATCCAGCTTCAAACGTTAACCAAGTATCTCAGCTTAGATTAGTCAATGAATCATCTATAACCAATAATTTTGTTATTCAAGGAATTGATGACAATGGCGTTACCAGCGCGACTACCGCTACTTTAAGTTTAGGTCCAAACCAAAGCACCATAATAACTTCGCAGGATATTGAAAATGGAGGTGGGGATTCTGAAGTCTCAGGTGGGATCGGCGATGGTGCAGGCAAATGGCAATTGGTTGTATCGAGCTCTTCAAGGGCGACATTGATGAGTTTGCTCGCTGCGCCTGCAGGCTATATGTCTAATCTGTCTGATTTTGGTACGCAAGCGATTAATACTCAAAATATAGAATGTTCAGACATAGATGGCGCTTCTATTTTTTCTGCTGATGTTGCACCTGTGTTCCTTGGCTTTTTCGGAAACTCATCTGCTGCAAATTCAATCAATAATAGTGCGGGTACCTATGGTGACAGCAGTTCTGCTCTGAGCGTGAGGAATTTGGCTGGCGACTACGGCTCCTCGTCTAGTGCGGTAAGCCATCTTAATACGGGCACTACAACGCCACCTTTCGTAATCAAAAGTGGGCGCACGCTGTTTCGTTTGAGCAGCAATACTTCAGTGCTTGGTTCTTTTACTTTAGCTGGAATTGACGGCTCTTGTACTTTCAGTGCATCGTCTGCAACTACTCCTTTTAGTCAGGCAAATTAACTCATATAGGCGAATCGCTTTGCTCTAGGGCTAAGCGATTCGCATAATGTATTTTGCGTTTTTGAAAAAAGTGTCTGCACTGATCGTTTAACGCTATCCCCCATCTTTTTCACTTCGAATCCCTCGAGAAGATAAACTTTTCCACCATAAATTACTCACTCTAATTTGCCATGTGTGCGGTAAACACAAAACTGAATCCATCTATTTAAAAAAAATCATTGAGTCAAAGTGTGAATATTGGTCAATAAACTAGATTTTGAGAATATTTGAGGAGCAGACCCTAGGAAGCTAGATATAAATAATCGTAGCGAAAGAGTCGCATAAAGGTTTACTTACGATTATAGTATTTATTCAAGTTGTTTCCTTGGCGCTTGCACCTATACAAGACCAATAATAAAAAGAGGTAAGAATGAATTACACAATTTTAGCACTGGTAGGGTATATCCTTTGGACAATGCTGTTAATACTCGCATTGGCTGGATATCGTACAACATTCAATAAACAGCAAAATCGAACATCATTAAAGTTTGACGCAAACGGTAGCGATGTAGGCGACCTTGGACAGCGTATTACACGCGCTCATGCAAATTGCTACGAGTCCTTTTCATTTGTTGGTGGGACCATGGTTTTAGCTCTAGCAACAAGTGCTAGTGCGATTACAAATTCACTTGCGCTCGTCGTGCTGGCAGCGCGTATTGCACAATCCATCGTGCACATTATATCGACAAGTAATCTTGCCGTGACTATAAGGTTTGTTTTTTTTCTGATTCAATTTGTTATATGCGGATATTGGCTCGTTTTGATTCTGCTTAAATTTTTGTAAATAGGAGAGATCATGAGTTTAAACTTTGGCTCTGTAAGTACATGCGATTATGCCGACGCGCTTGCCAGAGATTGTTTTATGGATTATGCCATCAGGCCACTACATGACAATATGAGTGCTATTTCTGGTCCCGCTTTCACGGTCAAATGTGAACCAAGCGATCACCTCATGTTTCACGCGGCCATTTATCGAGCGGCACCGGGCGATATTATTGTTGCTGAAGCAGATGACACATACGCGCTTGCTGGTGGAAACGTATGCGCCATTGCTCAAAAACGAGGTATTGCTGGTTTCGTCATAGACGGCACAATCCGAGATATCCAAGAAGTGCGCGAAATGGGCTTTCCGGTATTTGCTCGCGGTGTAATACCAAAGCCTGGCAAAAAGGCAAAAGTGGGACCTTTAAATGAAGTCATATCGTGCGGCAACGTTAAAGTTAAGTCTGGTGATATTATCGTAGCAGACCAAGAGGGGATCGCAGTGCTTGATAAAGATACTGCACCTGAGGCACTGCTAATTGCACAAAAACGTGCGCATAAGGATGCAAGTATGTCGCTCGATGAGTGGCAAGAAAATCATCAAGCTCTGGTCGAGCGCAAGCTAAAAGAGTTGGGCTTCTCTTGAAAGCCCATGCATTTTGTTACCTTGTGCTTGTTCTATTCATTTCAGTCGCGTCTATTAGTGTTTCTGCACAAGATATTTATTTAGTTCGGCATTTCCAAAAAATGAAAACGCAAGATAAAGCTAACAAAAATCCAGATTTAACTGAGACTGGATTTAAAAACGCAGTTATTTTGGCTAATCATTTAAGCGAACTCGGGATAGAGCAGGTTTTGACTACCAATTACTTGCGAACGATTAATACAGCCAAGCCAAGCGTTGATATGGCAGGACAAGAACTCCAACTGTATGATCCAAGAAATCTGATATTACTGGCAAAACAATTACAAACTAGCAATCAAACAACCTTGGTGGTTGGGCACAGTAACACCACCCCCCAATTGTTTTTCTTGCTAGGATGTCAAAAGACGAGTTTGAGCGAAGACCAATACGGTGATTTATTTAAAATAAGCTATAACAACAAGCGCAGTTTCGCTGACTCGAAAATTGAAAATGAGGTGGCCTGTAGTAAAGAAAAGCTACCAAATTTTGTAGAGTAATTCCTTGCCTCTAAACTTCCATTTTTAATCAAACATTGCAGTTTTATGTTACCCTTTTGCGAAAATCACAATACAATTACGCGCCTTTCATTTTGAGCAGAGGCGCAATTTCTACCCAAAATCTTCTAGCCGATAGGACTTTATGTTTTCATATTTTGAACGCCTGACAAAGCCATTCCCAGATTCTAAGTCTGAGCAACCGCCAAAGACACTATTTGCTTTTTGTCGACATTACAGCCAAGGAATGTGGAAGGTTCTGCTGAGCGTTTCCTTGTTAAGTGCAATTGTCGCAGTTTTAGAAGTGTCTTTGTTTGGGTTTATGGGACAGTTTGTTGATTGGTTCGCGACACGTAACCCAGATACATTCATACAGGAAGAAAAAGGCACCCTCATTGCCATGGGACTTTTAGTCTTAGTGGTGCTGCCTGCAGTGGTCATTTTAGAGTCGCTATTGACACACCAATCGGTACTTGGCAATTACCCGATGCGCATAAGATGGCTCGCACACAAGTACTTACTGAAACAAAGTCTTTCTTTTTATCAAGATGAATTTGCAGGCAGAGTTGCGACCAAGGTAATGCAAACGGCACTCGCGGTCAGAGAAACCGTGACAAAAATTTTAAATTTATTTGTCTATATTGCAGTGTATTTTGTGTCAGTCGTATTTTTAGTATTTTCGACCGACTACCGCCTAGCAATCCCCTTAATTATCTGGCTTCTTTTGTATGTCCTTATTCTGCGTATTATGTTGCCTAAGCTGAAAAAAGTTTCGCAAAAACAAGCCGATGCACGCTCTATTATGACAGGCAGAATCGTCGACAGTTATACCAATATTATGACAGTGAAGTTGTTTTCTCA
>CBFHTO010000043.1:0-31961 GCA_965658765.1 Glaciecola sp. | reverse complement strand
TAAGACAGGCAATGATGTAAAAAATAAAGGGTGAGCGCTTGTTTACAGTATTCATCTTTTGTCTTTTAAAAAGTTTTTGTTCATGAATTGTGTTCACTGAAGGTTTGTATTGCTGGTACTTAATTGACTCTTGATTTGACGCGCTCGTTGATTACTTGGATCCAAAATCAATACTTGGTCAAGTTGGTCAATAGCGTCATTGAGTTTATCTAACTTAAAGTAAGCCTCCGCAAGACTGAGTCTAAACGAAATGTTCTCGGGCGAAAGTTCTACGGATTTCAGCGCATAGTGCAATGCCAAACTTGGTTGATTTGATTTTAAGTATAGCAAGGAAGCCACCCTTGCAACATGAGTTTGCTTAGGCAATGCGTCGAATAGAAGACCTGCCACATTAGCTGCGCGCTCGTAGTTTCCAGCTTTCTGATACGTCTCAAGTAATTGCTCTTGAGCACTGATCCACGATTTACCTTGTATCCTCGCTAAACCAATGGCTTCAATTTTATTGCGCGCTGTCGGCAATTTAGTTGCTTGCTTGGTTTCCTTGAACGGATAGTCAGACGTCAGTTGCATAATTTTATAATTCGCATAGAACTTGTCGGCCATCGTCAAAGGAGACAAAGCCAAGGCCTCTTGCTCAGACAAGGAATAAGACGTTTCAAGTAAGCCGGCTTGTTGAATAGACTGAAAAAAACTCTCTGCGAGCAAAAAGTACCCATAGTCATTAGGGTGCAAGTGCTCAAGCATTATATCTTTATCTATGATGCTGTTTTTCGTTCTTAGATGAATAAAGTTATAACTGTCTACAAAAGTGGCGTTATGGCTATCCGAGACGTTCTCAATTATTTGGTTGAATGACGATGGCGCTCTAAAACGCAGTAAATCTAAATCTTTTGCTTCAACAAAGAAATCATGCGCATTTTTGGTATCACCTGATCGCAAATATGCATGCGCAAGAGCGTATATATAACCTGCGTGTTGAAGGTCTCTGGCCGCTTGAACATGAGTGCTTTTTACTTTCTCTTTTCCGGCCATTAGTCGCTTCGCGGCCTTGTCTAAGGTATCGTTTTCAACGGAAGAGAACGGCGCCTGATCTCGCTCATTAGAGACTAAATTTGATACGAAAGTTTTAACCTTTGCGTCATGCAATTTACGTAAAATCAAACTTAAGTTAGAAGAGAATTGCTCAAGCCCAGCCTGATAAATTTCATTGCCTAAATAAATGTTTTTATTCGCAGCTACTTGTGCCATTAGGGTTCTTTCGTTCAGTCCAGAATCAGCATTTTGTGAATGTTTCTTTTGTTCTGCGAGGTCCTGCTGCTTAATGTTGAGCTTCGTTTCATCGATAGAATTGGGTTCTTTGGCTTGGTAATCGATTTGTGTATTTTTTGCCTGTGATATAGTCGTAAGCTTATAAAAAAGAGATTGGATGGCTTGAAAAATCCGTAGGTCTTTTAGCTTTAAAAATAACAGATTGAATGCATGGCTATTACCCCCTGCGAAAGAGGAGCCTACGCCCATTACCCCTAAGTACTCATTGTGACCAGCGTATATAAGTACGGCGTCAGGCTCGATTTCAATTACCTCGTCAATGATATCGAGCAAGGTATAGCTATTAATGCTCGACATTGCGACAGAAATGACTTCAATATTTTGTTCGGGTGCGCTTGCTTTGATTCGCTGATTGAGCATGCCCGCAATAGACCCAAATCTGCCGTATGGGAAGCCAGCCATAGTGGAACCACCCAATGTCACTATTCTAAATACACCCGTAGGTTTCTCCTTCGGGAATATATAGGTATCTGGGCTAACGTTTGGGGCAAGTGATTTATTTGAAAAATAACGTTTAATTAAATCTGGGTTGGGTTGCAGGTATCCATCTACTTGTTTTGCTTTTATAAATAATGGATAACTATGCCCATAGCCTGCTATGATTAAGGCGCTTTCTAAAAGTATAAATAAGACAAAAGGCAGCGATAAAGCAATCAAATAAAAAGAAAGACGTTTTACATTCATTAGGGCAGTGCCTTTCTTATTAAATAACTAAACATAACGCGTTTTGTTCGCCTTTTTCTTGTCTTCGTCGTACATTACAATTTCGAAAAATATTGCGTAAGTAAGTATATTGTAAAGTGATACGCAATCAAAATAATAAAAAGTGAATTTGGCTATGTCTTCACACGATAATTACATTCTGGGAATATCTGCGTATTACCATGACAGCGCAGCGGCGATATTAAAGAACGGTCAAATTGTTGCGGCGACTCAGCAAGAGCGTTATTCAAGAAAGAAGCACGACCCTGCATTTCCTGTGGAAGCTATAGAATTCTGTCTTAGTGAGGCTGCAATTTCAATTGAGCAACTGCAGGCAGTGGTATTCTATGATAAGCCATTACTAAAGTTTGAAAGGCTACTAGAGACCTACCTTGCCAATGCTCCAAAAGGATATCGTTCATTTGTCAAAGCAATGCCAATATGGCTTAAGGAAAAACTGTATCTAAAAAAAGTGCTTAAAGACGAAATCAAACAATTACGTTATCGAGAATATGCCCTTCAAAGTGATATATCTGTAGAAGAGTCTAAACAAGCCTTATCAAAGTCCTTAAAGCTGCCTCAATTATTCTTTTGTGAGCATCATCAATCGCACGCAGCCGCAGCGTACTATCCTAGCCCCTTTACTGACGCGACGGTTGTATGCTTAGACGGTGTTGGCGAATGGGCAACGTCTTCAATATGGAAAGGGCACAGTGGTAGTTTAGAGCCTTTGCTTGAAATTCAATTTCCGCACTCACTTGGCTTGCTTTATTCTGCATTTACGCAATATTGCGGTTTTAAGGTGAATTCTGGCGAATATAAGTTAATGGGATTAGCGCCTTATGGTAAGCCCGTATACGAAGCGCTCATCCTCGAGCACCTGGTCAAGGTAAGAGAAGACGGCAGTTTTACTCTAGATATGCGGTATTTCGATTTCGCTACGGGTAATACAATGACGAACAAACGTTTTCACGATTTGTTTTCAGGTCCTCCTCATCCGTTTGACAGCACAATGACCCAAAAACAAATGGACTTAGCCCGATCCATACAAGCGGTCACTGAAATGATTGTGCTAAAAATTATTGCACAAGCAAAACGTATCGGGGCTTCGGACAATTTATGCTTAGCAGGTGGTGTTGCTTTAAACTGTGTGGCTAACGCACGTATTTTGAATGAATCAGATTTTAAGAATATTTGGATTCAGCCTGCTGCGGGTGATGCGGGCAGTGCGCTTGGCGCTGCGCTGCAAATCTGGCACGGCTATTTTGAAAATGAAAAACAGACTTCGTCAAATGATCTAATGCGTGGAGCTTATTTAGGAGACAATTTCGACTCTGAAGAAATTAAAGCGACATGCTCTGGGAAAAAAGTGGTATTTCACGAGTTAAATGCTGAAAAAGTGCCATCAATAACGGCTGAATTGATTACCCAACAAAAAGTGGTTGGGTGGTTCCAAGACAAGATGGAATTTGGGCCAAGAGCATTGGGAAACCGTTCCATTATAGGTGACGCGCGAAGCATTGATATGCAATACCAGATGAATATGAAGATAAAGCAACGAGAATCATTTCGTCCTTTTGCACCGGCAGTGCTTGAAGAATATGCTCATGAATGGTTCGATTGCAGTGTGCCTAGCCCATATATGCTATTAACAAGTTCGCTAAACAAATCACATCAAATAGACGTAGGTGCCGCAGAAGGACTTGAGCAACTAAAACAGGTAAGATCTGATGTTCCTGCGATTACCCATGTGGATTACTCAGCGCGTCTACAAACAGTATCGAGCGAAACAAATCCAAAGTTTCATTCACTTATTACTGAAGTATATAAACTCACTAATGTACCTATGGTGATAAATACATCCTTTAACGTGCGAGGCGAGCCACCAGTGCGTAGCCCAGAAGATGCTATTCGAACCTTTTTAGCGACGGAAATGGACGTTTTGGTGATGCAAAATATTATTTTATACAAAGAAGAGCAATCTCTGGACGCAATCGAGAACGCGAAGGCGGTGAGTTTTGAAAAAGACTAGGATTTGCTTACAAGTACTAAAGTGCTTTAGGTCTTTACCTAATAAATAGTGCAGAATAAGAAATCGCATTAAGGAAACCAAGATTAATGATTAAGCTAAAACAATGGTATCAGCAACAGGTAATGTTGCCGATTAAGCGAGATCCCGAAAGTTTAAAAAGCTTTGCGCTCACGATGGCCATTGCCTTTCCCGCTGTATTTATGCTCATACTGCCTTGGCTATTTTCTGCTCCTATTCCCATTTGGCCGCTATACATCTCTATTATTTTATGCGCTTTTCAAATATTTATGCCTCTCGTTCTTTTTTACCCCTATCTAGCGTGGATGCATTTTGCCTCTATAGTTGGGTTTATCAATACGCGTATTATTCTTGCCCTCGCGTTTTTTCTCATGATCATGCCTATTGGCTTATTTATGAGAATGCGCGGAAGACTTCAGTACAAAACGGTGTCTAGTGAACAAAGTGCCTGGCAAAAGAGGGATGGATAGCTAAAAAAAGATAGTTTTACCAAGCCGTTTTAAGAATAACGCTTACTTTAATTAGATAAGTAGGGGACCATTTACAAACTGCTTGTTTTCCGCTTCGTTTTCATTAAAGTTTAAATTCTTAAGATGTTTGTTAAATGGAGTTAAAAATGACATATTTTCAGATAGCCCTAATCGTTTTATTTACTCTTATTGCGATAGGATCCTTTTTAGTACCAAAAGTGCAGAAAGCAATCGATAAAAAGATTCATTAGTATTTTTGCAATTTGTAATTCCTTTTATACGGGCGAATGATAAGGTAGGCATTGAGAATAAATCCAAATGGTGCGGTAATTCTAGTGGCCAGTTTTTATAGAATTTAGCTATGTGCTTTCGTTAATGCACTAGACTTTATGCGTTATAGCTAATTATCATTATCATTGCGATTGTGCTTTTGTAGCACTTTAGTCAAATTTACAGGTGGAATGCAGTGTTAGAGTTTGTCAGTGACCTTTGGGAATTCTTGCGAGTGCGCAAGAAGCTATGGCTCATGCCAATTGTTATCGTGCTTGCCATGTTAGGCGGTATTGTAATTGCGACTCAGCAGTCTTCGTTAGCCACCTTCATATATACTTTGTTTTAAACAGACCATGACGAGCAAAGCGGGTCAAATCGTTCCTATCCTTTCCGGAGGTGGAACTCGTTTACCTGCTCATGTGGGTATTCTAAGGGCACTAAATGAAATCAATATTCCTTTTGATACGATTGTTGGCGTTTCTGGTGGCTCTGTGGTCGCCTCACTTTATGCTGCGGGATACAGCATCGATGAAATGCATGACCTTGCGCTGAATACAAATTTTAAACAATTTAAAGAGTTTAGTTTTTTTAATCTGTTTTTTCATGGCGGTTTTGCGTCTGGTAATCGTTTTGAGGCATGGTTAGACGAGAAGCTGGAAGGCCGTCGATTTGAAGATATTCCTTTAAATCTAAGCGTGGTAGCGACAGATATTAATGGTGGTGGTCCCGTTGTTTTTAACAAAGCGAATACCCCAAAACTAAAAGTTTCTAAGGCTATTCGCTATTCAATGTCAATTCCTCTCATATTTTCGTTTAAGGTTTACAAAGAACATGTCTTAGTAGATGGGGCAATCTTGGCCGAAGATGCTTTATTCAGAGATTGGCGCGGCGACGGCACACCGAGCATATGCTTTCGTTTAGTGAGTGAGTTGAAGCAAGCACAATTGAAAGTGAACAAGAATAAACTTTTACTTCCCACCTATATAAAGTTGCTTATCCGGACTTTTATGTCAGCTATTTCTAGAGAATATGTGCATGAAAACTATTGGCATAACACACTTATTGTAAGAACAGGTGAAGCATCTGCTGTCGATTTTGTGGCATCTAAAGAAAGTAAGCTAGCTCTGTTCAATATTGGCTACGACACCGTTAAGCAATATTTGCCTATAAAATTAAAACGAGTATAAAAAGAATACATTTAAAAGACAAAAACAAATATAAAAAGGACAAGGACATGGCAGAGTCAGTGATCAAAGAAGCAACATTCAACCCTAAAGTAAAAACATATTTTTTAATCAATGCTTTATTTGTAGCAACCATATTTTTGGTGAGTATTCCGCTTATCCCGATCATTGCCTTGATTGTTTGGAAAATTGCCGACAAACAATTAAAAGCGATGTCTGCTCGTTTAATGGAAAAAAAGCTCGTGGTGAAACGAGGGATCTGGTTTGTGGTTGAAAAATCAATTCCACTTGAAAAAATCACGGATGTTGCGATGAGCCAAGGCCCATTAATGCGTTACTTTAACTTGTACGCCCTAAGCTTTGAGACTGCTGGAAGCACTTCTACAGAAGCACTCGTCAAACTTGTCGGTATCAACGATGCTGCTGAATTTAGGGAAGCAATATTGGCTCAGAAAGACAAACTTGCAGACCAGACAGATTTAGTCTCCGGTTCAAATGCTTCTATGGCCAAGGAGCTTAAGGCAACATCACCCTCTATTGACGCTGACGACGTATCCTTAGCTTCGCTTGCTCAAAGTGTTCAAAATATCGAAAGCTTGCTGACTGAACTTGTCAATCGCAAGTAGTACTAACCGAATTCTTTAGCTAGCTAAGCCTTCTGAATATAAGAGCTTCATAACGTAGTTGTGATTTATCAACTTACTATTACGTTTTATTTTCGCCTGAATACGTATGCATGTGGGTTAACATCTCATTAACGGTTATCCTTACGACAAATATTGATACATAACGTTTGTCATTGGAGCGTAAATAATGCGACACAAGTTTAATAGTCCATTAGAAAGTATGATTAAAGCCATAAGTCTTTTATCCAGAGGTGAGGCTTACATAGGAAGGATTGTCAGGGGCCTAAAGATAAAGGGATCTTTGCTAGCGCGAAAGATACTGCGTCATATTGCATTTGGGGGAGCAATATTAGGTATTGCGAGTCTTGGTGCATGCTCTGATTCCAAAGCCCCTCAGAATGAAAATAACTCGAAAACTAGCACTGCAACACCTATGAGCACAAAGCTTACTGATACGCATCTCAATGAATTAGGTCACTTGTCGCAAGGAGAAGGAAAACCTGTCATTTACCAAGTCTTTACTCGCTTATTTGGTAATCAAAATACAAATAACATCCCGTATGGCACAATCGAACAAAATGGCGTAGGAAAATTTAATGATTTCTCTGACAAAGCGCTTCTCGGTATTAAAGAATTAGGGACGTCTTACATTTGGTACACCGGCGTGCCGCATCATGCAGTAATTAGAGACTATACCGAATATGGCATATCAAACGACGATCCTGATGTAGTAAAAGGAAGGGCTGGATCTCCTTATGCTGTTAAAGATTACTACAATGTTAATCCTGACTTAGCGGAAGATCCTGCGAGGCGCTTAGCTGAATTTGAGGCATTGATAGACCGCACTCACAAGCATGATATGGGGGTGATTATCGATATTGTGCCTAATCACGTTGCAAGACATTATGAGTCACTAAATTTGCCAGAGGGACAATCTAACTTTGGTCAAAATGACGATACAAGTCTTGTGTATGCCAAGCACAATAATTTTTATTATGTCCAAGGACAGGATTTTGAAGTTCCCGATCCAATAAACGGCTACCAAACACTAGGTGGCGCTGCTCATCCACTTGCAGATGGATATTTTGACGAGTCACCTGCGAAGTGGACAGGCAATGGTTCGCGAGAGTCTAAACCAAATGCAAATGATTGGTACGAAACTGTAAAGGTTAACTACGGCGTAATGCCAGATGGTAGTTACGATTTCCCACGATTACCAAGCGACTTTGCGAACAAACCTTATCAAGCACATTTCGCGTTTTGGCAAGAACAAAAAGACTTGCCTAATTCTTGGTTGAAGTTTGAAGCTATTGTTCATTATTGGCTAGACAAAGGAGTAGATGGATTTCGTTATGATATGGCTGAAATGGTGCCTGTTGAGTTTTGGTCATACTTAAACTCTTCTATCAAAATGAAGCATCCTAATGCCTTACTTTTAGCCGAGGTGTATAACCCCTCTCTGTACAGAGAATATTTGAATTTAGGTAAAATGGACTATTTATACGATAAGGTTGAATTTTATGACTCGCTTAAATTGGTAATGCAAGGAAAAGGCCCTGCGAGTCAGCTTGAAAAAATACAAACGCAAATGGCTGATATTGAAGAACACATGCTTCATTTCCTCGAAAATCACGATGAACAGCGTATCGCAAGCCCTGATTTTGCTGGTGATGCACAAAAAGGAAAACCGGCTTTACTCGTATCAGCCTTGATTAGTCGCTCTCCTACTATGCTCTATTTCGGCCAAGACGTGGGTGAAGACGGTTCAGAAGAAACTGGATTCGGTGATCCTACCCGTACTACGATTTTTGATTATGCGGGCGTGCCTGCACACCAACGATGGATGAATGGTGGCAAATTTGATGGCGGTGCTCTGACGGAACAAGAACGTGAGCTTAGAGATTATTACAAAAAGGTCATGCAGCTTTCTGCAAATCATCCGGCGATGGCTGGAGATTATGTGCCCTTGCACGATTATAACCTTAATCAATCAGATTCTTATTCAGAACAACAATTCAGCTTTGTTCGACAAGGCGATGACATAGCACTGTTGGTAGTAAGTAATTTCGATGTAGCGCAAGCTGAATTTGATTTTTACTTGCCACCTTCATTAGCTAATGCTTGGCAGTTCGACAGGGAGGGTATTTCACTGAGTGATGTATTGAGTGATGAATCATATCCGGTAACGATAAATGAAGGCGCAATGCCAAGTCTCAGGCTTAAGTTAAGTGGCCTCGAGTCTATCGTATTAGAAATTGACTTACGTACTGGCGTAGTGAGGGGATAACGATGAAACGTGACTCAGATTATGGTGAGGTGAATGATTTACAAAGGGGCTTTTCCTTTATGCACTTTGAGCACAATAAATTTGTAATTCTTAATTTGTGTGTGAACCGACAAAAACTTGCTTATCTCTCAGTAATGTTTCTGTCCCTATTCATTTTGTTTCTCTCTGTTAACGCACAAGCTGCTGTTGAAAGAAGTTTAGCTTCGTTGTCGAGTAAAGGTAAGGTCATAAATATCAGCTTATCTGACTCTCATTTGAGATTAACTGCTTTAAATGAAAACAGTGTGGAGGTGTTGTATACCAAGCATGGTAGCGAACAAACAATTCCTTCATTTGCTTTACCGAGTGAAAATAAAATATCAAAAAGTAAGCTTGAATCACCAACTTGGTTAATAAACGAAAATGACAAAGCCTACGAGCTTAAACTTGAAGGGCTCAAGCTTGTTATCGATAAACAACCTTTCAAACTTCATTTTTTCCGTAACGGCCAACATTTATCGTCTGAAGAACAGGGCTTTTTTCAACATGAAACGATTAGGGGTTTTCGTTTTCTACTTGATGATGAAGAACAAATAATGGGTGGTGGACAGCGTCTTCTTGGCATGGATAGAAGAGGCCACCGAATGCCCCTCTATAATCGTGCACACTATGGATATACCACCGAATCAAATCAAATGTATTACTCATTAAGTGCAGTTATGTCAAACAAGGCATACTCAATTAGCTTCGATAATTCTGCAAACGGATACTTAGATATTGGTTATACAGAGTCAAATATTCTGCAGTTTGAGGCTGAGGCCGGCAGGACTTCGTATATATTTACTGCTGGCTCTGACCAAAAAGAATTGACTCAAAACTTTGTTAGCGCAACAGGCAAACAGCCACTTCCACCGCGTTGGGCTTTGGGCAACTATGCATCTCGATTTGGTTATCGGTCTCAGCAAGAGGTGATGGACATTGTTGCGAAGTTTGAGCAAGACGATATCCCCCTTGATACAGTTATTATTGATTTATATTGGTTTGGCTCCGATATTAAGGGCTATATGGGAAACCTAAGTTGGGATAAGGATAAATGGCCTGAACCACAAAAAATGATCTCCACACTGCGTCAGAAAGGCATAAAAACCATATTAATTACTGAACCATTTATTCTATCTACCTCGACTCAGTGGGAGTCTGCAGTTGAGGCAAATGCTCTTGCTTTAAATTTAAACGGCAAAGCAAAGCAGTTTGATTTTTACTTCGGTAATACTGGACTAGTAGATGTATTTTCTGATCAAGGTCAAGATTGGTTTTGGAAATTTTATGAAGGTCTAAACGAGCAAGGCGTTGCCGGCTGGTGGGGAGACTTAGGTGAGCCGGAAGTACATCCTGCAGCCACTTTGCACAATTTTAATGGACGCGTAGTTACCGCAAATGAGGTGCACAATGCATACGGTCATCAATGGGCAAAAATGGTTTATGAGCGACAGCTTCGGCAGCGGCCAAATGAGCGACCCTTCGTAATGATGCGTAGTGGCTTCATTGGCAGTCAGCGCTTTGGTCTTGTGCCTTGGACGGGAGATGTTGACCGTTCTTGGGGAGGGCTCTCGGGTCAAGTTGAGCTAGCGCTTCAAATGGGGGTATTTGGTTTAGCTTACACTCATTCGGACTTAGGTGGGTTTGCCGGCGGAGAGACCTTTGACGCAGAGTTATATACGAGGTGGTTACAATATGGTGTATTTCAACCAGTCTATCGACCTCATGCTCAAGAGCATATAGCACCCGAGCCAGTGTTTCATGATCAGAAAACAAAGAATATAGTTAGATCTTACATAAAACTGAGGTATTCATTATTGCCTTACAATTATAGTTTAAGTATGGAAAACAGCTTGTACGGCACTCCACTAATGCGTCCTTTATTTATGGAATTCCCTGATGAGCCTCTTAGCCGCACAGATGCTTATATGTGGGGAAGTCAATTTTTAGTCGCACCGATTATTGAAGCGGGGCAATATAATAAAGCTGTCTACCTACCAAAAGGTATATGGTTTGATTATTGGACACATGAAAAACACAAAGGCGGCCAAATCCGAAATATTGAAGCGCCCCTAGAGAGCTTACCGGTGCTTGTCAAAGCAGGTGCCTTTATCCCTAGTGTCCCTCACTATAATAATATTGAAGCGTATTCGACTGATATACTAAATCTTGATTATTTCAGCGATGCAACAGTAGGTGACACTCGATATAATTGGTACGAGGATGACGGTCAAAGCCCAAATAGTTTGTCAGATAAACAATTTCAAAACGTTTTGTTTGAGGCAAGTGACACTGAATCGTCACTGCATATCAAAGCAAAGGTGCAAGGTTCTTATGAAGGGGCTCCGCTAAGCAGAACCGTACAATTGAAGATAAATGGTCTTACAAATATGCCTGGTGAGTTGTTGATAAATGGACAAAGTATTGTGATAGAGCAGGGTACTGTGAGTACGTTTGAGCCTCTTCAGTCTGATACTGTCATGGAACGAATAAGTGATATTCAAAATATTGAACATATGCCTACAGGCAAATCAGCCATTTTTAATCAGACCTTAGGAAGCTTATTCATCACACTAAACATGAAAGACCGTCTAGATGTAAAGTTGACGAAAAAATAAGTCACCTTGCTAGAACTGACTTATAGAGAAGAAAGCGATGTCTCATGTTGTGTAAATTGATCAGCAGTCTTTTGTAAATATTGACGCATTTTCGTAAATTGGGATTGTATATTTGGATCCGAGCTAATGCTCGTATTGGCGGTTTTGAATCTACCGTAACCAGCTAGTAAACAGTACCAAGACATTGCTGGATAATATTGCGTCATTTTTCGTTCGTTGAGAATAGGCGTAATGTCTTTACCTGCGTCCCAAACGGCAAGCACAGCCGCTAGATTTTCAGAAATATCCGTCTGTGCTGCACAATCTAACCAATATTGACTGTCAGAGCGGCTGTTTACCTTATAATGGCAAACAATGTAGTCTCGAATGCCCTCGTATCGCAAGCGGATCTCATTATTGAAACCAGTGACGTTTGATTCATCAAAATTGCCTTGTTTGTATTCTCTTAAAAAGGCAGTAAGTGTTTCAAGTACAAGGTGCAGAGCGGTGGCCTCTAAGGGTTCAATAAAACCTTGAGCCAAGCCTATTGCCAATGTATTGCCGACCCAGGCATTTTCGACTTGACCGACTTTCATTTTTATTTGTCTACATTCGGTATTCTGGTCAAGGTTTAAATGTTTAAGCAACTCTTGCTTTGCGGATTCTGACGTTGTGTATTGACTTGCATATACATAGCCATTGCCAGTGCGATTTGTCAGGGGTATATGCCAGGCCCAGCCGTTTTTTAAAGCCGTGGCTTTAGTTTCTGACGATAATGGTGAAATACTTGCACTTTGCACAGCAACGGCCGAATCATTAAATAAATTTGATGAAAATGATTCAAAATTCGTATTAAGCGCTCTTTGAACAAGTAATGATGCAAAGCCCGACGCATCAATAAAAAAGTCTGCGCAGAGTTTCTGCTTATCTTTAAGATGAATGGCTTTAATTGATTGCATAGGCGTTTTTATGTTGCCTGTTTTTTCGTCACTCGCATCATGTAGCTCTACTTTTGCTAAATCTCCCTGTACATGTTTAACCCCCATCTTTTTGCCCAAATTACATAAATATTGGCCGAGCAAATTTGAGTCGAAGTGATAAGCGTAATTCATCGGTATTTTAGGTTTATTGGCCTGTGTTTTTGGACTGAGCTGTTGTTTAGACAATTCATAAGCTAAAAAGAAATCATCCGGATTAGTGCTCAGAGATAAGCCCTTATGGCGCAAAATACAGTGGCTTAAAAACGCCCCCGCGGTTTGTCGGTCGATGATTGAGGGAAACGGGTGAAAATATCGATTGTTTTTAAGATGTTCTGTCCAGTTAATAAAACTAATACCGTTTTTAAAGGTGGCATTGCATGCTGGCATCCAATCGTACTCAGATATGTCAAGCGCATCAAAAAACTGCTTCAAATGCGGCGTTGAACCCTCTCCAACGCCAATTGTTCCGATGTTCGGCGACTCTACTAGTGTTACTTCATGCTTAGGAAGGTGTTTTTTGAGTAACGTAGCGCTCATCCAACCGGCAGTTCCACCCCCTAAAATAAGTATAGACTTGTTCATTTACCTACCTTTTTTGCTGAATACGTATGCATGTTCATAGTCAATGTTCATTCTAATCGCTAAACTATCGCCTTTACAATTTATTAACGATTTACGCCAAAATCAAAATATTAATGAACATAAGAGTCGGCTTAAACATGCAGAAGCAACAACCTCAACTTAGTTTTTTTCAAATATGGAACGTAAGTTTCGGCTTTTTAGGCGTGCAGTTTGGTTTTGCTCTTCAAAATGCCAATGTCAGCAGAATTCTTAGCGACTTAGGGGCAGATGTGCATTCTCTGTCACTGTTTTGGATCGTTGCTCCCTTGATGGGTTTGATTGTGCAGCCGATAGTTGGAGCAGCATCTGATCGTACATGGAATAGATTTGGACGTAGGCGTCCGTTCATTCTCGCAGGGGCGATTGCTGCTGTTGTTGGCATGATCCTCTTGCCAAATGCTCCGTTGTTTGTGGCTTTTTTAGCGCCTATGTTGTTTGGTGTGCTAATGGTTGCCTTGATGGACGCATCATTTAATGTGTGTTTTCAACCTTTCCGCTCGCTTGTATCTGATATGGTGCCAGCAAAACAAAGAAACATTGGTTATTCCATCCAATCGGTTTTGATTAATATTGGTGCGGTCATCGGTTCGCTTTTGCCCTTTTTACTTACCAACGTCATTGGTCTTGATAATACGGCACAAAAAGGTGAGGTGGCTCAATCGGTAGTATGGGCCTTTTACCTTGGAGCAACTGTGTTATTAGGTTCGGTATTGTGGACAGTGTTTAGAACCAAAGAATATGCGCCAGAAGAATACTGTTCGTACAAAGGACTAAGAGTTGAAGACTTAAGTCGACAGGTCACTGAAAGACGCTCGTTGACTGAAAAGTTTGTTGAGTTTATTGATTTGCTCAAAACTATGCCGGACACCATGAAAGGCCTAGCTATTGTCCAGTTTTTTTCTTGGTTTGCGCTTTTTATCATGTGGGTATATACAACCGTGGCAATTACCCAGCACATATGGGGAGTTGAATTGAAATGGTACGACCCTGAGTACCTAGACTCCATTAATAATGTGTTGCCACAACATGTTATAGATGCAAAGGGTGCTGCAGGTGATTGGGTTGGTATCTTGTTTGCGGCTTATTCATTTTTCGCTGCTATTTTCTCTATCTTTTTAGCGAAGTTGGCTGATAAGTTTGGGCGCAAGCTTGTGTATGCAGCTTCCTTATTTTTAGGCGGTCTTTGTTATATGAGCTTTTTGATGTTCCAAGACTTAACGCCTACTCACGTAGATTTGATTATAACTGAGGTGACGGTACCAGCTGGAGCGGTTGGATTGCTATTACCTATGATTGGTGTTGGCATAGCGTGGGCGGCAATACTTGCAATGCCTTATGCTATTTTAGCAGGCTCCTTACCGGCGAACAAAACTGGCGTATATATGGGAATTTTTAATTTCACGATTGCCTTACCTCAAATAATTTCTGCGTTAACCGCCGGTCTAATATTGAAATATGTCTTTGATAACGTCGCAACTAACATTATTGTGTTAGCGGGTGTATCGATGATGTGCGCTGCCGTATCAGTTTTTTTTGTAAAGGAACATGAAGTTAACCAGAAAAGCGGATAAGCATGTTCGCAAGGTTTATGCGTCTACATGCAAAAAGCATACGAGCCTTGCAGGCGCAATGTGGTTCTCAAGTGGAGTGCTAGCCCTGCATCACTCTGTTTTCGTGTTACCACCGCAAGACTGTCTAACAACTAGTTCAGGTTGCATCAAAACATCGTCCACTTCTTCATTGCGTATCAATTTAAGTAAATTGTTAACCAAAAGTTTACCGGCTAATTGGGTATTTTGCTGAACGGTGGTTAAAGCGGGATTAGAAAACGCGCTGACTTGAATATTATCATAGCCAACAACAGCAATGTCTTCAGGTATTCTTAGCCCTTGAGCTCGAATGGCTCGCATTGCGCCGACGGCCATTAAATCCGAAGCACAAACAATCGCATCAGGGCGTTCTTTTTCTAAGATATTTATCGCGGCCATATAGCCGTCCTCTTCGGTAGATATAGCGTCAACTTGCATTACATCTAACTTGTTTAAATCTGCTTCATCTAATGCATGTCTCAATCCCATAAATCTAGCTCTGAGTTCTGGCGCACCTTCTCCGGCGTCTCCTACAAATGCAAAACGTTTATGTCCTAATTCGATTAGATGTCGAGCCATCATTAAGCCACCTTGAAAATTATCAGAGCCAATTGACACGCCAGGATGGTTTTTATCAGGTGCTCCCCAGCGCAAAAAGTGGGTATTTTGTTCTTCTAATTGAGATAACTTATACTCGTAGTCTGTGTAACTGCCATAGCCCAGTAATATGATGCCATCTGCCTTGTTACTGTCTTCATAAACTGCATGCCAATCGTCCCCCATATTTTGAAAAGACACGAGTAGGTCATAACCGGCGGCTGCCGTGGCTTTAGTTATGCTGCCGAGCATGCTAATGAAGAATGGATTGATCAAAGAGTCGTCAGAGGTAGGATCTTCAAACAATAAAAGTGCTAAAGTCTTACTTTGTTGTTTTCGCAGGTTACTCGCATTTTTGTCTACTTTGTAATTAAGCTCTTTAGCGATGTCTTGTACCCTTTTTCGCGTTTCTGGATTCACTAAAGGGCTATTGCTCAATGCTCGAGAAACAGTCGATTGCGATACACCAGCCATGTGAGCAATATCAAATGAGGTCGCTTTGCCTTTCATATATTTTTATAGTTGTGTGAGCTCTACTATTAAATATCCCATAACTGACAGATTAATCAAGCCGAATACCTTTTTATTCGAAATTACAGTGGCTTAAACGATTTAGTTGTAAACCTTAGCGATAGAGTTCGATGACGTCTTACCAATCTATTGAAACATTAAGGTGTACTTTAATCTTTGACTTTTGTTAAATGGTTTAAGAAGTTAACAACAAATTGTGCACCTGTGCCAGACGCGATACCGTCAAACACGCTCTCTTGATTTTGTCCTTTCTGCCCACCTGCCAAGTCACTCACCGAACGCACCACTAACCAATCAATATCATTAATAAAGCAAACTTGACCGACCGCTGCAGATTCCATTTCTGTTACTTCTGCTGAGTAGACCCGTTCTAACCACAAACGGTATTGAGCGTTATCTGCAAATACTGATCCAGTCACACCGTTTCCTCCCACTCGGATTTTAATAGGTGTACCAGACGGCATTAAAATGGGCTTGTTATTTTTAACGGCATTTCTCGCATGCTCTAACAACGTTGAGCTTACGGTAAAATAGGGCATGCTTCTCGGCTTTTCCCATCCTGTTTTGATTACCGAAACTTCTCTTGGAAACATAAAGCCAAAGTTGATGTATTTCGGCACATTTGGAGAGTTTTTTTCTCTTTCTTTAAAAGTTGAAATAGCGTGTTCATGAAATTCTGGCAATATGTATTGGTCGCGTTCGCTAAGTTTTGGTTGAATGTTTTTTAGTACATAAGCTTCATTTCTTACCTCAGCCTCATTGCTATTTTCATGTTCTACTGGATTTGCATAAATAGACTCGTCATGAAAATACCAACGCTCGGGTATTGACAGGTCACCTGGTGAAAAGTAGGGTTTAACAGCACCCGCAATCCCCATCATTAACACTCTTTTGATCGGAAAGTAGTCAATCGCCATTTGCATTGTCATGGCTGCATTACTTACGCTTATACCCGTTGTAAATATTATGATTGGTTCGTCATTGAATTGGCCGATTTGATATCGAACACCTTTAATAATAACTTCCTCGTTTATACTCGCGTTTGGCGCGTCTTTTATCGCTTTTTCTATTGCTTTTATTTCAGGAGCAAAAGCGGTGACTATTGCAGTCCAGTTTCTTTTATTTGCAAAATCACGCGGTCCATATTCGGCAGAATAAACAAGACTGATGTTCATAACAGAAATACAAAACCAAGCTAATGAGTAGCCCAATAATTTTTTCGAAATTGCCATAATTGACTGCATTTTGTTGTTCTCAAATGATGTTTGTCTAATATCAAGCGTTTAAAACGCTCTCGTACTTATGTTGATAAGCATACCTCAAATGTTTGCAAAGCTATTATTGTCATTTAAATATACTTATAATTGGCGCTCAGATTTAGTTAAAGCTTACACTGCTATAAAGACTAGGACAAAACTTAGGGTCTGAATAGACCCTAGTCCATGATTATCTATTCAATGTGAGACGGAACAAATATTTACTCAGTTTGTAGTGTTGTATATGTGTAAAGAATGACTCATGCGGTGTTATTAAAAACCCTTGAGTGCCCTGATTTCCTTCGAAAAGTACTAGTGCAAGCGAATAGCTGAGCGTCAAACAACATGAATCTGTTACATTATTACCAAACGCACTTCATTGCTAACACCAGTCGGTGTTATAAGAGTGCCAAAATAAAAGTCAGGACAAATGAATGATTAAGCGGTATTTAGAGCAACGTTTTTCCCTTCAAGAAAATTCAACTACCCTCAAAACAGAGCTGATCGCTGGTTTAACGACTTTTGCAGCAATGTCTTATATTCTCATAGTGCATCCAAGTATCTTAGGACTCAGCGGTATGCCAACTGAGGGCCTGATTACTGTCACTGCTTTATCTGCGTGCATAGGCACATTGCTGATGGCTTGGCGAACAAATTACCCTATTGCGATGGCACCTGGAATGGGACTAAATGCGTTTTTTGCATTTACCATATGTATTGCTCGAGAGATTCCATGGGACGCAGCGCTTGGTATTGTTTTTTACAATGGTCTTTTGTTTTTATTACTAACGCTTTCAGGTTTACGTAAAAAAATAGCAGAAGCGATTCCTGCGGCTTTAAAAATTGGTGTTCAGTGCGGGATTGGTTTATTTATTGCGTTCATTGGTTTAAAAAATGCGAATTTAATAGTAGACGATCCTGCTACTTTCGTTAAGCTAGGGGATTTATCCGAGCCCTCGATTCTTTTGGCCTTTATAGGAATTGTGTTTACTATTATCTTGGTCGCTAGAAAGGTTACCGGTGCTATATTGATATCCATTATCGCTATTACTTGCATTGGCTTTTTTGTGCCTAGCGGTGATGCTACATTAACCAGTACTCCGAATGCTATTTTTGGCATGCCTGCTCCAATAAGTGATACATTTTTTGCAATGGATTTAATGTATCCCATTTTGAATTTTGCAACGACATGGGATCTTATTTTTGCTCTTATGTTTGTAAATATGTTTGATACTTTAGGTACTTTGATTGGGGTATCGAAGAGAGCAAAGCTGTGCGACGAGAATGATAACTTGCCAAAAATTGGTCAAGCAATGAGCGCAGATGCAGGGGCGGGGGTAATTGGTGCAGCCTTAGGGACATCACCAGTGACGAGCTATGTGGAGTCTGCTGCTGGAGTATCTGCCGGCGGGCGTACAGGCTTAACGTCAGTAGTAGTTGCACTTTGCTTTATAATCGCGCTGTTTTTAAGCCCTCTTATGCAGATTGTTCCACTAATGGCTACAACCCCCGCACTCGTTATGGTGGGTATATTTATGATGGAAGCTGTAAAAGACCTTGAGTTTGACGATTTGGGTAGTGTAGCGGCTGCGACGGTTACTCTTTTAGCGATGCCATTAACATTTAGCATCAGTGAGGGGATTGCCCTGGGCTTTATTGTTTATGTTGTTGTCTGCGTTGGTACGGGCAAACACAAGCAGGTAAGTCTACTAAGTTATACGATAGCGCTGCTATTTTTACTGCGTTACATCTTTGATTTGAAGTAAGTGAACTTTATTTTATCACTTAGCTGAAACACGAAAATCTTTTTGTGTTTGCCGTAGCTCTAGCAAATATTTTTTATTAGAGCCGACACCTAGTGATATACTTTAGGTAGTTGTGCATTTACTATATTTAAACAGTTGCGTTAGGTACCTGTTTTGAAAAAGCAAACCATAAACACTACATATTATAGAGATAGCAAGGCTATTTGTTTTAAACCTGATAATTAAAAAAAGGAAAGCCTTTACTATGGCAGAGCCTGAAAGTCGACCGACCAATTTCATCCGGCAAATCATTGATAAAGATCTTACAAGTGGGCTTCATGAGACTATTAAAACTCGTTTTCCACCAGAGCCGAATGGCTTTTTGCATATGGGACACGCAAAATCAATTTGTTTAAATTTTGGTATCGCGCAGGATTACCAAGGACATTGCAATTTGCGCTTTGATGACACAAACCCAGAAAAAGAGAACATTGAGTATGTAAATTCCATCAAACAAGATGTAAATTGGCTAGGTTTTGAATGGAATGATGATGAAAAATATTCATCAAACTATTTTGATCAGCTTTATGGTTTTGCTAAAGAGCTGATTTCTAAAGGCTTGGCTTATGTTGACTTTAGCACTCAAGAAGAAATGAGAACGCTAAGAGGAACCTTAACTGAGTCTGGCAAAAATAGCCCATATCGAGATGTCAGTGTCGATGAAAATTTAGCGCATTTCGAAAAAATGAGAGCAGGTGATTACAAAGAAGGGGAATGTTGTTTAAGGGCAAAAATAGACATGTCTTCTCCTTTTATGTGCATGCGTGATCCCGTCCTTTATCGTGTAAAGTTTGCACATCATCATCAGACAGGAGATAAATGGTGCATTTATCCAATGTACGATTTTACTCACTGTATTTCGGATGCCATCGAAGGTATAACGCATTCTCTTTGTACCTTAGAGTTTCAAGACAACAGGCGTCTGTATGATTGGGTAATTGAGAATATCAGTATTGAATGCACGCCCAGACAATACGAATTCAGCCGATTGAACCTGGAATATACAGTGCTTAGTAAGCGTAAGTTGATTCAGTTGGTCGACGAAAAACACGTCAATGGGTGGGACGACCCCAGAATGCCTACTATCGCGGGTATTAGGCGCCGTGGGTATACGCCCGACTCAATTAGGGAGTTTTGCAAACGTATCGGCGTTACCAAAATGGATAACATGGTTGAGATGAGTATGCTTGAAGCTTGTATTCGCGACGAGCTAAACGAGCGGGCCCCGAGAAGAATGGCGGTGTTGAGGCCACTCAAACTAGTCATTGAGAATTACCCAGATGACAAGGTAGAACAATTAGAGGCGCCCAATCATCCAAATAATGATGAAATGGGGACTAGAGTAGTTCCTTTCAGCAAAACCTTGTACATTGAGCAAGAGGACTTTCGAGAGCAGGCAAATAAAAAGTTCAAGCGTTTGGTGATAGGAAAGGAAGTTCGCTTACGCAATGCGTATTTTGTCAAAGCAGAGCGTTTTGACGTGGATGAAGATGGCCAGATCACTTGCGTTTATTGTAGTTACGATCCTGAAACACTTGGTAAAGATCCAAGTGACGGAAGAAAAGCGAAAGGCGTTATTCATTGGGTAAGTGCTGAACACAGCTTACCTGCAGAAGTGAGGTTATATGACCGCTTATTTAAGGTGCCAAATCCAGCGGCGGAAGATGATTTTGCAAGCACAATTAATCCAAATTCTCTTCAATACTGTGAAGCACGAGTTGAAAAAAGTCTAAAAGATGCAAAAGAACAAGAAGCGTTTCAGTTCGAGCGAACGGGTTACTTTTGTTTAGATAGAGAAACTACGGGTGACAAACTTGTGTTCAATCGCACCGTTGAGTTAAGAGATACGTGGGCAAAAATAAACGGCTGATAGAAGAAGAGACCGGCATTACGCGGTCTCTTTTTTCCCTCAAATAATGTTTATTTTGGTTGGCAATCTAAGGATTTTCCGTTCACACCGCGACTGACATCCGACATTAAATACACATAACTCGCCATTATATCGGCAGGTTTTTTAAGCACTGACGCGTCCTCAGCAGGGTAAGCTTTGGCTCTCATGTCTGTTCTTGTCGCACCAGGATTAATGCAATTGAAGCGCAAGTTTGTATTTTTGTGCTCATCTGCAAGAACTTGCATCATGCCTTCAGTGGCAAATTTCGACATAGCATAAGTACCCCAAAAAGCTCTGCCGTGTCGCCCAACAGAAGACGTCGTGAATATAACACTAGGTCGTTCGCTCGTTTTTAAAAGTGGCAACAAAGCTTTCGTCATTAAAAACTGACTTTTAACGTTTACTTGCATAACGTGTGAAAATTCGTCTTCTTTTATCTGTCCAAATGGACACAAGTTTCCTAACACACTCGCATTGAATAACACTCCATCAAGCTTTTTATACTGCGCTTCAATGGTGTCGGCTAGACCGTTATAGTCGCTTTCTTTCGCACCTCTAAAATCAATAGGTACAATACTAGGCTGAGGCAGGCCAAGCGCGACGATATCATCATATACTGCTTCTAGCTTGCTCACTGTTTTACCGAGTAAAATTACGTTTGCCCAGCATTTCGCAAAAGTCAGGTCAGCTTCTTTACCAATACCATCGCCCGCACCCGTGACGATAATAACTTTATCAGTGAGGTTTTTCTCGTGCACTTGAAACGCTAGATGTAGTTCTTGTTCAGGCATAATCCTTTGTTCTTATGAAGATAAATAAACGATGCGGAATGTTAACTCAGAATTTGAAATAGCTAAAGAGTCGGCTAATACTTAGTAAAGATAAATTTTTTTATTACATTGTATTTACAAACACTTTGCAAAGTGAATACAAAATCAATAGTATAGAGGACAAGCGTAACTGGTCGTACAAGTTGTTCAGTTCTTAATCAGGCATAAACACGTATATCCAAATGCGCAGAGAAAAAGCATACAACGCGTAATTAAACAACGAACATCTACACATTAAGTAGGGAGATATAATGAAGAAACTGTTAGTTTGCACAAGTATCTTAACGGCTTTAGGGCTTACGGGGTGCGGCGGAGACACTATAGAAGATATCCAATCCGATAACCCATCTACGACGCCTGTATCAAGAATTGTGTTTGACCCTGCTAATGGTGATTTGAACATTCCAAATGATTTGTTGATGCTGCCAGGTGACGATGGATTCTTTGATTATACATTGAACATTCCGGTGGCTGACCCAAGCGACTTCTCCGACCCACAAAACGCCTTGAATGTGCTCGACGGTTGGTCGACTAATTATCCTATGCAAGTCAATGTAAACGTGCCTAACGGTGTGTCTATTGACGAATCAACGCTTACAGCGGGGATCAAAATATACGAAGCAACCCTTGGTTTGGACATAAATGATCCAGATTGTGCTCAAATCCAAGTACCTAGTGCTGGCTGTAAAGTCGGGAGAGAGCTTCAGTTTGGCGTAGATTATGTGATGCAGTTAGCAGATGCCGACACAGTTAATATAGTACCGTTGCGTCCTCTTAAACCAGCGCAGGGTCACATGCTGGTAATGACCACAGGACTCAAGGATTCTACAGGTAAGGCAATACAAGGTTCGACAACATGGGGTTTGGTTAAACAAGATATTAATGAAAACCCATTAGCGACGGATTCTCAATTGCAACTACAGGCCCTAGTAAACACATTTGTCGATGCATTGGCACCAGTTGGATTTACTCGTGAAGAACTTACCTATGTTTCAGCCTTTACTACTCAATCCATTGATAACGTATTATCAACTATTAAGCAGCTTCAAGTGGCTGAATTTGCACAACTGTCTGCTATGCAGAACCCGGCAGCGGGCGCTGCATTACCTGCCATTGTAGTCAATGGTTTAGCCGATAAGCCTTCTGCTATGGAAGCTTTGGGATTGGTCAGTGAAGCTCAAATATCTGGAGCAATCGAACAAGCAGTGGCGGCTACTCCTGCGCTAGGTGCGTTACAAGCGGCAATAGATGCTACCAATTTTACGCCTTTAACAACCTGTGACGGATTGTTAGCAGGAGCGAGTAATCAATACATGGCAGCAACAGGGCAAACTTTTGGGCCAGAAGCTGATGCTGGCTTGAATCAACTAGCTCAAGGAGTAAGTACTGCTGTATTAGGTCAAGTAGGGCCCTTATGTGCGTCTTCTGTTTATGAAGCGAATATTTCGCTTCCATATTATTCACCCATTCCACGAGCAGAGAATCCTCTAGCTCCTGCAAATGAATTTTGGGAGGCCGCGTGTGATTCAGGTGTTGTTCTGCAAGCATCTTTACCCGTCCTCACATCCCCGGCAAATGATATTACTGCAGGACCAAATGCAGCACTGTGTCAATCTGTGGGGCTTGACGATGTGCGTGTGAACGGTGAACTGCTCGATAGGGACCGTCGTCTTACTAAATTCAACCCAATTCCACAAATGAAGGGCGGCAACGAAGGTAAAGAGACGCTTGACGTGCAAGTAACCCTTCCGAACATGCAAGTTGCCGCAGCTCTTGGTGTTTCGCTTCAAATGCCTGAAAATGGATGGCCAGTTGTAATGCTAGTGCACGGCATCACATCAGAGAAAGAAGCTATGTTATCCATCTCTGGTGCATTATCGCTTGCAGGGTTTGCAACGATCGCTATCGACCAACCGGTGCATGGTTCACGTGGATTTGACCTAACTGGTGACGGAATTGACGATTTTAATGCCACAAGTGTAAGCGCAACACATTTCCTAAACCTAGCAAGTTTACCGACAGCACGAGATAACTCTCGTCAAGCCGTAGCTGATTTACTGGGTGTACGACTTGGCTTGAATGCGGTTGTAGATGCTACAGGTACGGGGATGGTTAATGTGAATGGTACGGATGTATCAGTCATGGGTGTATCACTTGGAGCAATTACTGGTGGTATGTTTGCTTCGTTAGCAAACACGCCATTTGAAGGGCAATTAGCACCACTTTCTGGTTTATACGGTGTACAAGCTGCTTCATTAGAATCGCCAGGTGGTGGCTTAGCGACTTTCTTGCTTGATTCACCTGCTTTTGGCCCGTTAATCAAGGCTTTCTTATTGTCAGAGGCTTCTCCTGATTTTCAGGCAGCTTTAGTCGCGACTTATGGTCCAGAAGCAGTCGCTGCCGGTTTATCTGAGCCTGAGTTGGTTGCTGTTGCCAATCAATTCCTCGGAGCTTTAAGCCCTGAGCAAGCCGCTGCGGTTAACGGTATATTTGGGCAGTTTGCGTTTGCCGCGCAGACGATGACTGATTCGTCAGATCCAATTAACTACTTTGAGACACTAGGCGCAAATACACCTGTACATATGTTGACGGTTGTCGGTGACGGTGGAAACAATTTGCCAGACCAGGTAATTCCGGTTACGACTGCCTTACCAACCTCAGGCCAGCTTCCACTTGCAGCCTTGATGAATTTGCAAGAAGTGGTATCAACTGTGCAGTCAACTGATCCTATTAGTGGCTTGGTACAATATACTTCTGGAGCACATGCGAGTAGCTTGAATCCAGTACCAGACCCAGCGGTGACCGTTGAAATGCAAACACAGGTTGCTACATACCTAGCAACCAAAGCTCGGGTCATTCAGGTCAATAATACTGACGTCGTGAAAAACTAAACCCAAAAAAAGCCCGTTATTAAGACGGGCTTTTGTTTATCTACTGACTCTCTGCAAGATAGATTTAACTGCAATAGCTTTCTGTTCTGCTTTACGAACCTTATGAATAGTTAAACGAGTCATCACATACAACACTAAATAATAATAAAGGCTGATTATGATAATAAGAAAGATCACTAAACCATTAAGTCTTTGCGCGGTCGCATTGGCGCTTTCAGCATGCGGTAACGGTGAAAATAATTTCACTAGAGATGAAGGCGTAGGAGTTACGCCGCCTCCTGCCGTAACCCCCGTGGCTCAATTACCAAACTTTGATACAGATGGTGTATTAGAAGCAGATATTAGATGGACTGATTATGGCGTCCCACATATCGTAGCGGACAATTTGGAGAGCATGTCATACGGTGTTGGCTACGCTTTTGCTCGTGACAATATTTGTATTTTAGCGGATCAAATAATTAAGTATAACTCGCAAAGAGCAAAGTATCTTGGACCCGACAGAGTGCCAGGCTCTGGAGATTCTGAACATTTAATTAACGACTTTGGTTTTCTTACCGTCGGTATACGAGAGTTAGCAGAAGAGGGTATCTCAAGTATGTCTGCAAACTCTCGTGCAATGCTTAGTGGTTATACACAAGGTTATAATAAATTCTTGGCAGAAACAGGCGTAGATAATATAGACCCAACTTGTGCTGGCAAACCTTGGGTTCAAGCGATTGACTCAGTAGACCTTCTAACCTACTCACTTGGTGTTGCATTATTGCCAGGTGCAGCTAATTTCTTAGGTCCAATGTTTCTCGCTGCACCTCCAGGCGTTAATCCATTGCCAACGATGGCTGTTAATAATCAGACTCCTCTAAAAATGCAGCCTAAGATCGAAATGCCAGAGTCAAATCCACAAGAAATGGGCTCTAACGGTTGGGGACTCGGCAGTGATATGACTGAAAATGGTATGGGTATGGTGTTGGGTAATCCACATTTTCCGCATACTGGTAATCTAAGGTTCTGGCAGTTTCACACGACGATTCCTGGCCATTTAAATGTTCTAGGTGGCTCATTGATGGGATTGCCTGGTGCGGTAAATATTGGGTTTAACGAGAATGTTGCTTGGACGCATACGTTTTCTACAGCCGAGCACTTTGTAGTTTATCAACTGTCTATTGACCCTAGCGATCCGAGTAACTTAACTCATTCTGTGGACGGCTCAAAACGTCAGATTTTCAAGAAAAATCATTCAATAGACGTTGCAGTGGGGCCTGGGCAAACCATTAAGTTACAAAAAGACAGCTACTACACTAATTACGGTCCAATGGTTGTTGTTCCAGGCAATTTTGAGTGGAATAGTTCAAACGCTTTTGCGATTAAAGACGCTAATTTGCCGAACTTTGACATTATTGATCACTGGTTAGCAATGAATTTATCGTCAAATATGGATGAGTTTAAACAAGCATTCAAAGACTATGACGGTGTAATTTTTAATAACACGATGGCAGCAAGCAAGGAAGGAGAAGTTTTCTATATTGACGACTCTACTGTTCCTCGTTTAACGCCTACAGCAATCAATGAGTTGACTACTAACCCTCTATTAGTAGCAACAAAGCAAGTGGCTGGATTCACGGTTTTACCTGGGTTCTTATCGGCATTTGATTATGATAGAGCAATCCCATACGAAGAAGCACCTAAATATGAAGGAACTGACTATGTTCAAAACTCAAATGACAGTTTTTGGTTAACTAACTTAGACGCGCCGATTACCGGTGTGTCACCATTATATGGGCAGGTTGGAAACCAACAAAGTCTGCGCAGCAGAATGGCGCATGAACTTCTTGCTAATGCTAGCGGAAGCGATAATAAGTTTTCTCCTTCTGAAGTCGAAGACGCATTATTGAATAACAGAGCCTATTTATCTGAAGCAGTTAAATCTGAATTACTTGGTCTATGTGAAGCAAACAGAGCAACACCTGTCGATGTTAATGGAGAACAGGTGGACCTTAATGCAGCTTGTGATGCATTAAGTGTGTGGGATGGAACGATGAATAAAGACAGCGTAGGTGCGCACGTGTTTCGTGAGTTTGCGTTTCAATTCAATCGTAATCCGCAATGGATGAATCCGTTTGATGTAAATGATCCAGTGAATACTCCCAATACTTTAATGGCTAATGACACTGTATTGACTCAATTGGCAACCGGCGTTAAGAAAATAACGGATGCTGGAATTGAACTTGATGCAACATTAGGAGAAGTTCAGTTTGTTGAGAAGAGTACTGCTACCGGGGCGCCCAGCGGGGAAAAACTACCTTGGGGTGGCGCGCATAATGTTGAAGGTGGTTTCAATGTGTTTGATGTTAGAACCGGTAATGATGGTACGGAGCTTCCTATTCATCGATACCCAACAATAGATGGCACAACGAGACTAAGCGCTGAAGGTGGTGGTTACCATATAACGTATGGTTCTAGTTGGATGGTAGTGGTTAACTTTACGGAAAATGGACCAAGCGCGAGAGGGTTGTTGTCGTATTCTCAGTCTAACTCGCCAGACTCTGATAATTCTGACGACCAGACTCGCTTGTATTCTCAGCAACCTACGCTACGGCCTTTATTTTTTACCGAGGAAGAAATTGCTGCCAACTTAGTTGAAAGCGTGAGTATTTCTAGTAATTAAGCTATGCATTGTTGGGCGACTTTTCGCTAACAGAAAAAAAGGACGCAACGCGTCCTTTTTGTTTTTGATTTTGCCCATATAGTTAGTATTTGAGAAAAGATAAAACAGTATATATTGGAGCGTGTCTTTGGAATTTTTATATGAATATGGCTTGTTCTTTGCCAAAGCGGTTACTATCGTCGTTGCTATTGGTGCGGTTGTAGTCTTAATTGCGGGCGCAGCAATGAAACAAAAAGGTGGGACCGAACAGGGTAGTTTAGAGCTTGAATCATTATCAGATGGTTTTGATGATCTTACTAAAATGGGTAAACAGGCTCTCTTGTCAAAAGAAGAATTGAAAAAGCTTCAGAAGGAAGAAAAGAAAGCTAAGAAGAAAGGTTCTGACGAAAACAAAAAAGAGAAGCAGAATAGTTTGTTTGTTGTCGACTTTAATGGTTCTCCAATGGCCAAGGAAGTCGAAACCTTACGCAGAGAAATTACAGCGATACTATGCATTGCAAAAGAGGGTGACGAAGTTTTAGTTAAAGTAGAGAGCGGTGGCGGCGTTGTCCATGGATATGGATTAGCAGCTTCTCAGTTAAAAAGAATCAAAGACAAAGGCATCAAATTAACTGTAAGTATAGATAAGGTTGCCGCGAGCGGCGGCTATATGATGGCTTGCGTGGCCGATAAAATAATAAGTGCACCTTTTGCGATAGTGGGGTCTATTGGCGTAGTCGCCCAGCTCCCAAACTTCAACAAACTACTCAAGAAAAATGATATTGATTTTGAAATGCATACTGCTGGTGATTTTAAGCGTACGTTGACCTTGTTTGGAGAAAATACAGACGAAGGGCGTAATAAATTTCAATCTGAATTGGAAGAAGTTCATCAAATGTTCAAACAATTTGTTGAAAATAACAGACCTAATTTAGATATAGAAAAAGTGGCCACAGGCGAATATTGGTATGGTATTAGGGCACAAGATTTAAATCTTGTAGACGATATTCAAACCTCTGATGACTTCCTATTGAATGCTAATGAAAGCTTCAAAATGTTCAAATTAAAATATGCTGAAAAGAAAACGCTAGCACAAAAGCTTGGTTTTGCCGTATCTGAAGGCATTGAGACTGCCATTACAAAGATATTCGCTAGTTTTAGAACTGGACACTATTAGTAACTTAACTGATCTGTTTAGAATACTATAGCTACTTCGTTAATCTGGCAGAAAACATTAGACGCCTTGGTAGCTAGAGGTTCAGCCAGACAAGCTGTTGATGCTTTTACAGAGATTGAGGGCATTTTTTTGTCACTTAGACTCAATCTTACAAGGTGAAATCAGGTGGCTTTTTTATCTTGGGACGGTTGCCTTTGGATCCATCTCTAATATTTGCTTATTGTAAAAGTCCTTAACAGAAAATGTTTTTTGTTTTTTGCTGGCAGAGGTCGATGCTGTTTTAGCCGCTTTACCCTCAGAAGCTCTTTTTTTATTGGTGTTGCTTGTTGGTTTTGTTTTGCTGTGTAATTGACATTGAAGATCATGTGTCATTTCTTCTATAGCAGACAACCTTACATTCTTATCTCCGTTTATACTGTACCATCCAGACTTAGCTTCAATTGACGGTGCTACATTATGTATTTCTTTATAAGCACTGATAAAGTTTTCAATCACTGTGTCTTTATCTACATTACTCATATATTAGCGTCCTCTCGCAGGTAACATGGTTAATATGTTTCATTTTTGTTAATGTGATTAGTGTATACACAATTAAGTAATAAAGTCTATATTTTGGTTTAGGAGAACTTGTGTTAGTTCAAAAGCTTGTAACGATACTCGATGAAGAGTTGAAATCAGATACTTTCAAAGATTATTGCCCAAACGGCCTTCAAGTTGAGGGTCGAAATAATATTCAAAAAATTGTGTGCGGTGTAACCGCAAGCGAAGCGTTGATTCAAGTGGCCATAGAAGAAAAAGCAGATGCAATATTGGTTCATCATGGTTATTTTTGGCGCGGTGAAGATCCAGTAATAAAGGGGATGAAGCACAAACGAATAAGTTTGCTGCTAGAAAATAAGATAAACCTATTAGCTTATCATTTACCTCTTGATGCGCACCCAATTCTTGGAAACAACGCCCAACTAGGAGAAGTATTAGGTTTGCAAAATGTGCGAAGCATAGAAAGCATTGAACCGATAGGCATTGTTATGAGAGGTGATTTGCCCACTGCTTTAATGCATAGTGAATTGACGCAGATGATTGAAAATAGACTAGGTCGCCAAACAATAAGTGTAGGGGATAAATCAAATATTTATTCCTTGGCTTGGTGTACTGGTGGTGGGCAAAGTTTTATCGATCAAATTGCGCACTATAATCTTCTACAAAGTGCTGTACAGAAATCTCCTATTGACGCATTTATCTCTGGAGAAATATCTGAGCAAACCACACATAGTGCAATAGAACAAAATATCGATTTTATTGCTGCAGGTCATCATGCAACTGAACGTTATGGTATAAAAGCTTTAGGTGTTTGGTTACGAGCAGAGCATCAACTCGATACAATTTTTGTCGATATCGACAACCCTGCATAAATGGAATAAATTCTTGAAAAAGGACTTAAAAGCACGTAAAAGTGGAAATTTTGACGGTATCTCCAATAAATTTGATGCGAATATTTACGGTACATCAAAAGGTAGACTTCGTCATATCCTCTTATGTCATTATTTGCGAGCAAAATTGTATTCGGTCTCTGAAGCAAGCCCAGTCTTGAAGGTACTTGACTTAGGTGCTGGTACTGGTTTTATGAGTGCTGAGTTCGTTGCCTTAGGGCATAGTGTGACTTTGGTCGATGCGTCATCAGAAGCACTTGATATTGCTAAACAGCGTGTAGCTTCTTTGCCGAAATGTATGGGGCAATCAATTAAATTTGTTCATGCCGACCTCAATGACGCTCAAACCTTTGAGAAGCTAGGTAAATTCGATTTAGTTCTATGCCATGCATTGCTAGAGTGGTTAGAAAAGCCAGACGAATTATTAAGACGCATAGCAGGGCTTTTGTTACCAAAAGGCGTATTTTCACTTTCTTTTTTTAATCAAAACGCAAAGTTGTTCAATAATTTACTTTATGGCAATTTTGATTATGTAAATAAAGGCTTACCCTCAAGAAATACCGTCAGACTAAATCCCCATAACGCGCAAGATCCAAAACATGTCATCGATTTACTATCTGAATCTAGTGAAATGGAGCTAAAGGTTTGTGCTGGTATTCGATGTATCCATGATTATATGAACGATAAATCGAAAATAGAACAGCATTTCGATGAATTAATCGAGGCTGAAAAAAAGTATGGTCAGCTTGAACCATACAAATGGTTAGGCAAATATTTTTATTTGCAGCTCGAACAATGCTAGTGAGCATTTCAAGTGGTACTGATCAGATGCTCCTAAGCGCTTAAAAGTAACAATATCTCATTTCATGCTTTTCCTATCGGAAATCTTTTTTGATATTGAATGTTGATAACTTATTCCGGTGGCACTAAAAAGTATCATTAAATCAATTACATACCTAATTTCGTTGTATTTTAAAATACCAATGTATACCTCATGCTACCCGCAAGCTGTCAAAATCTCGTAGTTTTACGTTAGAGGAATATTAAGGGATAGCAAATGAATTTCGTTGATCAGTGGCACCGAACAAAAATACTTTTCGTAAAGTTTTTTGCTTGTTTTTCATTAATTTTGATGTCGTCAGGCAGTGCAAATGCAAACTTAATCGTTAATGGAAGTTTTGAAAATAAAGACATTCCTAATCATTCCTGGCGTTGGTATACAGCAGATCAGATAGACGGCTGGTCAGGTAGCAATATAGAGTTGTGGCAAGCCTATGGCGGTGTTCAAGCTTTTGATGGCGAGCAATTTGCTGAATTGAATTCACATTCAAATAATGGACAGCCGTTTGTTATTTTTCAAACTATACAAACCCAGATTAATGAATTATATGATTTGTCATTTGCTTACAGAGCGAGGTCTAGTGGCAATGAGAAGTTTAGGTTAGATATAGTAAATAATGGGACTGTATTTTATAGCAAATTGTTCGACGATCATGTTAAGGGGGCTTGGAGCGGTTTTAGCAGCACTTTTGCCGCAGTTGGCAGTGAAACAACAATAAAATTTACTTCGGTTTATCCTGAGACGAAAACAGTTGGTAATTTCATTGATGTTGTACGAGTTGTAAATAACCTACCTGAATTAGCGATATCTACTGTGTCAGAACCAGGTTTTTTAGTCTTGTTTATGATGTCAATTTTTGGTTTGGTTTATTACCGAAAAAGAAATATTACCACGTCTTCCTAGCAGCGGAAGTAAACCATATTAGTGCCGACCTATCTCAAACTAGCGATTGTTTGATGTATAGGTCGGTTTACTGGTAGGTTTATTTTAGCAACTATGAATGATGATACCTGCTGCGTTATCTGCTATGCATCAAGCGCTTTTTCGATATGCGTTTCAATTGCCTGAGGCTTTGTAGTGCTAGCAAAACGTTCAAGAACTTTACCATCTTTTGAAACCAAAAATTTAGAAAAATTCCATTTTATCCCTTCACTTCCTAAAACTCCTTTTGCTTCCTTTTTTAAATATTTATAGAGCGGCGCGGCGCCACTTCCATTTACGTCTACTTTAGTGGACATCGGAAAACTTACACCAAAATTCAGGCTGCAGAATTGTTCTATTTCCGAATCCGTACCAGGCTCCTGACCTCCGAATTGGTCGCAAGGGAAAGCTATGATCTCTAAGC
>CBFHTO010000042.1:0-32596 GCA_965658765.1 Glaciecola sp. | reverse complement strand
ATCAGAACGTGTATGGGTTGCACGTGGCAACATGCTGTATTCAGCAGTAACCCAACCTTTACCTTGGCCTTTCATAAAACGAGGCACACCCTCAACAACCGTGGCATTACAAAGCACTTTGGTGTTTCCAAACTCAATCAATACAGACCCTTCTGCATGACAAGTAAAGTTACGGGTAATAGTGACGGGACGGATTTGACTAGCAGTTCTGCCGCTTGGACGCATGTTTAACTCCTTAAAATTCAGTCGCGAATTATAGCGTAGTTAAGCAATGATCGGGAGATGTAAAACAAGCTTATCGCAAAAAAGTTGCGGAAGTGTCGTTTCCTAATGGCAAATATAGGCAAACTGAATGAGGTTTGAGTCAACTCCACTTTTAATAGTACACGAACATTGTTGCTCTATTGAAGCTAAAGGCAGAGCCCGAACTTTCGATGAATATTCGGCCAATTTATGAAAGCCTGTTATCATACGCAAGCTTGTTGCTGGTTAGTAAAGGTTGAAACACACTATTCAACCAGTCTGGCATTTCATTTAATTTTTATCACTTTTGCTCATCGCTCGCGTACTAGTGCGTGTAGCAGTAAAAGTGTCCTTAAGGAATACCTATGATCTACAGTATGACGGGCTTCGCGCGCCGTGAAATTAAAGCCGAATGGGGCAGTGCCATTTGGGAAATTCGCTCCGTTAACCAACGCTACCTCGAAACATTCTTCAGACTACCTGAGCAATTTCGCAGCCTCGAACCTATTTTACGCGAACGCTTTCGCAAAGGCTTACAGCGCGGCAAAGTTGAATGCGCGCTGCGCTTTAGTATGAATGATGAAAATATAAGCGCCATTAACGTCAATGAAGACTTAGCCAAACAAGTGCTAGCTGCCGCCGCATGGGTTCAGAAACAAGGTGACGTTGCACAAACTAATCCAATTGAAATTTTACGCTGGCCTGGCGTTATTGCCGCTCAAGAAGCTGACATGGATACGATTCAAGCCGACATGTTGAAAGCCTTCGACGACACATTCAAAGACTTCGTTGCTGCGCGCGCGAGTGAGGGAGACAACATGAAGGTACTTATTCAAACACGCCTAGAAGCAATTCAAAGCGAAGCGAATAAAGTGACTGAACATATGCCAAGCGTCATTGAATGGCAAAAAGACCGCATTCGCAGCAAATTCACAGAAGCACAGATTGAATTAGACGCTACGCGTGTGGAGCAAGAAATGGTGTTGTTAGCACAGAAGATGGATGTTGCTGAAGAGCTGGATCGTTTGAATTCTCATGTGACCGAAACGATGTCGATCTTGAAAAAAGGCGGTGCTGTTGGTCGTCGTTTGGACTTTATGATGCAAGAGTTTAATCGTGAAGCGAATACTTTGGGATCGAAGTCGATTAATACTGAGATAACACAGTCGGCGGTTGAGTTAAAAGTGTTGATTGAGCAGATGCGCGAGCAAATTCAGAATATAGAGTAATATTTAATTGTGGCTAATTTAATTTTAAATTAATGATAAATATAGAATATTTTAAAATAAAACTATCCATTTCACTCCATAAAGCTTCATGTATAACCAAATTTATGGTTACACATTTGGTAGCGAATATCTATTTCCAAATCGCAGAGCGAGTAAGCGGAGGGCCTATATATCTGACGATGCGCTTAAAAAGCCAGGAAAAAAAGTCGAGATTTGCCTTTCAAGCTAGTTTTAGTTCACAAAAATAATAGAAAGATAATTTTCACCCTAGTTCTTGCTATTAGAACTATTTTTCTTTTTTTTCATCCGAGTGATCTAGTTGCTTTATGTCTAGCCTTGTCACGTGTTTTATGCTGATTGTTTCCTTTTCGCCGGTAATCCTTATATGTTTGTCATTTATCTCGCATAGTCAACTGTTCGATATGGCGACTTTGGAACACGGATCTTGTGTATGTCTAAACCAATTGAAGTGCTAGCTAAAAACAAGTAACGTTTGTCCTCAATTATTTTACCCTCTTCTTAATTATTTATTCACTTTAGAGGGACAATAATGACTTAAAAATACATTGCTGTCTGGCCAATTTTGCACTTTTCGCTTTACTCTTGACTCGATTCCACTTAAAAACTCGTGTAACTCATCATCCCTCATGATGTCGACTATTGGATGGTATTGCTTAGGTATTATGCCCTGCCCAATCATAACTTGAACCCACGAAGTCTCAGCAAACAATTCATCTGCTCGCTTAAATACTAGAGCACTCTCTTTAAATAAATCCATACGACTTTTTAAGCCTTCCGGTATATCCATCGTGCTACAGTAACGCCAAAATGGGGTGTCTCTGCGATCGGTCAAATGATAATGCAATATTATAAAATCTTTTATATTTTCAGCCTCTTCTCTTGTCTGAGTATTGTATTCATCAATACTTGATTGCTTAATCCCCATAGTTGGAAACATTGACAATAAGCGTAAAATTGCTCGCTGAAATAGATGAATACCTGTCGACTCTAGTGGCTCAATAAATCCCGATGAAAGCCCCATTGCAATACAGTTTTTGTTCCAGTATTTTCTGCGTTGGCCAGTTTTAAACTTGATAATGCGGGGCTCATTTAAAGTATCCCCCTCTATATTATCGAGTAAAATTTGCATTGCTTCATCATCTGACATGTATTTGCTGCAAAAAACAAAACCATTACCGGTTCTGTTTTGTAAGGGTATGCGCCATTGCCACCCCGCATCTCTGGCTATTGCGCGCGTGTAGGGCACAGGCCGCTCGACTGTCTTAGTTTGTACCGCGATGGCACCATCACAGGGTAGCCAGTGACTCCAATCCTCATAGCCTGTATGCAGAGCCTTTTCGATCAAAAGTCCATTAAAACCAGTGCAATCTATAAACAGGTCTCCATCGACTAACTGTCCTGAATCAAGGGTAATAGATGTTATGAAGCCCGACTCATCATCAAGATTCACCTTTGAAATTTTAGCTTCAATTCTCCTTGCACCGCTTTCAGTTGCTATCTTGCGCAGATATTTTGCGTATAAACCAGCATCAAGATGATACGCATGATTTAAGTCTTGTCCCCGCTCTACCGCAAATCTTCCCTTTCTGGCGCCTAAGTGCTCAGGCACATAATCACCTAAATCTGCAGACATACCTTTTTGAAGCCCCTTTAGCCAAAAATGCTGGAAACCCGCCGCCCAGCAACCTTGCCCTAAAAAGCCAAAAGAATGAATATAATCTTGTTTAACGTTACGCCAGTTTTCAAAGGAAATACCAAGTTTAAACGTGGCATTTGTCGCCGCCATAAAATCTTGTTCACGGATACCGAGTAGCTTGTGGAAAATATGCAAAGTCGGGATCGTCGCTTCACCAACGCCGACAGTAGGTATATCATCAGACTCAACTAATAAAACTTCTAAGTTTTTACCGATTAATTTCGCAAATGCTGCTGCAGCCATCCACCCAGCAGTTCCACCGCCGGCAATCACTAGTTTGCGAATTTTTTTATCTTGTCGTTTCAAAATACAACCTCACTATTCACCCTTCAGCTTCAAACCTATTTTTCTACATACGACAGACATAAGTTTATATACCTACACTTTTTGTAAGCCATATCTTTTTATTTTGTTAATTAATGCGCGGTTTGTTGGTAAGGTGGATAACAGTTGTCGAGTAATATGCGCGTTTTCAGTAAATAGTCGCTTTGCTGTTTGGGATAAATCCACTCTTTTTGTCCTATCTTTATTTGTTGTAAAGCCCATCCCGTACAAAATGTATTGAAAACTTGCTGGCGGAAACATTTTTTCCGCATCAACTGCATCATAATGATAAGGGGCTTGAGTTTTCCATAACGCAAGATTCTCAACTAATTCATCTGACAGAGTTGACATTTCTCGATGATCAAGCCAATAGTTTGAATCAGTGCGTTGACTCAACACGTAATGCAGTTTTAAAAACTCAAGAATATTCGCCCAGCGTTGCAAAAATTTAGTGTTAAAGCGTTTAGCGATAATATCCATAGTTTCGCGGGTTACAGGAAGTTGTTCACTGATCATTTTAGCAGAGAGTTCAATTAATGCTAAAGCGGTGGCTTCTAGCGGCTCTATAAAGCCCGCTGATAAACCCACTGCTACACAGTTTTTGTGCCAAAACTTTTCTCGATACCCTGGCACAAATTCGATCTTTCGAATACTCACAGATTTTGCTTTATGAGTCCCCATAACAGGACTAATATATTCACGTAGCGTTTTTTCAACCAAGTCATCATCTATATGTGCACTCGAATATGTATAACCAACACCCCTTCGAGAAGGCAATGCTATGTCCCATATCCAACCAGCTGATTGAGCATTTGAGTTAGTAAAAGATGCAATTGGACTATCGGGTTCGGGGTTCGGAACATGCACGGCTAATGCTGAATCATTAAACAATACGTGTTTTTGACTGACCAATGGAATAGCATAATGTTTAGCGAGTAAAAGAGAATGGGTGCCGGTGCAATCGATGAATAAATCGCCTGAAAATTCACCATGCAGTTTAGTCATAATAGACGCAATATCGCCATTAGGCTTAGAATTAACGTGCAGAACATGATCAACGACATGTTTAATTCCGAGTTTGTTCACACAATGAGAACGTAAAAAGGCACCAAACTTTCCAGCATCCAAATGATATCCGTAATTAGCAGTAAAATCATATTCGGCGGTAGAAATTTCCTTCGGAGCAAGATGATGCTCACCAAGATGACTTTGGATCGATACCGCGTCAGCAAAACTTATCTGTTCTCGAAAGGATTGCCAAAACGGCGCAAGGTTAGTATGGCGAAAGCCATGAGGCAGCGAGAAAGGATGGTAGTAGCTTTCTCGCTGATTGTTCTGCCAATTTACGAACTTTGTTCCTTGCTTAAAACTTGCGTCACATTGCAGCAAGAAGTCAGTCTCAGAAATCCCCATCTTTTTAAGCGTACTTCGCATTGTCGGCCAAGTGCCCTCGCCAACTCCGATAGGAGCAATGTCACTTGATTCAACGAGGAGGATTTCAATACCAAACTTGCTAGTAGTCGAATGTTCAGCAGCAAGGATACCAGCGGTAAGCCAGCCGGCTGCCCCCCCGCCCAGAATGACAATTTTTTTTACACTCATGTGGGTTTTAGACATTATCACACTTTTGTATTTATACAGCGACGCTGCGTTTTAATCAGAAAATGGCATTATTGTGGGCAAACCATATCAGCATGATCGAGTTTATCAAACTCAAAAGCAATTTCACTAATACTCGCCGTCATGCTGTCTTTACTCGTTAATTGAAAAGGAATAACCATACTTTCAAACTTTATGCCTTTTTCTATAAAACAATTGACGTCAATACTAAATTTTTGCCATTGATTTAGTGAGCCGTGTTTAAGTATGTCAGCAATGTCGACATCGGCTCGGCATGAACCAACCGGATCTGAAACGTTTTCACAATTCATGCTTAACAATATAGGTCCGGTGATAGTTGACTCAGGTTTGTACATAAACGACAGCACAGTGTTAAGTTTCGTTTGTGTATATAAGTCTTCCCTGAAACTATTATCACTAATTATCTGAATACCTTTGTTTTCGCTACTAGTACTTATCTCGAGTCTAAATGCGTCTTCTTGCACCAATCGATCGACGGTACGGTATTTGATATCGGTTAAATTTGCAGTGCTCGCATCTACACTTGCTTTCTGCGCCCCTGATAGCAGGTGCAGGGTCCAAGGCTTTTGCAAAGTACCTGTAAATATTTGGCGGCCACTCATCTCTTCAGCAATGCTTTCGTAGGTTTCACTCAGTGCATAAGATAATACATCTTGATCACCGTATGATAAACCAAAGCCATAAGGTAACAAGGGTTCGTAAACTTTGTCGTTGACGTTTACGTTAGATTGATAAGGGCTGGCTGGCCAAGAGAACGAGAGTCTACCGGTGAAATCATATTTAATATCTTGATTGCTGTCTGCAAACATAACGTCCGCGATGGCGTTACCTTCAGAACCCGGTAACCATGCAACAACAAACGCATCACTAGCATTTAATTCAGCATTGATCCATAAGGGACGACCTGTAATAAAAACAGCAACTACCGGAATATCATTTGACTGCAGCTTTTTAAGTATTGCTAAGTCTGATTTATTACCTCGCTGATAATCGACATGTGTTCTATCACCATGCCCCTCGGCATACGGCTCTTCACCAAAAACAACAATAGCGACATCAGGTTTTGTTTTATAATCACCTAGTACATTAAGCTCGACACTACCGTTAGCTTTTTCAACATGCTGTTTGATACCGTCATAAATCGAACTACCTCCAGGAAAATCATTATTTGTATTATTAGTTCCTTGCCAAGTAATTGTCCAACCACCTGATTGTTTCGCAATATTGTCGGCGGCGTCTCCTGCTACAAGGACATTGATATTTGGCATTAACGGTAATAAGTTGTTTTTATTTTTCAATAACACTAACGACTCACGAACCGCTTGTTTAGCAATGTCACGGTGACTTTTTTGGCCAATTAATTCTAGTTTACCCGAAAAAATCCGCTTGGCTGGACTGGGTTTTTCAAATAAACCCGCACGCACCTTAACGCGTAATATGCGAGTTACTGCATCGTCGATCCTAGCCATAGGAATCTGACCGTCTTTGACTTGTTGAATCAGATTGTAGTAGAGAGGTTTCCATGCATCGGTTGGTACCATAAATATATCTAGGCCTGCATTGACTGCCTGAGCACAATTCTCGGAAGTGCAATTTTTGACCTGCCCATGTCCGTTCCAATCACCAACGACAAAGCCATCAAATCCCATACGTTCTTTTAATACATCAGTTAACAGATATTTATGACCATGCACTTTCGCATTATGCCAACTATTAAATGACGCCATTACTGACTGCGCACCGGCAGTCAAGCCACCCACATAACCTTGACCATGTATTTCAAACAAGTTCTTTTCACTATCGATATTATTGCCTTGGTCATCACCTTTTACTGTGCCACCATCACCAATAAAATGCTTCACCGTGCTGATAACTCGGTTGTCACTTAAAAAGCCTTCTCCAAATTTTCCTTGCAAACCATGCACAATTGCCTTTGAGTATTCACGCACAATCTCAGGGTCTTCTGAATAGCTTTCGTAAGTGCGCCCCCAGCGATCATCTCTTACCGTTGCCACAGTAGGCGCAAATACCCAATCAATGCCCGTCACCATTACTTCTGTCGCAGTCGCGCTAGCAATTTTTTCAATCAAAACAGGATTGTTAGCCGCGCCTAAACCAATATTATGAGGAAATAAGGTGGCTCCGATTACATTGTTATGCCCGTGCACCGCATCAGTGCCCCACATTGTCGGAATAGAAGATCCATCTATGCTGTCATCAACCGAGGCTTGATACATATCTTCAGCCAAAGTTATCCACTCTTGTGGCGTCGCATGTTTATTATTGCTTGGAAATGCACCACCACCATTTAAAAACGACCCAAAACCATATTTACGCATATCTGCAACGGTCATGTCTCTAATTTCAGGTTGAATCATTTGGGCAATTTTATGCTCTAGCGTCATGGTAGCTAAAATATCTTTAACACGTCTCTCTTGCTCTGCAAGCTGCTTAACTTCGATATCAAGGATCGGCCATATCTCGATATCATTTTGGATCTCATTAATCTGTGATGTCTCTTTTTCAATTGTGCGCTTGCTGCACCCAAGTAAAACCGCAGCAGCTATGCTAACTACGAACAATGATTTTGCTAATTTCATGCGAAGCCTTTTTCTATTATTTTCAGAATTTTGTTTAACTGAACATCAATTGGTTGTTTCAAACGCTAACGCTTTGATATCTTTCCGTCGTCTGAATAACTTATTCGAACAAGAAAAATTTTAAAATGTGGAGGTTTGAATAAGATAAAGTGATTAGTACTGAGAGGACTTCAAGTGCCTGAAACTCTATAATAAGGGTTACAGATACTTGCTTTAAAATAGAGCTTCCTACGGGGCTTTAAGAAAATATAAGACTGTAACTAATTTTGTGGTGCGACACGAAGTTGTTCCTGTGATTGTTTCATCCAATCGTTCAGATTGGGTATGAAACCTATTTTCTCACCAGTAGTTCCCTACTCAGCTGTGCGTTGACGGTAACGTCTAGGTGCAAAGCACTGAGGACAATGTAGCCACGGGCAACCGTAGGTGCAGTCTGTAAAGGTAACATCGAAACTGCTAGCCGCAAGCGGTGAAGGCGCTAGGGATGATGGTAAGGTCAGCAAATGCGAATCTCGACAAGCATCGTAATAGTTGAAGAGCTAAAACGGCTGATAAGCTCTAACCAAAACGGTAAGCGAACGGGTATGCTCTTTCACAAATAGTGTATCGTGAGTAAATGCTTCGCCGGTGTAAACGAGAGACCTAACCCATTGAGTCACAGGAACGAAACGTGGAAACCCCGTATAGCTCCGAAAGGTAGTTTAACCGCAAGGGTAAACAATGGTTATGCGGGAATGGGAGGCTGGAAAAAGCGAAAGGTTGATTGTAATGGTCAACATAAGGTGCAAATCGCCTGACTCAAAAGAGTGCCTACGTCCGGCTGGTTCTCAATAGCGAGAGAATGCGGAGAATTGAGTTTATGAGGAAAAGCAAATGACACCTGCGATTAAGCATGGTGGTGCACTCTCACCGTCGAACAACTGGTCATCCATCAATTGGAAACGAGTTGAATTTGGCGTTCGTCGACTCCAAATACGTATCTCTAAATCAGCTAGAGCTAAGCACTGGGGTAAAATCCAAGCGCTACAACATTTATTAACACGATCCCATCAAGCGAAGTTACTGGCAGTGAAACGCATCACTGAAAATCAGGGACGCAATACGCCAGGTATTAACCTAGACGGCCAAAAAAATTAATGGGCATGTGGATTGCTGAGAACGAAGTCGCTAAGTTTTGGTTAAATGTGCTAACCGAGCTGCAACAGTTTGGCGTAGAAGATATCCTCATCGCTTGTGTTGATGGTCTGAAAGGCTTCCCTGATGCGATTAATGCAGTCTTTCCCCAAACGCATATCTAACTATGTATCGTACACATGGTGCGTAACTCACTACAATACGTGTCATGGAAGGACTACAAAGCCGTTACAGCCGATTTAAAGCGCGTTTATCGCTCTGCAACCGAGGATGAGGCTTTGCTTGAACTTGAACAGTTTGCTGAAACATGGGATAGCCAGTACCCTCAAATCGCTAAGTCATGGCGTACGCACTGGCATAACCTCAACACCCTGTTCAATTACCCTGAGGACATCCGCAGGGCAATTTACACCACTAACGCCATTGAGTCATTGAACAGCGTTATCCGCAAGGCCGTCAAGAAGCGCAAAATCTTCCCCAGCGATGATTCCGCGAGAAAAATGGTGTACCTAGCAATAAAAGACGCCAGTAAGAAATGGTCGATGCCGATTAAAAACTGGCGTCAGGCGATGAGTCGTTTTATTATAGAGTTCGAGGAACGTCTCGAAAAGCATATTAACTAATGGCAGTTACACGGAATCTGTTACAGGCTCGAAAATATTAGCCTTGCATACTTTCCAAAGTCTTACCTTTTGTTTCATGCACAAAATAGATTACGAAAAAGATTGATATCAATGCACAAACTGCATAAAACCCATATGCACCAGCAAGCCCAATAGTAGTTAACATTATTGGAAATGCCATCGTTATCGCAAAGTTACTCATCCACTGCGCAATACCCGCAATACCTAAACCAGATCCTCTTATTTGATTAGGAAACATCTCACCCAACATAACCCACATTACCGGCCCCCATGACAGATTGAAGAAAAATACATACGCGTTTGCACTTATCAATGCCAAAGCTCCGTTGGAGCCTAAATCTAAATTACCCGTTGTTAAATTTACGTCGGCACTAGCAAAAACATATACCATAACCCCTAATGTAATCGACATGCCGATTGAGCCAACAATTAGAAAGGGCTTACGACCTAATTTATCAATCATTGAAATCGTAATTAAGCATGCAAAAATGCTAATTCCGGCACCAATTATGTTTGTGGTTAATGCTTCTGCTTCTGTATAACCCACTGCTTGCCACAAAATAGCACCGTAATAAAAGATGACATTAATACCAACTAACTGTTGAAAAGAGGCTAGACCTATACCTATCCAAACAATTCTCCGGACTTTGCGAGTTTCTTTGTTAACTAAATCGGATAGTTTTGGGGCAGTGGTTTTTTCTAAGCTTTGCTTAATCTCAGCAATCAATTGACTACTCGCTAACGCACCAAACAGGCGAGTTAACACCTTATCTGCCTGCTCGTCCCGTTTTGCTAGAACAAGAAAACGAGGGCTTTCAGGGATAAGTAATAACAGTAACAAGAATGACACAGCTGGAATCAATTCCATCCAAAACATCCATCTCCAAGCGTCATACTGCATCCAGAAAATGCTTATCGACGAGCCTGCTGCGTCTGCAATTAGATAATTACTAATGAAAGCCACGAATAAGCCAGAAATAATAGCGACTTGTTGAATGGTCGCGAGGCGACCACGCATTCTTGCTGGTGCTATTTCACTTATGTAAGCGGGTGTCATTACAGAGGCTGCACCCACGGCTAAACCTCCTAAAATACGATAGATAACAAATTCAAATGATGTACTTGCAATACCAGACCCCCAAGCACTAACAATAAAAAGGACGGCTGCAGCGAGCAATAGTTTGCGACGACCAAACTTGTCACCTAAAGTGCCAGCAAAAAAAGCACCAACTGCGCAACCAAGTAGCATACTAGCCACGTTAAATCCTGTGCCAACTTGCTCAGAATCGAATGCAGCTTGCAAGCCATCAATGGTCCCATTGATTACACCGCTATCAAAACCAAAAAGAAAACCACCTAAGGTGGCTACACAGCTAATTAAAATGATAAGTGGGATGTTTTCTTCAACGTTCATATATCTGATTCTTCTTTAATAGTAAAAACACCAAGTAAAAAGAATGCCTGAGCCGATCTTTGCTTGTATGTTTTTACATAAATTATGCGAATAAGCTTGCTAAAAGAGCTTAGCAAGCTCTTGGTTATGGTAGTTGTTTCACTTATTCAAGTAAACTGAGTGTCCAATTATCCATGACAATGCCACTGGTACCGTAAGTATTGCCGCCTGACCTAAACAGCAGATAATAAGTACCTGCAGTTGTGATTTCAAACTGACCTGGTTTGGCACTATCGTCGCATCCTGATTGCGTCGCGGCGCCAGAGTATGTGCGAGCATCTGGGCAATCCCAAGCGTTGTATGCCACGAGAACGCGCTGATCGCCATTGTATTCGTTATTAATAATTGGGGCTTGTGTGCCAATAAACACCTCGCCCCATATTTCATTAATGTCGCCATACGTCATGTCCATATCGAACTGATAAGTACCTACCGACAATTCAACTACCGTAAACAATCCCATATGCTTACTAAATGGGGCGGCAACGGTTTCACTGAAAGTTACCTCTCCATTTGCAATGGTTACCTCAGCGTTGCCATCTACATCAGTACCGTATTGGTTAATCGATGTCCAACCGGTCGCATCATCAAAGGTTCCGTTGTTAACAAAGTTTGAAGGCGTGGGTGTTGGCGTCGGATCTGGCGCTGTGCTTGGGTTAATTTCTCTAATACTCCAGTTATCAAGCACAATACCGCTGGTACCATAAGTGTTGCCACCTGATCTAAAGAGTAGATAGTAAGTGCCCGCAGTTTCAACTTCAAAACGTCCCGGTGCAACAGAATTATCGCAACCAGTTTCAGTAGCTAAACCACTATAGGTTCTGGTTTCGCACTCATAAGCGTTGTAAACCTTGATAACCTGTTGGTCACCATTGTATTCAACATTCTCCTGTGGTTGAGAGGAACCGATGTAGACTTCACCCCATAGTTCAGCAATTTCAGTGTACGCTACATCCATCTCAAATTGGTAGGATCCGGGTTGTAAATCAACCGTCGTAAACATACCCATATGTTTACTAAATGGCGCAGCAACTGTTTCGCTAAATGTTGCTGTTCCACCCGCTATTGTTACCACACCATTACCTTCAACATCTGTTCCATATTGATTAACAACGGTCCAACCTGTCGTATCCTCAAAGGTGCTGTTGGTAATCAAATTGTCACCATACGTAATTTCGCCTTCATCAGCGCAAAGACTGGGATCAGCGACATTAAATTCAAAATAATTAATATTTTGCGCGCCACCTATTGCGTCGAAACGCATGGTTTGCTCTCCTGCTATCAATTCAACAGCGCTATCTACAGTCTGCCAGCTCTGCCACCCCCCTGTAGAAGGTACAGTAACCGTATCGAGCAACTCACCGCCGAATCGAAGTTCAAAGCCCTCGCTGCCTGGCTCACTCGCAACGCGGTATCCGGCCGCGTAGCACGCGGTTTCAGGTACATTCACCGTGTACTCAATCCAGTCGCCCGGATCGATGAAGCCAACATTTTGCCCACCACTAGAATCAGTTGTGTTCTCAATCACAACCTCACCCTCCGGTAACTCGATAACAGATATCCAGTCTTCAGCTTCAACTAAGAGATCGGATGGTACTTCAGGGACCCACTGACAGCCTTCACCTAATGCTGCGCTGCCATTGCCACCGGGCTGAATATCCATATTCATTATGTTCATGCCACCACCACTGACGACTCGAAGCTTCTGAACGCCTGCTTCTAAGCTGATTTCTACGGTGGAGTCTTGCCATTTCTCCCAACCCTCTGTGTTTGGTGTAGCAACTCTGCCCGTTAAATCAACACAATCGGCTTCTATACTCAAACTGCCTCCCCCACCACCAGATGCCGTGCGCAGAGTCACTATGTAGTTTCCAGCAGATGCAACATCTACGCTATATTCCATCCACTCTTCGTTGTCAAAAAAGCCAACTGCAGTGTAGCCCTCTGAAGTGGCTTGAACATCAACACCCTCAGTAAACCGATAAGCATCGCCTTTGTTTATGATATCCGTGTCATTGTATGCAACGCCTTGTCCACCAAAGTCAAAATCAGCCATCCATAAACGGCCGTTTGGGGCCGCATCATTAAATGGATGCGCGCCGCCGCCGTTAGTTGGGATAGGTGTAGGCACAGCAAAAAACGGACCCGCACTAGGCGCTGTTGGCGCAACTAGTGGCGCGATTGGCGCAGCAGTGAACTCAGTTACAATTCGATATGTGTTGCTACCATTCAGCAATGCACCACTGCCGACTGGGCCGATAAAGCCCTCATCAAAGCCGTCACCTTCTGGAATATTACCAATCAAATGACCTGAACCAGCCCATGGCCGCAAAGCAATATCACCACTTGGTAGTTGAAACCACATTAACTTCTCATTTATGCCAATGGTATCTGCCGTCGCAGTGATGCTCAGACCAAAGTCATCAACACTAAGGTATTTTCCATTTGCGCCTTTTAAGGCAACGTAACCATCGTCACCTGCATCTTCAACGATAAATATGTCATTTCCTTCGCCATCGTAATTGGCATCACTGGCGATCACATTTCCTGACTCATCAAGATTTAAAAATAAATCACTACCTCGGCTGTAAATACCAATGTTGTCGCCAAAAGGTATGTTAGGAGTTCCGATGACTGGCCATACAGCATCAGCCGTTTCTGGACGCCAAACGGTACCAAATTGATTAAGACTGTTTTTAACGTTCCCTAGATCAAGGTCATTTGCTCCCAACCACTCAAACTGCATCCAACCAATATTGTGCGTTTCGAATGCTTCGTTGTAACCATTTTTAGTGTCACCCGGCCAAAATTCGGTATTGAGAAGTGCGGGGTAATCGGTACTAACTTTGAATGCATCAATTGTCTGTTCTACGCCCGGTAAATCCCAATAAGCATGAAAAGCAAAACCAGCATTATTCCAAATATCGGGAAATTCAGCTTTTAGGCCATTGGCACCAGCAATCGCCTCAGCACCACCAAAAAATGACATGAACGAACCGAGGAAAATCATGGTATCTGGTGCAACTGAGCGAATTGTTTCATACATTCGAGCCTGTCTTTCCCAGTCTTCGGCGGTCCAATTTTGATTGATCAAAGATACTGGCTCATTATGCGCTTCATAAATGACATGAGTTTCGTCTTTATACTTGGCGCCATAAAGACGCCAAAAATCAAGCGTCTTTTCTATACTGTGAATTGCACCATTTTCACCGTTGTTACCAATGGTGATAATTAGGTACATCTTTGCTTCACGTGTTAGTTCGACTAATTGATCAGCTAAGGTCTCATTAATGCCAACGGGATCTGGATTTTGAGCTGCATCACCCTCTAAATAAACGTGAAGCGTGTTAAGTCCATAATCGTTAACAAGTGATTCGAGTTGTTCAATACTGGGGATTTTTTTAATCTGATCCGCATCATATGGGTCGCCGCCATCCAAAGTCAGGCTGACACCTCTGAGCAAGGTATTCAAATCTGACAAAACGACATTGTAACCGAGCGAACTATCAATTGTTGGACGCGCTCTAACTGTAATATCAGCTAATGTTCGGTCTGGGATCACCGAAACCGGCTCTGGAGTTGGAGTGGGCGTCGGTGTCGGTGTTGGGGCTGGAGCCGCAGGCGAACCATTTGCACTTTCTATCGGCGCATTATCACTATCAACGCCAAAACAACCAGAAAGGCTGACACTCAACACTAATGCGATAAGAGTTTTCGAAAACCGGGAATCTATATTACTAATGACATTATCTGACATTACTTTGTTCTCCTAAAATTTGTATTAATCATTGTTATTACTTTTTATTAACACAGCTTGCTACTTAACACTCATGCTACTCAACACTCGGAATAGCATGAATACACTGAAACTGACCCAAATAAACGCAGGCTTATTTGATAACGAAATGTTAAATATTTGCTAAAACGCTGTCGTCCTTATGACGTATTCGAACGTGAAATTCATAAAATAAATCGAGTATGAATCAATATTATTAAACCGAACATCGGTCCAAGCTTGGCTAAATCTAGCTTGGACCAAAAAATAGCATTGCTGATTTATGTTCAAGACATGTAAAAATACGCAAAAAATAAAAACACAAAAAGTAAGCTAAGGAACAAGTGAGAATCGGATCCAATTTAGATTCCACTCAGCTCCCTTAGCATCAACTCTCAGGACATGTTTACCTTCAGGTAGGTTTATTGTATTGGTTTGTGTAGTCCATATTTGCCAACCGCCAGTTGGGGAGACATTGACAGTGTCGATAATGTTTCCATTTAAAGAAACTGTAAAACCTGCGCTGCCAACCAGGGATGCCAGACGGTAGTCAAGCCGATAACTGCCTGCTTGAGTTGTTTCGACCGCGTACTCTAACCAATCATCAGGGTCTGCAAAGGCTATATTACTGCCCCCCCCCGCGTCAGTGGTTGTTTCGAGTTCAAAACCATACATAGCTGTCCAATTTTCAGCTTGTAATAAGCCTGGTAATGAGGTCAGCACATTGCCACTCGCGACTTCCTCACTGGCATAGCTGATATCTTCAGCATCGACGGCAGCCACTTTGTAAAAATATTTGATACCGTCATTGACGTTCGTATCGTCAAATACTACTGAATCGATATTTTCGCCAATTAGTTCAAATTGGGCAATGTCGCTGCTACGTCTATATATGTTGTAACCTGTAACATCGCTTTCACTATTGGCATTCCAACTAAGCTGGATACCAGTGCTTTTAAGCAATAACGTAAGACCTTGCGGCGTTGCCGGAAGTGTATATAGAGTAGAGGGTATGTTTGACGTCAACGCCGCTTTGAGAGGCTCATGCACTTCGTAGTCCACCGTCCCGTATAATTTAAATATAGATTCAATCTCTGCAATGGGCGCATTTGCGAAATCCACACTAGGCAATACCGGCTCAGATATCACATCTATGTCGTCTATTGGCTGCTCTTTAACAAGGTAAAACTCAACCCAAGCGTTATTGCTGCCGTTGTCCTTAAAAACCCCCGTCAAAGTATAATTTTTGCCTCCTACCAGCCTGATAGCTTGATAAATACCACCGTTAATCTCAACTACAGTCGAATTGGTCACACCCGTCAGTCTCATTACTGGGCCACTTGAAGCGGCGGGAACTGCAGAGGAATCAGAGAAATTAAAGTCAAAAGTCGGGGAATTGTTTACCCTCCACTGAGTCCACTCGCTGCTTGACCCAAAATCACCATTCAGTATGTGCTCTACCCCATCGTCATCAACCAGGCTGAGCTTGTCCAATGTAGTATCAAGAGCACCACCACAGCAGGCTCCTGCCTTTACAAGAAAGTAATATGTCTGCTCACCTTGAGTATCGGGAGTGATGGTTTTGCTTGGTACTTCACATGCATTTTCTAAACTACTGTCCCACCCAGCGCATGTCCAAGTGGAGGATTTTGCAATAAGTCCCAAAGGATTTGGTTTGTTAGTCACCATTCCCCAAGTACCTTGGTTTTGTCCGCCGTTTGCATTAAGCACTTTGTATGACCAACTTGTCGCAGCCCAATTGAGTTGAGCATATTTATCAAACGTAGCTTGGGCATTCTTAGCGCCAAATTTTATGCCCAAATTAGCCCATGGTTGAAACTCACCAATGAGTAACGGCGTATCCAAAACTTGCATGCGAGCATCCCATTCACACACGCCTTGTAGACCGTTTTTGGAGCACGTGAGCCAATCTCTGTGAGTCTGATAGTTGGGCTCTCCCCAACCAAATATCCCCGGATAAAAGTGCATTTCAAAGGCCACATTGGTGCCACCAAATGAGGCGGGTGAGCCATATGCATCGATGCCCGAATTGTGCCCAGGTAATACGATAATTTTATCTTCATCAACTTTACGCACGGCATCGAACAACTCCAGCATGATATTAGCCAAGTTGGCCGCGTCAGTTCCCCATGGTTCGTTCAGTAAACCATAAGCCGCAACCGTCCCATTATTCTGATACCGTTTCGCAATTTCTTGCCACAACCAAATGGTTCTCAATTGATACTCGGGTGTACTCCAATATTGATTTTTATCCGCACAACCAGAATGGTCTTGAAAACCTTGTGCACCGACAGCGCCATGCAAGTCCAAAATGACATACATACCATGCTCTTGGGCCTTATCAATAGCGTAATCAATATACTGCCAAGCGTCATCACGCAGAGTCATGGGCTTGTTTTCATCTTCAATTAAATTCCAAATAAAAGGCAGCCTGATCACATTAAATCCAAAGCTTTGCAAAATGTCCCAGTCGCGCTCTCCTATCCAGTTGTCTCGAAACACATCCATCAAACGCTCGCGCTCGGCAAAGCCGAAACGCTCATCAAACTTAGCTTCTAAACGACACTGATCTGTCGCTTCGCTATTTGAAGATTGATTCATCATCCAAAACTCTTGTAACAGCCAATTCCCAATATTGGTGCCACGCAGGGTTATTGGCGAATTATCATCTTTAAGCCACAAGGTCCCTTGAGTGTGCAGTGGGGGTAAGCCTGTGGTCAGGGGGGAAACAGGTGGAGTCGGCGTTGGAGTGGGCACTGGTGTTGGTGTTGGTGTAGGTGCAGGAATAGGTGTGGGCGGCACAGGCGGCGCTGGCGCATCTGAGCCACCGCCGCCGCAAGCCATTAAGTTAATTGCCAACATTGCACACAGCAAGACCGATAGATTTTGTCTATTTTTCATTAATTTACACTCTATACTTTTAATTAAATTGTTAATCTAGGCTATTGATCCATTCGACTAAGAGTTCAAGATATTCAGTATCTTCTAAATTTCTTCCTATCGGTGGCATGCGGTCTTGCGGATCATTACTTTTGTCACGGATGTATAAAATTGAATTGTTGATATCGCCAGGGTCAACTACCTTTGGGTTAACCAAACCATAATCAGCAAAATAATCACGTTGATTAGCAAGCAAGCCATTGATTATACCTTGCTCTGATAGTGGTGTTTCATAGCGCGCATCCCACAAAGCAGCTATTCCTTGTGGTCCATGGCAAGAACCACAGTTAATATCCCAATATGAGCGTAACCTGTGTTCAGGCGTCTTTGTCTGGTCGCTAATGCGTGCGTGACTCGGATAATTAGGGATCGCAGATTGGTCCAAACTGGGTGAAAAAATACCAATTCGATTTAAGGTAAGCAATTGATTATCTCTAATACCAGATGGATAAGTAAACTCACTATTTAATGAGGCAGTCTTGAGACCTAAGACACCTGTGGACTCTGGATTATGACAGCTCAAACAGTCCTTTGGTGATGGGTAGTTCCATGTTTGTTGCCAGTTTCCTTGGCTTGATGTTATCGCGATAGTCTCTGCCAAACCCTCTGTCAGTAATTCTGCATCAGAATTATCTGCACGCCATTTATAAGTAGCGCCATATATCTGACCATCGTCCTGCATAACAATTAAACGAGTTTCAAGACGGCGCAAAATAGCAGAGTTGCCTTCATCGATAGGCAATGCAAAATGTTTAACAAAGACAGTGCCTGTTGGCCATTTCCATTTACCTTCTTCCGCCCACACTACTTTTTCTCCAGATGGTACAGACACCCAGCGCAGTTTTTCGGCACGATCTGACCACAATGAGGAAATGGGCTCATATGCAATTAGTCCATCATTGACCGTTAAATTTGCTGTATCTTGAAACACACCCGTTTGTGATAACAATTGAGGCAAGTTACTGTAATCGTCTGCGGGTATAATTGGCATATTCAGATATGCTTTTGAATTTAAACGACAGGAAATTGCAAAGGTCGTGTTGGGATCACATACCTCAGCAATTGCGATACGAAATTTTTCCCAGTCATTAACGTTGTCTCGATTCGCGACTAAATTGCCTTCGCCGCCGTTCTCAGCACTGATAAATTTGCCATTTATTGAGGCTCGAATGGAATAGGTTCCATCACTTTCCTTAACCAGTGTGAATTTCTCACGATCACCAATAGTACTCGCGCTTGCAGAGAGGGTTTCATCAAGCAACACGCTAATATAGTTACCATTTACCAGCGACTGCAGCGCAATTTCACCACTACCAGCATCAACAATTAAAAACGTTTCATACTCAGTGGCGAATTCAGAGGAGGCAATAAGAGCACCGTCTTGCATCGTGACATATTGCCCATTTGCAGCAGAAACGAAAGTAATATAACTACCATATGTAATCGGCGAAACTGGCTCAATGAGGATACCACTAATCATCGGATTTTCGATATTCGGAACGAAGTCCAAGTTGAGTAAACCGTCGCTCACGTTTACAGCAAAAGTTGCTTGATACGCGTTTCTTCCACCAGCCATCGCGAACACATCCAGATCTGAAATTACCCGTTCACCCTCCGCATCGACATGGAATACGCGCGACTGCGCTTCGTTAAAATAGGTTTCTGCAAACAGCAGGCTCATTTTGTATTCGCCATTTATTATTGGGAAATTGTAAGAAAAAATACCCGGTGTCCAGCGATGTGATTGATAAATTTCAGAGTCATTGGTTCCACCTACCTCAGCGGCATCGTAACTTGGCGTGCCGGTGCTAAAAAATGCATCTGCTTGATACGACTTGCCAATAGAACTCTCATATTCCGAGCCCCCCGCATTAATCGCATATTCAGATTTTGTCGAAGTCTCGCCAATCGCTTGAGCTGTGTACTTTACTTCCACTAATAAACCCGCATCATTGGGTGTTCCGCAGCAATTTCCACCAAAGGAAATAAGATACAAACGGTTGTTATGAGGTGAAATTGCGCCATCAATGATCCCACTCATGACCGAAGTGTCGAGCCACTCGCGCAACTCAGGGTCGGCTTCGTCGATTGAGGCCTCAAACATTTCATCGTTATTGAAATTCCAATATAGAAGGCGGCCATCAAAGTAGCTTGGCAATTTGTAGTCATCAATTATGTTTGCATCCCAACGATATACACCGGCTACCATCAAGGCTCTGTGGGACAGCGTAACCCAAGCTGGCTGAGCATCAGGGATAGTTAAAGCACCTGTATTGTTTGGTGAGTCATTGATGACGTTTGTAGGGTCAAACTTTGCCCCTGATTGCGACAGAACAAAATCATAATCGTTATAGGCTTCATTATTACCAGAAAAATACGGCCAACCAAAGTTACCTGCCGTATCCGTTTTATTAAGTTCATCATAACCACCTGGCCCTCGACGCGGGTCTGAACCACCTGCATCAGGACCAATTTCAGCCCATATTAACTGGTCATTTTTGCTATCGATGGTAATTCGAAAAGGGTTTCGGTGTCCCATCGTATAAATTTCACCGCGGTGCTTATCATCTGGCTCAAATAAGTTACCATCAGGAATTTGATAGCCATTCTCGACCGGTTTTATACGCAGTATTTTGCCGCGTAAATCGCTAGTGTTACTGGCCGATTTTTGCGCATCCCAAGCGCTTCTGCCAGCACCTTCATCGATTGGCGTATAACCTGCCGAACTAAAGGGATTAGTATTGTCTCCAATCGCAATGTATAAGTTCCCTGCGTTGTCAAAATCCATCGACCCGCCCACATGACAGCACTCATCTATTTGTATCGGAATGGATAGCAAAATACTTTCTGTCGCAAAATCTAATTGATTGCTCTGATCGATCGTAATTCTCGAAATATGATGCAGCGCTTCGTTTACATCGGTGTAATGAAAATAAGCATAACGATTCTCAATAAAATTAGGGTCTAATGCAAAACCAATGAGTCCCCCTTCAAAACTGGCATTCACAGCAATCGTCGATTTTTCGACTAGGGTATTATTTTCCATTGCGTAAAATTGACCTTCACGACCGATAATATAGATATCTCCATCTACAGAAATATCAAGTTCCATCGGTTGATTAATGGCACTGGCTAGAACCTCGGTCGTAAAATTAGCGGCTGTTGGCGCTGGTCCAGTCCATTCAACAACCTGACGAGTAAGGTCGCCAGCCCATGCGAGCCCGCCCTCAATGTGTGAGACAAAGTCTTGGTTTGTATAAGCCTGAGAGGTATGGCCTAACCCAGTGTAAAAAGACCGTCCTTGACCTATTTCTCGATACCATGCGATCGGGTGGTCTAGCATGGCGCCGGCACCCGGGCTATAACTTTCCTCATCAAGGGAAAGAAGAACATTCACCTTCGTTCTTGGGTTATCTCTAAAATTGTACCATTCATCTGTGTGTACCCATTTTTCATTTAAAAAATGGGTCGAAAGATGACGCTGATCCTCAACGTTAATAGCTGCTTCTTGTACATCAGGATGTGAGTCAAAATAGGCGCCCACCAATTCACCGTACCAAGGCCAAGAATACTCAGTATCGCTAGCAGCGTGGATGCCTAAATAGCCTCCTCCGCTCTCAATGTATGTTTCGAAGTGAGATTGTTGTTCGGCATTCAATACATCGCCGGTTGTGTTCAACCAAACGACAACTGAATACTGACTCAAGTTGGTAGGGCTAAACTCACTACTGTCCTCGGTAAAATTAATATCCCAGCTGTGTTTCTGTGCCAATGAGGCCAGTAGATTTTTTCCGTCTGTTATTGATCCATGTCTAAACCCTGCGGTTTTACTGAACACGAGGATACTGTTAGTTTTAGTATCACCTAGATCGGGAGGCGGAATTGGCACTACCGGCGGTGGCACCGGGACTGGCGTCGGCGGGGTTGGTACTGGAGTCGGCTGGACGGGCACTACAGGTTGCTGAACTGGCGTTTCTTTTTCACCGCTACCGCCACCACAACCTTGTAATAAAAGGAAGATGACAAGCAATAAAAAATTGTTCCATTTTATTATTCTCAGCATAATTTAATAACTCACAAGTTGGTTTATCTAAGCACGTAACACTGGTTAATGGCTGATTACGTAAAGCAAACTTAATTTTAAGAACCACTACCCATATCTCAAACTACAATAAAACGATGAGTAAGTAGTTCGAATGAGTTACTCGAACTGCATAAATAACAAAATAATTGAATTTTTTTAACAATACGTCAGCAAACTAATTCGAAAACTGGATGCCACATAGTGAGAACAAACTAGCGATTTAATTTGTTCAGCAAGTATGCTCTGATTTTTAGAGCTAAACTGACATCTAACTTCCCTAAAAAACCTAAAGCTTGGTTCGGAATGTGTTCATTCGTATGGGTATCTGAATTAAAAATATAATGTTCAAAGATACCCTGCCAGGCTTGCTTTTGTTCTTCAGGTAAGTCGCGCATTGTCAATAAAGCATGAGCCAAAGTAGTTGCGGGTGTACTCATATAGGCCGGTGATTTTCGCCACCAATAATTGACGAGTACATTGAAGCTTTCTAAACCTTCAACATGGTGCCACCACATACTTGGAATGAACAAAGCATCTCCTGGCATCAGTTCCGTACTCACAGCCTTGTCGAGAGCATGTTTAAATCGAGGGTGCTTTTTAAAATCGGGTTGATGAAAGTCAACTAAACTGATTGATTGGCCACCAGGGGCAAAATCTAAAGGGCCAGGGTACAAATTAGCTATTTGGTCGGGCGGAAACAGAGTAAAACGACGACGCCCGGCGACTGCGCAAGCAATATTATCAGGCACATCATAATGCGCCGCAATTCGGCTTTTGTTACCGAGCCAAATACTCACTAGCGGCTCAATTTCCGGCATGTTAAGCGAATTTTGTGAACTAAATCCCGGCAGCCAGTCATCTACTAACGTAGAGGCAACATAAATCATCGGTGGAGCAAGGTCATCCTGATGTTCTTGTATTTCATGCAACACTGCATTTAAGCTGACTCTTTGCGAGGAATAATTGAACCCAGTAAAATTTTGATTATAAAAAACCCGTCCTTGGGTGCTTGGCTCGCCAATGGCTGCGGTTACAGGTTTTCCAGCATAGAACTGGAGAAGATACTCGGCTGCATGAGATATCGACTGTTGTGCTGCAGAAACTGCAGGCCAGTCAGCTATCAAACCCCTGAATACTATCGGTTCAGATGCACCTTGTATAAGACCTTGAATATGGTCCGAATGCCCCCCCTCAATTTCTCTGACAGATTTATTCATTTTCAGAATGTGTTCCCGTTCGGATTTAAATCGCGACCTTGCATATCAAGTTACTTACTGGCTTGTATCGAGCGATTTTTTCTCTCAATCAAACTACGAAAGTTAGATAATGATGCAACCACCATATACACTGATTCCAAAATACCATCTTCCATCAGTGTTAACTTTACCTCTGGGGATAATGAATGTAGCTTTTCTTCATTTATCGTAAAAAACCCAGTCAGCTTATTATCCGAGCCATCGTTTAATTTTAAATCCAATACAAAAGACTCTATTAATTCATGCCTTATTAGCGTATCAAAAAATACCTCACTCGATGCTTGGCCCTTATAAACAGCCTCAAGAATAGAACTCACGCGTTGCAAATACTGAGTGCTGCCCCCGTGTTCAAGAAAGAGCGCTTTGCCTTCCGTGCGCGACACTCTGCTGCTATCCATGTCGACGTATAAGACTCTTTGTGGCGAGCCGCTACTGGTTTCTTGCTGCTGAAATCCGATTAAAAATGGTTGTCGCTCAATCATCAGCGGCACATAACTGGCATCCCAGCCATTTTCATCAAGAAATAGATTTTCATGGTCTTCAAAACCAAATAAGGCAATAGAATGAAATTTACCCGTTTCTGGATCTTTACTAAAACAAATCGGGTAATGGGTGAGCACATCACGAAATTCGAAAGGGAATGTTAATACTGAAGGAATATTATCGCCATACTCACGCGCACGGTCAGTAATAATGCGCATGTCTTTGTGACTTACGTTATCTAGTAAAACATGTTTGCTCATTCGTTCTCCTTGGTCCCTGGAAACTGCGGATAATTTGTTACTTTTTACAGCAACATATTCCAAAGGATTATTGTTATCGATTGTTTGGTACAACTTATAGAAAAGGGCCATTCAAATCAATGGCCCTTTTATTTACTCTTAATACAACACTATACGGTTTTATTTACCTAAAACACGTATCTAGCCCCAATATTGTAACGAGCATGGCCAACCGAGTATTCACGAACTTGGTATGTTGAACGGCCATGTATACGTTGATCTTCGTCAGTGATATTTATACCCTCAATAAAAACAGATAAATTATCGTCAAACTGATAGCTAACATTAAAATCTATTTGATGATATTCAGCCACAAAACGCGGATCCCGAGCAGCAGATTGCAGATACTCGTCTCGCCAGTTATATGCAATACGCGCTTGCAGGCGGTCTTTATCATAAAAAACGACTAAGTTTGCAGTATCACTCATACCAGGCACAACCCACTGTTCCTCATTTAGGTTAATGTCATACTGTAAATCACCATCGACCTTTGTGAGATTAGCTTGGAAACCAAAACCGGTCTCACCAAAGGTATGTTGGACCATTAGCTCCCATCCTTTTACGCTGGTATCTCTTTCATTGATTGGTATCACCACATCAAAGAGCGCAACAGGATCACCCTCTACTCCAGTTACAGTTGCCTCAACATCGTCACCTTCACCGACAATGACTACGTTTGGATTATCTGCAAAATTCTCAGCAAAGTAGAGATTCAAGTCTTCGTTATCAAAATCGACTAGTGGATCGCCATCCGTGAGTGCAAGTTCAGCTTGTTGATATAAGGGTCCATCAAATGGTGTGTAGAGGTCATCAAATAATGGTTGATCTTCAAAGGTACGATTATTAATAAAGTTCTCAACATCTTTGGTCCAGTAACCAATGGAAACGTAGCTGGCCTCTCCGTAGTACCATTCAGCAGACAAATCAAAGTTTGTCGATTCCATAGGAAGTAACTGAGGATTACCACGTCTACCACCACCACCGTCAGTGCCCAAAAAATCGATTATAAGGGCACCTTTCAAGTCATTGTAGACCGGGCGTGTAACGGTAAGGCTGTGTGATGCCCTAAGGATCACGTCTTCTACTACCTCAATATCAAAATCGATAGTGGGCAACAGCATATCGTAGCTGCCATCAATTTCAGAAAAACCAGTAATGGTATTGCCATCTTCATCTCGTTGTAAAAACAAGTTGAATCTATTATCCACTAAACTCCATTCGACCCGGTCATACAAGGGAACAAGTGCTTCGGAGTGGACATCTGTTTCTTCATAACGCAAGCCCACAAAAAGGTTGGCAGGCATACCCCATGGGTCAGCTAGATAGTGAGTTTGAATGTAGATCGATTTTGATGTCTCTTTAGTAATTTCATCTAAATCAAAATTATTTGAAGGACAAAAACCAGTTAAGCACGGTCCACCAATACCTGAAATATTACCGTGTGAACCGTCACTAAGTAATTGTTCACCACGTTGGATTAGACTCGCAAAGTCCCAGGTGAAAAACTCTGTCACTTGGCGAGGATCACCGCCACCATCAAGTTCATCAAACACGCCAGCGATAGACTCGATTGTCAATAAATCAGCAATATCACCGGGCGTACCAACACCGCTCCAAGAATCACGGTTTACCCCAGTAGACTGACCACGGTTAGTTACTTCAACTTGCGCAATACCAAAATCTATACTGTGACCTTCTTCAAATGTATATTGGCCCTCAAGCTGCAATTGGTCTACATCCATTCGGTTGTTAAAGCTCGAAAAGCCACTACCAGAGAGTTGCATATCATTTACATCGAGTTGATCAACTCGTGTAATTTGATTAAATGAGTTTCGCTCACCCAATTGAACATCTAAAACCGGCAATCCCGTTTTTGTGAAATAGCCGTTAGTCGTAATGCGGTTTAATGCCGCAACCGCCATCGACCCACCTGAGCCGTATTTGCTATTGGGCTTTCCTTCACCACTAGATGAATGGTAATCCACCGCAAAATTAAGGTTTTCAGAAGCATTCCAGTCAACATTGAAACCCAAGGACTTATTCTCATCTACGGTTGCATATAAGCCAACACCTTGCAGGTTATCATTTGCGCAACCGACCAGAGTGTAGCTGGTCGGTGACCAAATTTTGCCTTCTTGCACCCACTCACTTTCACGAGTCGAGCAACCGGGATCAAACCATGCAGAGAGATCTTGGTGCTGAGTATTTATTTCATTTTGCGCATAAGTATAATCAACCGTCGCCGTTAGCGTCTCTATAGGACGCCACTGAAGCGTCAGTTGGGCATTGGTTCTTTTACGCGTGAAGTCGTCAAGGTTATATTGGATATTAGTTGGGATCGCATAAATGCCGTCATTTACTTCCGTTGGAAAGTTGATTGCTGACGGATCGCCCACTGCTATTGAACCCCATTCCGCATCTGCAGTTTGGTTTTCGATATCTTCTTGAGTGACAAAATTTCGGCTCATGAAACCTTGGGTCGAGGCCGATTGGAAGCCACCGTCGCGTTCCTGATAGCTAAACGACAATGAAGCGCCAAAGGTGTCGTCAGCAAATGTATCACTAAACAAACTGGCAAACTCTGGTGTAAAACTTCTCCCGCTGCGTGTCCCAGGATCATACACCCCCTTAGCGCTAAATGCAGCTTGCATTCCAGGCCTATCAAGTGGCTTAGTTGTTTTTACATTAACAACCGCGCCAATGCCCCCAGTAGCAACATTTGAACGACCCGACTTATAAACTTCGACTGCTGAAATTCCTTCTGAAGCAATATTGCCAAAGTCAAATGATCGTCCGCCAGTTGTGGGCATTTGACGACTGTTGAAAGTCACTATGTTAAAATCAGGACCAAAGCCCCTGACAGTAATTTTGGAACCCTCTCCACGGTCACGTTCTATCGCAATACCCGTGATACGCTGCAAAGACTCCGCTAAGTTTGTATCGGGGAATTTACCGATATCTTCTGCAGAAATCCCGTCTACGATACCTTTTGCGTCGCGCTTCAAATCCATCGAGCGCTGTAAACTACCTCTGATACCTGAAATTTCTATTACTTCAACATCATCAGGTTGAGACTCTTCAGCGCTCGGCGCTTGAGCGTATACTGCGCTTGTTGTTAATGCTGTAGCAATACTAATGGCCAATAAACGTGGCTTGAAATGATTAATGTACATAATAATTGTCCCCTAATAGAACTGCTGCTCTATAAGTTCTGTGTATTCATGTTTACAGGTGCTTGTTGTAGCGCACCAAAATATCGTATTCGGTGCGCTCAAATAGTCGCTGCTTCTTATTTTTTAATGATCTTAAACCAGTTGAGATTCACTTCACCGCCAATAAAATCAAGGCGCATAGTCTGTTCTCCAGCAACCAGAGTAACCTCACCAGTTTGGGTAACCCAAGTTTGCCAACCGCCAGTAGAAGGCATGACTTGCCTATCAAGCACCACTCCATTAAAAGAAGTTTCAAACCCATCACTATCGTTCTGACCTGCTAGGCGATACTCAATGATGTAATCACCATCACTAGGTATGTTTACGCTGTACTCTAAAAAGTCGCCAGCATCTGTGTAACCGACATTTTCGCCACCACCTTCATCAGCAGAGGCTTCAAGTTCAACCCCCTCTGCATCAACAAAATCCTCAGCCTGTATAAATATTTCTGATACAGGAGGAACAAGTTCAAACCAGTTGACGTTTATAGCGCCACCAATAAAATCGATGCGTAGAGTTTGAGGACCAGCTTCGAGGGTAAACTCACCCGATGATTGAGTGACCCACTCTTGCCATCCACCGGTGCTTTCAAGAGTTTGCGTATCCACAACAAAACCCGCTATTGAGACTTCAAAGCCTTCACTTCCAAGATCACTAGCCAACCTGTAGTTCATTGAATAAATGCCAGCACTAGGCGCATCAATGGTGTATACAACAAAGTCACCGGGATCAATAAAGCCGATATTTTGACCGCCACCTTCATCTGCTGTTTCCTCAAGCTCCACACCACTTTGACTATCAAAATCTTCCGCTTCATAGCGAATGGGGGTAGCTCCTCCTGCTAACTCCTCAGGTTGTTGAGCGAGTGGACCTTGAACACAGCTTTCATTTGACTCGCAATGCAAGCTAACGTTATCAAGTTGTAGATGAACAGCATTATAGAATTCAATTGTTAATAGCGAACCAACATCACTGGTATCAAGTGGCAGTAAGTCGCCCTCCATTCCGCCTTGGACACAACACCCTATCCAGTCAGGTGCGACATATGGATTAGCGACAAATTCATTGACTGGAATGCTATAAGTAACCCATGTATCGAGCTCTAGCTCAGCCACATTCCATGTTACAAAGCCAAAGTATGGCCAAGCAGTTTCCATTCTAATTTGGAGTGTTTCTGAGGTCGTATTTTCGCTATCGATGTACATATCAAACGTGAGCACGGCATTGTGACCAATGAGCTCGATACCAGGTGTTTGAATGGCAATATTGGCATCACCCGCAGGATGAGAAACATCAATAACAAAGCCTCGGTCAGTTTGCGTGTCGACTTCAGTGATCGTTGGATTGTTATTGTTGCCGATAGATAGTTCGATGACTTCATCGGTGTAGTGCCAACTTAGTTCATTTAAGGCGTCAGTGTAAATTGGGGTAGTAACTTCGCTGACAGACTCAATCCGATCTGAAGCAGCACTGTCTATATTGCGTTTTACATTTGTGCCACATTCTGGCGTGGTAGGCGATAATGTGGGGGTGCATGACCATACTTTTATGTAATCAACCAGCATAAGCGAAGGCGCTTCTTGATCACCGCCGTTTAATGTAAATGCTACTTGCATGTCCTGATTGAATGGGCCCGCATTATCAACAACAACCGCATCACCAGAAAGATTGTATGCCCATAAATTGAGTGTATCAGCAGTATGAACATGTACATCGTTAAAATACCATCGAATTTTTTCAGTGCCCCATTCAATAGCATAGGAATTGAATTCACTTGATGAGTTACTTACCAAGCTACTGTTTGCGATTACACCCGAAACCAAGCCTAGGCCATACTCAGCACCTGCTATAAGGCCCGACTTATCGCCTTTGACACCGATGATTGCATTGTCACCGGCGAACATGTCAGACATTGGCATTAAAGAAAACGCAGAGAAAGCGTTAGTGTCTGCTGGCAGTAGTATTCTTGCTTCTATTCTTCCTGAACGCAGCGCCGTTTGTGACTTCAAAAACGAAGATTCAGGAGCTTGCGCAGAGATTATAACGTTACCATCCGCTATACTGGTGTTTAGCCCACTCCATAAAGTCTCATCTAAGGTAGTACCTTCAAACTCATCGCTCCACACTAGCGACCAACCATATTCTTCTAGAGCCTCAAAATCATTTTCGACATTCATGGTAAGTTGAGCACTAGCGGTATCGCCAGACGCAGCATGGGTTACCACGTAAGTAACGCTGTCCGAACCATAAAAATCTGGATTTGGCGTGTAGGTAAATGTGCCATCCGAGTTAAACACAAATTCACCATTTGCCATCATACTGCCGGACATCAGCGCGTATGATAAGCCTTCTCCAGCATCGTTAAGACTAACGTCTCCACTAACCGGACCCGCATCTTCAACGGCATCCACTATTTCACCAACAGCGAACACATTACGAGTAACAAACTCGTCAGAATCACCCCCACCGCAGCCTGTTAAAAAGGTTGCTGCTAGCAAAGCCTGTGCGACCAGCCCTTTGTTCTTAGTCATCGTAAACCCCATATATTTAATATTTTAATAACTGACCATCAAATTTCTCTAATATCGCGATTGTTTTTTCACCATCAGGTTGCCGCCTTTGCAGTCTGTGGATTTTGTTTCTAAAAAATCTGGAAGAGCGATAGCAGAGCACATTAAAGTTATAAACAGATCTAAATAAGCTAGCGTCCTATTGAAGCACTCGAACATAAAAAATTTACAATTGATAAGTTCGAATAAAGTAAAAACCACCGAACACTAATAAAACCGAGGCACACAGCAGCGCACTAAACATAAAACAAGTTAACTAACTGTTAAATTAAATGCGAAATTTTTGTTAATATTTAGATCAAGGCGCAACATAAAAGGCATTGTGACTGGAGTATTGTCACTGAATTGCAACAAAAATATCACCTAAGAGATCAGAAACGTCTCATTTTGATACCATTTAAATAACACTGGACAACTAAAACATTTGAGAACAGAACACTTTTTCAAATGAGAGGAAAAATTTTGTACCGAAGCATGCTTAGTCTTCGTTTTAACAAGCTCATTTTCTTATGAATACATTCATACAACTCAGCAAGAGTAAAAACAATCACATCGTTGAAATACAAGCCGCAACAATATACATCAAGCAACTAAATTGCTATAGTCGACTGGGTTTATAGCCTAGGGGGCTTATAAAGTACGATTGTTAAACTATGTTTTTTGAATTCCACAGATCAAAAAAACTGACGTTTGCAAAAGCGCAGAAAACACAACCTGAAGTAGCACACGAGGTTATTAGTGACGTCATTTGAATTTCAGTCAGTACTATTCAACTTTCATGATGTGATCTTAGTTATGACTGCTCTGCAATGCTTATTTTTTGGCATTTTGCTCTGCATAACTAATACTAATCATGTAAAAAGCGTATATTTTCTGGCTGCATTTTTGTTTAGCCACACTTTAATACCAATTAATGAGTTAATCATGTGGGGCGCTGAATTCGCCGCGCAAATTCAACAATCATTACCTAATATTTACTTTATCCCAACCGTCGCTTATTACCTCGATGCACCTTTTTTGTATGTATGTATAAACTATCTTGTTTTTAAAGACTTTAAACTTAGGAAGCTGCAACTAATTCATTTACTGCCATTGTTAGCTTACTTATGCTTTATTTCCCTAACTTTCTTTGCTTATGATGAAGAGCAAAGGCTAAACATGATCGCCTCACAGTCCTTTGCATATAGCGCTAACTTTGTCACACTTGAGTTCGTCAATAAGAGTATCCGAATTGCATATCTAATTGCTTGCTTCGTTTTGATTAATCGTTATAAAGACTTGCTCCGCGACAATCTATCTACCATGGCGACAGCTCACATAACTTGGCTGACATCTCTTGTCACTGGTTTTCTGGCAGTAATGATTATTGAGGCTATTCTTACTGGAATTAAATTAATCATCCTTTTTGACCCATTTGAGGCTTCTGGCGTCTTCTTTACAATAGGGCTAACCGGAAACTACATTACTTTTGTTTTAGTCAATTTGCTGGTATTTACTTCAATGCGACATTTTTGGATATTCGAAAAAGTTACAGATAAAAGTCCTATCCCAAATCAAGTAGAAGAGCAGTTTATTAATCCAGAGATAGCCAGTCAAATAGGGGTAAAAATTCGTGAAAGTAAGATATATATGGTTCCGGACCTTACAATAGATAGCTTAGCAGATTCTCTGGAAATGATGCCACGCGATCTTTCAATGCTCATAAATCGGCATTTTGGGGTGAATTTTTATGAATTCGTCAACCGATATCGTATTGATGAAGCAAAACGTATGTTAATTTCAAATGATTACAAAAAAACGACGATAACTGATATATATTTGGCAGTGGGGTTTAATAGTAAATCTGTTTTTTACACCTTTTTCAAAAAATTCGAAGGTATGACGCCATCGAAATACCGCCAGTCATCAGAGAAAACCTAACATTTCTATGACCATTTAAAAGCGTTGATAAGCAAGAACCTAGAGTATTACTTGGCTAGATGATATCCTTCCAAAGTATATTAAAACTGTATTTTTAAATAAAAGGCTTTAGATAATACCACCCTGATTACAGCAACGAGCTATCACGAATTGCAGATAACGTATTGGAGCGCGACTTTTCACCCAATATACCTTGAACTGCTTGAGTGACTGCCATCGCCTATGTTCGCACTTATGAAGGTTTTTTGCATCTGGCGACAGTTATCGATTTATTCTCATGCCGAGTTATCGGTCTTATCTAAGATACTTTTCTACTTATTTTGAGACTTAATCCAATGCTCGATAATGTCAGGATGCCATGCTATGAATCGAGGACCTATGTTCATAGGCTCTGGTAAGATTTTATCTCTACGCCACTTCCACAGCGTAACGGTCGAGACACCGAGCATCTTAGCAAGTTCGTTTGGTCGAATTAATCGGGTTATTTCCGTACCCATACACAGCTCCTTTTTAAAAAATTAAACTACAAGTTACAATGGCTATGATGCTACAATTTTTGGGAAAAAATAAAAAATGAAGAAAAAAGATAAAAAAACAGATAACCTCATGATATTTATGTGTTTTTATTTTCAAGAGATAGAACAAGTGCTACGCTTTTTGAGACAGGGGCTCAAAGTTACTTTAGGAAGCGTTTCTTACTGCCAGTGCAAAGGTGTTACACAAAGTATTACACTATTGATAATTTTGCGTATAACTTTTAATTTAAAATATTGATTTTTATATATTTAATTATATTAAACAATAAGCAGATCCAAAACATCGAATAGTTTTTTCACCCGTCCAAGAATGTCTCAAAGCCTTGTTATTTGTTTTTAAATACAAGGCTTTTTTGTTTTTTCCGTTCAAACAGGTTTGCCCATGTCCGTTAAAATACGCTAAGTGCAACACTTTTATGCGCATATAAATGATTATAACTACATTTTTACGCGCATAAAAATGTAGAATGAGTTATAGTATTGAACAGTTAGCTAGCTCACTGGCAGGATAAGAC
>CBFHTO010000041.1:0-33090 GCA_965658765.1 Glaciecola sp. | reverse complement strand
GCATCAAATATACCCTGAATACTAGAGTTTAAAATTGCGTTGAACTCTTCATCAGACTGTTTAGCACTTAGCCCCTCAGTTAATGCACGAGAAAAACTGGCAATCATACCTTTATTTCCAGCAAGCTTTTCGTTTGCTAGGTCACGACTGTAGCCACCCGATAGTGCTACCACTTTAAGTACTCTAGGGTGGTCAACCAGATCAGAATAAAAGCCAGCTTGTTCAGGCAAAGTCAGTTTTAACATAACAAGGCTGTCACCCTCTAGAGCATCTAATTGTTTGGTAATTTCTGATTTAAGAATGGCCTCTGCTTCAGCTTTTTCAGGACTGTTAATATCGACTTCAGGCTCAATTATCGGCACTAAACCAGCAGCAAGTATTTGCTTACCTACTTCGAATTGTTGCTCTACAACCGCTTCAATACCTTCTGAATTCGCCAGTTTGACGACAGAGCGCATTTTAGTTCCAAATACATCTTGCGTATTGGCTTTAGCAAGTAAAGCGTCAAGCTCAGGCATAGGCTTCATTAACTGTACGCCCTTATCTTCATCAGCCAGACCTTTGTCCACTTTCAAGAAAGGCACAACTTGCTTATTTTGCCACAAAAACTTTGCAGACGATTTATCTTCAATATCTCGGTCTAAGGTGTTCTCAAATAATATCGCACCAAGCACGCGTTCACCATCAAACGATGGACTGGTAATTATACGAGTTCGCATTGCATGTACACATGCAAACATCTCTTCGTCGTTTGAATACTCAGACTCTTCGACACCATACAATTTTAGTGCCTTTGGTGTACTGCCTCCGCTTTGGTCTAGCGCAGCAATAAAACCTACGGTCGTTTTTACTTTTTCTAACATCGCTTGTTGTGCGGCTGTTGTCATGACTAACTCCTTTCTGAGATATTAAATTCTATTACTATGCTCTGTCTAAAACGGCTACTGCTGGCAGCGTCTTACCTTCTAAAAACTCTAAAAATGCACCACCGCCTGTTGAAATATACGATACTTTATCCGCGATGTCGTATTTATCGACTGCGGCCAAAGTGTCTCCTCCACCTGCAATCGAAAACGCATCGCTTGTTGCAATGGCTTGTGCAATGGCTTTTGTGCCTTCGCCGAACTGGTCAAACTCAAACACACCAACTGGCCCGTTCCATACTATAGTACCTGCATTTTTTAATATTGTGGCAAGCGCTTGAGCTGAATTAGGACCAATGTCGAAGATCATTTCATCATCTTCAACTTCTGATACATCTTTAATAAGCGCTGGCTCCTTCGAGTCAAAGTTTTTACCCACTACTACATCCGTAGGTATGGGTATGTCACCGTTATTCTTTTTAGCATTATTGATAAGCTGCGTTGCGTCATCGAGCAAGTCCATTTCGACCAGTGATTTACCCACATTGTGACCTACAGCCGCGACAAATGTATTTGCAATACCACCACCTACAATTAACTGGTCTACTTTGCTTGAGAGGCTATCGAGAACAGTTAACTTGGTACTCACTTTAGAACCGCCAACAATGGCTACCATCGGGCGAGCCGGATTGTCTAAAGCCTTTGATAAGGCCTTAAGCTCTGCGTCTAATAAAGGGCCTGCACAGGCCTCTTTTGCATACTTCGCTACGCCGTGCGTACTTGCTTGCGCTCTATGTGCTGTTCCAAACGCATCCATAACAAACACATCACACAAGGCGGCGTACTGTTTTGCTAACATATCATCGTCTTTCTTTTCGCCTTTATTAAAGCGCACGTTTTCTAATAACGTGACTGTCCCTGGTGCAACATTCAAAGTTTCACCTAAGTAATCGCTTACAAACATCACATCTTGGTTGAGTTTCTCGGACAAATAATCGGCAACTGGTTTTAACGAAAATTTCGCTTCAGGCTCCCCTTCCACGGGCCGGCCTAAATGAGACATTAAAATCACTGCTGCATTCTGCTCAAGGGCTTGTTTAATACTTGGTAACGAAGCTCTAAGACGTGCATCTGAGGTGATTTTCCCATCTTCACTTATAGGAACATTTAAGTCCTGACGAATTAATACTCGCTTATTTGATAAATCTAGGTCTTGCATAGCGTGTATTGGCATAGTATTAAATCTCCTTATATTATTTAGTTTTTATAACCCACTTGATGCATCTGCATTGCTGTGTCTAACATACGATTTGCAAACCCCCATTCGTTGTCACACCATACAAGCGTTTTTACAAGACGCTTATGACTGACTCGAGTTTGCGTGCCATCCACTATGCAGGAATGCGGATTATGATTAAAATCAACTGAAACTAACGGTTCCTCTGTATAATCGATTATATTGGCTGGGTAGCGCGCCCTTGAATCTCTTAATGCGCTATTAACATCTTTAAACCCAACTGCATCTCGCAAAGTTACACTCAAATCCATTGCGGTGACGTTGATGGTAGGAACCCTAACAGCGATGGCTTCAAATTTCCCAGCGAACTCAGGTAATATGCGTTCAATGCCAGCAGCCAATTTAGTATCTACAGGTATAATTGACTGGCTTGCTGCCCTTGTCCTTCTGAGATCAGGATGATAAGCATCAATCACTTGCTGGTCATGCATCGACGCATGTATTGTGGTGATAGTACCACTTTCGACCCCAAAGGCCTCATGTAAAATCTGTATGATTGGCACAATACAATTGGTAGTACATGAACCATTCGATACAATTTTATGACTCGCGTTTAAACTGTCATGATTCACGCCATAAATAATCGTATTGTCGACATCTTGCGTGCTTGGATTTGAGAATAAGACTTTTTTTGCACCGTTTTGCAAATGCAGATTGGCATCTTTTGGCTCAGAATAAATACCTGTGCATTCTAAGACAATGTCTGGCGAATATTCCGACCAGTCTAATTGATGAATATTTTGCTTGTTAAGTAGCGCTATTTTATCGCCATTCACATGCAAATAACCATCACTAGATTCCACCGGAAACAAAAATCGCCCATGGGCAGTATCGTATTTTAGCAAGTGCGCAATGGCATTAGGTTCGGCAATTTCATTGACCGCTACGACTCTAATATCCTGTCTGTAACCATTTTCGTATAGGGCGCGAACTATGTTGCGTCCTATACGACCAAACCCATTAATCGCGATATTTAACAAGGTAGTGACCTACGCTCAGAAAGCCTCAATTACAGCGCGCTCGCCGCTCTAACTATTGCTTCGCTGGTAATGTCGAAATATTTGAACAAATCACCTGCTGGAGCTGACTCGCCAAAGCTATCCATACCAATGACTGCACCGTTTAGGCCAACGTACTTGTACCAAGAGTCTTTTGCTAAGGCTTCTACCGCCACGCGTTTTGTAACTGATGAAGGAAGAACTGACTCTTTATATTCGGGTGATTGTCGGTCAAACAATTCAGTACAAGGCATAGATACCACTCGAACAGCTTTGCCTTTCTCTGTAAATGCTTTTGCCGCTTCCACAGCAAGATGGACTTCTGATCCAGTCGCAATAAAAATATACTCAGGCGCATCAGTGGAGTCAACTAAGACATAGCCACCTCGCTCAACGTCTTGCAATTGCTGTGCGCTTCTATCTTGCTGAGGTAAACCTTGGCGTGTAAAGACCAAACAACAAGGGCCGTCAGTTTTTTCAATTGCCGCCTTCCATGAAATAGCAGATTCAACTTGGTCACATGGACGCCAAGTATCTAAGTTTGGTGTCGCTCGCAAAGCAACAAGTTGTTCGACCGGTTGGTGCGTTGGGCCGTCTTCGCCTAGACCAATCGAATCGTGGGTATAGACGAATATAGAAGGTTGCTTCATCAAAGCAGCCATGCGAACGGCGTTTCTGGCATATTCCATAAACATTAAGAAGGTTGCGCCATAGGGCTTAAATCCGCCATAAAGGGTAATCCCATTCATCATGGCTGACATCCCAAATTCCCGAACTCCGTAATATACGTAGTTACCGCTTGCGTCGTCAGCGGAAATCCCTTGACTGACCGTATTAATCGTTAGATTTGACCCAGCCAAATCTGCTGAGCCACCAAGCAATTCAGGTAATATCGGTGCATAAGCATTAAGAGCATTCTGTGAAGCTTTTCGAGTCGCCACCGAACTTGGGTTTTGCTGTAGCGCATTGATATATTTCATGCACGTTTTGTCCCAATCTTTAGGTAACAAATTGTTTTTACGACGAATGAACTCTTCAGCTAACTCAGGATGAGCTTGTTGGTACTCATTAAATAAAGTCTGCCAAGTTTGTTCAGCTTCTGCGCCCTTTTTGACCGAACTCCACGCTTCGTATACGTCTTGTGGCACTTCAAAAGGACCATAATTCCACTCAAGTGCTTGACGGGTGAGCACTATCTCGTCCTCACCCAGCGGAGCACCATGACAGTCTTCTTTACCTTCTTTGTTGGGCGAACCAAAACCAATCGTGGTTTTGCAACAGATGAGCGACGGTCTAGATGTCTCGCTTTTTGCTTTTGCAATCGCAGCAGACACCTCTGATGGATCGTGACCATCCACATCGCTGATAACTTGCCAACCATACGCCTCAAAACGCTTAGGCGTATCGTCACTGAACCAAGCTTCAACTTCTCCGTCGATAGAAATACCGTTGTCGTCCCAAAATGCAATCAACTTTCCAAGACCTAGCGTGCCTGCCAGCGAACACGTCTCATGGGAAATACCTTCCATTAAACATCCATCACCAAGGAACACATAAGTAAAATGGTCTACGATATTAAAATCGCCACGATTGAACTGCGCTGCAAGTACTTTTTCTGCTAGGGCCATTCCTACGCCATTACTAATACCCTGCCCTAAAGGTCCAGTTGTCGTTTCCACACCCGGCGCATAACCATACTCAGGATGACCAGGGGTCTTTGAATGTAACTGCCGGAAGTTTTTAAGCTCTTCTAAAGGTAAGTCGTAACCAGACAAATGCAATAATGAGTATAGCAACATAGAGCCATGACCGTTCGACAAAATAAACCTGTCACGGTTTGCCCAGTTTGGGTTTTGAGGATTATGCGATAGGTAATCACACCATAGCACTTGTGCTATGTCAGCCATTCCCATTGGCGCACCGGGGTGACCGGATTTTGCTTGTTGAACGGCATCCATACTTAATGCGCGGACGGCATTAGCTAAGTGACGGCGAGATGGCATAGGAGCTCCTTGAACGTTTTAAAAATAACCAGATTTACCCTCAAAACTTAGACGCTTTGATCGTAAAATCATTAGGGGCTGTATTGTTACCTAGCGGGCATCGTTGTTCAATATTTAAATCTGCTTTTATCCAGAATTTGGCATCATCCTTTAGAACGAGCAGTGCACTAATTTTTTAGTTCAGATTAGCGCATGCGCACTTTCGTAAATGCGACTGCAACATAATAAGAGTGATGACGATTTCACGTGCATTATTTTGCGCAACTAAGTTAAACATGGTACCCAATATCACTTTGGACATATAGACGTCTAGAAGTAAAGACTGGTAAAATAAAAAGATTCCGTCTAAAATAATTATTAAGAGTAATTTGCACAGATAACTTTGCTATCTCACCATAACTATGATTGATGAAGCAGTGACGTTGGTTCGCAAATTCATTGAATGTTTAAGAACCGACATAATTAGTCGTTTCCTAAATACCTAAGCTAATAAGACTGTTAAATAAGCGCATAGACATTGCGGCAAGCATGGCTTAGTTACACACTACTACAAAGGATAAAAACATGACGACACATTTATTCACCTCTGAATCGGTATCTGAAGGCCATCCTGACAAAATTGCAGACCAAATTTCTGACGCCGTATTAGATGCAATCTTAAAAGAAGACCCTAAAGCGCGAGTCGCGTGCGAAACCTTCGTTAAAACAGGGATGGTTTTGGTCGGCGGTGAAATAAATACAAAAGCTTGGGTAGATATAGAGGAACTAACTAGAAAAACCGTTAAAGAAATTGGCTATGTGCATTCAGACATGGGCTTTGACGGAGAGTCTTGCGCAGTATTAAACGCAATCGGGAAACAATCTACCGATATTAATCAGGGCGTTGATAGAGAATCTCCAGAGCAGCAAGGCGCTGGAGACCAAGGACTGATGTTCGGCTATGCCTCAGATGAAACCGATGTTCTTATGCCTGCTCCAGTTACATATGCACATCGCTTAGTTCAAAAACAAGCTGAGTTGCGTAAGTCAAAACGCTTAGAATGGCTGAGACCCGATGCAAAAAGCCAGATTACCTTTGTGTATGAAGACGACAAACCAGTGGGTATTGATGCTGTCGTACTTTCAACTCAACACTGCGACAGTATTTCAACTGAAGCACTAAGAGAAGCTGTTATGGAAGAGATCATCAAACCTGTTTTACCCGCGCAGTGGTTGTCATCTAAAACAAAGTTTCATATTAACCCAACAGGCCGATTCGTCATTGGCGGACCAATGGGAGACTGTGGGCTTACTGGTCGCAAAATCATAGTCGATACCTATGGTGGAATGGCACGACATGGTGGTGGCGCATTTTCAGGTAAAGATCCGTCAAAAGTAGACAGAAGCGCTGCTTATGCAGGTCGTTACGTAGCTAAAAATATCGTCGCTGCTGGCTTAGCAAAACGCTGCGAGATTCAAGTCTCATATGCCATAGGAGTTGCCCAACCAACGTCAATAAGTATCGAAACCTTTGGAACCGGTTCTGTTAGCGAGCAAAAATTAGTAGAATTAGTAAAAGAGCATTTTGACCTGAGTCCTTTCGGCTTGATACAGATGCTTGACCTAGAGCAACCAATTTATCAGCAAACCGCTGCCTACGGGCATTTTGGACGAGATATTTTTCCATGGGAAGCAACAGATAAAGCAGAGGCTCTAAAACTTTCAGTGTGAAATTTCAATTTAATTTAAAAGCAGGTACTCATGAAACGCTCAAGTAAAATGCAAATTAAGGCTTTTTTCTCCGTTTTGACAGTTTTAGCAATGAGTGCCTGTAGCACTTCACCAACAGGTCGCGCTCAACTCGCCTATATTCCAGAGAGCCAAATGCAAACAATGGGTGAGCAGGCATTTACGAGTTTAAAGTCAGATCTTAAAATATCTAAAAAACGCGTTACTAATGACCTAGTCCAATGCATAGCCAATCGAATAATTGCGCAACCGCTTCCTAGCAGTCTGTTTAATGGTGAATGGGAAATCATTGTGTTTGACGATCCTCAAGCAAATGCATTTGCGCTGCCGGGCGGTAAAGTTGGCGTATATACTGGCTTATTAAATGTCGCAGAAAATCAGCATCAGCTCGCGGCAGTCATAGGCCATGAAGTAGCCCACGTAATTGCTCGCCACGCAAATGAAAGGATGTCTACCGACAATTTTGCTGGTGTTTTGCAACAGATCGCAGGGCAAACGCTTTCGGCTAATGAAGTCTCTCAGACACCACTCATAATGGCTGGGATGGGCATTTTATATAAAGGCGCTAGCTTAAAGTTTTCGCGCGATCACGAGACAGAAGCAGATGAGATCGGGCTTACTTTAATGGCTCAGGCAGGTTTCAAACCTAGCGAAGCCGTTGAGCTATGGCGGAATATGAGTAAACTTAGTAAAGAAAACCCTCCAGAGTGGTTGTCTACTCACCCATCTCAAGAAAGTCGAATTAACTTTTTAAATGCTAAGCTTCCAGGCGCTCGGAACACTTATTTGAGCTCGACTGATAAGGCAAGATGCGAATAAATCAGTAAGCGAATTTTGTTTGTAAATATGTTTTTCATATCACCAAGTAAGGGCGACTATTCCACCTTATCAAACTCAATTGTATAAGGCTTATTTATATTTATTGTGTAGTGAATAAAGGCTGAAGGTCGTAGTGTTGCAAAAAACAGACACAAAAAAGCCACTTTTTTGACGAAGTGGCTTTTTAATAAGCACGTTAAAGAGAATCGCACTCATATTGTTTAGATTAAACAGGCTTCTAAATTAACCAACAATTAGGGCCAGTTGACCTCTGCTGTTTGATTTTGTTAAGCCTTAGCACCAAATAAGCCTAGTCCTGTTTATGGACATGAACGTCCATCTGAGGATAAGGAATAGAAATACCTTCTTCATCAAAGCGCAGTTTTACAGCCTCTGTAAAGCCAAATTTAAGGCCCCAATAATCACTTGCATTGACCCATGGTCGCACAACAAAATTTACGCTGCTGTCTCCAAGCTCAGAGACAGCTACTTGTGGAGCAGGGTCAGCTAACACCCTTTCATCATTTGCGACCATTTCTTCAAGTATTGCTTTTGCCTTGCGTAGATCATCGTCATATCCAATGCCAAAAACCATATCGACTCGGCGTGTATCTTTTGCACTGAAATTAGTAATGTTACCGCTGTAAATAGAACCATTTGGAACAATAATTTGCTTGTTATCTGGCGTAATCATCTCGGTTGTAAAAATACCAATGCTTTTTATCGTACCCATTGCACCGCCTGCATCAACAAAGTCTCCCGCCTTGAATGGACGGAACACTAAGAGTAAAACCCCTGCGGCAAAGTTTGACAACGAGCCCTGAAGAGACAGACCAATGGCTAAGCCCGCAGCAGCAAGTATAGCAGCAAGCGAAGTAGTATCTACGCCAAGTTGATTAAGTGCAGCAATGATGACGAAGAGCATCAATATCGCTCGAACGATAGACTTTAAAAAGTCAACGAGCATCGCATCATAATTCGACTTAGCGAGTAACTTACCAATAGTGTTTACTATTATATTAACGACAATTTTGCCGACAATGAAAATAACAATAGCAACTGCTAAATCGATCGCAAAAGGTATAACGTATTCGTCCAAATATTTTGAGGCGTCTTCGCTAGTGAAGTCAAACATGTAGAATCCTTATTGTAGTGTGTATCTTATTTTAGGTTTGGGTTTGGGTTTGGGTTTGGGTTTACGCCACTTTGATAAGTTCTAAGGCATAAAGTCGCGATAGTATAAAGTAGAACAACATTTATTAATAAACATAACAATAAGATATAAAAAAACAACAAAAATATTTTGTAATAGTGTTACTAATTTGCAACACTATATATGCTCAATAAAAAAAGCAGGACCGAAATCCCGTAACTCGTTACATTTTTCGGTGTAGTACAAGAAGTCAGGGAGAAATAAGCTTTATGAACACAGACCTTACACTTATGTTTGGTACGCTGATTGTATTAGCAATATGCGGACTATTAGTATTTTGTTTCACGGAATCTAAAGGAAAAAACACGCCACATGCTCGCCGCGACGGCCATGTTAAAGGCACCGACAACCAGTCATTGAATACTCATTAGATAAGAAACATTTCTAAATTATTGAAAAAAGGCAAATGTGGTAACATACATTTGCCTTTTTTAATGCCCGAAGATTGTCTCACATGCGAATATCTAGATTTTATGTCGATACGCCTCTCATTACCGACCACGTTATAGAGCTACCTCCTGACGTTGCGCACTACATGGCTAACGTCTTGCGTCTTCGCGTCGGGCAGCCACTCGTTTTGTTTAATGGAGATGGCAACGACTATCCATCCGAAATCGTCGATATTCATAAACGAAAAGCAAGTGTCATTGTGAATTCACAGATTCAAATTTCGCATGAATCACCCTTATATACACATTTGGGACAAGGTGTATCAAAGGGCGACCGAATGGATTACGCGCTGCAAAAGTCGGTTGAATTAGGCGTTAGCGAAATTACACCCATCATCACTGAAAATTGTAATGTTAAGCTTGACCAAAGTCGTTGGTTAAAAAAGCATGCCGCTTGGCATAAACTCCTTATTTCGGCCTGTGAACAATCGCAGCGTAATGTCGTGCCCAAGCTAAATATGCCCATCACTTTGGCTCAATGGTTAGGTGAGACTACCGATTTAGATAAGATAATATTGTCTCCAGAGGCGTCTAGGTACGCAGCAGCGCTCAGCAAGCCGCAGAAAGGCTTTCGTCTGCTAATTGGGCCTGAGGGTGGGCTAAGTGAGAAAGAAGTGTATACCGCATCTGAGCTCGGTTATATTGCAATTAATATGGGTCCAAGAATACTAAGGACAGAAACAGCAGCAGTATCATGTCTGGCCATTCTGCAATCCTTGTTTGGCGATTTATAAGCAATGTTTACCACAGATAAAAATAAGGCTTATTAGGTTTCTTCATAATCACATTTCGGTCCATACATACTTGAAAAAATTTCTTAATTTCACTCGATAAAAACAAGTTGGTACTTGAGTTTTTCAGTAAAAACCTCACTTTTACAAAGCTGAGTTGCACCGAAGACATACTTGAGTTTCAATATTCATACACAAGCTTATGTGTATCTATGGAGCAAAAATGAAGCAATCAAAAGAGCATAAATGCACTATAATTTACGCTAAACCCACCAAAGGCTATTTCATTTATGAGAATTAAATTAGGTGTAGTAATGGACTCTATCGAAAGCATTACTACGAAAAAGGACACAAGCTTTGCAATGATGCTCGAAGCTCAAGCGCGAGGCTATGAAATTCATTATATTCGCATCGAAGATTTATTTATTGATAGTGGAGAGCCTAAAGCGTCAAGCAAAACAGTTGAATTAACAGATAGAGCAGACAATTTTTATCGAGTTATTGACGAGAATATAATAAACCTATCTGAGCTGAATGTGCTCCTAATGAGAAAAGATCCACCAGTCGATAGTCAGTTTATTTACGCTACTCATATCTTTTCGCTAGCTCAAGACAGAGGTGTATTGGTTGTGAACAACCCACAATCTCTGAGAGACTTTAACGAAAAGTTATTCACATCTTGGTATCCTGACTTTATTCCGCCTACGACGGTTACTGCTAAAAAAGCACAAATTAAAGCGTTTCATGCAGAGCACAAAGATATCATTGTAAAGCCGCTTGATGGTATGGGTGGCACAAGTATTTTTAGAGTAAAGGAAGATGGGGTTAATCTAGGAGTCATTAGCGAAATTATCACCAATAATGAAGCGGTTCATGCCATGGTGCAAGCCTATATGCCGGAGATAAAAGACGGAGATAAACGAATTTTACTCGTAGATGGAGAAGTCATACCATATTGCTTGGCTCGAATGCCTGCAAAAAACGAAACCCGTGGCAACTTAGCTGCAGGAGGCACCGGATTGGCGCAGAAAGTCTCTGAAGAAGATATGTTAGTTGCATCCGCGATCGCCAAGGATATGCCTAAAAGAGGTATCCTGTTTGTCGGCTTAGATATGATTGGAAACAAAGTAACGGAAATTAATATTACAAGCCCAACATGTGTGCGTGAAATAGAAGCTGCTTACAGCATAAACATTTGCGCAAAATTATTTGATGCAATTGAAAAGCGTCTATAATTTCGCCGCGCTTAAGCTGAAATACGTGTTGTGAGCAGGCAACAATATTTATTAAGTTAGAGGGACATACCTTGGCTAGCATTACAGAACTAAAAAGTTTACAGAATCATTTTCTTATTGCCATGCCGAGTTTGGGTGATAGCTACTTTTCTCATTCTGTTACTTACATACTCGAACACAATGAAAGTGGCGCCATGGGCATTGTCATCAATCAAGCATCGACGATGACATTTAGAGAGCTTATTAAACAAACTGACGATTGTGCCAACATTATCGATGAGAAAAGCGAACAGATAGTTGTTTGTGGTGGACCAGTAAATCCAGACCGTGGATTTGTTTTACACTCATCTCAAGCGGGTTGGGCATCTTCTGTGGAAGTAACCGAAGATATTATGGTCACCACTTCAAAAGATATCCTTTCAGTCTTGGGTAATCACGACGGCCCTAATAAATCAGTGATTGCGCTGGGTTATGCCGGTTGGGATGCAGGCCAGCTCGAACAAGAGATTCACGAAAATGCGTGGTTAACGGTCGAAGCAGATGAATCAATATTATTCGATACTCCTATTCACAAAAAGTGGGAAGCAGCGGTCAATAAACTTGGTATAGATGGCTGGCAACTTACACAGCAAGCTGGTACCGCTTAAATGAGTAATGAATCGGTCTTGGCGTTTGACTTCGGCATGAAAAGCATAGGCGTTGCCATAGGGCAAACAATTACGTGCACCGCCTCCCCTCTTCCGGCGCTTAAAGCGCGCGACGGTATACCAGACTGGAGTAGGATTGAAGCTCTCTTAAATGAGTGGGGGCCCACATCATTCTTGGTAGGTCTGCCACTTAATATGGATGGTACGGAGCAAGATATTACTGCAAATGTTCGTCGCTTCGGTAATCGTCTCAAACATAAATTTAATCTCCCCGTTACATTGCACGATGAGCGCTTATCGACGGTAGACGCAAAAGCAAAATTGTTCGAGTTAGGCGGATTTAAAAAGCTCAGTAAGGAAAAAGTAGACAGTGTATCGGCTTGTTTAATTTTTGAAAGCTATCAAGAAACAAGAAACGGCTGAAGTTTTAGGTTTTAGGTTTTAGGTTTTAGGTTCAAACAGACTATATGTGAGTGAATACTGTTCTGTAACGGTCTTATCTTTCCGACAGTTATGTGCAAAAAAACAGGGAGCGCACGCTCCCTGTTTTTATCAAATCTAACACGCGTTACCTAGAACTCGTATTTAAGACCAAATTGCAACTGCCATACAGATTGGCTTAACACTTCTAAGTTCTCGATACTACGAGAGCTATTCAGATCAAAGTATTCATATTGACCGTTGTTGATTCTCGCAGAAACAACATCTCGCTCATACTCATAACGAGTACGCTCAATACGACCCCAATCAGAGTTCAGCAAGTTACCAAGGTTTTCAATATCAAAGAATACTCTGAAGCGATGACCATCAGCAAAAGCTGGTAATTCTTGTTGGATTCGCAAATCAACAATAGTTGACCATGAAGAGTTATCACCATTACGAGGTGCAATGCTACCTGCGTACTGAGCTAACTCAGAGCTGTTAATATAATCAAAGAACGCTTGTTGAGCTGCTGCGTCGCCTTCAAATGAAGCTGCAGAGAACAATGGATCGTTTGGACCTGAAGGAACATACAGTAAGTGACCTGCATCGTCGTTTCTGCTCTCACGTGCACATTGACCACCACCAACATCTAACACACAAGCATTGTTTTCGCTAAAGGTGTAGCTGTAAGGTTGGCCAGTACGGCGTGTTGCGAAGATTGAAACTTTGGTTTCATAGCCATCTAGTAGCTCTTGTGACCAGTTGAATCTCAACTTAAACAAGTGCTGAACTTGGAAGTTTGATGTGCCAGGTCTAGGCGATTGTCTGTCATAAGCAGCAAAGTCGGAGTAGTTTGACGTTGCAGTAGAAGACGTTCCATAACCTACGTCAGTAACATCTGCGTTGGTGTAACTCGCAAACATGTCGAACTCACCGTAAGAAGTTTGCCATTCTTTTGTTGCAGACAATGCAAACAACATGCTCTTACCAGCGTCAATAGAATTAACAACAATAGCTTCTGGACCATTGCTACAGTCGTATACAAAACGTCCATCTGGCGCCGTATCTACAGGATTTTCACAACGCTGATCATACCAATATGAAGCATCATCAAGACGGTTGTATAAGAAATCAGCAGAAAGTAACCAATCGTCACCTAAATAAGCGATGTCTGTTTCATGAGCCACACCAACACTGAATTTCCAAGTAGTTGGTATTTCAAAGTCAGGGTTAAGTGCATTTACTGAACCATCTGGTGCTTCGTTTGCAAGCGCGTCAAGCACATCTTGTGGGATGTATTGACCTGTTACTGGGTCTGGAGTAGTTGGCACGGCAATACTGCCGAAGGCACTTGTGCCATCAGAGATTACACCATCGTTAGAGTAAGAGTTTGAAATCCATACGCCAGGAGAGCCGCCAGAAAACTTACCAAGACCACCTCGAATAGTCGTGTTGTCGTCGGCATACCATTTAAATGATATTCTTGGAAGGATAACGTCTAAACCATCAATATCTGTGTTATTAGAATAACCATAGCGATCGACAAAGTTTTGATTTTGACGAATTTCACCATCAGACTCATACCAGTCATATCGGATACCCATATCTAAAATAAGGTCCGCGCTCACATCCCAGCTATCTTGTAAGTAAACTGAGTTGTATGTATATCCCCAGATTGCTCGAAGGTCATTTTCGTTGTTGGTAACTGCGTTGTCATATAGCAAACCTGATGCAGTTGCGTTTCTCAAATCATCAATGCTATCGAAAACGTAAGAGCCTTCAGAGTTTTGAGCAAACAAGTTGTTGACGTCTACTTCTTCACGTTCGAAACCTGCTTTTAAGATATGGTCACCAGCGATATATTCTGCTACTGCTTTGATTTGGAAGAACTCTTGATCAAGCTCGTTACCATGGCGGAAACGGTCTGGACCGATTACTAGGTAGTTTTCATCGCCATCCACTTCGCGTAAGAAAACTGCCATTGACGGAAACTCAGCACCATTAAGTGAGTTTTGACCAGTTGATTGTGTAGTACGGCCAATTTTAAACTCGGTAGATAGGTCATCTGTCCAATCTGAAAATACGTGCGCAATAACACTTTCAACTTTTTCAGAACGGTCATACCATGCTGATGACGCGCCTAAAGTATTATCCGAAGCAAGGAAGTTATTACCATTTTGCTCGCGAATGGTATTACCCTCTGTGCTGATATACGTGAATTTTGCTCGATGGTCATTGGTAATGTTCCAATCGATGTTGGCGAGGATTTTTTCATCTTCAGCAGCACCTTTATTAAAGCCGCCGATGTCGAAGCCCCACACGTCTGAAACAATTTGACCAACCGTGTTAACGTCGTCTTGAGTAATGTTTGGTTCGATATTTAAGGCACCTGAGCCAACGGGACCGTTAATGAGCGGCGCTACTTCTTCGTATTTGTCATATGCTACGAAAAAGAACAACTTGTCTTTGATGATTGGGCCACCAAGTGTACCGACGAATGTTTCCTCTTCGAAAGTGAAATCAAACGTGTTGTCTCTGTTTTCGTCACCAATTAGCGAATCGTCTGTGTAGTAGTAACCAACAGAGCCCTTTAACTCGTTTGTACCTGACTTAGTTACCGCGTTGATTGTACCGCCAGTAAAACCATTGTACTCAACATCAAACGGGGCTGTCTGGATAGACAATGACTCAATTGCGTCAAATGATATAGGTGAACGTTGCGACGGATAACCGTTAGCGTTTAAGCCAAATCGGTCGTTTAACGCAACACCATCAATGGTAAGAGAGTTAAAGCGGTTATTTGCACCTGCAATGGTTAACTCTTTTGCACCACCGCTTTGCACGTTTACGGCTGCAAACGGGTCAAGTTCTGCTGCATCGGTAATATCACGGTCGATTGAAGCAACCGCGTTTAACGCTTCTAAACCTAAGCTGGTACTTAGTCCTTCGTTTACAAACCCAGAACCGCCTGTGCTACCCGTTACGGTAACCACTTCGACTGCAGATCTTTCTTCTACAGTAACAGGCAATGAAAACGTTTGGTCCAATGATAGATATAGGTCGTCAATACGAACGGGTGAAAAACCATCACCGCTTATCGTTATTGAGTATGGACCGCCGACACGCAAACCACGAGCAGAAAAAGTACCGTTTGAATTAGTTGTTGCTGTCGATACAGTACCTGATGGAGTATGCGTTATAGTTACTGTCGCTCCAGGAAATATGGTGCCTGATTCTGCTGCCACATTACCGCGAATAGATGACGTTGTAGTCTGCGCCATGGCCGAGGTGGCCAAACTCGCAGAAACAGCAACGGCCAACGCGACGCTGGTCAGTTTTGTTTTTAAGTTCATTTTTGTTTCCCTGATTTAATATAATTAATTATTTTCTTTTAAATTAATATGTTGGTGTTAAACCTGTAAGGTAATGCAACTTAGTTTTTCACGCTATACATTGCTTATTATTATTAGAATTTACCTCTAAGCCTTTCGGACTAGAACGTATTGTACTCAAGTATATGACAATAGTATTAAACTTGCTTGGAAATAATAGTAAATTTCGATTTTTTTCACCAGAGTTTATTGTGGAAAAATTGCTTGTTTTTAACATTATTGACAATAAATAAATGGGCTAGAGTTTAGATGAGTCAAGCACTAAAACAGAGACTAATTTCACTAAACTTAAATTTGTGGACTTTGGCATTTCCAACAGACCTTAAACTGAGCTTCGTTATACTCCTTGCAAGTTTCACAAAACCAATCGGATTGGTCTAATAAATCTTGTTCGAACTGTAAAAGTAGTTTTTTCGCTTTGTCTGTCCAGCTAGCGTCAAGCAGCCATACTTCGAGTAGGGTTTCGTGTGGAGGAATTTCACCGCTTGCGCCTTGAATGTACTCATTTTTAAGCATACAAGGAATATTTGCTTCATCAAGAAGCTCCTTTACTTGCCGAGTTTTCATTTGATTGTAGTCACTATAAAACTTTTGCATATTTGCTTCCTTGTTTAGACGCCTCCATGTTAATTAATACTGACTAGTCGTCCATGTCAATCGAAACGTTCGATAATGACCCTAAGTTGGACGCATTTTCTTTTGCATCGAGTTTGATCATCAAGCGTAAGTCGTTTGGTGAATCAGCATGGTGAACCGCTTGATCTTGACTGATCCTGCCTTCTTTAAACAAATCGTATAAGGCCATATCAAAGGTTCGCATACCTTGCTCTCTACCTTTCACCATTGCGTCTTTTAACCCGCCAATTTCATTCTTTTGTAATAAATCCCTTATAAACGGTGAATTTAATAATATCTCAATTGCCGCGACCCTACCTTTTCCATCAATGGTAGGTACTAATTGCTGAGCAACAATGGCACGAATGTTCAAACTTAAATCAAAACGGAGTTTATCGTGCATTTCTTTAGGTGCGAGGTGCATAATACGCTCAATCGCTTGGTTAGCATTATTGGCGTGCAGGGTCGCAACACACAAATGACCGGTATCGGCAAATGACATGGCATATTCCATGGTCTCCATAGAACGAATTTCACCAATTAATATTACGTCTGGGGCTTGGCGCAGAGAGCTTTTGAGCGCATCATCAAAGCTTAGGGTGTCAATACCGACTTCGCGCTGGGTGACTACACAGTTCTTGTGCTCATGGACAAATTCGATTGGGTCTTCAATAGTCAATATGTGTCCATGTGAATGCTCATTTCGATGACCAATCAAGGCCGCCAGCGATGTTGACTTACCTGTTCCTGTGCCCCCAACAAACAATACCAAACCTTTTTTCGACATGATGATGTCTTTGAGGATTTGAGGTAGGCCAAGATCTTCCGATTTTGGAATTTCGGTTACAATTCTGCGTATCACCATGCCTGCTAAGTCGCGCTGCCAAAAAGCACTGCAGCGAAAACGTCCGGAATCCTCCCGAGCAACCGCAAAATTACATTCTTTCTCGTCGTAAAATGCTTGTTGTTGTTTCTCACTCATAGCCTGATGCACAAGCGACAAAGCATCTTGGTCGCTGAGTTTAATGTCGTCTAGTGGACGTAATTGTCCATTTACTTTCACGCTGACTGGCAATCCGACGGTGATGAAAAGGTCAGACGCGCCAAGCTGTACCATTTTTACCAAATAATCATCTAATCTCATAACCTGACCTTTTTAGAAAGTAGGAGACGCGGTTTTATCCACCGACTTACCAGCTGCATCTTTATGCGTAATAATTCCCTGCGCAACTAACTTTTGTAAACACTGGTCCATCGTCTGCATACCATGAGCTTGTCCTGTTTGTATTACTGAGTACATTTGAGGCACTTTGTCTTCTCTTATGAGATTTCTAATAGCAGGAATTCCTACCATAATCTCATGTGCAGCAACTCGTCCCCCACCGACTTTTTTCAACAGAGTCTGAGAAATTACCGCTCGCAAAGATTCTGAAAGCATTGAACGCACCATTTGCTTTTCCTCTGCTGGAAATACATCGATGATCCGGTCGATCGTCTTAGGTGCGGAATTTGTGTGCAGCGTCGCGAACACTAAATGCCCTGTTTCAGCTGCTGAAATTGCGAGTCTTATTGTTTCTAGATCACGTAGTTCGCCCACTAATATAACGTCAGGATCTTCCCGAAGCGCAGATCGTAAGGCCGCATTAAAACTATGAGTGTCTCGGTGAACTTCTCGCTGATTCATGACACATAATTTATTTTCATGCACAAATTCGATTGGATCTTCAATCGTCAATATATGCTCTCGCTTGTGCGCGTTAATGTGATCGACCATGGCTGCCAAAGTAGTTGATTTGCCTGAGCCTGTAGCCCCAGTAACTAAAACGATACCTGTTGGTTGGTCGATTATTTGTTTAAATATCTCAGGGCAACCTAACTGTTCAAGCGTCATAATGTTGCTTGGAATGGTTCTTAATACCGCTGCCGCGCCGCGGTTTTGATTGAATGCGTTGACCCTAAAGCGAGATAGATTTTCAATCTCAAACGAAAAGTCGACTTCTAGATTCTCTTCATACTCTTTTCTTTGATTGTCGTTCATGATGTCGTAGATAAGGGCGTGCACAGTTTTGTGGTCAAGTTCAGGGACGTTTAGCCGCCGCATTTCACCATCAACGCGAATGATCGGGGGTAAACCTGCACTTAAATGCAAATCTGATGCTTTATTTTGAACACTAAAGGCTAATAATTCGTTAATATCCAAACTGATAACTCCAACAATATATGTAAGTGGTAAATATGGTGTCTGATTCAAGCAAGATCGCGACTCAACTGACCAAAATTCGAACAAGAATCAATGCGGCAGCTGTTGCTGCAAAGCGTAACGAAAACGATATTCAATTACTTGCCGTAAGTAAAACCAAACCCGTATCCGATATTGCAGTAGCGTATGAAAACGGTCAACGTGAGTTTGGCGAAAACTATGTGCAAGAAGCAGTTGAAAAAATTCAAGCGATGCATGAAAGCAAAGACATCGTTTGGCACTTTATCGGCCCCTTACAGTCAAACAAAAGTAAATTTGTATCAGAATATTTTGATTGGATGCATTCGGTTGACCGTTTAAAAATAGTTAAGCGCCTGCATGAGCAGCGCTCACCTCATCAAAAACCATTGAACATTTGTATACAAGTGAATGTTGACGACGAATCAAGCAAAGCCGGGATAGCGCTAGAAGAAGTGCAAAACCTAGTTGAGCATGCTCAAGAGTTTAATCGAATCCGCGTAAGAGGCTTAATGTGCATTCCTAAAGCAAATGGCAGTGATGAGCAAAGGAAAGCAAGTTTTGCTAAAATGAAGACAATGTTCGACAAATGCGCTGCTCGCTTCGACGATTTTGATACTTTGTCGATGGGAATGAGTCACGACCTAGAATTAGCGATTGAATGCGGCGCCACATTAGTGAGAGTCGGCACAGACATTTTCGGTCGAAGAAGCTAAATTAAAAAAACAACACAACGACTGGAATCGATAATATATATGGCCAGCGGCAAAGGGCCATCTAAATATAAAATAGAGGAGAAGTTTTGCAAAAAGACCTAACAATCAGTTTTATTGGGGCAGGCAATATGAGTAATGCCATAATTACTGGGCTAGTTCAAAAAGGTATGGACCCAAAGTGCATTATGGCAAGCAACCCAAGTCAGCCCAAATTGGATGAATTGAATAAGCGACTCGGTATTTTGCACACAAATGACAATCAAATCGCGATTGATTTTGCTGACATTGTTATGTTGTCTGTAAAACCTCAACTTATGCAAGAGGTTTGTCAGCCTTTTGTAAACAAAAAACCAGAGAGGGTATTTGTATCCATCGCAGCTGGTCTGAGCATTGAGCGTTTGCAATCGTTTTTGCCCGACGACTCAAAGGTCATTAGAGTTATGCCTAATACGCCCTCTGCAATAGGCTTAGGTATGTCTGGTATTTATGGGGCGGATAATGCAGATGACAAAGACATAAAGAATGTATCAAATATCATGAACAGTGTTGGGAAATCACTGGTTGTAGATGACGAGTCTCATATTGACGCTGTTATTGCTGCCGCTGGTTCTTCGCCTGCGTACTTCTTCCTAATTGCAGAGAGTATGCAAAAAGCGGCAATGGGAATGGGTTTGAGCGCAGACGCCGCACGCACTTTAGTCGAACAAGCGATGTTAGGTAGCGCCACATTAATGCAGCATAAACAGGATCTAAGCTTGGAAGAGCTGCGTTCACAAGTCACTTCAAAAGGCGGCACCACGGCTGAAGCCATTAAAAGCTTGCAATCTGACGACATTGAACAAATATTATCAAAAGCGATGCACGCAGCGGTGAAGCGAGCACAAGAAATGACAACTCAGTTTTAACGGACCCCAACATATGAATGCAACGGTATTTTTAGTCAGCACCTTATTTAACATTTATCTTATGGTCGTGATCTTAAGATTATGGCTGCAGTTAGCTCGGGCTGACTTTTATAATCCTTTTAGCCAGTTTGTAGTAAAAGCGACACAACCGGTAGTGGGACCACTAAGACGTTTTATTCCAGCAATTGGTAGGCTGGACACGGCAACGTTGATATTCGCGGTACTCGTAGTTATGTTGAAGTACATCACTTTGACCTTACTGTTTGGAAATGGCGTTCCTGAAATATTTCCGCTGTTTATTACTGCTGTTGCATCCTTTGTTAGTGAAGCGCTCAGCTTAGTATTTTGGATCCTAATTATTAGAGCTTTATTAAGTTGGATCAGTCAAGGCAATAATCCAATAGAACTGGTTATGCATCAGTTAACCGAACCGTTTTTAGCACCAATACGAAGGATACTCCCCCCCATGGGCGGATTAGATCTGTCCGTTTTGGTTGCCATTATTGCTTTACAGTTTATTAGGATCCTTTTAACCGATCTTGTTGGTCCCCTTCCTTAGCATATGGGGTATCAATAAAGAAATCCGTCGATACTCTAGGAGGCCAAAATGTTAAATAAACGCACCACGCTTGTTCCGTGGAGCAAAAATAGATACGAATTATCTATTGCAAACACGCTTGATGCGAAGCCAATCATTGCAGAACGAAGTAAACGTAATCTCTTTACTTTTTTGTCAATCGTCAGCTTGTTTGTCTTGACTTTGGGTATATTAGCAAACACAGCTAACGCTGAACAAAAAAAGACCCTTGGCGATTGGGATGTGCATTATATGGTACTCAATACAACTTTTTTGCAACCCGAAATAGCAAGAATCAATGAGATTGAAAGAAGCGGAAAAAATGCACTTGTGAATATATCTGTCCTCAAAAAACAGGGAAAAGAGGCGCAAGAGGTTGAAATGAGTGGCACGGCACGTAACCTACTTGGGAACACGCGTACCTTGAACTTTAAACAGGTTAAGGAAGGTAAGGCTATTTATTACCTAGCAACCGTTCCCTTTTCAAATAAAGAAGTTTTACGCTTTGATATCGACATTAATCAGGGACGAAGCTCGCAAAATTTGAAGTTTCAACAAACCATGTATACCGATGATTAAAGATGCCTGTAGTAAAGTTCAGTTCTTGAGTGGGTACTTTTGAACTTTAATCAGAACAGTGTCGCTCGGTGTTTAGACCGACACTGTTCGTTGGTAACTACACTATTGGTTTTTAAGTCCATTGGTAATTAGTTCTTTGGTAACCAGCTCATTGGTAATCAGCTCATTAGTAAATACATCAATAGACATACCAAAAGCGCATATTAGTGGCAAGTTTCTAAACTAGCCTTGCAGTGCATCTAAATATTTTTTCTCAAGTGCTCTTGCGTCTTTTAGGGATTTACGTGCCAAAACCTTTGATGCATAAGCCTGTACGTTTTCAATATCAATATTTTGCTTGAAACCTTGAGCCCATGAGAGGGTGTGAGCGGCAACAATATCTGCAACCGTGAATTCATTTCCAGCAACATAAGATCTGTCTCCCAGCATTTTGCTAAACACGTTTAAAGCCTGTTGGAATTCCCATTCACCAAGCTCAATTGCTTCAGGTATGCGTTTATCTTCCGGCAAAGCAAACTTATGTTTAGCTTGTGTCCATAGCGGCTGCTCTAATTCAGTAAGCACAAAAAACATCATCTCTTCGAAATAAGCACGCTCTTGAGTACCGGAATCTGGAATCAACTTACCGACTTTATCAGCAAGATAGGTAACAATCGCTCCCGACTCAGCAATAGTAATATCGCCATCCACAATAGCAGGTACTTTACCAGTCGGCGTCATCTTCAAATAATCAGGTGATTTATGCTCACCTTTATACAAGTTTACAACTTTGTAATCGTATTCTAAGCCTAATTCGTTACACGCCCAAACAGCTCGAACACCTCTCGTCTGAGGGTAGGTGAATATCTGTATCATCAAATTATTCCTATTGTTTTCATATTATTGCTTGAGGTTTTTTAATCGCTTTTTATTCTCATGAACGTCTAAATGTCTTAATTAACATACGCTATTTCTATTGTTCAGCACGTTTAAAGATGAGTTCTGTTGGGCTAGATTCTTCTTCGTTAAATGCATATCCAGCTATATTGAAGGACTTTATTCCTTCTAGGTCATCTATCTGATTCTCTAAAATATATCGCGCCATCATGCCACGGGCTTTCTTGGCATAAAAACTGATCACTTTATACTTGCCGTTTTTTTCGTCTTTAAAATGCGGCGTAATGATCATCGCATCTAACTCTTTCTTTTTTACTGAGCTAAAATATTCATTTGATGCTAAGTTCACAAGTACATTCTGCTTGGTGTTGCCAATAGCTTCATTCAAGAGCTCGGTAATTTTACTTCCCCAATACTGGTATAAATTCGCATGTTCTCCAAGTTGAATCTTTGTCCCCATTTCAAGTCGGTAAGGCTGCATTAAATCCAAAGGCCGCAAAACACCATACAATCCACTTAATATTCGCAAGTGCGATTGGGCGTATTGCACTGCTTCATGGGATAAGGTCTGGGCATCAATACCGGTGTAAACATCACCATTAAATGCAAATAACGCTGGACGCGCATTATCTGACGTAAACGGGAATTCAAAACTAGAAAAACGCTCTGCATTTAAATTCGCTAATTTGTCACTGATTTTCATCATAGACGCTAAGTCCGCTGGGCTTAAATGCTTACATTGCTCAACTAAGTCTTTTACATTATCCATTAAAGCTGGTTTTGTATATTCAAACTTAGGTATCGAAGTTTGAAAGTCGAGATTTTTAGCGGGCGATACAACGACGAGCATGGATTCTCCTAAAATTAAACTGGTTTTGACTCTTTAACATGGCATTTTATACATTTAAACATCAATATCCGATTTTTTTATTCCTCTAAACGCTTGTTTATTCATTTTAAGCTAGTCATTAAAGTCGCTAAGTTGATATGCTAATACAAGTCAAGAACTTTACTTTAGAGGCTTTATCTATACATGCTTAATCAATTGGACAGCTTAAAAAAAATCACCACCGTGGTTGCCGACACTGGCGACATCGAGGCCATTAAAAAATATACCCCAGTCGATGCAACAACCAACCCTTCGTTATTACTAAAAGCAGCGTCAATGGAGCAATATGCGCCACTTATAGAAAAGGCTATTGTTTACGCAAAAGAACAAAGCTCAGAAACACAAGAGCAATTGATATTGGCAGGTGACAAGTTATCAGTCCTGATTGGGAAAGAAATCAGTGGCGTTATCCCAGGCAGAATTTCTACCGAAGTCGATGCACGCTTATCGTTCAATACAAGTGAAACTATTAGTAAAGCTCACGCATTAATTGCAATGTATGAAAAAGAAGGTATTGATAAATCTAGGATCCTGATCAAGATCGCTTCAACTTGGGAAGGTATAAAAGCCGCGGAAGTTCTTGAGAAAGAAGGCATCAACTGCAACTTAACCTTATTATTCAGTTTTGCGCAGGCAAGAGCATGTGCCGAAGCTGGCGTGTTCTTGATATCTCCGTTTGTTGGCCGAATTTTAGATTGGTACAAAGCAAATACTGAACAAACTGACTTTTCAGGCAGTAGTGACCCGGGTGTGCAATCCGTCAGCAAAATATATAATTATTATAAAGAACATGGTTATCACACTGTGGTTATGGGTGCGAGTTTTCGCAACACTGGTGAAATCATCGAATTAGCAGGCTGCGACCGATTAACGATAAGCCCGCAGCTGCTTGACGAATTAGCAAATGCTTCTGGAGAGCTAGAGCGTAAACTCGCCGATCAGGGTGCAAGCATGAACCCTCCGACACCAATGACAGAGGATGAATTTCGATGGGAAATGAACCAAGACCCAATGGCAACAGAAAAACTGAGCGAGGGCATACGAAACTTCGCTGCCGATCAAGTTAAGTTAGAAACGTTATTGTCAGCCAAATTGAAGGCATAGGAGCTTTTTATGGATAAGTTAAAGAAAAGTCCTTCGTGGAGTCATCTTGAACATCATGCCGCTTTGGTCAAACGATATCATATGCGAGATATGTTCAAATCTGATGATAATCGCAGTCAGCGATATTCCTTAGATGCCTGCGGTATCATGCTTGATTATTCTAAAAACCGGGTCACACAAGAAGTCTTAAACCATCTATTTGAGCTTGCAGAACAACGCGGTTTAAATCAGAAGACTAAAGCTATGTTTAGCGGTGAGCCTATTAATGATACAGAAGGTCGAGCCGTTCTACATACTGCACTTCGTAATTTTTCGGATGAAAGCGTTACTGTGAATGGCGAAGACATTATGCCATTCGTCAAAACGACTTTGGCAAAAATGAAACAGTTCACCTCTGATATTTTAGATGGCACCCACACTGGTTTCAGCGGTAAAGCAATCAAAAAAGCTGTGTGCATTGGTATCGGTGGCTCATTTTTAGGCCCCAAAATTGTGACTGAAGCACTAAAACCATATCAAAAAGATATTTTAGACGTAGTATTTGTCGCAAATGTTGACGGCTGCCACATTCATGATGTGCTTGAGGAATGTGATGTCGAGGAAACTTTATTTGTTATGTCCTCTAAGTCTTTTTCAACTCAAGAAACCCTGCAAAATACTCTCACAGCAAGAGATTGGTTTTTAGCACAAGGCCGAAGTCACGACGATATAGCAAAACACTTTGTAGCAGTATCTTCTAACGTAAGTGCTGCTGTTGAATTTGGTATGTTAGAAGAAAATATTTTCCCAATGGCAGATTGGGTAGGTGGTCGTTATTCACTGTGGTCTGCCATAGGCTTGCCAATTTGCTTAGCATTAGGCTATGAACAGTTTGAGCAACTGTTAGAAGGCGCTTATGATATGGATTGTCACTTTAAAGATGCACCTTTTGAACAAAATATGCCCGTTATAATGGCCATGCTTGGCGTATGGTATCGGAATTTTTTAGACGCCGATTCACATGCACTGCTGCCTTATTATCACTACCTGAGGGGCCTTCCCGCTTATGTCCAACAGCTGGATATGGAGAGTAATGGAAAATCAACCACAATTGATGGAAGAACCAGCGACTACGAAACGGGACCCATTATTTGGGGTAGTGAAGGTACTAACGGCCAGCATTCGTTTTATCAACTGATTCATCAAAGTCATTTATTGATTCCAGCAGACTTTATGTTTCCCTTAAATGTGCCAAATCAAAATGACACCCACCACGAAATGTTAGCGTCTAATTGCTTTGGTCAAAGTCAGGCACTGATGCAAGGTAAAAGCTTTGAAGACTGTTTGGCCGATCTCGCTGATGCTGATATGTCAGAGGAAGAAAAACAACGCCTTGCTGCTCATAAGACAATGCCAGGTAACAATCCAAGTAATACGCTCTTGTTTGAACAATTAGACCCGCGCACGCTTGGCGCACTTATTGCTCTCTATGAACACAAGGTGTTTGTGCAAGGCTGTATTTGGGGAGTCAACTCGTTTGACCAATGGGGAGTAGAACTTGGAAAAGTGCTCGGTAATCAAGTCTTAGATATGATTCAAGGTAACAAACCAAGTGATTTAGCCGACTCTTCTACTCAAGCTTTAATAAAACGTTTTGTTGGGTCTAATTAGTATTATCAAATGAATTTGACCGTATAAATGTTTTAGTTGACTGAAATTAAAGGCTTTTATATTGAAAACCTAGTGAAGCTAGCTTCCGATAAAAAGCCTTTTGTACTCTCTTATACTGCCTCGTCGCACCGAAAACGCCATACAGCGAAAATATAACTGAAATATAAATGTAACAAAAATTTAACTTATTTGTTTTATTTGTAACACGCTTATGGTACAAAATCAGTAGGCATCCAAGGGTAAGGATGTTGCACCAAGTTAATGCGATGTTAATGAAAACGCGTCAATTTAGTGCGATAAAATAATAAAGCATCCCCACCCATGAGAGTTACCATTTTCCTTTAAGGAGCAAAACCATGGATTCAGTCGAAATTCTTAATGCTGTCGATAGTCAAAGCCGCCAAGTCAAAACCAAAAGCAAAAAAAGAAAGTGGAGAGAGATAGAAGCGATAAAAGACAAATATCAGTTGAAAAAAGAACTATGCGAAATGGACGTTTCATGGGAGTTAGAATTAGAAGAAGTCCGTTAAATAATACACCAAAGACAACATTCTAAATTTGCCAGTTGATGGCGGTCTTTCCTTGACTTTCAAGGATGTGATTCGCCTCGCTGAAGTGCCCACACCCTAAAAATCCACGATGCGCTGATAACGGGGATGGATGTGTTGACGCTAAGACAAAGTGCTTGCTGGTATCGATAAGCGAGCTCTTATTTTGCGCTGGTTTTCCCCACAAGAGAAACACTACTGAATCTAAGTGTTCACTGACTTTTTCTATTAAATTAGTCGTAAACGTTTCCCATCCTTTATTCTTGTGAGAATGAGCCGCTCCATCTTCCACAGTCAACACTGTATTTAAAAGCAACACGCCTTGCTCAGCCCAGTTGTTCAAGTTTCCATGCGTCGGGATCGTAAATCCTTCGATATCGCTCTTTAGTTCTTTATAAATATTACCAAGCGACGGTGGTATCTTTACGCCTTTTCTAACAGAAAAACTTAAGCCGTGAGCTTGACCATAAGAGTGGTATGGGTCTTGCCCTAAAATTACAACTTTTACTTTATGGGCTGGTGTTAGTAATAATGCATTAAACACTTCAGATTTAGGTGGGTAAACCGCAACACCCTGCTCTCGTCTTTGCTCAATAAATGACATCAGCTCTTTAAAGTACGCCTTTTCTTTTTCTGCACCTAATAACTCATGCCAAGTAATATTTATGTCGCTCACAGCATTTTCCACCTACTTAAAAGAAACCGGCGATGTACACTCTTACAAAGCGCAATCGCCGGTTTTACAGATATCTAACGATTAGTTGCTCAAGTAAAGTAACTACTTGGATTTGACTACAGAAAACATATGCTGCTTAAGGGCTTCATAATCGCTGTCTAGTTCGACAGAAAAAGCCTCTTTTGCAGAGCTTTCGGCCAAAGCCGTTGGCAGACTGATTGGCTGGCCCAGCACATTTTCAACGGTTTCCCTAAATTTTGCTGGGTGTGCAGTACCTAAAAAGATACCGACTTCATCATCTTTTAAACTATGGCTTAAACACCGATAACCTATCGCCGCGTGAGGCTCAGATACGTACCCCATGCTAGCAAGTTTTCTCATAGCACCTTGTGTATACTCCTCGTCAACACCCTCGCCTGTGATCAACTCTCGATCAAACATGCCTTTCTCGATCATAGCTTCTATTCTCGGCCAGTTATTAGGTTGACTTACATCCATAGCATTTGAAATAGTCGCTACCGTCGCATTAGGTTGCCATTCACCAGTTTGAAGATACCTTGGCACCGTATCATTGCTATTCGTTCCTGCGATAAAGCGTTTTATGGGAAGGCCGAGTTTTTTCGCAATAATACCTGCTGTCAAATTACCGAAGTTACCACTTGGCACAGAGAAAACTGCCTTATCTCGTTGCTCTTTCGGCAATTGTGCAAGAGCTTCAAAGTAATAACATACTTGCGCCATTAAACGGGAAATATTTATTGAATTAGCAGAGTTCAGATGTAATCCGTCTCGCACTTCAGGATCATCAAAGGCCGTCTTTACGAGCTGTTGACAAGCATCGAAATCGGCATTGACGGCAACTGTATGGATATTTCCACCGAGCGTCGTAAAGAGCTTCTCTTGTAATGTACTTATTTTTCCCTTGGGATACAAAATAACGACTTGGATGTTTTCGATGCCATGAAAAGCATGAGCAACCGCGGCTCCAGTGTCTCCCGATGTTGCCGTAAGAATTGTTACAGGCGCTCCTTGGCTAATATGAGCCAGACACTGCGCCATAAAACGCCCACCGAAGTCCTTAAATGCAAGGGTTGGACCATGAAATAACTCTAAACAATATACATTTTCGCTGACCTTTGCCAGAGGTGCAGGAAAGGTGAAGGCGTTTTTGATGAACCCTTGAATTATCTCTGACTCGAGTTCATCTGAGATGAAGTGAGACACTATTTTAATGCTTCTCTCAACAAGATTCATATCGAGTAACGCATCGATATCACTCATTGGCTCAATAGACTCTGGGAAATACAAACCCTGATTTTTTCCAAGGCCTTTTTTTACTGCTTCACAAAACGACGCCGTATCACTGCTTTCTTTTAAATTTACTAATTCCAAAACTACACCTCATCGACCAAAAGACATCGTGTGCCTTCGGTATCAATTTTACAAACTGTGCTAAAACCATCGTCGTTTTGCACATAATTTGCCTGTAACCAATCCTTCACTACCTTTGCGTTTTCTTCGTTTCGCATAACAGCAAACACAGTTGGGCCAGACCCAGAAATACCAAAACTCAGAGCCCCATTCTCCATACTGAACGCTCGTGCACGATCAAATTCGGGCAACAGTACTTTTCGATGTTGCTCTGCGATAACGTCGTGCATTACCTTAGCCGCTAGTTCCTGATCTCCCTTGTGCAAACTATCAACAAATACAGCCAACTGCCGCCCAAACACCAAGGTATCTTGCAGACTATATTGCTTTGGCAATAAAGCTCTAGCCTTAGCTGTCGAAACTGATAAGCCAGAATACGAAGTCACGTAATACCAGTCATCAAATACTGGTAAATTCAACACGACTGGAGCGTCTTGCCCAGACATCAGGGTCAATCCACCTAAGTAACTTGGAGCAACATTATCGTAGTGAATACTACCACTTATCTGCCCTTCAAGCTCGCCCATCATTATCAACAATTGGTCTTTATCGAAAGGCTGATTAGCGTGTTCGTTTAAGGCATAAAATGCTGCAACAATCGAACTAGCACTTGAGCCCAAGCCACTCCCAATAGGTAGGTTTTTATGCAAGTGAACACTTACTTTTAGTGGCTCATACCCACTGTTGAGCAATGCGTTCTGAAAATAGTCATAGCAAGCATTAACAATATTTTGTGTAGGATCTTGTGGGAGTTTATGAGCGAAACGACCATCTTGGCTCAGGCTGTATTCATCTGCATCAACCAATTCAACCCAATCGCCCAGTAGCTCACCATCTATTGGACGAAGAGCAGCGCCTAATATATCAAATCCAAGACTTACATTGCCGATTGACGCTGGTGCAAATGCACGGGTTTTTTTGTGCTCGTTCAGTGACATTAATTAAATTCCAATTGAATTGGCATGGTGCGTAAAATGTCAGCAAATACGCCTGCTGCTGTTACGGTCGCACCTGCGCCATATCCTCTGATTACATATGGTATCGGCTGGTAATATTTACTGTGAATAGCCAATGCGTTCTCACCATCCTTAACTGCAGCCAAAGGATGAGACAGATCGACCGATTGAATGCTGACTTTGCACTTGCCCTCTTGAATGGAACCTACATAACGAAGTACTTTATTGTCAGCTTTAGCGGTATCCGCCATTTCAGCAATTTGAGCGTCTAGATCAGGTAATTTTGCCATAAATTCGTCGATTGATCCTGAGTCATCAAAAGATGTTGGTATTACTGACTCTACTTCGATATCACTCAATTCTAATTTCAAACCGCTTTCTCTAGCCATTATTAAGAGTTTACGAGCGACATCCATCCCACTTAAATCGTCGCGTGGGTCTGGCTCGGTAAAACCATTTTGTTTGGCTATTTTGGTAGCCTCTGAAATACTCAAACCTTCGTCCAACTTACCAAATACATAAGACAATGAACCAGATAAAATACCTTCAAATTTTTCTAGTCGGTCACCTGCAATCACGAGCTTTTGCAAATTATCAATAACCGGAAGCCCGGCACCAACAGTGGTTTCGTAAAGATATTGACGATTTGATTCTAACGAGGTTCTTTTTAGCGCTCTATAATCTTCATAGGAAGACGTGTTTGCCTTTTTGTTTGGCGTAACGACGTGGAAGCCAGATTGCATCATGCCAACATACATACTTGCTATTTTTTGATTGCTGGTACAATCGATAATCACTGGGTTTGTTAAGCTGTTTGCTGCCACAAACTTGGCGACTAAGTCAGTACTGAAACTCTCTTGCGCATTTTTTAATTCTTCGGTTATATCGGAGTTTAAATCAATACCATCGGCTTTTAATAAACATTGCCGAGAATTTGCGACGCCATACACGCTAAGCTTAATGTTGCGTGAAAGCAAAGCGGATTGTTGTTGCCCAATTTGTCTTAGTAACTCTTTACCAACCGTGCCTACGCCGATTAGGAAAGCATCAATATTCAAAACCTGTGTAAAGAAATTTTGATGTATAACTTTTACCGCTTTTTTCGCTTTACTATTTTCAATTACAGTTGAAATAGAACGTTCTGAAGAGCCCTGAGCAATCGCGACGTTATTCACTCTAGCCTGCGCGAGGGCTTTAAAGAACTTCGCAGCCATTCCCTTAGATTGGCGCATACCATCACCGACTAAAGTTACAATGGCTAAGTTTTCTCTTACTTCAATCGGCTCAAGTAGTTGATTTGATAACTCTAGCGCAAAATTTTCTTCTAATAACTCGCGTGCCCTAAGCGTATCTTTTTCAGCAATACAAAAGCTAATACTGTATTCCGATGAACTTTGAGTGATTAAGCTGATAGATATATTGCCTTTTGATATAACATCGAAAATTCGGCTGGCCATGCCAACCATTCCTTTCATCCCTGGGCCAGAAAGATTGAACATGGCTATATTTTCAAGATGGGAAATCCCTTTTACACTGGTCCACTTTTCACTGGCTTCGTGACTAATTAGAGTACCAGGTGCCGCTACATTTAAAGTGTTTCGAATTAAGCAAGGAATGCCAAACTGAGCGATTGGTCCAATCGTTTTAGGATGGAGGACTTTTGCGCCAAAATAGCTTAGCTCCATCGCTTCTTGATATGTGAGTTTGTCGAGCAAAACCGCGCCGTCGACTTGGTTAGGGTCTGCATTATATACACCATCAACATCTGTCCAAATTTCGCAGCAGCTTGCATTTATGCACGCGGCTAATATGGCAGCGGAGTAGTCTGAACCATTGCGTCCTAATGTTACCTTTTCGCCATCTTCGTTAGCAGCGACAAAACCTGGCATGACGAGCAATTTACTCCCATCTGCGGGTACATCGCTAAATTTCGCTCGACTCAACGATAACAAGGCGAGACTATCAAGGTACTCGCCTTCTGCAACAACATAATCAACTGGGTCAACAATCATATTGGCTATGCCTTTGGCACTTAATATTGCAGAGAAGATCTTAACGCTGACATATTCCCCCATACTGAGGATACTAGCCGTGACTTGATCTGGGCAGGTTTTTAATAGTTTTATGCCTTGTAGCTGTTGATTCAATAAATCCAATCTTTCGGTAATGAAGTCATCAACGCTTTTAAAGTCAAATCCCAATAACTGTGCATTTAACTCCGAAGAAATACCATGTAAGGTCATGCTAAGTTTTGCGAATAGCTCACCGTAATCTAAGCCTTTTTCGGCTTGTTCACATAGTAGCGACAAAGCATTTGTCACTCCTTTTGGCGCTGATAGAACCACCGCCGCGCCTTTAGCCTCATCGCTTTGGTGCGTTTGAGAACTGATATCGTATACCCGCAGATATCTCTCAGCGTCAGCCAGTGATGACCCACCAAATTTTAAGACCTTCATCGAACACCCCACCCATAATTATTGTAGTTTCAAATTTTTAGCCACAAAAAAGCCCGCTTAAGGTAGCGGGCTTTCGTTAACTAGTAAGACATAAGCTAACGACCGCCCTCGTAAAAGGTGGTGCGCATAATCATAATAATAACCGTGTTAAGTGAGGTCGTCACTTGCTCGCAGCGTGCACTGAATTTAAACGGATTTATGATATTTGCATTCATGTCGTTAGTTTTATGTTTTTAATTGCGTTCAATTTGCCGTATAGACGTCTATAAGTCAACCGTAAATTAGGCTTAATAAGGAAAATTTTGATCATTTCTTTTTATTTTGGGAAATTAGCAAACTGTGGGAATTCTATTTTTTTCATATGTTTAGCTTAAATTCGTATTTTTGTTCTGATCAAGATTAGCAACTTAGCTAGGAATTTCTCCAGTTTTTGTTTATACATACCGATTTGTGTATTCAGTGAAATTAGGAGTTTCTGCAAACGGTCTAGTGAAAGCTGGGTAGTCCAATTTTCTTCTTTCTGCAAACTACTTTGTATAATAGTTCACCGATTGTTTAGGAACTTTCAAGCTTTGTTCTTTCACCATCCCCTGCTCAACAATAATTGGCATTTTTAAATTACTTGATGCAATCAATAGTTCCCTCCCTATTTTTGCTTTATTCATAACATAGCTAAGCTCAACGACGTTAATTCCGGATTTTTCATATAACTCATGAACCAATTCTGAATCGTCATAAGAAAGCAACCAAGGATTTGTTTGATGTTTAATTACTCTAGAAAATTCACGATGTTGCAGCTCAGAAAATGCATAACGCTTGTAAATATTTTTGCCCTCATTGACATATGGTGGGTCAGCGTATAGGAAGCAGTTAACGTCAGCAAACTGGTCTAAAATTGTGCTTGCATCACTACTACTAATTGTAATTCGTTCTCGAAGTTTTGAGACTTTCTGTATCCTATCTATAAGAGTCGATTTATTAAATCTACAATCTATCAAGTCATCACTCTGTTGGGCTTGGCCACCAATTGGTCCAGCATGAAGTATTCCAGATCTGTTAGTTCGATTGAGGAAAAAAACGCTGATAGCTTTTTGTA
>CBFHTO010000040.1:0-33133 GCA_965658765.1 Glaciecola sp. | reverse complement strand
TGCTTTTTCAATTTCGACTTGGTTGAGCTGCATGCTCAAAATAAAATCGCCCTCTTGTACCACTCGGCGTAGCGAATCGCTTTCACTGTCAATAAATTGGTCGATATTAGCTATCAATATAATACCTAGTACTGAAAATATTAGGACATTATTCCACGCTTTTTGAGAGAGCCTTATCATTAAGTAAACGACATCTGCTGATTTAAATCTATCGATATGATAATGAAATTTCAGAAGTCTTGCACTTATTTACACGAGTTTCCTAAGAGGCTTATAAGTACAGATCACGTAAAAACTGGTGTGAAACAAAAAAGCCTAGCGGATGCTAGGCTTTATTGGAGACAAATGTAACGCTGCTTGTCAAAGCAAACGGGTTACTTAATTTTTGCTTCCTTGAAAACAACGTGCTTGCGGATTTTTGGATCGTACTTTTTAATTTCCATTTTCCCTGGCATGTTGCGTTTGTTTTTATCTGTGGTGTAGTAAAACCCAGTACCAGCAGTTGACACTAATTTAATTTTATCACGCATTGTAAGGTTCCTTAGATTTTCTCACCACGGGCACGCATATCAGCCAATACTGAATCGATACCCTTCTTATCAATAATACGCATACCTTTAGTAGACACACGTAATTTCACGAAACGGTTTTCACTTTCAACCCAAAAACGATGGGATTGAAGGTTAGGCAAAAAGCGACGACGGGTCGCGTTTCTGGCGTGCGAACGGTTGTTACCTACCGCTGGTCGCTTACCAGTTACTACACATACTCTAGACATTTTTGTCTCCAGACAACTGTTTATGCCGTTTAACATCAGCAAACAGTTTTGCTGTTAAACGTGGTTTAAATAAGAGGGCGCATTTTATACAGTAAAACGCAAAAAAATACAAACATTTTAAGCTTTACAGACCAAAAATATTTTAATTGCGTTATTTCCCACGCTCATATCGCACGCTAAAGTAGGCCACGTTGAGCAAATGAAACCGAACTCGTTCGTCCAATTACAAAGTGATCTAGGACTGTAACATCAATTAGCTCAAAAGCCTCTTTTATTCTTCTTGTAATTTGAATATCAGCTTGTGAGGGTTCTGCTAGGCCACTGGGATGATTATGCGCCAATATGACCGCAGCGGCATTGTCTTCCATAGCTTGCTTGACCAGCTCTCTTGGATACACTACTGCGCTATTAATAGTCCCTCTGAACATTTCGCGATAAGCGATCAATTGGTGCTGACTGTCTAGCAGTAACATTGAAAACACCTCCCGCTTTTTGTCCGAAAGATGCGCTTTTAAGTAACTTGCTGCTGATTCTGCACAAGTAAAGCTTGTACTAGACTTTATACTTTCGAGCATGCTGCGTTTACAAAGTTCTCGACACGATTGAATAAGAGCAAACTTCGCTTGTCCAAAACCTTGTAATTCAGAAAACTGCTTTTGTGACGCGCACAGCAAATCATGCAAGTTACCAAATTGATTGAGGGCCTGTGCTGACAACACGAGCGCACTTTTGCCTTTCACGCCAGTGTTGATAATGATCGACAGGAGTTCTGTATCGGAAAGCGTATGCGCTCCAAACTGGATTAATTTTTCTCTTGGCCTCTCAGATTCTGGCCACTCTTGCATTTTCATGTTTCCATTCCTTGGTTAACAGTGTTTTAATAATGCGACTAAGGGTATTTCAACGAAAAAACAGACCACATGCAACTTGACCAAAAGAACGTTTTATTAGGAGTAAGCGGCGGAATTGCCGCCTACAAGACTCCAGATTTAGTTCGTAAACTTAAGGCGAAAGGCGCGAACGTCAGAGTTGTTCTGACCGATTCGGCCACACACTTTGTCTCCTCACTTTCGTTACAAGCAGTCTGTGGTAATAAAGTTCATCAGACTTTGCTTGACGAAGATGCCGAAGCAGGTATGGGTCATATCGAATTAGCTAAATGGGCAGACTTTTTCTTAGTAGCTCCAGCAACGGCGAATACAATTGCTAAGCTGACGCATGGGCTTGCGGATGATTTGTTGACCACTTTAGCACTTGCTACTCAGGCCGAAACATTTGTTGCGCCCGCAATGAACCAACAAATGTGGTCTGCTCAAGTAACGGGTGATAATGTGGCCCGACTAACGCGTCGAGGTGTTCACATTCTAGGTCCGGCACAAGGAGAGCAAGCATGTGGCGATACTGGTTACGGTCGAATGCTTGAACCGCAGGAATTAGCAGACGCAATAGAATGTTTTAGCTGCAAACAAGACACCTTTCCAATTTTGGACGGATTAAAAATACTCATTACCGCTGGCCCAACCCGTGAAGCAATTGATCCCGTTCGATACTTATCAAATCATAGCTCTGGCAAAATGGGTTTTGCACTTGCAAAAGCGGCCGTGCAATTAGGAGCAGAAGTAACGCTTGTATCCGGTCCAGTAAATATTGAGACGCCGATGTCCGTAATTCGTCACGACGTTGAAAGTGCGCAGCAAATGCATGATGTTGTGCATGAAAACATTGCTCAACAACACATTTTTATCGCTTGTGCTGCCGTCGCTGACTATAAAGTAGATAAGATCAACACTCATAAAATGAAAAAAGACGCTCAACAACCTGGACTCACATTAAATTTCACAGAAAATCCGGATATTTTAAAAAGCGTCGCAACCCTTCGTAATGCGCCATTTACCCTCGGTTTTGCTGCCGAAACTCAAAACGTTGAATTGTATGCCAAATCGAAGATGGAAAAGAAAAATTTGAACATGATTGCCGCGAACGATGTATCAAACTCAGATTTAGGCTTTAATTCTGACAAAAACGCACTTATAGTTTTAAGTGAGAATGAGCGTTATAGTTTAAGCCCCAAAAGTAAAGACTCACTCGCTATAGAGTTACTAGAATTATTGCACAAAGAATATCAAAATCGGATCTGATCTTGTCCGAAGAATCGAAAAAGAAGAAAATTAAACATGCCCGCTATCAAAAAAACGAATCGTAAGGCGCAAATTTTACAGGCGCTCGCTGGAATGCTAGAGACGCATCATGGACAGCGGATAACCACCGCAAAATTAGCAGAAAACGTTGGTGTTTCAGAAGCTGCCCTCTATCGACATTTCCCAAGTAAAGCGAGAATGTTCGAAGGATTAATTGAATTCATCGAAGAAACTCTGTTTTCGCGCATAAACAAAATCATGCAGGAAGAAAAAGACGCCGCTAATCGTTGCCAGCTCATTTTGCATTTGATTTTAGGCTTTTCGGAGAAGAATCCCGGTATTACTCGCATCTTAAATGGAGATGCATTAATGGGAGAGCAAGAACGCTTGCGTGAACGCATTGCTCAGCTTTTTGACCGTTTAGAAATTCAAATAAAACAGATACTTCGGGAACGTAAATTAAGAGAGAGCAAAGCCGCAGTGGTAAACGAAACATTGTTAGCGAACATGCTGATTTGCTTCGTCGATGGGAAAATTAATCAATACGTTAGAAGCCAATTTAAAAGGCGTCCTACCGAACAATTTTCTGAACACTGGGCACACATAAAAATGCACTACTTGCACTGAGCATAAAGATACTCGGCTCAAAAATTCTAAATGGTAAATCTCACTTAAACGACAGAGTTTAGCAATTAGCCGTTTTTTGAAGTTAGGTGATAAAGAAGCAAATTGGGGAATCAATCTGCTTCTTTTATTTCGATGACTTGTTTCGTTTAAGGATTAGATTAAAACGTTACTCTGACACCAAGGAACGGAAAAACCTCTCCTTCTTCAATTACATCGATACCAGTGCGCTCATTAAATTCAGCAGAACTTGGATTGTCAGCACCGTAGGCGTTGATTACGTCCAAAAACATGTTCACTGCCATGCCTCTGTATTGTGTTCGGTAGTCCACTCGGAAATTCAATGAGTTAAAACTATCAAATCGATCAGTATTTTTACTGATATTCTCTTTAGAGAAACGGTTTGCTTGAAAGTTGCCAACGACAGGCACATTGCCAAGAACATCTTCGTATATGACAAATCCATCTCTAGGTGCGCCTGACGCGAACTTAAATCGAGCAGAAATACTCAATTTTTCAGTAATATCCCATAAACCACCTACAGAAAAAATATGGGGTCGATTGAAATCGGCATCATAATAGTCAAGTGCGGGGCTATCTTTAACTTCAGCATTATTATAAGAATATTGTGCGTTCAGCGACCAACCATCCTCAAAACGTCTTATTAAAGCTGTATCGATGCCAAATGAGCGACCTTCTCCGCTATTTGCAAAGGTATTTGAAAGGCCGTCTGTCTCAACCATTAAGTTTGAAAGTTTTTGATAATAAGGTTCTAACAACACTTGCCAGTTATCAGCTAGCTGATAACTTAAACCGACACTCAATGAATCGACTATCTCATTTTCTAAATCATTGTTAGTAGGATCAAACGCTCGGTCACTGTATCGAATGCTTTGGGTATATCTGCCTGCAGTAGCCGATAGATTCAATTTGTCTGATATATACCACTCTAAACCAGCCCTAGGTAACACTTCTGTCTGACTAGCAAATCCGTCATTTTCTGCTCGCAAACCAACTCTAAAATCTAGGTCATCGAACTCAAACACTTGCTCTGCATAAATGGAACTTAAGGTTTCACTTTCAGAATATGCACTGTTAGTCAGCTCTGGTGTTAGCACAACATAACGTTGTTCAGGGTCTTCAGGAGTGTCTTGTGCGTCATATTCATACTGGATCCAGTCTTCGCTCAGTGTAAGTGCATAATCTAAATCAACAAGCGCAACACGAACCCCGGCACTAAATTTACCAAAATCATTTAAATAACTATAATCGCTGCGCAAACCAATCTCAGTTTGTTTACTTTTTGATGTGAGTATACCTTCTCTAACAGGTATATTTTGCGCAGAAGTATCTTCGGCTACCAAGTCAGGATAAGCCTCACCAAATCGTCCGTCTTCGTCAAACAAGCGATAATACAAACGATTTTCCCAAAGACCTGTTTCACCTGTTAAGGTCGTCAATGTCAAACCAACTAACATATTATCGGTTTCAGTCGTGCTTAATTCTAAGTCTTCGTAATTACCTGGATCATCTTCATCGGATGCAAGCGCATTGTCTAAGTCACGAGTGTATTCTTCAGGCGCATAAATAAATAAGGCATCCAGGCTATTGTCCTGATTCAATTCGGTGCTGGTTTTAAAAATAATGTCCGTATTTTTTGGTGATCCAATATCTTCAAGACCTATCATGTCAAACAGACGACCAAAGTCTTGAGAGCGAACCGAAACTAGCATTGAGCCTTCCTCGACTAAGGAGTTAGGTCCCTCATAACCTAATTCAAAACCAGCAAAATCAAACAGCCCCGTATAACTCGCTTGCTTGGTATTACCAGAGGCAACGTCAAGTTTTAATAGTGACCCAGCTTTACCCCCATAGGCTGCCGTCCAACCGCCAGGTTGAAATTCGGCCCCATTGATAATATTCGGAGCGAATATTGAATAGCGCCCACCGCCTTCAATATCCTCCTGCTCCCCAAAGCTATCACCAAAGTGAACGATATTTTGAAAAGGAAAGCCATCAACGAATATCAGGTTGTCTCGTGGCCCATTTCCTCTCACTGTAAAGCTCGCGAATTCGCCACTAGAAAATAACCCGGCTAAGCCATCTAACGCGCGTAAAATATCGCCACCACTGCCTGTCGCACTTCGCAATGACTCTCTGTCCAAATATCTTGCGCCAGCAGAAGCAATATTTTGAGCTCCTGACTGATCAGCAAATACCTGGATACTTTCTACCTCTTGAGTTTTAGTAATCAACTGAAGATCAACGACGTTGACTTTATTTAATTCAACTAAAAGTCTTGGGATACGAGTCGTTTGATAGCCTGGATGGGAAATTACAGCCGCATATTGACCGCTTGCCAACTCTATAGAAAACTCTCCATCAAGGGTGGCACCTTTATATTCTCTCTCATCCAACAAAGACTGAATATTCACACTGGCTTCGTTGACCGCTCTGTTACTTTTCCCATCTACTACCTTGATGATTAATGTGGCGTTTGCTTGCCTCTCTTGAGCAACCCCAGCTAAAGAACTCAATAGCAAAATGCTGAATATTATTTTTTGTACTATATTTTTCATACTGCCTTTCTTGTAAGTGACCAAAAGTGTTCTCAACATAAATGGATTTAATTCATGCGACCATCTGGATTGTATGAATGGCGATAAATTTTCATTAACGGTTCATTAGTAACAGCGGAATTGCCCGAAAACAGTGGGATTAGGTTAATTACCTTTAATGAAAAAAATGCACCATTGGTGATAAAGTGCTTGCGGATTTGATATGGCTTGTTAATAAATGGAGCTACGGCTTAATGACTGATAAACATTCTTTCATGATTATAAATAAAAGTGTTTTGGGGCAGGCTCCTTTCAGCACGAGCATAACTGTTGTGGGTATTGCAATTGTATTACTCTTTACTATTATCCAACCCGAAGCGAGTGATGGGCTTGAATTTATAGAGCGATTTTTATTTTGGACGGCTCAAGTCAGCGTTTCGTTAATAGGAATATTAATCGCCAGTATATTTGTTCGTCAGCTCGCTACTGCAAATATTTCCACTGTCTGGCTGATTTTGTTCACTGGCTTACTCGCGAGTATTGTCGTCAGTCCCGGTTTTGTGTTGATTGAAAATATGTTTAGTAGCTTAGATAGAACACCCGACAGTATGTTGGACGAGTTTGCAGCTAACGGATGGCCTTTTGCCCTAGTAGTTGAATCTATTGAGGTTATGCCTACACTCACTATTACCTGGTTTTTGGTTAACATACCTATCCTGCTAAACAGTACATTTATTGAAGAAAATACTCCCCCTGATCCTGGGGATAAATCTACGCAAACCATTGAAATAAAGCCTGACGATGAACAACAAGATGTAGCAAAACAACAGTTTTTAGAAAAATTACCAGAAAACATTGGCAAAGATGTTTTGTATATTTCATCCGACTTACATTACTTAAATGTGACCACTACAAAGGGGAATGTCCTTATTTTAGGCAGTATAAATAAAGTGTCTGAAATTTTTGACGATGAAGGCTTTTTAGTGCATAGGTCGCATTGGGTTAACAAGAAGCACGTAGTGCGTGTTGCGATTACTGGTAACAGCGCTCAATGTGTAATGAGTAACCAAAAAAGTATTCCCATTTCTCGTAGCAAAAGAAAACTGTTAAAGGCCTATTTTGGTAGTGCTCAGTTGAATCCATCTGAAAACGTGGTTGGGATAAACTCTCCAAGTAAACAAGAGAGACCGATACAATAATGACCGATAAAAGTATGTAGCAAAGGTATGGTAATATAATTCCTAGCCACAATCTAAAAACCCGACCACCAAAGTATATGGGGGCGGGTTTTTTAGCGCTATCTATATCGCTTTAATATAACGCGCAGATCTATATATCGCGCTATATGAAAGGCTCTTGTTAAATCTAATCTATTGCTTTTGTTTGCTCTGTAGCGAACGTTTTACCAAAGAAGCTATCTTTATACCAGCGTGGACGCTCTTGGTCGTTTGCCAAGGTTAATCCAATTTCAAAGTTAACTTGTGTAAATGTTTCTGCTGCTTTCCATACGAATGGCTGATTCATATCATCCGACGGCCTGTGGTAGTGAGTCCCTAAGAAAGTCTCTAATACAGTATTACCATCTACACCCGGGGTTTTAGACTCTATACCAGTGAAGAGAAACACGGCTGGGATCCCCTGTTTTACAAAGGCATAGTGGTCTGAGCGTCTGAATAAATTTAGGTGAGGCCAAGGATCATCGGTTAATTTTATACCGGCATTTGCTGTCGCTGCGGCCACCTTTTTACCCATCGTGCTGTGACTTGCGCCAAACGCAATCACATCTGCAAACTCGTAAGTCAATAATGGCATATCCAAGTTTACGTTGCCTACTAAGCTTTCTATGGGTCTAGTTGGGTGCCTGGCAAAGTAATCCGCCCCTAAAAGCCCTCGCTCTTCACCTGTTACCGCTACAAATAATATAGAACGTCTTGGCGCTACTGGCATATCGGCAAACATACGAGCTGTTTCTATCAACATAGACGTGCCGGTTGCATTATCCATAGCACCATTGTTTATTTTATCTTTTTCAACTGACTTGGAAATCCCAAGGTGGTCAGAGTGTGCGGTGTAAACAACAAACTCATCTTTTAAGGATGGGTCACTTCCTGGCAAAAGACCTACTACATTTGGACTCGTGATATCCTCATGCTCTGTCGCATAGCTTAAATTCACGCTGGCTGGCAGCTCGAATGCACTGGGGACCTCTTCGTTTTCTAATTGGGTATAAATATCCTCCAGCGATGTGCTTGCTCCTTTAAACAACTTAGCGCTTGATTCAAGGCTCAAAAATGCCCTAGCCTTTAATTCAGGTCGCATATTGCCTGGTACTCCGTCTTTACCAAGCCAAGACATTCGAGGAGCATGAACATAATTGATCGAACGCTCATATGGTCGGCGCTCTTCTGCGACAGGGGTTTGAATGCTTAAAAAGCCAACTGCGCCTCGGTCTGCCGCATAATTTCTTTTAGATGTTCCCGATGACACGTGAGAACCTACGTCGCTTGGAAAGCTTGCTGGTTTGCCTGGTACTACAACAACGATTTTACCTTCCACATCCACGTCTTTATAATCATCGTGTCCAAGCTCAGGTGACACAATCCCATAGCCAACAAATACTACCGGCGCAGTGATTTCTGTATCTGCGTACGCAAGGTTGGGGCCTGCTATGAACTCATCTGGATAACTTAGCTCAATGTTGTCATCACCGTGACTGATCGCCATTCTTGGTGACTCTTGAACGAGTAGGCCTTTTCTAAACTTAACCCTTTGCATGAACGAATCGTTATCGCCCGCAGGACTTAGACCCGACTTTCTGAATTCAGATGCAATATACAATGAGGCAATTTCATGACCACGCGAGCCAGTATCTCGGCCTTCTAAAAGATCGTCGGCTAAAAAGTACATATGCCCCTTTATATTACTTAAATCTGGTTTTACATTCGTTGCGGGGCCAATATTAGAGACGCTACTAGATGAGCAGCCACTCAACGTAAGGCCAGCAAAAAGCGCCATAAGGCTAAGTTTACTAAAAGTTGATAAATTCACGGATAATTCCTAATACAATGGGGGAAACGCATGTTTTTAATGGCTTACCTTGGGCAGAGCAGCGCTTTAACCAGGATTGCAGAGTTCGCAGGTTTGCTTAGACCACTGATACATCAGCCCAATCGCCGAAGTTTCAATATTTAAACAATAAATGCTTATTTCCACCAGCCTAGTCTCTAATTATTAACATGTTGTAACAAATTTATACTGTTTATTTTAGCAAGTATTATGAATTGTTTTGCTGGTTCAGACTTGAAATAAACGAGTTTAAACCAATATCTACAATTCAGTTTAAGATGTCGTTGTTGTAGAGGTAAAAGTCAAATGAGCCAAGCCGATCTATTGTATCGAGTGCAGTTTATAAGTTCTGGTGAGCGTTATGAATTATATGTGCGAGAGCTCGTCAATAGTCAAGTATTCGGCTTTATAGAGATCGGGGACTTTGTGTGGGATAAGCACACCGAATTGGTACTTGATCCAAGCCATGAAAAGCTAAAAGACGAGTTTAAAGACGTCAAACGTACATATATTCCTATGCACAATGTGCTTCGTATTGATCATGTTAGCAAGCAAGGAAGTGCTAAGATTTCTCAGTTGTCAGATAAAGTAACTGCACTACATCGTCCTATATATACGCCGAAAAAATGACCTGCTCTGATTTCTAAATTAGCTATGAATTACGCCTTAGAGAGCACATACTTCTTGTGCCTGCTCGTGCATAAGGCTATCATCAAATAATAGTTCGGTAAGTCGTTTCAATATCCCATTAGAAACACTCTGTCGACTCTTCGAATATTCTCTCACAACAACAATAAAGCAGGATATTTATGCGCATAGTATTACTCATTGTTGCCCTATTTTTAACGGCTTGTAACAACACTGCGCCTTCGTCTGTTCGCTCAGAAAATGAAAGTGTATCAACCACGGCCTCGCAGTCTGAATCGGAGCGCTTGGAGCAATTGCTCGAAGATATTTGGTCTTACGAAGAAAGCCAATTCCCGAGTATGGCGAAATCGAGCGGCAAATCAGTTGACAGCCTAGACAGACAGCTAACCGATATTAGCAAAAAGGCAATGGAGGCTCGTGATGTTCAATTTAGAGCTTTTCGCGAGGCACTAGACGACATTGATGTTTCGCTCTTAACAAAGCAAGAGCAAATAAGTCATTTAATGCAGCTATACAGATTAGATAATTATATTTCGCAGTTCAAATTCAAAGAATATAGAGTCCCCATTACCTCAGAGTATGGTTTTCATAGTCGCTTGGGTTCATCTGTTTCTAGAACTCAAATTCAAAATAAAAAAGAGCTGCAAGCTTATAAACAGATGTTAACAGAAGCCTCAGAAGTTATGCTGTGGAACATCGTATATATGCAAGAAGGCTTAAGTGTCGGTCATACCCAGCCCAAAGCCGTGCTTGCTGGCTATGAAGACACTATATCTGCTTACATTGAAAATGAAATAGAACAACACCCATTTTATCAGCCAGTCATCAATGCGTCAGAGAACATCGTAAGTGATCAAGATGCTAAAGAGCTCAAAAACCTAGTGTCTAAAGTCAATGAAAGCTATCAAGCTTTCTACGATTTCTTTACTGATGTCTACCGACCGAATGCAAAAGCAGATATTGCAGCTAAGAATTGGCCTGACGGAGAGTCTTTTTATAATGATCGTGTAAAGTACTACACTACCACCGATATGAGTGCACAAGAAATTCACGAGATTGGTTTAAAAGAAGTGGCTCGTATACGTGAGCAAATGACAGAAATAGTAGAATCGTTAGAATTTGATGGCGACATTAATGATTTTATTCAATTTTTGAGAACTGACTCACAATTTTATGCCCAAACGCCCGAAGACTTAATCATTTATGCATCGTACATATCAAAACAAATAGATGCAGAACTACCTAAATTATTTTATAAAATGCCTAGAACGCCTTACGGCGTTGCGCCTGTACCCGACTCGATTGCGCCTAAATATACGACCGGTCGATATATTTCGCCAAGGAACGACAAACAACCTGGTTACTATTGGGTTAATACTTACGCTTTAGATAAGCGCCCTCTGTACGCAATTCCAGCGCTTACCTTGCACGAAGCGGTGCCAGGACATCACTTTCAGATTTCGCTTGCAGCGGAGATGACTGAACTTCCAAATGTAAGACGCTCAACTTATATTTCGGCATTTGGCGAAGGATGGGGCTTATATTCGGAATACTTAGGCCTAGAAGTGGGTATATATGAAGACCCGTATGATGACTTTGGAAGACTCAGCTACGAGATGTGGCGGGCTTGCCGTTTGGTGGTCGATACAGGCATGCATATGTTTGGTTGGACACGCCAAGAGGCGCTCGATTACATGCTGGAAAACACCGCCCTTAGTGAACATAACGTCACGACTGAGATTGATCGCTATATATCGTGGCCAGCACAAGCTCTTTCGTACAAAATCGGGGAGATCAAAATCAAACAACTACGCGAAAAAGCAGAAACAGAGTTGGGTGATAAGTTTGATTTACGTGCGTTTCATGATGCAGTTCTTGCTTACGGTTCCGTTCCTTTGTTTGTACTAGAAAAGAATATAGAGCAGTTTATTCAGTCTGAGTTAGAAAAGTAAGTACTTGCAAACATCGGAATAATACATCCTATATCAAGCATCGAGCTAGACGATTTATTATCGCTTTAGCTGGATGCTTGGTTATCGTCGCCCATTACCTTTTCTAGGATCAGTTGAACAACACTTAGGAAAAATTAAAACCTATACGTAAAGCTAGCCCTTAGCATCCTAGGTTCAATTGGATGAAAATGCTTATCTTCCACTCCTGCTTCTGGCTCTCCTGGCAGACGAGAAGCATAAAAGTAGTCAATGTCGTGGTCATTACTATCAAACACATTTAACACTTCAAAACGTGTCGACCATGTATGTTCATCGTAGGCAATAGCTAAATTTACTGCTGTAAAATCGTCTGAACGCTGAATGTTAAAACTATCTAAAGTTCGCTTTCCGAAATGCCTTAATCTTGCAACGGTATGAACCTTATCCGTCAATTTGTAGGTTAAGCCCGCACTAGCTACAAATGGCAAAGAACCATCAATGTAATCTCCCTCACCTTGCTCGTCCTCTTCGAACCTAGAGCGAGTCCAAGCCAGTTCTAAATCAAGATCTAGGGTATCATTTATCCAATAGTATGCCGCTATTTCAACACCTGAACGACGAGACGAACGTGTTGGCTCTACATTTCCAGCGTCGCCAACAAACACCAGTTCAGAATCCAACTCAAGCGTCCAAATTGAAGTAGAAAGAGAATAATATTGATTATCTACCATCCTAAAACCGAATTCAGCACCTTCACCACGTACAAGTAGGTCAACTTTTTCGGTTGGAGCTCGAGTGATAGGATCTAGGGTAATCGTTGCGCCTCTTGCATCATTAGAGTGAAATGACTGTCCAGCACTGATATACATTTCAGCGCTATCCGACAACATATAAACTAACGAACCGTTAAAGTTTAACAAAGCGTCACTGTCTGCCCCGCTATTAGCGTCAAGGTTACTGTCTACATCAACATCAATATAATCGTATCTGGCACCTAAAGACGCACGGAGCGCAGGACTAAGTTCAATCTGACTTTGCCAATATGCACTGGCGCTATATGATTCCACACTATCTTGGCGAACGGTATTTAGGCGCAGACGTTCTCTAGTGTTAAACAGCCCAACTTCTCTGATGTCATCATATTGAAATTCTGCACCATAAGTGTGTAAAAACGTTTTTCCAAACAATTGATGCTCGCTAAAGTGTTGGATGTCTCCTCCCCATATAACTCTATCGTCAACCTGTTCAAACTGGTCTCCGTTGACTGGGTCCTCTAAGAAGTAAGTAAAGTTTGAAAACAAGTTAAGCTGTGAGCGGACTGCATAGGCCTGAACCTTAGTGTTCTTGCCTTCCCAACTAGACGATATTGAATATCGAGATGATTCACCCCCTACGGTTGTGTCTAATGATCCTAAAGCCGAGATCAAGCCAGAACTCACTGCCCGCTCGGGAATTTGATCCGCTGAGTTCCACTGATTATCGTAAGCCATAAAGGTTAATGCAAAATCACCCTCTCCCACTTTAGATATATAACGCAATAATGCATTTGTCTTTTCAATGTCTTCATTTATATCTTGCCAAGGGCCATCGTATTGGTGCCATTCTGCTCCAGCCAAGAGTTTACCGCCTTCTAGCTCAATATCGGTGCCAGCCAAACCTCTTAAATAACCGTGCTCACCTAGCTCTAAGGTGACAAAAGGGTGTCCAAAATCGGAGCTTAAATTAAATTCTGCACTACCAGCAGTAGAAAAATCACCGTTTTGAGAGTGATAAGGGCCTTTTTGATATTGAATGCTTTGCAGAAACTCAGGTATAACGAAATTTAGGTCGGCATAGCCTTGTCCATGTCCGTGAGTACGCATATTGACCGGCATACCATCTAATATAATTCGAAAATCTGTACCATGGTCCAGATTAAAGCCGCGTAGAAAATACTGATTACCTTTCCCTGAACCGCTATGTTGAGTGACGACCATACCTGGCACAAATTCAAGGACTTCACCGGGTCTTAATAAAGGGCGGTTGTTGATTTCATATTGTCCAATAGTCCCCTCCGACGCGCTCAATGCCTCACCAACGCGCACCCCTTTTTGCCCCACTACGGTGATGCGGTCAATATCAACGGCATCTGCCATAGCTTGATTGTTTCCAAGCACACTTAAACCTATAAACAGACTAAGTGCGCCGATTATTTCTGATGTCGTATATTGCGAGTGTTGTTTTTTCATCTTACTTCCTTTTACGCAGCTTACATGAGCGACATGCTTGCCTTGCTATTGTTCACTTATCTCAAAATAACGTTGGCATAATCCATATAGATGCGCGAAGAAGAAGAAATATTGATTAACTTTTATTTAGAATAATACTTTTTGTGTGCACTTTTTGAAGGAAAACTAGAGATAAATTAACCATGTTAAGGTTTAAATTACGCTTTGTGATAAGCTTTGTATTAGAGTATTTATTTTATGCAAGGACGTAATTTTTATGAAGAAACGCATTATCATTCCTGTGCTCGGACTATTAGGTGCAATTTTTATTGGCCCTAAAGTAATTGGCACTAATTTAGTAAGCAGCATCCAAGACAGTGTTAATACAATGAACGAGAGCACTGCTTATAGCATCACGGTGAACGAAATAGACAGCGGCTGGTTTGCCACGACGGGGCGCATTTCAGTGTCCTTTGATGTTTTCACAGTGGAGCAACTTAATTCTGGCGAAAATTTACCAAGACTTTCAATGGACTTCGACTTCACGGTTGATCACGGTCCCATTATATTAAATAAAGGCTTTAAACTCGCCCTACTTCAATCAAGGATATCAAGTGTCAGTGAGTCTCATTCATCCAATTTAAATATTCAAGATACTGACACAATTTATACATTTAATGGCGTAACTAGCTTATTTGGCAATACCAAATACGAGGATAAAGTGGCGAATTTGAGCTACACAGATCCCGCAACAAAAGCCGTTTTGACTTTCTCTGGAATGAATGGCGAGGGGGCTTTTTCTAGTAGTGGTATTCAATATGCAGGTTCAGCAGAGTCACTGAGCATTGAAGCAGAAGGCGCCGGCAAATTTGATATGCAAAAACTTAAGCTCAATTTAGACACAGATGCATCACTCACGGCAATGATGAGTCAAGGGCTTTACAACTCAAAATCCTCTATAACAATAGATAAAATGGAATTAGCAAACCTACTCAACAAAACCAAAACTAATATTGATGCTTTATCGCTTGTTGGTACCTCTAGTTTTAATGAATCGTCTGATATTGGTAATATCCATATGGACACAAATATAGCGGAGATAAAGCATGCGGATATGCGCCTCTCAGACTTAAGCCTCGCCTTTCAGCTTAATCAACTCCAAGGCAACTTTATTCGCGCTTATCAAAGCTTTTCCCAAAAAATGATAAAAAACGCGAGCCGACCAGAGCAAATACAAAAGGACACTCAGCTATTTTTAGATCAGCATTTGCTTGGACAGTTACAAGCTTCGCCCGAATATAACATCAGTCAAATAAGCGGAAAAATTAACGACAGCGAGTTCAAAGGTGAGCTTTTCGCTAAACTAGTGGATGTTGATGCTTTGCCCGATACACTCGAAGATCCTAGGTTTTGGCAAGAACATGCGCAGGTAAACAGCAATATGTTTATGCAAAAAAAAGCTGCAGAATTTATAACTTCTCTTGTGATAAACAGTCAACTTAGGGCTAATCCACAATTTACGGCACTTTCTGCAGAAGAAAAAGAACAAGTATTGCAACAGCAAGTCAATGGGACACTGAATGCGCTTAGTCAGCAAGGCTTGATCAGCCCGACTGACGAGGGCTACTCCTTTACCTTTGAACTGAAAGACTCAGAAGCCTTCTTAAATGGAAACCCTATGCCTTTATAGCACGGTTTCAGCCAAACATGCGCTTTTGCCTATGCTACCTAAAACGTTTAGCAAAAGCGCATAAATAACATTATATAACATAGACTTATTTATTTTTTGCTGATCATATTCAGCTTTATACTTGCGCCTCTCTCACAAATATTTATACTGTATATCCGTACAGTATAAATTGAGTTGTTATGAATCCTATTCTGCGTAATTTACACAATAAACAATGGATATGGACAGCCGCAAATGCCAAAGCAAGTTCTGAAGCCTTGCTTTCGAGTGGCTTTCCAGGGCTTGACGAATACTTAACTGGGGGCTTCCCAAAGGCGGGGATGATCCACCTGCAAAGTCACTTGGGCTGTGGTGAACTTCGCTTTATTTTGTCAACCTTAAAACACAACAGTCAGGGCAGTCTATATGTCTTCATTAATGCGCCTTTCCCCCCTAATGCCGAATTCTTACTTACTCATAACATTGACTTAAATAATGTTGTTTGCATCCAATGTAGCTCTCAAGATGAGTCACTTTGGTGCGCTGAACAATGCTCAAAAAGCGGTGCATGCTCGGCAATATTTTTGTGGCAACAAAGCATGAATCCTATACAAATTAGGAAACTCGAATATGCTGCGCAGCAAGGTAGCACTTACTGCGTTTGGTTTGATAACAGTACTGAGCTTAAAAGCAACTTGCCCTTGAGCTTGTCTTTACAGCTAGAACGCGAAAACGACGATCTCCATGTACGCATCAGTAAACAGAAAATAGGCTGGCCAAGCAAACGCGCGGTACGTATTCCATTGCCATTTAAATCGCGTACTCGCCTATGGGCAAAACATGCACTAGAGCACACAAACCGCGCAAACAATTTAGTGAAGCTTCGTCCAGGTAGCTAAGTTATGCAATTTGACACCAGATCTTTGTGGCTATATCTATATTTTCCTCAGTTGCAGCTCGACTTACTAAGCACTAAGCAATCTCTGGCGATCGCCATCGTTGATCCAAAAACAAATGAACTTTGCCAGATTAACGAAGCGGCACGAAAAAAAGGAATCAAACTCGGTATGGGTTTAGCCAGTGCCAGTCTACTATCTTCTGATTTACAGCTTTATGAATACAAAGCCGAATTAGAAGAAAAAGCTATTGTGAATATCGCGAACGAACTTTATCTATTTACCTCCGACATTGTGCTGTCCAAACCCAATGCACTTATTTTACGTGTACAAAACATGCTTAAAATGTACGGAGATTTGAAGACCTATTGGCATATCATTCAAAACTGCTTAAACAAGCAAGGGCTTCATTGTATTTCTACTAGCGCATATTCAATACAAGCCGCAAAATTACTAGCGCGGCATCATCGCTCACTGATCACAGCCAAACGAGAGCGCATCCAACAAGCACTTTCAGCGTGTTCGCTATCGCTCACCGATATTGATACAAAAGACATTCAAAAGCTTTCTAGGATCGGTCTTAGTACTTACGGTGATTTGCTTGATGTTCCGCTGTCTGAGCTAGCGAATAGAGTCTCAAGATACAGCATGACAATGATCAACGAACTTCTTGGTAAACACGCAACTCAGGTCGACTTTTATCAACCTCAAACAAAATACAGTGATTATATTGAACTTTTATATGAAATCAGTGTGACCGACAAACTCCTGCCAATACTGGGCAAATTAGTCGACAAACTCAGCCAATTTTTGCTCATCAGAAACGCAAAGACACTCAGCATTAGCATTGTGTTTATACAACGTGATCATGCGCCACTAAGTCTGAGATTTCACAGCATTCAAGCCATTTATAAAACGCAAGATTGGTTGGACATAATCTCTCTCAAACTAGAATCAGTAATATTTGACTCGCCGGTGTACGCATTGCAAGTCGAATGCGGAGCTTATGAACTAGCAGAATTCAATAATGAGGATATGTTTACACAAAAGTCAACGCATCTTGCTGCCTTGACCCTACTTGCTCGCTTACAAAGTAAATTAGGTGCAGATAAGGTTTCTACGCTGCGTTTTGTACCAGACTTTCGACCGGAAAACAGTAACCTATCAGAAAAAATACACCTTAGTAAACACGCTAGCACGAAAGACCTAAGCTTTGTTGATCGTCCAGGTTTTTTATTAGCTGAGCCCAAACCTCTATTTGATAAAATCAAAATATTAAAAGGACCTGAACGAATCCATACAGGATGGTGGGATGATCACCCCATTAAAAGAGACTACTACATAGCACAAAGCGTTGAAGGTCAGCAGCTTTGGATATTCAAAACGCAAAAAGAACAGTGGTTTGTGCATGGATACTTCATCTGATCCTGACTTAATTGGTTTCTCAGAACTAATATGTCAGAGTAACTTTTCGTTTTTACACGGCGCCTCTCACCCAGAAGAGTTAATCCGCCAAGCCTACTTTTTAGGTTATGAAAGTATTGCAATAACTGATGAGTGCTCGGTTGCAGGCGTAGTTAGGGCATACAGTGAGATAAAACACAATAAACTCCCGATCAAGCTTATTGTGGGCAGCTTATTTAAGTTCAAGGGGCATACTTTGACCCTGATTTGTCCGAATAAAGAAGCGTATAAAGAATGCTGTCGAATCATTACCAACGCAAGGCGAAGAGCTAAAAAGGGAGAGTATAGCTTATCGGAATGGGATCTTAGCTCTCTAAAGCATTGTTTTTGTCTATGGCAAGTCAGCGATAGAGTCTCCGAAGATCATGAGTTTGGACGGTGGTTGTTAAAGCATTTCAAAGAACGATTGTTTTTATGCGCAAAACGCTGGCTAAGCACAAACGAGCAAGACCAACTGCATCATGTTCAAACCTTAGCACTAGAACTAGACATTGATATTATAGCAAGCTCCTGCGCCATCATGCATGAGCCATCACGGCTGCCTCTGCAGCATAGTCTACAGGCAATTAAACTAGGTTGCTTGATAGAAGATTTAGGGCGCATGGCTCTTATGAACTCAGAAGCTTGCTTACGTCCAATTAAAAAACTCAAAGCATTGTATCCAACTCAATGGCTCAATAACGCATGTCTATTAGCCCGAGCCTGCACCTTCAACATGCAAGAATTATCCTATCAATACCCGAGTGAGGTGGTCGCTAAAGGTAAAACTCCTAGCGAATATTTACGCGAATTGGTAGAAAAAGGCATTAAACGCCGCTTTCCTGGAGGGTTGCGCCCTGATATACGCACGATTATTGAAAAAGAGCTTTTACTTATAAAAGAGCAAGCCTATGAACACTTCTTTTTAACTATTTACGACATCGTACAATTTGCAAAAAGTAAAAATATTCTCTATCAAGGCAGAGGTTCAGCTGCCAATTCTGTGGTGTGTTACTGTCTAGAAATTACCGCGGTTGATCCTGAGCAGATCAACGTCTTGTTTGAACGCTTTATCTCAAAAGAGCGTGACGAGCCACCCGATATTGATGTCGACTTTGAGCATGAAAGACGTGAAGAAGTCATTCAGTACATTTATCAAAAATATGGTCGCGAACGTACTGCACTTGCCGCAACAGTTGTATGTTATCGCTTTAAAAGCGCGCTACGTGAAATTGGTAAAGTGCTGGGTGTAAATGCGACGGATCTTGATTACTTTATCAAAAATGTCAATCGTCGCGACCGAGCATTGAGCTGGCAATCTCAACTTGGAGACTTAGGCATAACACCGAACTCTCCTCTTGCGGAAAAGTTTGTACTTTTAGTTGAACAACTCATTGGTTTTCCGCGTCATTTGTCTCAGCATGTAGGTGGATTTGTAATCTCTTCAGGCCCCTTATATGAATTAGTTCCAGTCGAAAACGCCAGTATGGCTGAACGAACGGTTATTCAATGGGACAAGGATGACTTAGAAAGTTTGAAACTTCTAAAGGTCGATGTATTAGCGCTTGGAATGCTAAGCGCGATCAGGAAAAGCTTTGATCTACTTAAGACAACTTATAAGCAAGGATGCGATATCGCGTTCATCACTGCATTAGGGGACGATCCTCAGGTGTACAAAATGATACAAAGAGCGGATACAGTGGGTTTGTTTCAAATTGAGTCTAGGGCACAAATGTCGATGTTACCAAGATTAAAACCGGCTTGTTATTACGATCTCGTGGTACAAATTGCCATCGTTAGACCCGGCCCAATTCAAGGTGACATGGTACATCCCTATTTGAAACGACGCGATGGTAAAGAACAAGTCAGTTATCCCTCTAATGAAGTAAAGAAGGTACTTGAACGCACTATGGGCGTACCTATATTTCAAGAGCAAGTCATCCAACTGGCGATGGTCGCCGCAGGTTTTACAGGCGGAGAGGCCGATCAGCTTAGGCGAGCAATGGCGAGCTGGAAAAAAAACGGGGTACTACAACAATTTCGTCAGAAACTGATCCAAGGAATGACATCTAAGGGCTATTCTGAACAATACGCACAACGTTTGTTTGAGCAGATTTGTGGATTTGGAGAATATGGTTTTCCTGAATCGCATTCTGCATCTTTCGCCGTTTTGTCTTACGTCTCTGCTTGGCTCAAGCATTATTATCCTGCAGTCTTTTATGTGTCACTCCTTAACAGTTTACCAATGGGGTTTTATTCTCCATCTCAATTGGTGATGGACGCAAAACATCACGGTATTGAGATAAGACCAGTATGTGTATTACGATCTATCTATGACCATCAACTAGAAGCCACTAACGAAGACGACAAACCTTTATCGTACGCCATACGACTAGGCTTTCGCTTGATCAAGGGACTTAGAGAAGAATCCATTATGCATCTTGAAAACGCTCGTCAAGCACAAAACTTAACATGCTTAAGAGACATCAAAAAACTCGGGCTTCCCACTTCTTGTATTGAAGCCTTAGCAAGCGCCAACGCCTTTGCTTGCTTCGACAATAATCGGTTTAAAAACCGGTGGGAGTTGATGGACAACTTACACACTCTACCGTTATTTGCGAACACTGATAATAAAGAAGCTTCGCAGCAACTAAACGAAGGGGGTTTTATACGTACACCTAGTGCCGTTCAAGAGTTAATTGAAGACTATGCAAGCACGGGCTTGTCTACGACTCATCACCCTATTTACTTACTTCAACAAGCTCAACTGTTACCCAAGTTTACCTTAGCAAAAGATTTAAAATACAAACATCATCGCAATTTGGTTTCTGTGATTGGTCTTGTATCGTGCAAACAAAGTCCAGGGACCGCAGCAGGCGTTACTTTTATCACCCTTGAAGATCATACTGGCAATACAAACGTTATCATCTGGCAAAGCACAGCACGCGCACAAAAGTCGACCTATTTAAATGCCAAAATCCTACAGGTAAAAGGCATATTAGAAAGAGGAGATGGTGGAGTAGAGCACCTTATTGCAGGTAAATTAATTGACCAAAGCCATTTGATACAAGCACTTAATTTGAAAGCGAGAGAATTTAGGTAAATGAATAGCAAAACCCAGTAATATCTTATTGAATAGTAGCTTAAGCTGTTACTAGCTTAGCGGGTAGAATCGACGGTCTTATATTACAACACTCTTCCCACAACTTTCACTTAAGAACTTTCACTCAAAATTATCCACTTCTAAGCGATCTGCGCCTAAAAATATACCCTGTAAATCATCATACTGCTCTAACTGATATGTCGGCTGATCGCTACTGGCAAATTTAAAATATGTGCGATCTTGATTGATTTCAAACGCGTGGATTTCCTCAAAAATTGGCAATTCTGCCGATTTCCTATCACCATTTATTAGATTCGTTCGGCTGATGGAGTAGAGATTGGTTTCACTACTCCTATTCAGTTCATAAAAAAACTCTTCATCAAAGAACACTAAACTTGATGTATCTAAATGACATTCAGTAGGGACTCGAAGTACGTTCTGCACCCTATCGTTATTGTCATACAAAGTAGACATCAGCTGACAATTTTTGAGTAACTTAGCTTCGCCTCGTACCGCGGGCGAAGCGAGCTTACTTTGTCCATTGTTAGCAAAACCTGTTGCTACATACTTTTCAAAACTTTGTAAAAGTAAAGCTTCTGTATCCACTAGTTGGATGGTATCGCCTTTATGATCTAACTCGTATACACCACTAGTTTCCGATTCCGAGTCTGAACGTTCTGCATAAAAACTCAGCTTGCCATTAGAAACTTGAAAATGAGAAAGCGAAATAAACTGTTCTTCTAATCTACGCACTTCAGCGCTTGGCATATGTACTACAAATATTTGTTGGTGGTCTGCAAGCACCGCATACTCTTTGTTAATTAACTTTAAAACCTCCACTTCTTGAGTTATTTGTTGAGGCACATTTAACTTAATGGGTGTTTCGTCATTTACTTGAAGATAATTAGTACTGTCATTTAGCTTCATCAGCCTGGCGTGACCACTAGGACTTAGCGTAAATAACTCTCCGTTTCCAAGCTGTTTTACAGACCAATACGAAGCGGGTAAAAACTCAAGAAACGGGTTTTTCAACAACTTTTCGTGCATCGTATTACTTCTTTTTGTAAATAAAAAACAGCTATGGGAGCAACTGCCGATCACAGTGTAAGAATCGTCAATTTTTTTATCCCAATGGACACTTGTGTTATCCGCTAAATATAGGCTAGTTAACTGTCCATCACTATTTTGAAATGATACGCGACCGTGTTGAGGCTCAAATACAAAACCAATGATTTGGCTCTTATGTAAAAAGCTTTGATTGCTTAGGATGACCCAATCGTCTTTTGACTTATCAAGCTCGATCGTTAACAGACGATATTGCTCATCAATCAGAATTTCAACAAAAAGAAATAAGGCTTGGTCCTCAGCGCTTTTTGTCATCCATGCGTTGTTTGATTCAACACTTAATGGTTGATTGACCAGATCTTCTTTTTTGCTATTAAGATTGCTTTGCTCATTTACAGGTAGCGGTAAGCTTTTTGACCAAGATATATCAAAGCTCTTGCCCTTGGCATCCTCATTGACTCCAAGATCTCTTATGATTAGCTGCCTTTGCGTATTTTGCTTTGTGTCTATCAGTAATATCTCATTTGATACTGAATGCACAAAGATTTCATGAAAAGTCGGGTCTATTCTTAGTAGTTTTGGTTTTGTTGATTTCGGACTTAATGACTTTTGCCTTAGTAATTCAAGCCCTTGAAGTTTACCGTCTAGAGGGTTCGTAGCTGAATCTTCGCCGCGAGAATATAGGAGGTTTTCAATATCTACTTCATTCTGCCGTTTTTCAGATCGTTGCAGTCTTTCAGTTCTTTCAGTTCTTTCAGTTCTTTCAGTTCTTTCAAAGAGTGTTGACGAATGTTGAAACGCGTCATCTCCTAATTCCATTTTTGATATTAAAGGCTTTCTTGATAATTTCGTAGCAGGCAAAAGCTCCTCGTTACGTTCAAATCGAAGTAAATAGCGCTCACTTAAATGCTCAAGGCTAAAGATATAAAAAACCTTACTTTTTGTAGACCTGAACAACACTTTTCGTTGCTCTGGTAAAAATAAAGAAGAGTTATCTAAGTAAGCATCTATCGTAAAATGCCGCTCTAAGTCATCGCAGCTGCTCGAAACACTGATATCTGAACGACTTAACTCTGCAACCCATGAAATAGTGAAATCATAGAAACAGCCATTATAGAAGTAAGCACTTACATCGATGTCTTTTTGCTCGCTTTGATAAGATAGGGAGTTGGTACTTAATTCATTGTTTTTACTTAATAAAGTAAATTTATAAACTCCATAAATAATAGAAAGTAACAAAGTTACGCATAACCCAAAAGCAATCCATCTCTGTGGTGTTATTTTTTCGAAACTAACTTTTTGTACCTTTTGTACTTTGACATCTTGTAAAAAGACATAACCATGCCTCGGAATCGTTTTTATATACTTAGGATTTCGTGCGTCATCATTTAAGGCGTCCCGAGTTTTTTTTAATAAAGCTCTCAAAGTCTCGTCGCTTGTATCTGAACTTTTCCACAAGGCATCGAAAATATCTTTTTTCGAAATTGTTTTGTGTGGACGTTGAGTCATCAATAACAAACATTCAAACACCAAAGGCTCAAGTCGTTTTGTGTTTCCATCAATCTCTAAGTGACCATTTTGGCAATGCAATTTTGCATCACCAAACACCAAATATTGATTTTTATACTTTTGATTTTTCAATGACAAGCAAGTTTTCTCTGGCGTTATTAAGGGAAATGTTTTTGTGAACTTATGTGAATATACTATATAAACCATTAATTTTATAAGCTTTAATTTTTCTTAACACCCAATAATAAACTATTACAGGGCTGTCTTGGTTTTAATAATTACCTTAAATCAGGTAAACATAAGCATCACAAGAAATCACAGTAAACCATGAGTCTTTCACCAATGGCTTGACCTTTTATATGAGTTATCGCGAGGGTTAAAGTGAATAAAATAAAATTGGTATTTTGTCTAATAGACAAACACCATGCACTAAGATATTGTTAAAACTCTCAAAAATAAGCGGTAACAAATGTTTAAATGATTACACTACAACAACGGTTTACACTCTTATTTACAGTTGTTGGAATATGGTTCGTTAGCTACATAGCTAATGCAGGTGAACTCAATACCTTAGAGACACGACAGGTCTCAACACAGGAAATTGCATCCAATAAATCACTTAGCAATGATACAAACCAAAGCCAATCAAAAAAAATCATCCAAAAACGAGAAAGTGACACTGCAACCAAAAAGCCACGTTACCGAATAGGCATTTCTCACCTAAATGAGTTTCCTTTAATTACGACAAAAACAAAAAGTGATAAAGGGTTTGCTTGGACTATATTAGAAAGGTTTGCCAAGGAGGAAGGAATAACGTTTCAATATATCGGCATGCCAATTAATCACCTCCAACCAGCTTTAGACCGCGGAGCTATAGACTTTATTTTTCCAGACAACCCGAAATGGACCGAATACCGGTCAAACCGAAATACGAACCACTATAGTGCAAGGATTATATCAGCGTTAAGTTCGACGTTTGTTGCGAAACAACGGACAAACATGAGAATAAATCAAGTAAAAGAACTTGCAATACCCTACGGATACACCGCATTTACATGGTTACCACATGTGAATACTTACAATATTTCAGTTACTCCACAAAAAGACTTAGTGTCTGCACTTATTGCCGTTCAAAGGGGGCAAGTCGACGCGGCTGATGTCGAATACAATGTTGGTAAATATCTCGTTAAAACAATGCCACGTTTAAATAACGTCACGCTCAATCGTAGCTTACCGCACATTCATGTCGACTACCATCTATCAACTATAAAACACATCAACATACTTGCTAAGATTGATGAGTTTTTACAACGAAACAAAGAGTTTATAAAAGAACAAAAAGAACATTACGATATAAAATATCACACCGAGGTTTTCCATGACGAGTCGAATTAACAGAACACTTAATTAGGTTAAAGACGCCATGTTTATTTTCGTCTATTCAATCAAATACCAAACTCTAAATTGGACTTTATAAACATATTTTAAAATCAATAAAAAAGGAAACCGATGTTTCCTTTTAGAATGAAAAATAAGGTGGCCGTCCTTGGCCAAGTGAACTCAGTTGCTATCTATCAAGTCCTGATAGTCGCCTTGGTTAGCTACATCTTGGATAAATACACGTCCATTAACCGAAAGCGGTGCATCTGTTGGGTCTGCAGCAAATACCTGCCGACTGTAATCGCGATAAGAAAGTTCTAAGGCCTCGATAGTAATACTGACAACCGCGGTTGCTTCTCTTCCCTTGGCATCTCTTACAATGTAGGAAAACGAATCGTTACCTGTTACCTCAGCGAAAGGTTGGTAAGTGAAAGTTCCATCAACCTGCACCTGAGCTTGACCTAATGATGGTGCGTCACCTAAGAAAAACGCAATTGGGTCATTCTCTGCATCTGCTCCAGGCAAATTGTCGCTTAATGCCACTTCAGTTTGTGTTGTCAAAGATAATGCTCCTGCAGAAGGCGGGTTGTTAACCGCGACTTCATCATCATTATCTGAGTCAAAACAAGCTGACAAGCTAAGCGCTAACAAACTTATACCGAGTACTTTTACTTGACGCATGTTTAATTTACTCATGTTATTTGCTCCTCTAATCAATGTTATTCAGAGCCAGGTAAAGGCGTCGCTAGGTAAGGGAAACTACCCATCATCATCGTTGCACTGCTTGGTGCGCCATCTGTAAATGGTACGTTACCAACCGATGCATCATCTGGAGAACAAATTCCAAGGTTAGTTGGGACCCCACCTACAGGAATGTCATGACACAAGGCACCCATAACGACTCTCAAGGCTACATCTACAACGTCATCACCAGGTCGACGACCATTAGGGAAGCCAGCGAGGTCGTTACCCGCTACACCAAACGAAGACTGTTGCATCATTGGAGTCGCTGGTATACCGGTGTTCAACCGAAGCATCTCTGAAGGCGTTACAGTTGCTTGCTGATTGACTCCTTCGAACCCAGTTAAAAATGCAGCGATTAGATCGTTTCTTGGATAATTAGTTGGCGCCAAAGTCGGTATTGAAGTACCCAAAGTACTGTTTACTGCATCTCTAAACAAAATATCTAGCAATGTAGGTAATGATGGATGTGTTACATAATCAATGAACTGGCCATCGCCTGATGGATGAGACGTATTAAATGTATCTTTATCACCAATACCAATCACAAGTTCATTCACTAATGGTGAACCTAAACGAGACACTTGAGTTAATGCTCCGCCATTTACTTCCGGCTTGGTAAAGCTTGCGTTAGGGTTCAGAATCCTTGCCTGAGGTAAACTTGCAGAGGTCCAAGCACCAACGACACCATTTCCACTGCCTGTAATGCATGACTTTGGCACTTCGATTGAAATCGCAGTAACGTTTTTATCTATTAAGTCATCATTCATGCTGCTTTGCGTAATCCCACCAGGGAATCCGCCACCATCGCCTGCACCTGGGGCACTGTCACCTTCAACTGGCACGTAGTTCACCAAGTCAAATGTCTTACCGAGATTAACCACAAATGGGTCTTTTCTCTGGCCTACAAATACTCGACCATTTGTATCGCAACCAGGGATAGCCATCTCATAAATGAAGCTTTCAGCATAGGTCTTATAATCGCCCATCGATGAGAAGGTTTTATTCCCAATATAATCAAGCGGTTTTCTGAACGTTTCCTGACCCGTGCTAACGTTAGTCGCAGGACTAGACATACCAGAACCCATAGCGCCGGATACAACACTCACTGTGTAGCTTTCATTAAAGTTAACTGCACCTTCATTGCCAGCAGAAACTGGACCAATATTAATTAGAGGTACTTTAACAGAGCGTTGGTTTCCATCAGGACCAATTGTTAAAGCAACGCCTTGATTGTCGGCTGCTAACGCTTTAGTAAAGTCAAAATTAAAAGTAATATCTTCAACTGCGTCACCGTCATTATCAATATGAATGCTGTAGACCGCTTCAGGATCCATTGCAAAGTAATTTGGACCGCCGTATGCGTCTTGCAGAGGAATATAGTTGGCAACTAGAGTCACGAAATCTTCTCTGCCCTCTTCGTAACTATTAAATATGTAAAAGTCTGTTGAATCTAATGTTGGAAGTCTAGTGATGTTTGGGGCTTCTCTGTGGCTCGAAGCAAGCGCTACACTAGCAACTGTAAGTCCACACATTGCCGCAAATACTTTCGTAAGTCTTGCTGTTTTCATTGCTCTTTCCTTTATCTGATTTTATGTTTGTTTCAAGAGACCAAACGCGCAGTAATTACGTTTGGATGCATAACTTTTAAAATTTTTTTTATAATAAAAAAACCCCCTAAAATTTCATCCTTTCAGGGGGCAAAATGTTTGTTAAGTTCTTCTTTAAAGTCTTTATAAATTGACGATTTCAGCGGCGTACAATACGGTAGTAGGCGCGCCAGTAGGTGAACCTCCAAGCGGTTCTCGACTGATCGCTAGCGCCGCAAGCTCGAGATCGTTAAACCCTGCCGGCTTTTTCAAACGAAATAGTTCTGTTTGTTTCATTACACCAATCGATATTGGCGCAGTACCAGCGCTTGGTACCATCCATAGCTGATAATCATTATCAACAAGGCGCGGAACATTACTTGTTGTTTTAACAATAATGTCATCCTCTTTAATATCGAGAGACCATAAAGCCTGAGACTCCTCATTAATAAAAACGACCACACTCTCAACTGGTTGATTTATTTGCATATCGGTACGAATAAAGAGAACAGCTAATAGGATTGACGCTGCAACAGCAAGTCCAGTTACCATTTGCCATGGACGTGACCGATCCCTTTGATTACTCAGGTCAACAACATTAGACGGTTTTTCATTTGCAACCACTATTTCAGCTTGTTGCTCATATAGCTTTGCTTTGATCTTCGCCCATACTTGTGATCCCGGTTCAACAGGCTCCAATTCCATTGATAAAGAGTTAAGCCGAGATTCCCAATAATTCACTCGCTCTTGCACAAGGGCGCTGTCAAATTTCAGAGTTTCAAACCTGTCGCGAGCTTTTCCTCTCAGCGTTCCTAACACATACTCTGCTGACAGGGCATTTATTAGGTCCGGTTTATTATAATTCATAGCGCTAAGCACCTTTGTAAGCTTGCAAGTCCTCTTCGTATCCAACTCTTTATGGTTCCAAGGGGAGAGCCTAAGTGTGAGACTACTTCGGAGTGTGAGAGGCCATTAAAGTATGCGAGGTGTATTGCTTGCCTCTGTTGCATATCTAGCTCTTCCATACACTTGTCTATTTGTTTATTCGAGGTAAGTGAATCTGAGTTATCATCGCTCTGAACACTCTCTGAAGGGACATCATCAAAGTCGATACTGTCTATCATGTCACTTCTCCTCACTTTGTTGTGTCTTAACATGTCAATTACACGGTAACGTAGAATGCTAACCATCCAAGTCAATACCGTACCTTGCCCTTCCTTATAAGAATCGGCTTTGTACCAAATCTTTACATAAGCTTCTTGCAATGCTTCCTCTGCGCTTTCCTTGTTTTGCAACATCCTAAGCGCAACAGCATACAATTGGCGTCTTGTTACGTTGTACAATTCTTCAAAAGCACTCCGATCTTCTTTAGAAACTTTCTTAAGAAGAGGCAATAATTGTTCATGTTCCATACTTGCTCACTTTTTCGATTTTTAACTTTGTTTTTTAAAATCGCGTTCAGAAAGCCAAACGTCAATTTCGGGGATTCGGATGCAAAAAAACACTGTTTATAGTGAATTGACCAGAAACTATACTTTAGTGTAATCCCTATAGATTTCCACACTTTTTTTCTTGAAATTCAGATAACAAGGAATGTCAGCAATGCCAGCAGAGTAAGGAGCATTGTTAGTGCTCCTTTAAACTGCTTTGATGGATGTTTTACTAGCTTGTGAATAAACTAATGTTTTATTTCTACCGGTGTTTTTTGCCTCATATAAAGCGAGATCAGCTCGCTTGAGCGCTTGCTTTATTTCGGAATCCGTATTTGTCGACACAGAGGCACCAATACTAACAGTAATATGCAAGTTCACATTATCAAATTTGAAATCGTGCGATTCAATGATTTTTCGAAGTCGCTCACATGCGAAATAACAAGATTCTTTTGTTGATTCTACAATTAACATTGCAAATTCCTCACCACCAATACGAGCAATAAAATCAACAGTTCGCTTATTCCCTCGCAGAACCTCAGCTGTTTCAATCAACGCTTTGTCACCAAAATCATGACCATATTTGTCATTAATACTTTTAAATTGATCAATATCAATAATCGCAACACAAAAGTTATTACCGTGACGTTTGTTAAGATTATAATGATTTCTTAAATTATGCATGAACGTCCTTCGGTTTGGCAGTTTTGTCAAATCGTCGGTAGTAGCTAAACGAGTAAGTTCGCGTTCGGCTTGCTGGCGAGCTTTATCAATGCCACGAACTTTCATTAACAAACCCAAATTCTCAATCAGAGGCGATAAATAGTCTATGATTTCTCTGTCATAGCCAGAGACTCTATTTGCGAATCCGATCATTCCATAAACAACGCCGTCGAATTTAATTGGTAATCCCAAGATACAATAAAGTTCGGGATGTTCGTGCGGGATCCCTTTAGATTGTGGACTATTTCGCACCTCATTTGAAATGACTTCTTTCTCGGTCCTGATAACACGACCAAATAAGTTATCCAGATTATCAAACACTAATCCGTCATTCAGATAATTCTGATACAACGTTCGACTGTCATCGTCCCAAGAAATATCAGTTATTGCTTGTATTTTTAGACCAGGCGTACCATCCCCTAAATCTATTTTCTCACCTATAAATCCAAACTCACTTTCGGCTAGCTCTAGAACAGCGTCGAATATTCCTGAACACGCTGCTTGTAAATCACTTTCCTTTAAAAATACATGTTGTGCATCGCTCATCAAGGCAACTAATGCGTCTTGTTTCTTCTTTTTTACTTCTGCTTGATGCGCTTGTGTAACATCCTTTTGCGTTCCTACAAGACGTGTTGGCAAACCATCATCGTCCCACTCGACTACCTTTCCGTAAACTTGTACCCAAATCCACTGACCGTTTTCGTGTTTCATTCGATACTTCTGAGCTAAACTTTCCCGTTTTCCAGCTACCAGTTCATCAACTTCGGCTTGCACCCAGTTTTTATCTAATGGGTGTACGCGCGTTCGCCATATATTTCTAGCAGATTCATTGTCATCAACAGAAAGACCAATCATATCGTACCATCTTTGATTAACTTTGTTATCGAGCGTCTTAACGCTGAAATCCCACGTACCTAGATCCATAGATTCTAGAACAAGGCTAGAGCGTTCTTTTACTGATCTGAGTCTGTTTTCGAGATCCTTTTGGACCGTCTCATCAATTAGATACAATCTAATATACGTTAAATTATCCTTTGCATCGTAATCTCCGCTACTTACTTGGCGTATATGCTTATAGCTATTATCTGGCATATTTAACCTATATTCGGTTTCCAACTCTGTTAGCATCGTTGCACGATGAAAAGACAAACTTTCCTTAAACGTCACTCTGTCTTCTGGGACGATATAATCATCGAGTCTAAATGTATTCTTATGCTCCGGAATATCAATGTTCAAGAGAGTAAAGCAGTTATCTGACACAAAAACAATCGGCCAACCAGGCTTGGCTTCTATTAAAACCGTAGAGATTGGTCCTTTCGTGAATAGGCTGTGTTCAATTTCAAATTGATGGTTTAGGTTAGTAGAATACAAAGCCATTGCAATGATTTTAGCGTGTTGCTCTAACATGGTTAATGCTGTTCGATTTATTTTATTTGCTACGCAACTATAAGCGCAGACTGTACCGACCGCTTTCCCATCTTTATAAATTGGAACGCCTGCATAGCTTTTAACATTGGGCTCTCTTGCTACACTTGGATGATATTTGTAAAGCTTATCTTTTGAGGCATCATTTAAGAATAATATAGCGTTAGACTTTATAACTTCGTTGCACAAAGTCATTTCGCGTTTATACACAGAATCGTCGTAGTTTCGCCCTGCCATAACGACAAAATCGTTGTCCTTAACCAGGGAAATTAATATGTCTTCTACATCGAGGCGAGAAGCAATTAAGGCCACGATACTGTCCAACAAAGATTTTATATCTTTGGGATAGAAGTTCTTATTCGTCGCAAAGCTACCTGGAGATATGGACGAAGACATTTCCAGGCCCAATTGATGTATATTCATTAAAAACTACTCATTTCAATCTAAATCTGTAAAGGTATAAAATTCGCCATTGAAGCAAAATTGTTTATTTTTCAAACTAAAGTATAAATAACCAGCAGAGATTAACAAACGAGTTATTAAGCTAGAGTCCGAAGGTTTATTATTAGTTATACCAAAGGATACTTTTAAAATCTTACCAAGTTAAACCCTGCCGAGATATTTTACATATTATTCATATACTTATAGGTGCATAAAAGAAAGGAAATGGTTTAAAAGTAAAATCAGTCGAACCTGGTTGAAACTTTAGTCTATTTTTGTGTATTAACAGAGATAACTTTTTATTTATCTATAAATAACGAGACTGATAGGTTTAAAGGTATTTAGGGATGTATTAACCGGTATTTGTATCTAGCCACATGGCTTCTTCAAATTGGATTTGGATTTGGATTTGGATTTGGATTATCAGTTTGCTACTGGAACGTTTTAAATGTACAGGATAATAATCAACCAAGATTCATTGTGGTAACGTGTAACAACAGGTAATTTTTGTTCTTCGCTCTATATTGTAACCTTTTTGGCATTAAAGATTCGTAAAATTATGCTGGCCAAATGTGGTTTACAATACATTGCGTGTATGTGTTGCAGAAATATGCAATTCATAAACTTCCAAAACGCCTTGTTCGAAGCTGCTTATGTGGGCCATTTGATTAATCAATATGGCGAAGACGCCTTCACTACAGAGGAAAAGACAATGTACTTCGCGGTAAACTGCATATGTTAAGTTGTTAGATATTGAGCGTTAGTATTAAGCGATTAACACAATCACTCTGCCGTAGTGTCAGTAAATGAGATAGCCTTGCACTGGTATCTCCAATTAGCACCATCCATTGATAGCTTCCATTGATACTTTGCACTGGCATCTTCAATCAGCACCAACCATTGACAGCTTCCATTGACACTTTCACCGACACTTTATATACACCCCTTGCACTCACCTCTTAATAGGCCGTAGGTCCTTGTGATGTACCCTTGTGTCCAGCGATGAGTAAATCTTTTTAAGGTTGCCCAAACGCAAAAAACCCGCCATAGGGCGGGTCTTTGTAATGGAAGCTTGGCGATGTGCTACTCTCGCATGGGGAAACCCCACACTACCATCGCCGCTAATACGTTTCACTTCTGAGTTCGAGATGGAGTCAGGTGGTTCCGTATCGCTATGGTCGCCAAGCAATAAACTGGTTGTCTTGCTCTGTTGTCACACCCTGCGTTCTGTTTCTGTTTCTGTGTACTTAGCGTATCGCCTTGTACGTCTGTCAACAGCCTTTACAGGTGTGTCAATAACATTTGAAATAGTCTGATATAGGCGCATGGCCTCAATAATCTTAATGAAGAGTCGCTACTCTTATCGTTTCATCCGAATACATTTTGTATTTTAATATTCTGATATTTCCATATCTAAATATCAGTACACTCACGTGCAAGCCCATCGTGTGTCCCACAACAGCCTCACAACCTACCATCGCGCAATACCATACACTTAGGTGTTGTATGGTTAAGCCTTACGGGCAATTAGTACAGGTTAGCTTAACGCCTTACAACGCTTCCACACCCTGCCTATCAACGTCGTCGTCTTCAACAACCCTTCAAAGAGATTAAATCTCTAGGGATGACTCATCTTTGGGCCGGCTTCCCGCTTAGATGCTTTCAGCGGTTATCCGTTCCGAACGTAGCTACCGGGCAATGCCTTTGGCAAAACAACCCGAACACCAGCGGTTCGTCCACTCCGGTCCTCTCGTACTAGGAGCAGCTCC
>CBFHTO010000039.1:0-33282 GCA_965658765.1 Glaciecola sp. | reverse complement strand
GCGTGCCTAAACAGCAAGTTATTAATTACAGCAAAAGTGATGCAGATTATTTTTCGTTGGTGCAAAAAATCAAGTCAGGCAATGCGCAAGCAACTGACTTTGATAAAATAATTAAACTTTACCCACTAACTTCACTTTATGAACCAAGCAGCGACTTTGAACAAACGGCTAAGCTGCTATCTCAAAACCATATTCGAAACGGTAGTTGGCAAGCTTGTTTGCAATTAAATGAGGATTTGCTAGAGCTTAACTTCACTTCGTTGACAGGCCTATATGGCGCAGCAATATGTTCAGCAGAATCGAATCAAAGAACTAAAAGTGCACTGTATCATTCCATTTTAGATGGATTTATAGAAGCTATTTGGCGGTCTGGCAGCGGTCTTACAAAAGAGTCGCCATTGCTAGTAAGTAGCGTAAACGATTTGTACGCGTTCGTTCAATTGCACCAGATGATTGCTGTTGGTCAGTCTCTTGAATATGTAGACAAGTTGCCGGTTCAAGCCATAAAAGTCAAAAATCCTCAAAACAATCGAACCAGCACGTGGTACTTTGATGTAACCGCGCAATTCAGAAAGGCAATCATTGATAAGCTAGAGGCACAGCCCTAGCGTTTTCGGACATGCTTATATTGCGTTTTGCAGTAGCCCCTATCAACTTCGGGGCTTCTTAGTTTTTGATGTTTCGTTTTTCGACCAGATACTCTGGCTCGCCAGTTGTTAAAGGTTTTTCTTTTTATGTTTTTACGCATAAGTTCAATGACCTGTGGTTCACTGAGACCATATAGTTGCTCAATCGCTTCAAATGGTGTTCTGTCTTCCCAAGCCATTTCGATGATGCGAGAAGTATCTTCCTTACTTAATGACATTGACAATTTACCCGATGATGAATGATATTTTAACTGTTTGTGATAGTTGGTAAGGCTACGTTACTCACTGGCGAATAGTTTAGTTAAGAGTAATATAAGAGCATTACTTGCGTTAATAACTATCGTTCTAAAGACTAAAAATAGCTAACGTCAGGGGCTTGTGCAAAAATTTAGTCGGCGCTCATTAATCAGGGTCAATAATTCATTTGCGGCCATTGCATCGGACATTGCCCTATGATGCCTTTCCATTGAAATATCAAAATGTTTGCACAGGTTTGCCAGACTGTAGCTAGCAAGTCCGGGGAAATACTTTCTCATCTGTTGCACAGTGCAAAGCTTAGGCCGTTTATAATGCCTCCCGAGTTGAGAAAATTCTGCCCGAAAAAAGCCATAATCAAAATTTACGTTATGTGCCACAAAAATACAGTCCTCGCTAAATGATTCAATTTCGTCTGCTAGTTCAGCGAAACTTGGAGCGCTAGCAACCATATTGTTGTCGATGCCAGTTAAGCGAGTAATCATTTGCGGAATATTTCGTTGTGGATTTACTAAGCTCTGCCAAGAGTCGATAATTTTGCCACCGCATACTTTCACCATGCCTATTTCAGTAATTTTGTGTTTGCCTTTCATTCCACCAGTCGTCTCAATATCAACCACCACATAGCTTTGCATAGGATCAAAAACCCAATTCACTTTTGTTATGTCTACTTTGATCCCTAAAGCATTGAGTCCTTGAATTTGAATCAATTGGTTTTTTCTTAGGCTATCTCCTTCAGCTTTTATTTCTTCAAAGCGTAATTGTCCTTCATCTAATAACATAATGTCGGGATATCCATCGTGATGCAGTTCGTAGTTTTCAGCCATCCTCAGGATTTGTTGATGTATAGCGCGTATATCAGCATGCTCGATAAGCACTTTGATGGGTTCAAGCATTTGTTTGTGCCAATGGACGATCCCTTGGCTTTGACCATAATATTTCGCTGCGTTTCCTGTGACGAGTCTAAACAAACGGTCTTTTTCACTGTGTTTATCCAGCTTCTGCGTAATTTCTGTGTTTGCCACGTCTAAAAAGTTGTTTTGTTTTAAACAAATTGGCAAATAATCAAATTGAGTCGCTAATCCCAAACCCGGCAGCTCGAAAAGCTCTTGCCAAAAAACCAAGCCGAATAGATTGTTCCAAAGTCTATTTTCAGTCCTCCATGTTTGTGCGCCCCGTTTGTGATAGTGAGACATAACACCACGCTCCACTGCACCTTTATGAATTTCATCAAGGTTTAGTTCTTTAGAGTGCTCTCGGAGCATATCTGTCAATATGCTGGTTTTCTTTTTGTGATATTTTCGTTGTAAAAAGTCCTCGGCAAACTGCAATATTTTATCGTTGTAAGGTGCATTAATTATTTCATTTAATTTGTCCTCTACTTCGGTGATTTTTCCTAGTTTGTAATTTTCACGGCACCATAGCTCTTGCGCTTCTGCTGAATTGACCAATGATAAGCTCTGTATTGCAGAATCGACATCCAAGGGGAGTAATAATTTACAACATCTAAAAACAAGCTTGTTGCGAATAGTAAGTGCTTGCTGACACAGTGCGTCCGGAAGTGTATTAATGAGCTCAACTAAGCCGTGGGCACTTTTAGGAGGTGCTTGTTTAAAAGATTCGTATTGCTTTGCAAGTAAAAACGCATTGTACGCAGTGTCTGAGCGCTCAAACCTTGCTGTCATTTGAGCTTGACCTTCTCGTGTTCTCATAATTCCCAAATCACGCATTGAGAATTGATTAAGTTTGCCTTTTAAGTGCCCAAAATAAAGAAACAAAAAATAATCTATTAGAGTTTCATAAGTTTGAAGAATATAGCCTTTCGCTACATCGCAAGTAACAATTTCTTCATCAGATAAGTGTTTGCATGCGTCTAGTAAAACCGGTTTTGAGCTGCTTTGAGTGAAGTGTGGCATCCCTTCCCTCTTATAATGACTGAGCAAGGTAAGCAACTCGACTTTATTTAAGACAGATAAAAGCAATTGTGCTTGCTCTTCATTTATATCTCGCACTAAACCTTGTTGGTAAAGCTCAGGAATGATTTCAGTGTATGGTCCTAGCTCATTAAAGCGCAGGCTTGAAAGTTTTATAATTGGAAATTTACGGTTGATCAATCTTACACATAAGCACTTTGCAGAATGACTTAAGTTATCAAAGGTGTTTAAAAAATCAGAATGTTGTTGAAGCAATAAGTGCTGATTTTCATTTTTAATGAAATCAATAAACTCTGAAAAATGAGTTAAATAATAAAAAGGAGGCAAATCTTTTCGAATCATATTCGCTCTGCTTATTTGTTTAGCCTAAAAGAACCGAAGTTGTTTATCGAAGATGAGTGTGAGAGAGATCAGTTCGCCTCCTCTTGATACTGGTTTAATATACAGTAAAATTTAATTAAGTGTTTGGCTTTTTAATCTTTTGCTTTGCAACCCATTGAAAGTGTAATGACAACTGAGGATCTGAATTAAGCGAATCAAAGCAAGTAAAAGATTTTGCAAGTTCCATCTCGCTGTAGGTTCTATGGATACCATCGTGACAAGCTCGACATATGTCAATCCCACGTGCTAGTTCGTATTTTTTAAAATTTTTTTTAAAAAATGTGCGTCTATGCATCTTTTTTGGGATCAGGTGATGAAAAGTCAGATCAACATCCCGTTGGCAAAAAGGGCATTTACCGTGTCTTTTACGACGCGGGTATTTTGGCGTTAGATATTCAGAATTCATAAAGTTTTTTACTTAAGCACTGAAAAATTAGTTTGTTTAAATCCAAGGATTGCGCTTGTGAGTATCAATGACAAATTAATCAAAAAGTACACTATATGAGTCTTACAAGAGCAGAGAAGTTTGAATGCCCTTACTGCATGACAATTAATGATATAGAAATAGATGACGAAAATGACATCGGTCAACAGCAAATTGTTGACTGCCAAATTTGTTGTTCCCCTATTGAGATACATGTCATCGATAATGGTTTCACTACAGAAATCATTGCAAAACGGGATGACGAATAATGCCTAAAACAGTATTCACTGAAGCATCGATCATGCAGTTGCCTCAAAGAGTGCGGGCGAACTTTATCAATTCACTTTCCGGATTTAAAAGCGCAAATCTTCTCGGTACCCGAAGTATAAGTGGTGTCAACAATCTTGCCCTGATAAGTTCCGCGTTTCATGTCGGCGCAAATCCACCTTTGTTAGGCATGTTAATGCGGCCTCATACGGTGGTAAGAGACAGTTTAGAAAATATTAAAGAAACGGGTGTTTACACTATCAACCATGTACATGGGAGCATTGCGAAACAAGCCCATCAGTGTTCCGCGCGCTACGAACCCGAAATATGTGAGTTTGATGCTGTTGGCTTGACCCCAGAATTTTCGAGCGTGGTAAATGCTCCTTTTGTGGGTGAGTCCAAAGTAAAAATTGCGCTTGAGCTCGAGACAATTAATAAACTTGAAATTAATCAAACCGAGTTAGTGATTGGCCGCATTGTTGAAGTCGAAGTGGTAAGAAACGCCTTGTTCGAGGATGGTTACCTTGACATCGAGCAGCTTGACACTTTATGTGTATCCGGCTTAGACAGTTATCACCAAACCGACCGGCTAGATCGCTATGCTTATGCGAAACCAGACCACCCTTTAAATTCTATTTGGGAAAGCGACGATGATTCCAAATCTTGACCAGTTGTTAATCGTATGTGGCATTGCGCTTGGCGGTGTTGCGCTGATTGTTTGGTTGCTCTTAAAAATACCAGATGAGGAGCAAGCAGACGACGACAAGCGTGAGCCGTAGTCGTTTGCTCATTTGTAATATCAATCAAAAGTGTAAGTTATTTAATACAGGTCAATAAAACTATAATAAGTGCTTTACAATCCTGTGGTTGAGTTGCAAAGTATCTATAACACATTCTGAAGGTCCGATACGCTAACGCTGTCGGGCCTTCGTCGTTTTCAGCATATATGAAAAAAGAATCATTATCATTTGCATTACTGTAAAAGGAAAATTTTATGAAAAAAGTAAACCGTCGAGATTTTTTAAAATACACTGGTGGTAGCTTAATCGGCATGACTTTAGGTGGCGTTGCACTGCGGGCTAATGCTCAAGAGAAACTTTCTGAGGATGATCCTACTGCAGTAGCTTTAAAGTATGTGCATGAATCTAAAGTAGAAGGTTCGTATTGTAAAAACTGTATGTACATTCAAGGCGAAGATGGTGCAGATTGGCGTCCATGCGGTATTTTCCCGGGTAAAGTGGTATCAGCTAATGGTTGGTGCTCTGCTTGGTTAAAGAAAGGTTAGAAGAAAGCCTAAAAGAAAGGCTAGAAGTTAGCCAAAGCTTTATCTAACAGAAAAACAAAAACCCTCACATATTGTGAGGGTTTTTTATGTCTGAGGTAATAGCCATCATTGCATGGTATAAATCTTTGAGATGACACCAGTAATTACAAACGAGCCCAGCTAGCTCTAATGCGCAAGCGGCGACATGAGGCGTTTAAATTGAATGTTCTCATAAGCTGATTCGGCATAGGAGGGAGCCATTATCTTTTGTGAGGCTTGTTCGTATTGATGAGCAAAAGCGAGCACAAGTGCGTCTTGATAAGCGGAAGCGATGAAACTCAGACCAATTGGTAAGCCTTTCATATCCCCCATCGGTACCGTGGTATGAGGATAACCGGCTATGGCTGCCATCCACCCAATGCCAGCAAAACCACCAGGGAAGCTATCTCCATATACTGCGTCTATCAAAAACGCAGGGGTTTGACTAGGCGAAACTAACACGTCTACGTTATTGTTTTTTAACAACATGTCGATGCCGTTTTTACGCGTAGCGTCTCGCAGAAATGCCAATAAGTTCTGATATTCTTCGTCATATCCTTTGCTCGCTTGTGCATCATTAAATAGAGACTGTCCAAACATCGCTAGTGCTCTATAGTCTTGCTCATTAAATGCAATCAGGTCCTCTAAGGTTCTTAGCTTGTTGGTTTCCTCGGGTGTACTTGCCAAATATTTATTCAATTCATGTTTAAACTCAATCAGCAATACTTCAAGAGACTTATCCCAAAAACCATCGGCTGTATCAACCTGATCAATTTCTACCAATTCAACGCCAAGTGCCTGCAACTCTTTTAGGGCAATGTCAAAAGCGGCAATAATTTGTGGATGTTGTGTTTGTGCCGCGCGGAGCACTCCTACACGTTTGCCTTTTAGACTTTGTTTTAAGCTTGCGACATAGTCTTCTTTTTTCTGGTCGGCGTCCCTTGTAGATGGGTCCATTGGATCGCTGCCTGACATCACTGTTAGCATCAAGGCGGCATCTTGCACATTTCTAGTCATTGGTCCGGCAGTGTCTTGTGTTACGCTGATTGGCACTATATGTGAACGCGACATTAAGCCGACGGTGGGCTTGTGACCGACAATACCGTTCATAGTTGAAGGGCAAATGATTGAGCCGTTGGTTTCTGTACCAATTGCAAGCGAGACAAAACTAGCAGCAATAGCTGCGCCCGAGCCTGATGACGAACCACAAGGACTTCGGTCGAGACTATGCGGGTTTCTAGTTTGTCCGCCCAACGAGCTATAGCCACTTATCGAGTCATTGTCTCTGAAGTTAGCCCATTCTGATAAGTTAGTTTTACCCAAAATGATTGCGCCTTCGGCTTTTAAGCGAGCGATAATTGCTGCATCTCGTTTTGTGTCGTTGTTTCGCAAAGCAACTGAGCCAGCAGTAGTCGGTAATTCACGTGTTTCAATATTGTCTTTTACCAATATAGGCACACCGTGCAAACGACCCAATGTTTCGTTGTTTTCGACGGCTCGGTCACGCTCTTTAGCTTCATTTAATGCATTAGGGTTTAAAGAGAGTACCGCCTGCACTTTAGGCCCTCGCCGGTCCAAGCGCTCTATTCTATCTAAATAGGCTCTGACTAAGGACTCTGAACTCAGCTCCTGTGCTGCTATCGCTTCAGCTTGTTTGTGTGCTGGTTGATAAACCCATTGCGTGAGCGCAAAACCTTTGATGCTAAACATTAAAAGGTAGAGTAATAGAGACGATTTAACCAAATTGTTTTTCTTCTTCATGCTTGCTTAACCCCAGTGTAAGTATCTGCGTCGTTATGTTTGAAATAATAGAAAATGCTTTTGAATTTATTATTTTTGCCGATATTTATCCTAAGTGAAAATATTCAGAACTCAACCATGTCTTTACAAACTATTTCAATTAACGACTTACAAGCTGGGATGAAAGTTTACGCCATCGCTGACCAAGCTGGTAAGCTAGTAGTTAAGCATAAAGGTCAGATAAAACATAATAAAGTCATAAAGTTACTTCGTTCTAAAGGCGTAAAAACGGTTGTTGTGGATACCCTAACACAAATTCAGCCGACGGCTACACAAGGATCGACAAAAGCGGCAAATAGCGAGCAAGAAGGTATTAGTGAAGCTCCCGTGGTGCATACAAGCTTAGCAGAAGAACTCAAGAGCGCTGAACGGATCCTACAACGCTGTAATGCTTATAACCAATCCTTAGTATCTGCTATACAAAGTGAAGAGCGCATTGACATCGCCCTAGCAAAAACACTTAGTTTAGACATTTACGCTAGTCTTCAACGCAATAAAAATGGGCTTTTGTGCCTGTCTACGATTTCTGAAGCTGATAATTATCTATCAGCTCATGCAGCTCGTGTTGCAATATTAATGTGTTGTTTTGCGATGTATTTACGGATGAGCAAAGATGAATGTATTAAGCTTTGTATGCTCGGATTACTCTACGACATAGGTTTGTTAGACCTTGATATTTCGATGTTAGATAAGAATGAAAAGCTTGCCATTGAAGAAGCGCTAGAAGTTCAACAACACGTGCAGAAATCAATGGATTTATTATCAGGTCTTGGTTTGGATAGGGAGTTTATGCTCGCTGTAGAGCAGCATCATGAGCGGCTCGATGGCAGTGGTTACCCAAATAGCGTAGAAGGCAGTCAGATCCATAAATATAGTCGAATGCTTGCGCTCGTTGATGCCTTTGATTCATTAACCAGTAAAAGACCATATCGTAATAAAAGCACAGCAGTTGCAGCCTTAAAAGTGCTAAACGATAACAATAACGGCTATGATAAGAAGCTCGCTTTAAAATTTGTGCGTTGTTTAGGCGTATATCCAACCGGCAGTTTGGTTTTACTATCTGATAATACGATTGCTATTGTTGTTGAACAGCATCACCGAGAAGCTAACAAGCCTCTTGTTAAGCCGTTTTATACCACCTTAGGGCGGCATTATTTAGTGCCTCAAGTGCTAGATATATCAGACAGTGAACATGGAATTAAAATCGTGAAATCTGTTTTAGCTAGCCAATATAAAATTAGTCTTGAACCTGTGATGGCGAGTTAAATAAAGTCCTATTGTCTGAATGTTCCTATGAAGATGCGCCATCTTTGCATGGTTGATAGCAATAAACATACATATAATATCGAGATTGTGGCTTTTTTCACGCGCATAACACGCGCACAATAAGCTACTTACAATCGCATATACTGCAAAAAGTGGCTCCCGCTAGTCATGAAATATCATTTGATTCTATTATGATCTGAGCTTCGTAAAAGCCTGTCTAGACATTATTCGTTTTACCAAGCCGCTTTTCATTAGCGCATACTATACAAAGTCGTTGCCTTAAAATAATTTGTGTTAGGCTAGAAGGGATCCCCGCAATTGGAAAATATATGTCTAAAAACAGAATCACAAATCATGAAATGACCCAATCCAATGATGCTAGCTCAAATAATGACTCCGATCACCTGTTAGAACTGCGTTATCTCACAATGGAAGACTTTGACGATATCAAAGTTTTAATGGATCAAGTGTATCGACATGTCGGTGGTGCGTGGACATTAAAAGAGTATCAGGCGCAATTAAAAAAATTTCCTGATGGACAAATATGCATCGAAGATAAAGGTAAAGTGGTAGCTGCCGCGTTTTCTGTCATTGTTGACTATGAAAAGTTTGGTGACAAACACACCTATGATGAAATTACAGGTGATGCATACTTAACGACGCACGATCCAAATGGTGATGTTTTGTATGGTGTTGATGTATTTGTCTCTCCAGATTATCGTGGGCTTCGACTAGGACGGCGTTTATATGACGCAAGAAAAGAGTTGTGTCAAAACTTGAATCTACAATCCATTATGGCTGGTGGTCGGATCCCCAACTATTCGAAGTATGCCAATGAGCTGACGCCCTTTGAATATATTGAACAAGTGAAAAGCAAAGATATATTTGACCCAATTTTAACGTTTCAATTATCAAATGGCTTTAACGTAAAACAAATTCTTAAAGCCTACCTGCCAGAAGACAAAGCCTCGCGAGGTTATGCTACGTTGTTGCAATGGCATAATATGTATTATGACGCTGAAAAACCTTCACTCATCAGTGCAAGCAAAGAGTCTGCACGTATTGGTTGTATTCAATGGCAAATGCGTTATTTCCATGATGTTCAAGAGCTCTTGCAACAAGTTGAGTACTTTGTCGATGCGCTGTCTGATTACAAATGCGACGTAGCATTATTCCCGGAGTTTTTTAACGCACCATTAATGGGTTTAAGTCCAAGCGATTCTTCAATAGACGCAATTTGGCATCTGGCGGGGTACACCGAAGAAATTTTAAATGCTATTTCCCACCTAGCGGTCCAATACAATATCAACATCATTGCTGGCTCGATGCCAGTGATCGAAAATGATGAGCTTTATAATATTAGTTATATTTGTCATCGAGATGGTTCATTAGAATCTCAATCGAAACTCCATCCGACCCCTCACGAAAAATCAGATTGGATTATGAAAGGTGGCGATGCGCTCCAGGTATTTGATACCGATTTTGGAAAAGTCGGTGTATTGATTTGTTACGATGTGGAATTTCCAGAGCTAGCAAGGTTATTGTCAGAACAAGAGATGCAGATCTTGTTTGTACCGTTTTGGACCGATACTAAAAATGGCTATTTGCGAGTTCGCCGTTGCGCACAAGCCAGAGCAATTGAAAATGAGTGTTATGTTGCGATTGCTGGCAGTGTGGGTAATCTGCCGAAAGTTGATAATGTCGATATCCAATATGGTCAAACGGCCGTGTTTTCTCCTTCAGATTTTGCGTTTCCACATGATGCAATTGTGTCTGAGACGACCCCTAATACTGAAATGACCTTAATTGTTGACTTGGATTACCACAAATTAAAGAAATTGCAGAACGAAGGTTCCGTAAGGAATTATCTCGACCGTCGCCGAGACTTGTATCGAGTCGAATGGCTAGGCACATCTAGTAAGAAGAAATAAGGCAAAGCAAGCATGCACAAAAAAGGCATGATATAAATGAATCCATCATGCCTTTTTTAAACGAAGCTAGTTCAAACTAAGCTATAGGTAAGCGAGACTTGTATTCTGCGGCCCGCTAAATAACTAACCAGCTTGTGGGATGATCACGGAGTCTATCACGTGAATAACACCGTTGCTTGCTGCAACATCAGTTGCGACGACTGTCGCATTGTCTACCATAACGCTTCCGTTTTTTGTTTTTACGGCGATATCTGAGCCTTGTAAACTAGTTGCCGAATTAATTTTGACGACGTCTTTTGCCATAACCTGACCCGGTACTACATGGTAAGTTAACACCGCCACCAATTGGTCTTTATTCTCCGGCTTTAGAAGTGTTTCCAAAGTACCAGCTGGTAATTTTGCAAACGCTTCGTTCGTTGGTGCAAATACCGTTAATTTTGAGTCTCCTTTTAATGCATCAACCAGATCGGCCGCTTTCAAAGCAGTAACAAGAGTTGAAAATTGAGGGTTTGAGACGGCGACGTCAACGATGTCTTTTTTGTTATGGCTCATACCACTATGAGAGCCTGCAAACGTTGTTGCACTTGCCACTATCAGGCATAAGCTCATTACAAAAGAGGTGATTTTTTTTGTTGCTTGCATAATTTAATACCTTCTGTTTTTTAGAATAAAAATGATGTCTACTAAACCTAACGCCATTTACACAATTCGTGTGTTAAACATATTGATAGAGACTTAGTTTGTTAATAAATCCAAGCATTGAACAGGTCTGCTAACTTTCCTTTATCTTGTTTTGCTCTTGCTTGACCAATAGCGATAGCAACAGCAATATTCGCGTTCAATGCGCTTTAGAACTTGCATATTGAACAATGGATACCAGCCTGTAACTCGAATAGTTTAAACCTTAAATTTGTTTAATTTATGTACAAAAGTTAATGTTATTATGCCTATTGTAGAGTGAACTTTTTATGGGTTTTGTTAATTGCGTAACGCAGAGAGCCTGTTATCAAAACATGAGCTGCATCTTTGATAAGAGAAGCGATAGTGACGCTATTATGGAAGTGTCAGCGAAGCTCAGTTCTAGATTTTATCGAAAATTTGCTGTTGTGAGTGAGGGTTGGAAATTTAGTTACGCGTTTTGCCTGCCACGCAAAGATGAGAACAAACAAGCAAACAATACAAAACTTAAAGACATTTTTAATGCCAATGAAATGGTCAACATTAATTGTTCTGTTTGGCTATCATCGAGGCTAGTCTCGCCAATAAAATAGTGCAGCATTAAATTAACTAAGCTCATCCCTACAAGGTTGCCAACGGTCCGAGAAAGGTTCATCGAAGCAGATGCAATACCTACCTCATTTTCAGACACCGACCCCATGATGGCGTTATTATTTGGCGTAGAAAACAAACCAAATCCCAAGCCTGTCATTAGTAAAGCGACGCCAACATGCTCTGCGCTTGTGTTTATGTCGATAAGGTTTAATAAGATAAAACCGAAGGCAACAATAATACACCCAATAGTTGAAATAACGCGAGGTTCGAATTTGTCAGAAAGCTTACCTGCAAAAGGTGCCATGACCGCCATTGCTAGGGCTTGCAATAGTAAAATTTTACCCGTAAATGCTGGGCTATAGCCTTTGATGAACTGCAAATATAAACTCAATAAAAACACGATAGCGAAATTACTTCCGTACATAAAAAACGACGTTGTTAGAGATAAACTAAAGACTTTGCTTTCTCGAAACATTTGAACTCTGATCAGTGGTTGCCGACTTTTGCTTTGGTGTAAGACGAACACGCCAAGTGTAATCAAGGCAAAGCAACTCAAAGCAATGCCAAGCAATGATGGGAGTTTGCTGAGACCGTAAACAAGACTAAAGGTAAAGACGGTAAAAAGTAGTGTGCCTTTGTAGTCGTATTTGACTCTTTCCGGGTGCTTCCATTCGCCTTTAAAGAAAGCAAAAATAAACACTAAAAGTAACAATACCAACGGTACTTGAAAGTAGAATACAGCTCGCCAACCTAGCAACTCAGTAAGATAACCTCCAAATGCGGGTGCACGGGTGAGGCCCACATAAACGCAGGCTGCGACCAATCCTAAAGCGCTGCCGCGTTTGTGTTCAGGTACGATTGAACTGACTATCGCGATCCCAGTACCAAAAATCATCGCGCCAGCTAATCCCTGAATAAAACGCCAAAAAAGCATGAAGTCAATATTACTAGCCACAGCACACATGCTGGCTGCCACAAGGTTTAAGATGAGCCCGTATACGTACATTTTCTTGCGGCCAAAATTATCAGCGAGTTTTCCGACAGGCAGCATAAAAGCGACGTTACTGAGTAGATATACGGTGGGTAGCCAGCCTATTTTTTCAGCGTCAGCTTGCAGATCATTGGCAAGTGAAGGGATTGCCACGTTTACGGCAGTCATGCCTAAGGGTGCGATGAAGTAGCCAGCGCAAACGGCAATAAGTGCAATGCTGGCTAGGTGATTCGGCTTATCTAAAGCCATGTATAATAATTAAAATGATTTAACATGTTTTTTATTATACATGGCTTTCTAATATGAGTTTAGGCTTATGATTAGTCTCTATAATAGCCGGTGTTCAGTTACTTAATAAATAGCGCTATGCTTTTTCAGTCTCAAAAAACTGCATCATAGTAGTCATTCTTTTAGCTTGGCTGCCTAGCTCTTCGCTTGAGGCCGACGCTTCTTCTACCATCGCGCTATTTTGCTGCGTCAAATGCTGCAATGACTCAACCGCTCTGTGTATTTCTATGACGCCCGTACTTTGTTCATCTGCGGCAGTTGAGATTTCACTAACAATAGCGCTGACGTTTTCAACTTGTTTGATGATGTCTTCAAGTGTTCTACCTGATTTACTGACTAATTCACTACCCACTTTTACTTTTTCAACGCTGTCTTCTATCAGGCCTTTAATTTCTTTTGCTGCGTTTGCGCTTCGGCCCGCTAAATTGCGAACTTCACTTGCTACGACAGCAAACCCGCGGCCTTGCTCACCTGCTCGAGCTGCTTCTACCGCAGCATTTAGCGCTAAAAGGTTAGTTTGAAACGCGATTGCATCGATAACACTAATAATATCTGATATTCGTGCGCTGGCTTGATTTATTTCATCCATCGCGTTTACGGCTTGATGCACTACATCTCCACCTAAAGATGCGTGCTCTCTTGCGTCAGTTGCTATTTTATTAGCATGACCCGCATTTTCCGCAGTGTGTTTTACGGTCGAGGTGATCTCATCCATGCTCGCTGCGGTTTGCTCTAGGTTTGACGCTTGCTGCGCCGTTCTATCGTTAAGGTCAGTGTTAGCTTTTGCAATATCTTCTGCGCTGCTTTGTACTGTGTTGGCCGCTTGCTGAATGTCATGAACGACCTCAGTCAATTTGCTCGCAGTAGCATTTATATTGTCTTTCACTTTTTGATAACGGCCTGGGAAGGTTTTCTCCACTTTAGTGTGTAATTTACCTTCCGATATTTCATGTAATACACGCTCAGTCTCGCCGAATACTTCAACGATTGAGTCGAGCGAATCATTTACTTTCGTTTTGATTTGCTCCAATTGACCAGGCAGTTCAGACTCAACTCGCGCGTCTATTTGACCCTCAGCAACCTTCGCCATTACCGCATCAATGTCTTCAAGCGCAGCATCTACGGTATGCATAGATGATTCAACTTGCAGCGCAAGCTTCGAATAATCACCTTGAAGGCTTGCGTCAGCCTGTTCTTTGAAATTACCTTCGCTCATACTATGCATCATTCTGCCAATGCTATGCATCGCTTCATCAATAGAGTCTATTGATTGATTAACACCCGTCTTAAGCTCTAATAAGCGCCCTTTTAAATCCTCAGTGATACGTTGGCTGAAATCACCTTTGGCAAGTGCAGTCACAACACTATTCACTTCTTCAACCGCGCCTTCTATCGATGAAGCAGAGGCATTAACGCCTTCTTTTAAGGTCAGTAGATCGCCTTTGAAGTCACCCTCAACCCGTTTTGAAAAATCACCCTCTGCCATTTGGCCGACAACAGCGTTTGTTTCTTTGATCGAAGCTTCAACCGACTCTAATAAATGATTTAGACTGTTTGCAGATTGTCCTATTTCGTCGTTTCGTTCTACTTCTATGCGTTCACTGAAATCAGTAGTAACAGCTATATTCGCCATTGTTGTTTTCATCGCATCAATTGGTTTGACGATACGTGCGATGATTCTCGTTGAGACGTACACAATAATTGCACATGCCAATAGTGCTAAAATTAGCATAATCCATGTTAAGCGGCTTACCGTCGCATAAGCTTCTGATGTTTCTACCTCGGCTACCATAACCCAGTCTAGCGATCCGAACTGAACGGGAATATAACCCGATAGTACATCATCTCCATTGTAGTTAACGGTTTCGATGAGCCCTGTTTGGCCTTCCAAGCCTAGTTTAATCGACTCGGAATCGACTTTTCTTTTGTGTCGAAACGACGCATCAACACTGTATTTTTCTGGCTGTTTTAGAGAGTCTGAACGCATCAAGTAATCTTGGCCGACTAAATAGGACTCACCGGTTTCTCCTAATCCACTGCGTTCTGACATTACTGTGGTGATGGCGTCCAATGGCATTTGAAAAATTAGTGAACCAATGCGTATATTACCTTGATAAATAGGTGATGCGATAAAGCTCGCGGGTGCTTCGTAAGAGGGGGTATACTGCGCATAGTCAATCAGAACAAACTCGTCTTGCCCTGTTAAATTTAGCGATGATTGAAAGGCCTCTCCAAGTCCGCTATCAGCATAAGCACCTTTCAGTAAATTAGTGGCATAATCTAGTTCTTTATAAACCGAATAAACAACTCTTCCTTGCATATCGACTAAAAATATATCGTAGTAGCCAAAGCTATTTAAAAAGGGTGAAAGTTGCTGATGCAGCCTTTCATGGCTCGCATCATACTTTGAACCAAGCGAGGATTTCATCATTTGGTCTTTACTTCCAAGTGGGGCCGGATTTGTTTCAATATACGCGTATTGTAGGACCACAGCTTCAGGACTTAGGCTTCTTAATAAAGCGCCAGTGTCTACGTTTTTTCCGTCGTTGAGTGTTTTGTACTGCGGTAAAAACTCATCATTATAGTAGCTAGCAAGCTCGCGACGCATGTCTTCAACTGAACGTTCGGGATAGTTTTGAAGCATAAAAGGGAGAATACTGTCATAGCCCTCTATTACCGCGTCCATATTGTCCGCCAAATTGGGATCCATTGAGTACGTAATAACCTGATTTACAATGGTATTACCGTATTCCTCTATCGCGACGACCTTATTAAATTTAATGGATTCGAGGTTTTGGTTCACTTGCTCGGTCGCCATATTATTTGTCAACCAAACAGAAAGTAAACCAATAAGTATTAATGGCACTAAACCAATCATTAAGAATGTTGAGGACAAACGTCTTTTTAAGCTCCCGGTTTGACCAAATACACCTTCAATATTCATTTTTTGTACTATTTCTGAGTTCACTTTGGATAGCTTTCCAGTCATCGTTACATCCAGGTAAAAAGATTTATGGGGAAATGGCATTACTACCAAAGGGATATCGGCATAGGGCTTAATATATGTACAAAAAATCTATAAACTCATGAAAATCTATACTTTTAGGTAGTTTTCGAAGATTATTCATCTTACTAACCTTCAACGGACTGTTTATCTTATGCTTTGCTTAAACAAACTAAAGCGAACGCCAGTATGTGAGCTTTCTGCAGGCGGTTATATACGCAAACGTATCGGCCACTTATATCATCACTTGTAGCAGAAGCTAAAAAACGCTTAGATAGCCCAAAAGTCATCCAAGCGTTTTTATATTAAATGCTGTTCTTTTATTTACTCAGTTTTGATTCAACTTTAGCTAACAAAGCTTCTACTTCCGAGCGTCTTGCGATGTCTGCTAGAGGGCGTTCGGGCCTAGGCTCAGCCTTTTTAGCAAGCATAAGGTGCTTTTTGGACTGCGCGTAATCTCGTTCATCAAACAAAAATTCTGCATAAAAATAGTTTGGGTCAATACCTTTTGGATTAAGCGCTAAGGCTTTTTCAAGCAGGTCTTTTGCGTCGTCGTCATCACCAAAAGCGATTGGCCATCCTGGGACCTTATGATACAGAATGCCAAGACTGGTATAGGCAGAGCCATTTAGCGCAGTCGCGTCAATCTCTAAAGCTTGCTCTAAGGATTTTTTCGCTGCTTTTGCATAAGATAGCGCCCCTAGCCCGCCCTTAGCGCCTGCATAACTAGACTGTATAATTCCAAGCCATATATGGGCTTCTGCCTTATTGGGATGATTTTTGGCAAACTCTTCGGCTTGTGTAATAAGATTGAGGAAAGCCTCGTCCTGAGCGTCATCGTTAAGGGAGTAGTTAGCTTGGGCCCAAGTGTGCTGAATAAATAACAGCTCCTCGTCGAAAGATGATGATGCATTTGCGTAGATTGGTGTTGCTAAAATAAACACCACAGTCAGTGATTTTATTAAGTGCTTAAGTGTCATTTTGCTTTCCTTCTTTAAATTTTATTAAGGTTCATGCGCCCATATATTGGCGAATAACAGGGAGTTTTGATTTAATGGCATTATCAACGACCTTCGGTAATAGTCCATTTACCTTCACAAACAGTTTTTCAGGCCACCCTACAGTTGACTCTCTATTTTGTGTCTTGAGAAAAAGCATGAATTCTTTCGCTACAAAATCGGTGGAGTCGATGGAGTTACCTAATGCTTTGTTCATGTCATCGACTTGGCTACTGTTGATCTCGGTATGCGTGGCTCTTGGCGCAAAATAAGCAAAACGGTATTGGGTATCGGCATATTCCCTATGCAAGCTTTCTGTGAACCCTCTAAGCCCAAATTTACTTGCCGAATATGTGCTAAATCCCGGGTAACCAATGTAACCAAAGGCTGAGCCTACATTTACAATGGTGACCTTTTCAGCTTTTACCCGAGACTGATTAGCTTGCATAAATTCCTGGATAAATTGAATTGGCGTAATTAAATTAGTGGTAATTAGCCTTGCAATGTCTGATTCTGACTTTTCTTCAAAGGCAGAAAATTCAGAAACACCCGCTGCGTTAACTAGCAGGTCGATGTTGGTAAACTTAAATAATTGTTCAAATATTTTTTTGCGTTCATCTTTCAGGTTTAAATCGCCAATAACCAATTCTGACTCGCCCTCAATGCTGTCTTGAAGCTTTTTTAGTTTGTCTTTATTACGTCCCTGTAAAAGTACTTTGTAGCCTTGCAATGCTAACGATTTTGCAATTGCTCCGCCTATTCCTCCAGAAGCACCGGTTACTAAACACGTTTTCATTTTATGCTCCATTAGGCCGCAAGTGCGCTTTGATCGCTACGTGATAAGCTTCTAAAGATATTGGCATATAGTACGAAGAACTTTTTCGCAGATTCAATAACAATGTCTTGTTCGGTTTTATCAGTAATTTTACCCATGAGCCCTTCAAAAAATTTCACATGCTCAATGTCTAGGGAACCGTGTGAGCGCAAATAGCTGAAGGCTTTTTTAGGCAAACCTAAAGCATCTTGTATACTATCTGCCGCATTATCTGCCATGGCAATACTGGTTCCTTCAAGTACGTGAACCATGCCAAAAAAGCCAAGCGGGTTTTTTCTATTAACCAAATCATAGGCATAAGACACCATTAAATCGGTAGCAAAGCTAGGGTCGCTGTGCCTAACGAGTTCTTTATCAGAACCACAGGCGGCAATGTCGTTTAATACCCACTCTTGATGACCAAGTTCTTCTTCGATGTATTCTGCGACGGCCTCTCTAAGCCATTCTTTTTCTTCAGTTAATTTTGCACCGACAGACATCAGTAAAGGAACGGTGTGTTTTACATGGTGATATGCTTGAGTCAAAAATGCGACATAATCTTCAACATCAATTTCTCCTTGAAAACAACGCTCAATAATCGGAGCAGACAATAAATAATTTCTTTGTTCTTCAGTTTCTGTAAGTAATCTTTGATATAAGTTCATAGTCATTTTCTCCTAGGCACATGCGCTTGTATAAACGCGTGTGATTTTTGATTCAAAATATTCAATTATTTCTCGGCGCTTAGGGCGCATGTTGTCAGTGTATAAACCTTGTTCAGAGGTCATTGGTGCGCTTAAAATTATCGGGTTTTTGACTTGTGCGTAATCAGGTAAATTTTGATTTAGCCGTTCAACGATTTTCTTGAGTTTTTGTCCAGAGTCGTTCCCATTTAAGGGGACAAGTAAGGCTGAGCAAAATGGTTTAGCGTCGCCAATAACAATAGCCTGATAAAACGCGCCGGTGGCGAGTAATTCTGATTCTATCCACTCAGGTGAGATGTTGCGTCCAAACGAGTTGATCAAGGTATTTTTCTTTCTACCTTCAATCGTTAATACACCCTGCTCAATTGAACCAATATCGCCTGTGTACACTTCACTTATTCCCCAAGATGAGGGTTCGTTTAGATACCCCAAAAAGGCATTACCTTTCACTACAATTTCGTTTTCGATTATCTCAACTGAAAGATGTGGGAGTGCTCGTCCACAAGTATTCGCGTCATCACCTGCTGCGCACAAGCTCACAACAGATGCACATTCAGATAAACCGTAACCCTGGCATACAGGCAAGCCGCATGAGCGTGCTGCGTCGATTAATTTAGGCGACACTTTACTGCCCCCTACAGCGATAAACTGCAAACTATCAGGCTTTAGCCATCCGTTAAGGCAAGCATGTACTAAGACTTGTAATAATTCTGGTACCAGAATAAGCGTATTAGGCTGTTGTGAAGAGATACACTCAAGGAGCGAATTGGGGGCCACTAAACGACTGCCCCTAAACCCACGAGCCTCATCGCTCGGTATCACAACCGTTCCACCCGCCAAAAGTGGTGCATATACTCCAGCAATATTTTCTAATAATGTTGGCAGCGGCAACAAACAAAGGTGCTTCGGTTTTTCAATGCCAATGACCTCTACAAGTGATTGTGCGACTTGCCATTGATTGTCATTGCTTAAACACACTCCCTTAGGACTTCCAGTGGAGCCAGAGGTAAAGGTGATTTTACGTGTACCTTGTGGCGCATTAATACGCTCGTTTTGTTGAACTTTAAAGGCCCTCATATCAAGCAAGGGGCACCCCTCTATCATTTCTAAAGGGCGGTTCTCAACATCACTATTTATCATGTCGCTTTTTAACGAATAAATTGAAGTGCTTTGAGCATCGCTGAGCAATAAATCAGGTTTAATTTTGTTTAACACTTCGTTGATTTGCTGGTCGCTGAAAAAAAGAGGAATAGGCGTTAAAATAATGTTCATAGATTGACATGCAAGATCAACGAGTACCCACTCAGTTGAGTTATTACAATGCATTGCAATCGAGCGGGGATCATAAGATTTTAACCAACGCATTAGGGTATCTACCTGATTAAACATTTGCGCATAGCTTATACTTGCGTCATCAGTGACTAATGCAAGTTCGTCTGACAGGCCATTTTTAATGAGTTCTTGGTAACTGATCATTTTTGTTGTCCTGCAATTTTTCTTGATACAGCATGTATGCGAGACGTGAGTGACGTAAACATTTGCTGATACTTAGGCTTTGCGGCAATTGCATGCATGATCTCTGAAGTTGAGATGGCGACGACTTTTGGTTGAGTGTCGTAATAGCTCCCCCAAGAATTTGCACAAGGCTTTAACTTTGTTTTATCTGCATCTGCCAATTCAGTAATGTTAATCCCAGCTGTTTCTATAAGCTTTCTCACATGACTTGTCGCGCAAAATACAATGTGTTGGTATTGATTATTAAACAGAGATACGCCCGTAGTTAGTAAGAGCGGTAGCGCAAATCGATTATGGTTGCTATATAAGTGACCTATTTCTACAATTTTGTCTCTGTTTACATTGCTCTTATGAGCCGCTGACAAATAGTCTTCTACTGGAGCACTTAAGTATTGCTCTATAAACAAGCTCTCTTGTGCTGTTCGTATACCAAGAGCGGCTTTATAAGCGCCTCGTTTAACAGCTAACAGCGTTGGCATTGTGATTGAAACCTGAGCACCATAGCTCTTGTCAAAACCTTCTTTTATAAAAGCTTCGACACGTGAGCGATTAGCATCACCAACTAGGTGCGCGTCAATATTAAATGCGTTATTTGATTGAAAAAGCGCCGCGTTTGCAGTGTTTAAGGCATGGACTGTATTATAGTCTTGCTGACCTTTTACGATATGACTGGCTGCTGATGCGTACATTGCTAAGCTCCATTTGTGACTATGGATGATAATTTAGCGAATGAAACTTACCGTAAGCTTAAGAAATGAAAAAAAATAGAAAAAACGCGCTCTCAGCTTTTGTCATGGTTTTTACGGTGTTGCTGCCAAGAGCGCGTTTAAGTGGAAGACGACGGATTAAGGGCTACTATATTTTGCCCAACATTCGTTTAAGCGTGTCGTCTTTGAATAAAAAGTGGTGCGCCAACCCTGCAATAATGTGCAAACCGATAAGTGCATAACCAATACTCCCAATGGTTTCGTGCACCTCTTCTATCTGTTTTGCGAGTTCATGATCCTCACTTATCAAAGCAGGGAGGGTAAGGTTGAATAACTGAACCTGATGGCCTTCAGCACTGACTAACAGCCAGCCAAGAATAGGCATTAGACCCATAAACAAATATAAACAAGTAAAAACTACCCTCGATATGATGACTTGAAACTTGTTAAGCACACGAGTGGAAGGCTGTTTAAACAAAAGCTTTGATGAAAGTCTTGCGATTAATAGCAAAAATACGCTTAGGCCTAATACATAATGCACTGCTTTTATCAGATCCCGTTCTGGGGTACCTTTTTCAAATATCCCACGAAATTCTATGGTCATATATGCCGCGACGATAAGTAAAAACATTAGCCAATGTAGAATAATAAAGTGTCGTTTATAAGTATCACTCATGAGTATTTAACCTTGTGTAGTCCTGATTTAAAGTAATCCCGATTGTAAAATAGGGCTTATCCAATACCGAATTGCCGAGTGAGGACAACTGGTTCTCAGATGGCTTAGTAGGGCTTCACTCTGCTCAGCGTCGTGCGCTACTTCAAAACGAAATAAGTCTTGATACCCTACCACTTGTTCGCTCAGGTTAAATTGACTATGTTCGCGGCTAAAGCCTTGAATTTTATATAAACTAAATCCACTTGAAAACCGCAGCTGAATCAAGCTGTCGACTACGTCATCTTTTAAGGATTGGGGGACCATAGCGATTAGTAAAACCTGATTATTATTTGTTTGCTCGTTGTTTTGTCCGTTATTTTGCATATTTCCTCCCATTCGAACGCTCCATCCAGATATAAAACACGGGGATTAAAAACAAGGTAGTAAAAGTCGAAGTAAATAAACCCCCGATGACTACAATCGCCAAAGGTTTCTGTATTTCGGCACCCGGGCCTGTTGCCACAACCAAGGGTAAAAGGCCAAACATAGCGGTGAGTGCGGTCATCAGTACAGGGCGAAGCCGCTGTTTAGCACCATCAATTACGCCACTGACCAAATCAAACACTTTGGCTTTGTTTTGTTCAAAATAACTTACCATCACGACACCATTGAGCACGGCAACCCCTAATAAAGCAATAAATCCTACCGAAGCGGGTACTGAAAGGAATTCTTGGCTGATATATAAAGCGATGATCCCCCCCATGATTGCAAATGGTACGTTCGCCAGTATCAAAATTGCTTTTCCTAGGGAGCCAAAGGTCGTGAACAATATGATCATAATTAAGCCCAGCGCAATGGGTACGACAAGCAGAAGCGTGTCACTTGCCCTTTTTTGGTTTTCAAATTCACCGCCAAAAGCAAGAGTATATCCAACAGGTAATTTTATATTTTGGCTGACCAATGTTTGTAAGTCTTCAACGAAACCAACCACGTCTCTGCCCTGAACGTTAGACGTAACCACAGCAAAACGATTTCCGTTTTCCCGTTCAATCATAATCGGTCCTTGCTTGAACGAAATTTCAGCAACAGAATTTAAGGGCATTACCGATGCGTCTGGCATCAAGATATTCATAGTGTAGATATCGGCAACGTTGTCGGGTTTGATGGCATTAGAGTCATGTAAAGCGAATACGAGGGGTGTTTTTTTCTTTCCCTCAATGATTTGTGATATTTGCACCTGTTCCAACTGACTTTTGATGAATGAAGCCAATTCACCGATACTCATGCCGAATTGCGATGCTATTTCTGATTTCAATGAAATGGTTAAAAAGTCCCCCCCTTCAATAACAGCAGAATTTACATCGATACTGCCTTCAAGTGTTTTTGTAATAGTATTTATCTCAGAGCTTATACGCGCTAACTCAGCGATGTCGTTACCGAATACTTTGATGCTAACCGCACCACTGCTGCCAGTTAACATCTCTGAAACGCGCATTTGTATTGGCTGGGTAAAACCAATGTTGATCCCTGGGAAATCAGAAAGTACTTCTCTTATGGCTTCAATAAGTTCGTCTTTGGTATCAAATCTCCAATCATCTACCGGTTCAAGCTCCATAAAGACGTCTGTTTCATTCAAACTCATCGGATCTAAGCCAAGCTCGTCTGATCCTACGCGGGCTACAATTTGTTTAATTTCGGGCACTTGCTCTAATAATGCATTTTGAATTTGTATGTCTAAGTCGGTAGAAGATTTTAATGAAATACTTGGCGTTTTTTCCAGTTGGACTATTATATCGCCTTCGTCTAATACCGGCATAAAGGTCTTTCCAAGCAGTACAAACAAAAAACCACTGACGACCAAACAAAGTAATGAGCCAGCAATGACAAATTGTGGGGCGGGGATCGTTTTACTTAACAGGTCTTTATACCGACCTTGCATATATTGCACAAAACGAGGCTCTTTGCTCTCTCCGGTTTTTAATAAAAAGGAGGTAAAAGCTGGGATTACCGTTAACGATAAAATCAATGAGGAAATCATCGCAAATACAATGGTTACCGCAACTGGGGTAAACAGCTTTCCTTCTAATCCGCTTAAGGTTAATAATGGAGAAAATACAATAATAACAATTACCGTGCCAGACACCACAGGGCCAGCAACGTCCTTGCATGCTCGATAAACAAGGTGCAGTTTAGGTAAGCCCTTATTTTGTTTCACTGAATTAACGGTGTTTTCAACCACTACGACCGAGGCGTCAACTAGCATCCCAATCGCAATCACCAGCCCTCCCAAACTCATGAGGTTGGCCGAGAAATCGAATTGTTGCATCAGCATAAATGTGCTTGCGGCAGAGAAGGGCAATACCAAAGAAACCGCGATGGCAGCTCTTAAATCACCCAAAAATAACGAAAGCACGATGATTACTAATACAATGGCGATAAATAAAGCATTTTGAATGGTGCCAATGGCTGTATCGATGAGGTTTTTGCGGTTATAAAAGACATTGATCTCAGTATTTTCAGGTAAGCTAGACTCAATTTCATCGAGCTTGGCGCTAACTTGTTCAATGACTTTTGCAGTATTGGCATTCTTTAAAGCAATAACAATTGCTTCGCTGGTTTCTTGACCATTTCGAGTAACGGAGCCGTACCGGGTCAAATGACCAATATCGACCTTTGCCACATCTTTTAAGCGAACGACGGCTTTGTCACCTGCAGAAGACGCCACGACAATATTTTTTATTCCCTCAAGCGAATTAACTCTGCCTTCGCTTCTTAATATTAGCGTATCGTTTCCGATATTGATTCGACCAACGGCGGCATTTGTGTTTGCGAGGTCGATCTTCTCAGCAAGTGTTGTCAGAGACATGCCTATGCTTGCAAGTTTCAGTGGGTCTGGACTGATCTGATAAGTCTTTGCATAGCCCCCTAGAATGTTTACGTCGGCAACACCATCAATGCTTCTTAGTAATGGGCGAATTTCCCACTCAAGTATTTGACGCTTTTCCAGTAGTGTCATATTGGGGTTTTCGACAGAAAACATAAACATTTCACTCAGGGGTGTACTCATAGGAGCAACACCACCCTCAAGACCGCTGGGCAATGAACCCATGACATTTGCCAATCGCTCGGCGACTTGTTGTCGAGCCCAATAAATGTCGGTGCCTTCATTGAAATCAATGGTAATGTCAGTAATGGCGTATTTGGTCATCGAACGTAAAATTTGCTGATTAGGGATCCCTAACAACTCAGTTTCGATGGGCAAGGTTATTTGAGACTCGATTTCTTCAGCCGTCATTCCTGGCGCTTTTAATATCACCTTTACCTGTGTAGGTGATATATCTGGAAACGCATCAATTGGCAGAGAGAACCAAGCAGACGCACCCGCGGCGAGGATCATAATTGACAGTAAGACAACGAATACGCGCTGTACAAGAGAGAATCGTATAATGGCTGCTAACATTTTACTCACCTAAGCCCATCAATATCCCCTGAGCCGCGCTCACGGATGTGACCAAAACTTCTTTATTAGTCAGCAATGAATTCGAGCTGACAATGTACTGACCGTCTGAAGATGCAATTATTTCTACTGGTTCAGCAGTGTATCGATTCTTGTTTTTTACAAACAAATACTGTGAACCTTCCCAGTTAAATACGGCTTGAGAATTCACCTCAAAGGCTTCCATTTTGTATTTAGGGACAACGACACTTTGTTCGCCTAGCGTTAAATTACACTCGTTACCTAATGCCGCAGAGAATGCCCCAGAGTAGGCAACTTTGTAAAACGATGCTGCCTGCTCGGAAATTGAGTCTATTGGCAAGTCGCAGATTTCGTTGCTTATCGAAAGCAGTGTCTGCTGTGAATCAACGGGTAAACTAACTTTTAACCTAATTGCGTCCTTTGGCGTGAAGCGAGCAATGAGATCCTCTTGCATTACCGCAGTTGGGTCTGAATACGATACTAATCCGGCTATCGGAGCTCCGATAACAATCGCATCGCTTTGTTCATCGACGGACAAAACGTACTCGAAAAAGTGAGTGTATTCATCATAGATCATTTTGATTTTAAAATAGCGTTCAGCGATCTCAAGCCACGATTTTTCGTTGATTGCGCGGTTTTTGAATAGCGCTTTATTGCTTTTGTATAGAGCTTCACTTTGCTTGAATAGCTGTTCATATATTTCGTATTGTGCGTGATAGTGATGCACCTCTGGGCCAATGATACGAACGAAGGGATCTCCTTTTGCTAAGGGAGTACCCTTTGGAACTAAATATTCGAGACGTTGTATGTTCATCGGAGCATTTAGTGTGTAAGAGCGACCTGGCAACGCAACTACCGAAGCTAATAAGTTTGCCCCTGAATACTGTTCAATACGGTTTATCATCGAAGTTTTTTGTTCTAATTTACCTAGGTCTTCAGCCAGTATTTCGATGTTTTTATCCTGGGCAGCTACATATGGAGCGCTCAAAAAAATAAGGAAAAGTGTTGTTGTGAGTGCTTTCATAATGGTATTCCAGAAGTTTGTCTAATGAAGGAAATTTGGCGCTTTATAGCTAGTGCGTTAAGGGGGGCTTCGGCTTGCGCATCTATTAAGTCAATGAGCGTTCGAATATGCATAGCGCGGCTATCGGCACTAGCTGTGTTTGCTTCGAGTAATTCATTAATCGCTTTTTCTAAAGCAATAAGAGTTGGCTTGTTTGCTTCAAGTAGTTTCTGTTTTTCCAGTAGAAATTCGTACTCCGCTTGCTGTGTTCGCAGTCTAGTCAGCAAATCACTTGCGATTTTGTCGCGTTCAACATCAAGCTTTAGCTTGGCTTGCAAAAATTCATTCTGTTGTATCAGTGATGTCTCATTGCCAATCGAAATTGGTATATCAAGCCCTATACCAAGTTGATTTTCATTAAATCCTGGGCTTTCGACACGCCTTGCTTTGAGGCTCACGCTCCAAGCTTCAGTCGATTTACTTTGTGCTTTGAGAGACAGTATTTGTGACTGCCACGAAGCATCAATGGCACGCAGGTCTGGATGTTGATTAATCGCATATAAGGGTTCGGTAAGTAACTCTTCACTTACACTGCTTGGCATTGATACTAAACCAGTCAGTTGTCTATATGCGTTTAAATACTGTTGAGCATTTTTTGCGTTCTCAAGCTCAACAACTTTTAAATCATTCATTTCTTTTCTCAGCATAAACAACATGTACTGAGGTAAGGCTTTCGCCTTCGTCATGGTTTCGACTTGATTAAATAGCTTTGTAAGAAGCCCGTATTTTTGCTTTGAGAGCTTGAGGTTTGCATTGTGCTCTTGATATGCCCAGATCGTTTCGCGAAGCATTCCTGAATAGAAAAGTTCAAGTTGCTGTTGAGCGCTTGCTTTGACCGCTTCGCTATTGCTTACCAAGTTGCGCTCAACTTGTCTTTTCAACGCTGACTTCATTGGTAATGAAAGACTTAACTCAGCCTCTTTAGAACCATTTTCGGTTTGATTATGGAAATACTGCATTGAAACCGTCGGCACACCATCTAGCCACGACAAGTTTTGTCCCGAGTCGTCTTTATTAACGAACTCGCGCAAAGCGTCGTTATCCGCGTCTTTCTGTATACCTTGACCTTGTACTTCAAGTGTCGCGACCAGTGCATCATGCAATGTAATACTGGGGTTTTGAGCCGACGCATTCATTACAATGCCATTTAAAAATAATGTGACTAAAAATAATAGGGTAGTATGTCTTTTGGGCATAGCTTCGTGTCTTTATATAAATATGGGGTTATTGTGCGCGTTCTTTCAAAGATGCGCCACGCACATTAGTCTGATTTGACATCGAACATATGTGCGAAAAGGCGCAAATAAAGGACATTTTACTGATTATTAATCGTCATCGTCATTTTCGTCTTTAAATTCTACCTCTCTCGCAACGAAGACACCGTCTGAATCTAAATAACCTTCAACTTCTACAAAAATGCCAACAGCCAATTTCAAAGCATTACCATTGTCGAATTCAACGTTACTAGAAAGTCTCACTAATCTATCGCCGATATAAAACTCGGTGTCACTGACAATGCTTGATATTACGCCCTCGAATTCTCGCTCGTTATCCTCTACTTCTTCAAAGTCGATCTCTCTTGCAACAAGCTCACCAAGGCTGTTTAACTGGCCTGATACTTCAACAAGTGCACCATTGACAAGATCCTGCGCTCTACCATCGTCATATATGGTGTTTTGGCTATACAAAACCGTCAAGCCACGTATTACAAAACTGGTACTATTTAAGTTTTCGACCGCGCCATATACTTCGACTTTGTTGTCGCTAGAATAATCATCATCGCCGTTGTTATCGTCATCGTCATAACCGTCGTCATCGCTGCTATCTTCAAACTCGACTTCTAAGGCGTATAGTCCCTCTGGGTTTTGTGTTACTCGTACTTCAACTCGTGTACCTTCTATCAAATCATTTATACCACCGTCCTCAAAGCGAGTGTTTTCATCGATTAATATCGTTCGATTACTTAATTGAAATTGCCCATTGTTTAATGAGCCGGTGACGGTTCCCTCTATTTTTGCGCTATTACTACTTGTGTCGTCGTTCTCGTTCTCTGACTCTAATTCAACAAACAGGGCAATTAAGCTGCCGTCCTCTATGCGAACGACAGATGTTTCTACTTCATCCCCTATACTTGCGAACTCAAAGAAGCTTATTTCATTCAGGTATTGATGGCTTTCATCAAGGTAAATCTGTGAGCTTGCATTGATTGAAACCTCAAGGCCATGAACAGTAAAACTTGAGGAAAGCGCGTCTAACGATTCTATGTAGCCTTCAATTTCGGTGTATTCGTCTTGAGAACTTCCACTGTCGTAACGGGTGAGTTTATGTGCAACGCTGATATCGTCTTGTTGCGCTAGGCTTAGAATTTCAATTTCATCACCTATGCCTAAGTCATCAATTGTCATTCTTCTGATCTGCGCGGATGAATTATCCTTCAAGGTTGTATAAGACGTCAGTTTGAAGGTTTCTCCAAGCAATTCTACTGTTGAAGCTGAACTATTAATTCCGGTAATTTCACTACGTAGAAGGGTCTTATCAGAAGATATAATCCATAGCTCGTCTACGATAAGATTACCGTTTTCGCGCTGAGCTTTTATCACTACGCTTGTACCGACGATTAAATCTGAAAGGTTTCCATTTTCTATTTCGCTGTCGTCATTTAAGCTTAACTGCTCTCCTCCCGAAAGACGTATTTGCAAATCATTTCGCTCAGAAATTTCACCTCTGAATGACAGATAACCATTTTCATCTTCATCATCGTTTTGACTTTCAATTTCTACTGAGTCTGCAATGATAATATTGTCAGATGTGATGCTGCGAGACTCAACTTCAACATAATCGCCGTTAGCGAAGGATTCTATTATCGTCGCATTAGAATAATCAACGACTTGACTGAGGATCCTAAATGTCTTTGTATCCTCGTTTAGTTCAGTCACCATCCCGTTGATTTCGTATGAGCTTCCATCATTTTCTTTTTCTATGTGAGTTGCGAGGAAGTTTTCGTCTCCACGCTTCAAAGCGCTGATTTCAAGGACATCGCCCACTAACAAGGCAGTAAATTGTGTATTTTTATATTCGGTCGAATCGTCGACGAAAATGGTTTGCCCAAGCACAACAATAAAGTTTTCAGTTAAAGATATTGCTTCGATAGGCCCTTTAAACGATGCATCATATTCTATGCTCTCAGCAATCGCGCTAGAGCCGTCTGCAGTCATGCGCCCTTTTACGATGACGTTCATACCCTTATCTAAATCATCTTCGGTGCCTTCTTCATCGTCAATGTATACTTCGCTTTCGTCTGTATCGTATCGCACACCGTTTACATACACGCTGCCGAAATTTGATATGGTGCCTTCGCTATTAACAGAGGTCATGTAGGTCACGTTTTGCTCAATGACTTGACCATCATTGATTTCCACTTGAAACTGAGAGGGAATTACATCAAATTCAAGGTTTCCTTCAGTTACAGGTAGGATGGTGATGGTATAAGTTCCAGTGCTTATGCCGTTCAAGCTCACATTAGAACTTACATCACTTTGATAACCATTCGGTCCAGTGACGGATATTTTTCCCCTTACATTGTCGGGTAAGCCACTAATTGCGAGTCGTAATTCGCCAGATTGAATGGGCGTATCGCCAGAGACTTGGGTTGGAGTATCGGAACCACCTCCACAGGCACTTAATGCTATTGATGAAATAATGCTTATTGTTGATAACTTAAATTTTGTTTGGGCAGTACTACTCATGTCTGTTAACCTCTTTGCCACGCATTACATGACTGATGATTTGATCGTAAAATAATTGTGTTGAAACGCCGTTATGATCGTACGAATTCTGTTTTTGTTCCATAGACATTTGTGTTGTTTGTTATCGAACATATGTATGATGAATGGTTAACGCATTGATATAAAGAAGAATTTATCTAAGCAAAAAGTGGAGAGTAGTTATGAGGGATGGCTTGATCACGTTTATTTTAATTGTGATTATGGTACTCAATGGAATTGACGTATTCGTTGATATTGGCTTGGACGTTCCTGTTTGGCACATTTTACAAGAAGCATTTCTAGTCGTTTTATCTGGAATTGGTGCTAGTTTATTGATCATCCATATCCGTCAAAAATCAACTAGCCTACAAAGTTTATCTAGCGATTTACACGATGCTAAAAGCCAAATTACCCGCTTAAGCAGCAAAATAGAGGAAGAAAAAAGACGCTATTCTTTGGTAATAAAAGACCAATTTTCCGACTGGAATCTCACTGAAGGTGAGCAAGAGGTTGCATGGTTCTTGCTAAAGGGTTTGAGCTTGAAAGAGATATCCGTATTGAGAAGTACTAAAGAGGCAACAGTTCGCCAACAAGCTTCTAGTATTTATTCTAAAAGTAATTTAGAAGGGAGACACGCGTTTTCAGCTTGGTTCCTAGAAGATTTACTCTAAATTATTGCTTACATACAATTCTACGGCCGTCTTGGAGCTTAAAATTTTCGATTGGGACAAATGACGTTATTTTTTCCCGTTTTCTTGTGTTTTCTTTAGTCGTTGAGTTTTTTAATGCCAAAAAGCCATCGTATATTGAAGTAAGTCCTTTCAGCTGGACACTTAATATGACGATGGCTTTTTTCTCGTTAAGATACTAGTTTTAGTGTTTACTGAAAGTTCGTTTCGGCGCTTTCACCACGACCTTCACTCGGTCTTCCATCCTCGCCGCCAATGCCAAGCGTAATTTGATTCGTTCCTAACTGCGGTGTGAGTGCATCGTTTGGATTACCATCAAATATGGCAATAGACCAACCGCCCTGTCCAGCGCCCTTTAAGATATTGGTATAATAAGAGTTGGCACCCTGACCACCAGCGCCGGTGGTAATCGTATTATCGTTAATCGTGGCCGGTGTATTTGCGCCAATAAACACACCAAAGGAAGGTCCTCCTGCGCCACTACCACCAGCACCGCCACGACCGCCTTTACCGCCTTTCCCACCATTTCCGCCAGTACCGCCTTTGGCATTCCCCGCAATTTGGGTACCTTGAACCCCATCGCCGCCTTTACCGCCACTTCCACCAACTGAGCCAATGCCACCTATACCACCATTTCCACCATCACCTGAAAGCAAAGTATTATTCTCTATTTGGTGCATGCTTCCGCCCACTAGATGAATAGCAATGGATGCACCGCCAGAAGATCCACCGTAGCCACCAGAACCTCCTGTACCACCTTCGCCACCGCCACCACCAGCGCCACCATTAGCACCCGCAGCTCCCGCGGCCGCGCCACCACCGCCACCGCCGCCGCCACCAGAAAATCCGTTACCGCCTGAACCTCCCTGTGAACGGCGATAGTCACCAGATTCAAATACCCTACCTGCACCAGATGCACCATTGCCTGTTACTCCGGTAGCACCATCTTCACCGTTCCCGCCGTTTCCGCCATTACCACCGGCCCCACCAGTTGAGGCTCCCCCGCTACCTGGTGAACCACCTTTTACCTTCGGACTATCGCTACGCCCTTTCCCCCACTGACCTTCGATTCCACCTTCAAAACTAGTGTTACCTGCATTACCACCCTTGCCACCGTTCCAACCACCTAGACCAGAGCCTCCATCTCCGCCGACAATGTTTAATCCAACTCTCGCGTCTTCGCCGTCTGCACCGTCTTTTCCTTTATCGCTTGTTCTTTCAGCTCTATTATTCGCTGAATGGGCGGCCCCCGTCGTTATGGTGTTATGATTAATCAAGGTCGTTTCGACAAACCTTAGATAAAGCCCATATAGTGTGCCACGGCTTGAATCCGCAGCTATATCAGGAAAATCCATTAAATTAATGACGTTATTCTCTATGATCAATTCACCACTACCTGATGAGGCCAAAATACCGTATACATCTGAAATACCAATAGATTCTGTGCGTGCTGAAACTTCAAGATCTAATCCTGATACAACAGTAGGCGCATCGATATTAGCGTAACTCAGGCCTACATCTAAAGACGCTATTGGTGTTTTGTTGTTAACCACATCTCTAGACCAGTTTTCAGAATAACCACCGTATATACTATTACCGCCTTCAAATCTTGCGCTACTACTTTCGAAAGCCAAACTATATCGGTTGTCTGATTTTGGCGTTTTGAGATAGACGTCATCGTCACTTGTGAGATTATCAATGACCGCGCTTAAGTCGCTGAATGGAGCATCAATTGAACCGTCTGATGTACCAGTAAAATCCCTATCGACAAAAATGGCTGTGGTAAGGTCTTCAAGCACGATAACTTGGACGCGCTCTGTATCTGACTGGCCGTTTGCACTTGCAGTTACCTCAAATTCGATAGAGTTAACTTTGCTGGGTGCACTAAAGCTAGCAGAGCTTGAAGAAAATCCAGTTGTATTCGCTACGCTATCTCCACTCACCTGAGACCAACTAAAATTTATGGTGTCGCCGTCCGGATCGACAGCACTAGCAGTGAGTGTAACCGAGTCGCCTGCGCTGACTATGACTCTTTCATCAACCGTAACCGTGGGCGGCGAACCTACAGGAGCAGGTGGTGCTGTGGGACCCGAATCACTGCCACCGCCTCCACATGCCGATAAAACACCAATGGCAATGGTTGTCATTGAAAGTTTATGCCAATGTTTAAGGTTAGGGCTTTTAACTTCTTTTTTCGTCAACGCTTTCATTTTTCCTTCTCCACCTGAATCGTATAAAAGCAAAATTGCTTTGATAGTTCTAGATGCGGAAGCGGGCGAATTTTCCCCTCAAAAGAAAACAGATTTCTGATATTTTTTTATTTTAAGTATGCATGATAGATGGGTAAAGCCTGCAAATATATGCGCTCAGTGCTACCGTAAGCTTCTGTTCTAGTCATAAAAACACCTTCAGTACGGTCTGTATCTTGGGCATATGATTTGTTTGTAGGCAGTGGAAGGGTGTTGACCTTATGCTTGCATGTGCAATTATGTACTCTGGCTAAAAGGAAATATTATGCGTTTTATATTAGTAGTGTTTGTGCTGTTGTTGAATGCTTGTAGCGCAACATCAGGCTTATCCGTTTTATCTTATTCTAATTCTGACCTAGAGTCGGTTTTAAGCCAAGCGCAACCTAGGCTTAGCGAGCGGTCTCGGCTAATGGGGCTTCCGGTAACCTTAGGGGTAGACAATATTGATGTGAAAATTGGCCCAGATAAGCGAGATGTTATTGTACTTGGAGTTGATGCGAGTGCAGGAATCAAAGCAATGATGTTGAATTATAAAGCTAAATTAAGCCTTCAGCTTGAGGGTACGCCAAAATACGACAGTAAAGAAAAAGCGATATTTTTACGCAATATTAAGTTGCTTAATTCCAGTGTGGATGCTGGTGGATTTAAGGGCAATCTGGGCATACTTGATGAGGATTTAATGCAAATTCTCAACACTTATCTTGCGAGTAATCCGGTATACAGACTTGATCAAAGCAATGCCAAAGTCGCTATGCTTAGCAGCTTACCCTTAGATTTGTTGATAAGCGAAGGTGCGCTAAGGGTAGTACCTAAAATTTAGCTTATAACTTGCGTTAATAGAGACGGCCCACGTCATTTGCAACGATTAGCAGATAGCAATAAA
>CBFHTO010000038.1:0-33448 GCA_965658765.1 Glaciecola sp. | reverse complement strand
TTGTCCAGCCAAGTATCCGATTAAAGGCATAAAGCCCTGCGATATCCCAAAGTATAATCCAGCTCTAAACCCCAATGTTGATAGCCTACCGCTGTACTTGGTTCCTAAACCGATAGAAACAGCAAATGCGTCCATACTTAAAGCTAAAGCAAGTATAAAAAGCTCAATCATAAGCACGCTCACTAAAAACAAAGTTCAATTAAAAAATATCCAACATAAACGAATGGTTAGATGGCAATAATAACAGCTCATTGGATAACAGGACTATTAATTACGAACGGTTTGAACAGATTATTTAAGGAGAAAAGGGATATTGAGGCTTATATCGTCGTATTGATTGGTCTTCGCTCAGATCTAGCATACAAATGGTTTCATCGACTGGCCGCTATCTGCCTCTAAAGGGCCGTTAAAGACCCAAATAACATCAAACTATATTATCGTCTGACAAATAGTGCCTGCTGTTGAGCGCCTTATTGCGGAGTATATAGAGCAAGTGAAAAGTTAGATAAAACTAGTGAGGATATATCTAACTTTTAGAGGTTCTCTCATTCTTGTTTCACTGTCAAATTAAGTGCAAAAGTAGAGAAATTAGATAAAAGTTAGAAATTAACCTCGCAACCAAGGTTCTTATTGGGTTTTCTAATCTTTGAATCTAATTTTTAGTTATATGTATTTTTTTATGTCTGCTACTCAATTCATTGCTTTAGTTTAAGCGGTTTTAATTTATAAAAATGCCCATTAAGCATCACGCGGTAGGCCTTTTTGAACAATTCGTATTAAACGTTGGTGCTGTCGTGAGCTTTCGCCTCGAGAGTGATTGTCATCCCTTTTGGCTACTTGTTGTTTTAGTGCCCAGCTAAAATGTTCCGTCAGTATGTCGTTATCTTCATCCTCAAGCGCCTTTTCCAGACTCGCTATAATTAATTCGTCGTAATGCGCATTGCCCATTGCGACAGATAAGTTTCTGCGCCAACGAAAATAACCAATACGTCTTATCGGTGAACCGGTGGTGAGGTCTAAAAATTCGTTTTCGGAAAGCTCAAATAGCGTTAATAAAGGCCTTCCAAAAAGTGCTTCTCTTGAATAGAAGTCTGATTCATTTGTGACTTGAGCGTAACGATTCCATGGGCAAACTAATTGGCAGTCGTCACAGCCGTATACTCTATTGCCCATCGCCTCTCTGTACTCTTCTGCAATAGCGCCTTCATGTTCAATGGTGAGATAAGATATACATCTTTTGGCGTCAAGCTTGTAAGGCGCTACAATAGCTTTAGTCGGGCATATATTTATGCACGCCACACAAGACCCACATTGTTCTTGTATCGGGCTATCAATTGGCAAAGGCAAATTAATAAACAATTCACCTAAAAAAAACCAAGATCCCGCTTCATTGTGCAAGGTTAGTGTGTGCTTGCCAGTCCATCCAATGCCTGCTTTTTCTGCAAGAGCGTGTTCTAAGACTGGCGCCGAATCAACAAATGGACGGTAATCTAAACTCTCACAATGCTCTTTTATTTGTTCGCCGAGGCTCTTAAGACGCTTACGCATCACTTTGTGATAATCTCGTCCTAAAGCATAGCGCGAGATGTAGGCAATTTTGTCATTGGACAAGTGTTCGGCAAACGAAGCATCAGGAGGCAAGTAATCAAGCCGAACAGAAATGATTCGACAGGTATTTGGATGCAACTCATCTGGCTTTAGACGTTTCTCAAGGTTTCTTTCCAAAAAGCTCATACTACCGTGGTAGTTATTTTCAAGGTATTCTTTATAAGCGTTATAGTGCTGAGCGAGGTCAATGTCGCATATACCTACTTGCTGAAAACCTAGCGCCTTGCCCCAAGCCTTGATATGGTTAGCTAAAGACCTTAGATTGCTTGAAGAAATGCCAAGCACACTTTGTTGATTAGAATTTAAAGAGGACATGCATTCATGTTGCAAAAGAAACTTGCTATAAGCTTAACACAAAAATTGTATCGCGCAGATCAGGTAAGGCTGCATGAGAAGCAAGCAGCGGCTGACTGCGGTATGGATTTGTATAGCATTATGCAAAGGGCGGGAGCAGCAGTTTTTCAACAATGTATTTCTCTTTTTCCAAACACTGAAAATTATTTGGTGCTGGTTGGTTTTGGGAATAATGCAGGTGATGGTTACATCGCTGCGCTAACCGCTGCAAATGCAGGAAAAAACGTCCGCGTTTGTTCCGTTGATCCAGAACGAGACTTGCAAGGTGATGCTGGTCGAGCTAAACAGTCTTGGCAAGCGGCTGGTGGAAAAATTGAGGGCTTTGATGAGTCAATGCTTGAGCATTGTGACATCGTAATTGATGCACTTTTGGGAACTGGCATCAATGGAGTCATCCGTTCAGATTTTGCAAAGATCATAGAACTCGTTAACGATTATGAAAAACCCGTAATAAGTGTAGATGTGCCGAGCGGTTTAGATGCAAACACAGGAGATACCCTTGGGGAGTGTGTTCAAGCGAACGCTACTATTACCTTTGTAGGGATAAAATTAGGATTGACCACAGGTTCAGGTAAACAGTCATGTGGCAAATTAATTTTTGAAGAACTAGGTATTGGTAAAGCCTTTGCAAAGTTAGCAAAAAGCCAAGCAAGCGCCCTCGATTTTAAGCACTTTAAAGGGCTAGCACCTCGGCCAGTGCACAGTCATAAAGGTAACTACGGTCGTCTTTTATGTATTGGTGGCACTAAAGGTATGTCAGGTGCAATTAGGTTGACTGCGGAAGCGGCCCAAAGAACTGGTACAGGCTTAGTCAAAGTGTATTGTCACGAGGACAGCATTCTTCAAATTTGTTCTGGGCGACCTGAACTTATGGTTTCAAACACGGGTCTAGATGAAGCATTAGACTGGGCAACTTGCATAGTCTTAGGTCCAGGCATGGGTCAAAACGAATGGAGTAAGACCACATTTGACGCTGTTATGGAATATTGTCATCATACGGCTAAGCCAATTGTTATTGACGCGGATGCTCTCAATTTAAAAGCCGTGAACACGACGTTCATGTCGTTACCCGGCTGTGTCATCACACCGCATGTGGGTGAGGCAGCACGGTTACTTAACGTGTCAATTGAAGATATTGAATCTAATCGCTTCAATGCTGCTCGGCAATGTGCACTGCGTTATGACGCAACGTGTATCTTAAAAGGCGCAGGAAGCATAATAGATAATAGAAGCCACTCTTGGGTTTGTCGACATGGTAATCCGGGCATGGCAACGGCTGGAATGGGAGATGTGCTAGCCGGTGTTATCGGGTCTTTAATGTCGCAAGGATTAGATACCGATATGGCTTGCCAATATGGGGTTTCAATTCATGCTAAAGCCGGTGATTTGGTAGCAGAAGAATACGGACAGCGCGGTATTTTGGCGAGTGACTTGTTTAATACTGTTAGATTATTGATAAACGAATAAGAATGAAGAAAAAACAGTTTTGTGCCGACGAGTTTGCGACTGAACATTTCGCAAGACGACTCAGTAACGCATTTTTAGAACATGGTTTAGGTGGTACATGTTGTTACTTGAAAGGAGAGTTAGGCGCAGGTAAAACCACTTTTACCCGTTCTTTGTTGAGAGGACTAGGTCATACTGGAAGCGTGAAAAGCCCGACTTACACCTTAGTAGAGCCCTATGAGTTAAATAAAATTACCCTATTTCATTTTGACTTATACCGCTTAAATGATCCTGAGGAGTTAGAGTTTATGGGTATACGAGATTATTTTAATCGCTCGACTGCGAGCTTTATTGAGTGGCCAGAAAAAGGTGAAGGCTTACTGCCAGAGCCTGATTTAGTGATTGATATAAGTTATCAAGAATCTGGTCGAGATATTCATTTAGAGGCGAAAACACCATTGGCTTTAGATTGGCTTCGACATATCAGTGAAGGGCGATGACTTTAACGCGTTCAGCATTTATTAGATACATGCACATTACGCTTCTTTTTTGCGTGCTTTTCTCGACCTTTGTCGTCGAAGCCAGATCCGTCAACATACTTGAAACGAGATTCTCTCAAGACAAAGGAAAAGCGAAGATTGTCTTGGAGCTAGAGAAAGAAATAAAATACTCATATTTCCAACTTGCTGCTCCACATCGATTAGTCATAGACCTTCAAAATGTAGACAAAGGATACGACCTTTCTCGCTTATCTGTGAATTCTGAAAGTATCAAGAAAATCCGTCATAGCAAACCTAAGAGCCCGAACGATACTCGTATAGTTATCGAATCAGACGAAAAGTTAAACGTCAAGTTGGTGCCAATAGAGGCAGGCTCAAGCCAAGAAAATTTCAGGTTGGTTGTTGAGCTTTCTGGGCTAAAGGATACGCAAGTCGCCAGGACTGCTTCAGAACGAGATGACTCGGTAAATGATGCGAGGCCAGCGGCCAATAATGTGCTTGCACTAGGTCCAAACAGAGATAAAGACATCATTATTGTGGTTGACGCAGGGCACGGCGGAGTTGACCCAGGCTCGGTCGGTCCCTCTGGTACCTACGAGAAAAATATTACTTTGAGCATTGCAAAAATGCTCGAAAAAAGAATCAATAGTACGCCTGGAATGCGAGCCGTAATGACGCGTACTGGTGATTACTATATTTCACCAAATGAACGTCCAAAGTTTGCAGCAAAAGAGAATGCTGATTTGCTGGTTTCGATTCATGCAGACGCTTTTACCACACCACAACCTCGGGGAGGGTCTGTTTGGGTTTTGTCTAAAGGCAGAGCAGACAGTGAATTAGGACGGTTGTTAGAGCAAACCGAACGAAGTTCTGAAATGCTCGGTGCGGCCGCTGAAATAATTGAAGACCGCGATACAGAAAGGTACTTTGCGGAAACGATATTTAATATGTCGATGGATCTCTCTAGGGCTTCGAGCTATGAATTGAGTAATGAAGTCATCAAAGACATGAAACAAGTGACAAAAATGCATAAGCGAAGGCCGCAAAGTGCAAGTTTAGCTGTTTTGACGACTCCAGAAACGCCAAGTATTTTGGTCGAGGTTGGCTTTATTTCAAATCCGCAGGAAGAAAAAAATCTAAACTGGGCAAAACATAGACAACGACTTGCAGAAGCATTGTTTTCATCAATTACTCGTTACTTTAGGAAAACGCCTCCCGACGGCACTTTGTGGGCTATGGAGAAAAACCAACTTCCCATAGAGCATAGAATAAGCAGCGGAGAGTCACTTTCTTTGCTGGCTCAACAATATGGTGTAAGTGTAAAAGACATTAAAAATTATAATAATTTGTCGTCAGATCTTGTAAGAATTGGACAGACCTTAAAAATACCGCGTTCTTAACCTATCTAAGAGAGAATATTTGTGAGCCCAGAGACTCATCCAAACACTTCTGCACCAATACAAATTTTATCTGCGCAGTTGGCGAATCAGATTGCTGCGGGCGAAGTAGTTGAGCGACCGGCTTCAGTGGTAAAAGAATTAATTGAGAACTGTCTTGATGCCGGCGCTAGTCAAGTAAATGTTGATATTGAGCGAGGTGGTCACAAAAAGATATTGGTCCGTGATAATGGCTCAGGAATCGCAAAAGAACAATTAACTTTGGCGCTTGAAAGGCACGCTACTAGTAAAATCAGAACGATTGAAGATTTAGATACTATCTCTAGTATGGGGTTTCGTGGCGAAGCCCTTGCGAGTATTAGTTCGGTAAGTAGACTAACACTCAGTTCTAAACCAAAGCAACAACAGGAAGCTTGGCAGGCACATGCTGAGGGGCGTGACATGGAAGTATCAGTGCAACCAGCAGCTCACCCTGACGGCACGAGTATTGAGGTACGAGACCTGTTTTTTAATACCCCAGCCAGACGCAAATTTTTACGTTCGGGCAAAACAGAATTCCAACATATTGAAGCCATCGTAAAAAGAGTCGCACTGACGAGACCTGATGTTCAGTTTGTATTAAACCATAATGGCCGAACAGTATTACGGTACGTCTCTACGAGTGAAGAAAGCAAACGTATCGCACAGGTAATTGGTAAATCTACCCTAGATCAAATGACCCACTTAAATTATCAGTTTGATGGCATTTGTTTAAGTGGTTGGGTCTCTGCACTAGGGGAAGGTGAGCCTACACGAGATAAGCAATACGTGTTTGTAAATCACAGGATGATGCGCGATAAATTGATTTCCCACGCGTTGCGCCAAGCTTATGAAGAGACACTACCGCCACAATTGTTTCCATGCTATGTCTTGCATCTAACGCTGCCTTCAAATCAACTCGATATTAACGTTCATCCGGCTAAGCATGAAGTGCGTTTTCACGAGGCAAAGAAAATTCATGACCTCGTGTTTAAAGCCATAACTGAAACACTTGGTGGCGCTCAAAATATTCAAGAAAATTTACAGGCCAGCCATTCTTACATTCAGCCATTGAGTTCAGAAAAAAGCGTTGCTCAAGAAGAAATAAGCTTTGGTGTAGACAAAGAGCTTAAAGAAAGTACTGCTTGCACAGAGCGTAACGGCTCAATTCAAGAGACTTCAAGTAGTAATGAAAATACATCTCGGCCGATTTCAAGTGGATTTCCTAACTTTAGTGCAGCTAGGCCTTCTAAAAGTCAAATTTCGGCGACTAAGCAGTTTTATCAGGCTCTATCACTAAGCCCGTCGAAAGGAACTGACGACGAATCAAAAGAGGACTTTTCCAATCTTGTTTGCCAAGGTGACTATTTTATTTTGAGGTTTAATGATAATCGCAAATGTTATATTGCTCGAGTGCTCGATTTATATGAGCTCTATTTTAGTCATCTTGAGGCTAACAGTAGCGTGTCTCAGACTTTGTTGATGCCGCTCTCTCTAACGCTTGAAGACCCAGTAGAATCATCGTTAATTGAGCAATGTTTAGGACCGAGATTTGAATTTAAAATAGTAAAAGATAGATTTATTTTGACGGCGGTACCAAGCGCGATGAGAAAAGTCGCATGGGCCCAGTTTATGCCAAGGATATTATCAAAGATTGACAGTAAAAAAGATGTGCCAACTTTCAGCGAACTAATGGCAGGTGCATATATGGAAAGCACTGAAGTGTATGAACTCGAATTAAGAACTTTGATGCATGAGCTAGGAGATAAGTCCATAAAAGACTTCGTAAACGAACGAGGCGAACCATTCAACTTCAAGAGCAGAGCAGCGCTTAATGACTAACTCATTGAACCCAAAAGTAATAACGATAATGGGCCCCACGGCATCGGGTAAAACCAGTCTGGCGATTGATTTGGCAAAGCAGATAAATGGTGAAGTTGTCAGTGTTGATTCAGCACTTGTCTATAAAGATATGAACATTGGTACAGCAAAACCGAGTTATGAAGAGCGAGCGGGGATAACACATCATCTTATAGACATCGTTACACCAGAACACGCTTATAGTGTTGGGGACTTTGTAAAAGATTGTGACGCAGCCATAAAGAACATTATCGAAAAGAATAGGGTCCCTATATTAGCTGGGGGCACAATGATGTACTTTAATGCCATTGTAAATGGGCTAAATGAGCTTCCTCCTAGTGACGAAAATGTTCGCTTGGAAATATCAGCGTTTATTGAGGAGCACGGATTGGAAAAAGCGCACACACGTCTTTCAGAGATAGATCCAACAAGTGCGGCCAGAGTACATCCGAATGATACTCAGAGGATAACGAGAGCTTTAGAAGTGTTTTACTCCAGTGGAAAGACACTTAGCGAGCAACAGTCTGCGAAAAAGCATGTATTGCCATATCGGTTCTCGCAGTACGTAATAATGCCGAAAGAACGCACATTTTTACACAAATTAATTGAAAAGCGTTTCGACTTGATGTTACAACATGGACTAATAGAAGAAGTAAGCAAACTGGTTGAAAATTATTCGCTTAATTTAGATATGCCTTCAATGCGAAGTGTTGGATATCGGCAAGTTTTTCAACATATTCTTGGCGAGATGAGTCAAGATGAGATGCGAGAGCGGGCAATTATTGCAACAAGGCAATTGGCAAAACGCCAGTGTACCTGGTTGAGAGGTTGGGAGAATGCAACCTTTCTGGATAGTTGCATGGAACAAAAGGTTGACGTGATATTACAAAATATAGGTGCAACCGATTGAGCAATTGGTGTACACTAAAATTAGTAGTTTGGTCTAAATAAAGTGACATATAATAATAAATAAGGATAACAAATGGCAAAAGGTCAGTCTCTTCAAGACCCATTCTTGAATACTTTACGCAAAGAGAGAATTCCAGTCGCGATATATTTAGTGAACGGCATAAAATTGCAAGGCCAAGTTGAGTCATTCGATCAGTTTGTTGTTTTGCTTAAAAATACCGTAAGTCAAATGGTATATAAACATGCGATTTCAACTGTTGTCCCATCGCGCGCTATTACTATGCCAACTAACCACCCCGATGAAGGAAGCCAAGAGTAATAGTGAGTTTGGAGTACTTTTTTGTTTGAACGTTACGAAGCCGGAGAACAGGCTGTACTAGTTCATGTGGATTTTTCTGACGATCAAAACAAAGAAGATTTACACGAATTACAAATGCTTGTTTCCTCTGCAGGTGTGAACAATGCAGGCATCGTTTTAGCGTCGAGAAACGCACCGCTTGCCAAGTATTTCGTTGGCAGCGGAAAAGCTGAAGAAATCGCTGAGACGGTGAAGGCACTTAATGCCGACGTCGTTATTTTTAATCACTCTCTTTCCCCTTCTCAAGAAAGAAATCTTGAAAAACTTTGTTGTTGCAGAGTTTTAGACCGCACTAGCCTTATTCTTGATATTTTTGCGCAGAGAGCGCGTACGCACGAAGGGAAGTTGCAAGTTGAACTTGCGCAGCTAAAACATCTATCTACCCGCCTTATTCGAGGATGGACTCACCTTGAACGTCAGAAAGGCGGTATAGGTCTCAGAGGACCAGGTGAGACCCAGTTGGAAACCGATAGACGGCTTCTTCGAGGGCGCATAAAAGCAATATTGAAACGTTTAGACAAGGTTCAAAAACAACGCGAGCAGGGAAGAAGGTCTCGCAAACGAGCTGAGATCCCAACGGTATCTCTAGTCGGATACACCAATGCTGGTAAATCTACTTTGTTTAACACAATGACGCATTCTGAGGTCTATGCAGCGGATCAATTATTCGCGACACTTGATCCAACACTCAGAAAATTGGAGTTAGACGAAGTTGGGCAAGCCATTATTGCTGACACCGTAGGTTTCATCCGTCACTTGCCTCATGATTTAGTTGCATCTTTTAAAGCGACGTTGCAGGAAACACAAGAAGCAAGTTTGCTACTTCATGTCGTCGATTTTTCCGATGATCAGTATCGAGAAAATATGGCGCAAGTCAATGAAGTGCTTGAGGAAATTGACGCTCAAGACGTTCCACAGTTAGTCGTTTGTAATAAAATCGATAGATTAGAAGGCATTCAGCCAAAGATCGACAGAAATGACGAGGGCCTTCCTATTCGGGTTTGGTTATCTGCACAGGACGGTAAAGGCATTGATTTATTAAAAATTGCCCTCACTGAATGTTTAAGAGAAGAGATGGTGAATCATGTGTTACGAGTTCCCGCCTCTGATGGAAAAGTAAGAGCCTTATTGTTTGAATTAAACTGTATCAAAGAAGAGCGCTATGATGAAAACGGTGACTGGTTGGTGAGAGTAAATATGTTAGCAAGTGACTGGCATCGTTTAGATAAAAAAGTAGAGCAAAGATTAAGCAAATATGCGAGCGCTGAGGCTAATTAAGCAAAAAGTGAATCTAATTTAAGGCGCGATAAAACTATTCGCGTTCTGCACTAGTATTAATGATAGAAATCTTTAACTTTCGGAGTAAATGTATGGCTTGGAATGAGCCGGGTGGTAATAACAACGACCCATGGAAAAACAAAGGTGGTAAAGAGCAAGGACCACCCGATATCGATGACGTGTTGAAGAACTTATTCGGTAAGTTCGGAGGCAAAGGTGGCGGTGGTAATAGTAATTCCGGCTTCAGTCTAAGTGGTAAAAGCTTTGGCTTGGTAGCGCTCATCGCAATTTTAATTTATGTAGCCAGTGGTATATATACCATTAAAGAAGCAGAGAGAGGCGTGGTACTTCGTTTTGGTGAATTTAATTCGCTTGCGCAGCCAGGTTTACAATGGAAATTTACCTTTATCGACGAAGTGATTCCGGTAAATATACAAAGCATTCGCGACCAAGCATCTTCTGGGTCTATGCTTACTGAAGATGAGAACGTTGTGAGTGTTGAGATGGAAGTGCAATATCGCGTAGTAGATCCGAAGCAATGGGTCTTTGCGGTAGTAGACCCGGAGCAAAGTTTAAGTCAAGCCTTCGACAGTGCAATCAGATATGTAGTTGGTCACTCTCGAATGGATGAGGTGCTTACCGACGGTAAAGAAGTCGCTCGTCAAAGAGTATTAGAAGAACTCCAAGAAATCATCGCCCCATATAATATGGGAGTTGATTTAATAGACTTAAACTTTACAAATGCAAGGCCTCCAGAAGAAGTACGGGCGGCGTTTGATGATGCGATTGCTGCTCAGGAGGATGAAGAAAGATTCATCAGAGAGGCCGAAGCATACGCTAGAGAGATAGAGCCTCGAGCGAGAGCGCAGGTTAACAGAATGAACGAAGAAGCTTTAGCGTATAAAGAGCGCGTGATCCTAGAGGCACAAGGTGAAGTGGCTCGATTTGAAGTTTTACTTCCACAATTTGAAGCTGCTCCAGAAGTAACTCGTCAGCGTATATATTTGGAAACCCTTGAACAAGTATATTCAAATACCACTAAGGTAATGGTTGACACAAAAAGTGGAAACAACATGATGTTCTTGCCGCTTGACAAAATAATGGAACGCCAAAACGCTGCGAGTAATAGAGCTGCTGGGTTTAACAATACTCTAGAGGGTTTGAGAAGCCAAGGCGAAGATACACTGCGTCAACTTCCTCAGTCTACATCTGGGCGTAACACTAACAGACAAGGGAGAAACTAATCGATGAAAAATTTATTAGCAGTTGTCGTTGTCCTGTTAGGCGCACTATTGTTCAATTCGATATTTGTAGTACGTGAGGGCACTCAGGCCATCGTTATCACCTTCGGTAAAGTAGCACAAGATGCCAACGGAGAGACGGTAGTTTATGGTCCGGGCTTGCACTTTAAAGTGCCAATTTTTGATAGAATCCAACCGCTCGATGCAAGGATCCAAACGTTAGATGAAAGAGCGGATCGCTTTGTTACATCTGAGAAAGAAGATTTGATTGTTGACTCATATGTTAAATGGAAGATTGAAGATTTCGCCAGATATTATTTGTCTACAGGCGGAAATAAGCTTCAAGCTGAAACCTTACTCAAGCAAAAAGTAAACAATGGCTTACGGTCCGAGTTTGGTACAAGGACTATCCAGCAAATAGTGTCTGGTGAGAGAAGTGAGTTGATGGATTCAGCAATGACACAGGCTTCTGATACTTCCGGTGAGTTAGGGATTCAAATTATTGACGTTCGGGTAAAACAGATTAACTTACCAGTCGAAATCAGTAATTCAATCTTTGATCGTATGCGAGCAGAGCGTGCCGCCGCTGCTCGAGAATACCGTTCTGAGGGTAAAGAGCAAGGGGAAATTATTAAGGCAAACATTGACGCAAGGGTTGAAGTAATGCTTGCTGATGCCGAGCGAAATGCACGCCAGTTGCGCGGTGAAGGTGACGCAGAAGCGGCTCAAATTTACGCACTAACGTATAATAAGAACCCTGAGTTTTATAGTTTTCTTCGCTCAATGGACGCGTATAGAAATAGCTTTAACAATAAGCAAGACGTGTTAGTTGTGGAACCTGACAGTGATTTCTTCAAATACTTGAAGAGCAGCAGTGGCGGCAACTAACAGCCGTGTAAAACGTCAATGAAGGAGTAAAAAACCTTCGAACATTGAAAAGCCCCTTAAAGCGAGATTGAAGCTTTTTGGGGTTTTTTGTTTTAAAAGAATTGACATAATTCTGTGGTAAAAAATCAGAGTAATAATCTCTCACCCGACACTCTATGCAAAAATAATTTAATTACGTGCGATAAATTTGTGTCATGAAAGTTTCACTGCTATTTGATACACTACGTTAGTCTATAACAATAATGAAAATAAAGAGACGATTTTGACGGATTCAAAAGACCCAAACAATCAAGCTACGCATCCTTCGGCACAGGAACCGCCAAGTGGTTGGTTTTCTCGTTTTTTAGCCACAGTTGAATGGCTAGGTAATTTACTTCCGCATCCTATTACTTTGTTTGCTTGTTTGGCAATTTTCATTGTCTTGCTCAGTGGCGTTTTAGGTTTTTTTGATGTTAGCGTTATGGATCCACGTCCAGTTGGGGCAAAAGGCAGAGAAGCAGATGGCATAATAGAAGTTATTTCGCTTCTCAACGCGGAAGGCTTGCAGAGAATCGTCACTGGACTGGTTACAAACTTCACAGGTTTCGCACCCTTAGGAACTGTGCTGGTGGCTTTATTAGGAGTCTCCTTGGCAGAGCACTCAGGCTTATTAAGTACTATGATGCGTTCGATGGTAGTGAATGCGTCTCCCCGAATGGTAACCATCGTTGTTGTATTTGCAGGTGTTATCTCTAACACTGCCTCAGAGTTGGGATATGTTGTCATGATCCCACTGGCCGCTATGATATTCCATTCCCTTGGTCGTCACCCGATTGCTGGCTTAGCCGCTGCATTTGCTGGTGTTTCAGCAGGCTATAGTGCAAATTTATTTATTGGTACTGTCGACCCCTTACTCGCTGGTTTCACACAAGATTCTGCGCGTATATTAGACCCAGAATATACAGTAAGTGCTGAGATAAATTGGTATTTTATGATTGCAAGTACATTCTTAGTGGCGGCAATGGGCGCGTTCGTTACAGAGAAGATTGTTGAACCTAGATTAGGTAAGTATGACCCGAGTGAAGCATCAATCGATTTAAGTGCGCAAAAAATTGACCACCCGACTGCTCTAGAAATTAAGGGTATGAAATGGGCTGGAGTTACTTTTCTATTTTTGCTTTCATTAATAGCACTTACCGTAGTCCCCGAAAACGGTATTTTACGAAATCCCGATACGGGAATGGTCAAAGACTCTCCATTCTTGAAAGGGATTGTTGTTTATATATTTGTAACGTTCGCTATTCCTGGTTTTGTCTACGGTAAAATAACAGGCAGCATGAAAAACGATAAAGATGTTATTGACGCGATGTCTAAAAGTATGTCGTCCATGGGGCTTTATATTGTGCTTGTGTTCTTTGCCGCCCAATTCGTTGCATTTTTTAAGTGGACAAATTTAGGGACCGTATTAGCCGTTAAGGGGGCCGCATTCTTGCAAGCGACTGGCTTCGACGGCCCAGAAGTGTTTGTGCTATTTATCTTGATGTGTGGCTTGGTGAATCTGTCTTTAGGCAGCGCGTCGGCTCAATGGGCGATTACAGCTCCAATCTTTGTACCCATGCTTATGCTTATTGGGTTTGCCCCAGAAGTTATACAAGCCGCCTACCGAATAGGCGACTCCGTTACCAATGTCATCACACCCATGATGAGTTATTTTGGTCTTATCCTTGCAATAGGGGTTCGCTACAAAAAAGACCTCGGTATAGGTACATTGATTGCCACAATGCTTCCTTATTCTATGATATTTATTGTTGGATGGACTTTGTTGTTTTACCTATGGGTCTTTTTATTAGGCTTGCCTGTCGGACCGGGAGCGCCAACTTATTATTCGCCGCTTCCGTAAACTGAAATAAGAAACCAAGCGTAAAGATTACTGTTGAGCTAGGAAGAGATCCTAGCTCTTTCTCATTTTACTCATCATCTATTTTTTGAAGTGAACAATAATATGAAATTTCAGTCGCAGACTGGCTTTACCCATAAACAAGCAGACAAAATTGGTGTATTAATTACTAACCTTGGAACACCAGAGGCTCCTACCAAACAAGCCTTGAGGCCTTATCTTAAACAATTTTTAAGTGACCCAAGAGTCGTCGAAGTACCTAAAGCAATTTGGTGGTTTATTCTCAATGGGATAATTTTAAACACCCGTCCAAAAAAATCAGCAGAAGCATATTCGACAGTGTGGAGCGAAGAGGGCTCGCCTTTACTTGTACATACAAAAAATCAAACCAAAGGCTTACAAAAAAAGTTTGCCGAAGCTTTTGGTGATGATGTGATTGTTGACTTTGCTATGCGTTACGGCAATCCAAGTGTGAGCGATACAATCTCTAAAATGTTAAACCAAGGCGTCAGAAAGCTATTAGTATTGCCTTTGTACCCACAATATTGTGCATCCACTACTGGTTCAACCTTCGATGCGGTTGCCCAAGACTTTATGCAACGTCGCTGGTTGCCAGAATTACGGTTTATTAACGAGTATTGTGAAAATGAGCTATATATAAAGTGTGTTGCTAATTCAATACAAGCGCATTGGAAGGAGCATGGTCGAGCAGATAAACTGGTTTTCTCTTACCATGGAATTCCTAAGCGCTATCTGATGAACGGTGACCCATACCACTGCCAATGCCACAAAACAACTAGGTTGGTCGCTGAATACTTAGGTCTGCAAGAAGATGAGTATATGACTACCTTTCAGTCGCGTTTTGGTCGAGAAGAATGGCTCAAGCCTTATACTGATGAGACATTGAAGTCATTACCAAAGAAAGGCGTTAAATCTTTGCAGGTAGTTTGTCCTGGTTTTTCGTCAGATTGTTTGGAAACAATTGAAGAAATTGGCGAAGAGAACCGCGAGTATTTTATGGAGAATGGTGGTGAGAACTATCAGTACATCACCGCTCTTAATTCAGAGCCTGAGCACATTGATATGTTGTTTTCGTTAATTAAGGACAATTTGCAATCTTGGCAAGTGTCGAGTGATAACGAATCACGAATGGCTCTCGCGCTTGCGATGGGCAGTAAAAAATAAGTATCGATTGGAGAAATCATACCTGATATGAGTAACGAGCATTTTGATAATGATAAGAAATCCTTAGATGATAATGGTCAAACAAGCTCTGATTTAGGCGTTCGCCAGTTTTCAGGCGTGCAGATTGTGCGAGATGATGCATTGGAAGATGATTTCAGAGCGCCTGATGCACTACTAAAAGCACAGTCTTTGGCTAATTTATTAGATACTGCGGTAAGGCTACCTGTCGTTGGAATAAAGGTCGGTTTGGACTTTTTGGTCGGCTTAATACCAGGTATCGGCGATACCATTATGCTGCTTGCGTCCTTTCGTATTGTCTACCTCGGACATAAGCTGAACCTTCCAAAGGCGCTCAAGTATCAAATGGTCAAAAATGCCTTGATTGATTATGGCCTAGGCTTTATTCCCATACTCGGTGATCTAGTCGATCTTTTCTTCAAAGCAAACCAAAAAAACGTACGCATAATGGAGACTTGGTGGGTGAGCGAAAACAAAGATAAAATCGACGCACTCGCTCGACGTCAGTTCGAAAAGTGGGAAGCTGAACAAGCAAAACGATAAAGACTATATTTATCGAAACTATAGTCTTTCATATTACAAAACTCTTCTGCGCCAATTTTCGTATTAGCAAAGGTTAGCAATCGCGGCTGATCGATATGTCTAATAAAAATATCTTGTCGCATAAAATTTCACAAACCTAAAAGTTGTATTCGATGTTAGATAAAAGCAAGCTTAGTTCAACTCGCAGTCAATCAGAAAAAAACGAAAACTTTAGCCCTGAGGAAGTCGCCAAGTTTGACGCTCTAGCCGAGAATTGGTGGGACCCAAATGGTAAATACAAAACTGCATTAGAGTTTAATCGTGCTAGGGTTGAGTATTTTATCAAACAAATATGTGCGTTTTATGGGCGTAATCCTCTAAAAATCAAGCCTTTGGAAGGTCTACGAATATTAGATGTGGGTTGCGGTGGTGGCTTAGTTTGCGAACCGCTTGCTAAAGCTGGAGCAGATGTTGTTGGCGTTGATGTGAGTGAAATGAGTATAGAAGTAGCAAAGCGACATGCAAAAAAGTCCAAGCTTGATATAGAGTATCGACACGAACATCCAGAACAAACTGTACAGAAAGAAGCGGCAAGTTACGATGTGGTAATAAATGCTGAGGTCATCGAACACGTACCAAATCAAAAAGAGTTGGTAAAACAGTGCTCGTCCATGGTAAAAAAAGGCGGCTGTGTCGTGATGGCGACTTTAAATAGAACAATAAAGTCATTCTTAGTTGGTATTATTGGGGCTGAATACATTATGAGATATTTACCTATTGGAACCCACAGTTGGTATCTTTTTGTTACTCCCTTCGAGCTAAACAGCATGGCCTCTATCGCAAGAATGAGACTGTTCACAGAAAAAGGCATGGCGTATAACTTGTTCACCAAGAAGTGGCGAGTCTGTTCAAGTACCGCTGTCAATTATATGCAAGTATACGAAAAGCTTGGGAGCATAAAATGAAAATTTATGATACTAAAACAGCGCCAACTCCAAGAAGAGTCAGGATTTTCCTCGCTGAGAAAGGCATAGAAGTACCCTATGTACAAATAGATATCGCCAGTGGTGAAAATCTGAGTCAAGAAATGAGACAAAAAAATCCTATAGGTAAAGTACCTGTTCTTGAACTCGATGACGGCACATGTATCTCAGAAAGTGACGCGATTTGTCTGTATTTTGAGTCTTTGCATCCTGAGCCTAGCTTGATGGGTGCTACACCCCTTGAGAAAGCGACAATTGCTATGTGGCAGCGTCAGGTAGAACTGTGCTTATTCAACCAAGTAGGCATGTGTTTTCAGCATACAACAGGGTACTTTAAGGATAGAATGACGCCAGTGCCTGAGTATGGAAAAGAAGCCGGTATTAATGCCGCTAAGTATCTAAACGTACTAGAAAAACGTCTAGCCGAGTCAGAATTCATTGTGTCTGACAAACTCTCAATTGTTGATATCACGGCGCTTTGTGCGATTGATTTTGCAAGAGTAGTGGACATACGTTTGTCTCCTGAGCAAACTAACTTACAGCGTTGGTATAGCGAGATGAGTGCAAGACCGTCAGCTAAGGGTTAGGAATAAGAGCAACGAGTAAAGAGCTAAGAGCTAAGAGCTAAGAGTTCAAGCAGCGTGGATTAATCTTAGAAACTCTAAAGGGAGTGGCCTTCTCAGATCATGTTTTTCAATGTCTGCAGTTGGTCCGCTTCGTTAGCAGGTTTGTCCCATCGGATTCTGTGAATTCTTGGGAAGCGCAGAGCAACTTTAGATTTGTGCCTATTAGATTGATGCACCGAATCAAAAGCAACCTCAAATACGAGCTTCTTTTCCACTTCTTTTACTGGACCGAATCTACCCACAGTATTGCGCCTAACCCAATTATCTAATTTTTTGAGCTCATCATCAGTAAAGCCAGAATAGGCTTTACCAATTGGGAGCAACTTGTCTCCTTGCCAACAACCGAAGGTAAAATCAGAATAAAAACTGGAGCGTTTGCCATGCCCTCGTTGCGCGTACATGATTACAGCATCAATTAACTTTGGATCTCGCTTAAGCTTATACCATTGCCCTAAAGGTCGCCCGGATATATATTTTCCGGAGCGTTTTTTTATCATGAGTCCTTCAATGAAGCCCGTAGAATCGTCGCTTATGCGTTGTTTTATATCGAGCAGCTCATGATGGTCATTAAAAATAATACTATGTGACTGCATAATAACTTCACTGTTTAGACTTTCTAAATAGCCGCCCAATTTACTACTGCGTTCATCGAGCGTGCAGTCCCGCAGGTCCTTTCCGTTTATGTGCAATGCGTCATAAGCTACAAATCCAACGGGAATCTCTTGCTGTAATTTTTTGCTGGGTTTCTTTTTATTAAGCCGTTGTTGAAGAGCATTGAAGCTTGCAATCATTGGGTATTTGCCTTGTAAATTACTTTGTTTTAGCTCTTCTGATCGCTGAATTAAATCTTGTGAACTTAGGTTCTCGAACTCAATTTTATTTGAGTCTAATTGAGAAGAATTTAGAGCAAGCAACTCACCGTCAAAGCGCCCGATAATATTTAGTTCATCCACGTTTGCGAGCAAATCAGGAAAACTCTCACTAATGTTGTCTCCAGTTCGACTGAACAATGCACTGCCTTTCTCGGTACAGACAAGTTGTGCCCTAATGCCATCAAATTTATATTCAACCTGCCACTTGTCAGGATTGACTGTATCTAGTTTAGAGTCATCAAATGGGTGTGCTAGCATGACTGGTTGAAAGGTTAATTCCTTACTGACGTCTGGCATTGGTCCACTTCCCTCTAGCCATGCGAATAAGCTAGTATATGGAGGGGTAACACCGTGCCACACTCTTTCTATATCTTCTATCGATACATCATTACCTAATGATTGTGCGTATTGTGCTAATATTTTCTTTAAAAATCGTGCTGATACACCAATTCTCAAGCCCCTAGTGCCTAATTTCAATAAGGCCCAACGCTCTGTAGGTGTCATACTTGAAAGAAGTTTAGATAAATATAATTTAGTATCTTGACGCTTGAGCTCTTTAAAGTTGCTAACCACATCTCTCAAAGGCGGTAATTCCTTGAAAGTGAGGTCTTCTTGCCTTTTACATTGACTCCATAGATGCGCTACGGTCTCACTCATTTCACCCACATAATCGTAGCTAAGCTCGAACAAAACAGGATCAATTCGCTCAGTAATCAAATCTTTAATGGTTTTTCTTTTAAAAAACTCAAAATTTAATGTGCCTGCTATGGCGCCAATTGCCAAACCACGGTCAGGATCACTTGTGTTTTTAAAATATTCTATGAGAAGTTGCGCCTTGGCGTTGTTGCTATTTAAGTAGTAGAGCGCATCAACCAGTTTTGCAAAGCTCTTCACAGTCCAGCGTCCTCATCATAGCCAATTAGACTAAGTGCTTTGGCCTTGTAGCCCATTTTCTGTGCTTCGTGAATTAAGGCTTCTTCTCGTCCATGCGTAATCCAAACTTCTTTTGGATTTACCTCTTTGATTGTAAATAATAAATCGTCCCAATCACTATGATCGGATACGATGAGGGGTAACTCGGCTCGTCTTTGTTTAGAACGAGCACGAATTTGCATCCAGCCAGAGGCCATACAGGGCATTAAGTTGGGTAGTTTCCTCGACCATCTATCCTGCAGTGCAGAGGGAGGAGCTAAGACGATTTTACCTTGCAGCGTCTTGATGTTTGATAGCGCTGAGACCTCTGCCAAGTCCCCAAGTTTCACGCCATGTTCCTCGTATAAGTGACATAAGTTGACCAATGCTCCATGCAAATAGATTGTATCGTGATATCCCAGTGCTCTTAGCGCCAATATTACCCTTTGGCATTTGCCTAACGCATATACACCTACTAGGTGGCACGATTCTGGGAGTCGCTTTAGACTATCGAGTAATTTCTGTATTTCTTGGGTGATTGGAGGATGTTGAAAAACAGGCAACGCGAAGGTCGCTTCGGTAATAAACACATCACAAGGGACAGGCACAAAAGGCTCGCATGTAGGATCTACTTGTCTTTTAAAGTCCCCAGTATGCACAAGGCGGTAGCCATCATACTCAATTAAAACCTGTGCAGAACCAAGTATGTGGCCTGCTGGGAGCAAAGTGACAGAAGCATCTTTGAGCGCAAAAGATTGCTCATAATTTAAAGCGTGTATGTATTCTGCATGATCATCACCATATCTTACTCGCATGATATCAAGGGTGGCGGGCGTCGCGTAAACGTGTTTATGCCCGGCTCGCGCATGGTCTGCATGAGCGTGGGTGATAATAGCATGCTCCACTTCACGCATAGGGTCGATATATGCGTCAAGTGGTTTGCAATATAAGCCTTTATCGTCTGTTTTTATCCATTCTTCGGGGTGCAAATAGAGCTCTCATTGTTTAAATCAAACAATGGTAATTACGCAAAATATTAATTTATTGATCGTTTAGCGCTGATTGAATTACCCTCGCATGATCAGCAAGATCATATCCTAAATCAGTGAGGTAACCACCATCAGCCTGAGTGACAATACCTTTATCATACAACCTCTGGGCAGCTGCCACCATTTCAGAGCTTGCGTCGTTGTGATGTACTTTTAAACCTTGCATCAGGCTTTGTTCTGGAAAGAGCAGTAACAAGTTTAGTTCTGCAACCATATCTGCATTAAACGCCATATTATTCCTTTAGATAAGTGATTGAGGTTTTATTTAACCACATAACATTAATTTAACATACTGCTTATGTGTTGTTTATGGTGAATAAAATAAGGTTTACTACTATTGTGTAGCGTTCTTTGGCAAGTGAACAAACTGCTATGTGATCTTACTTTGCTAAAATTCGAAAAAATAGGCCATGAATGATGCTCATACGTACACGACCTTTTATGTTATAGGATGACATTAAATTGCCAAAAAATGCAGTTATCCCGAGCCTTTTTAAACAGTGGTTTCAAAGCCAAGGGTGGATTATCAGACCCTACCAGAAAGCTGCCATCCGTGCTTTTGTGAATAAACAATCAAGTTTGCTTATTGCACCTACTGGCGCGGGTAAAACCTTATCTGGCTTTTTGCCAAGCTTAATTGATTTACATCTACAACATTTACAAAAACAGCGTGCGAGTGAAGTAAAGCGTTTACACTCTAAAAGCACTAATAAAACAAGTCGTCAAAAACAAGCACATCGATTACACACCTTGTATGTTTCACCGTTAAAAGCACTGACCTATGACATACAAAGAAACTTAACCAAGCCGATCGAAGATATGGGCTTGTCGATCAGCGTCGATGCACGAACCGGTGACACATCAGCGTCAGCAAGACAACGACAGAGGCGCAACCCGCCCGATATTTTACTGACGACGCCTGAATCACTTATGCTGATGTTAAGTTATACAGATGCCCCTACGCTTTTTGCGAATTTAAAAAATGTGATTATCGATGAGGCTCATTCTTTCGCAAATTCGAAAAGAGGAGATTTTCTCTCTTTGGCGCTTGCAAGGTTACAATGGATAAATCCTAACTTTGTTCGTGTAGGTCTTTCCGCTACGGTTGCCTACCCAAATTCTCTAGCGGCTTGGCTAGGACCCACAGGCGAGCCCGTTGAGCTGATTGAAGCAAAGACGCGAGTAAAACCACGAGTTAAAATCCTGACTAATAAAAAGTATATCCCATACGGTGGATATATGGCGAAGTACGCGAAAGAAGAAATAATGCAAGCTATTGCACAGGCAAATACGAGCCTTGTATTTGTGAACACTCGCGCACAAGCAGAATTGATTTTTCAATCTCTATGGGAGGCCAACACACAGGCCTTACCTATCGCAATATATCACGGCTCATTAAGCAAGGAGCAGCGTGAAAAAACCAGTGCAATGATGTCAGATGGGAAGCTTCGAGCAGTCGTTGCGACAGCTGCACTGGAATTGGGTATAGATTGGGGTGACGTTGACTTGGTGATACAAGTAGGCGCGCCAAAAGGCGTTAGTCGTCTCATGCAGCGCATTGGCCGTTCTAATCATCGCTTGGACGAACCATCCCAAGCTTTACTCGTTCCGGCCAATCGTTTTGAATCGCTTGAATGTTTGGCAGCGATAAAGGCAATAAAGAAAGGTGATTTAGACGCAGAGCCTCCTTGTTCAGGGGCTTTAGATATTATCCCACAGTACATAATGAATTGTTTGTGCAGCGAGGCTTGCACGCAAGACGATATCTATCAACAAATATTAGACGCTAGCCCATATTCTTCTGTCGATAAGCCAACATTCAAAGCGCTTTGGGATTTCACTCAAGACGGGGGGTATGCGCTAAAAGCGTATGAGCGATATCATCGGATAACAGCGCTTGGGCAAGTAGAGGGAAAAGAGTCATATGGGGTGTTAAATAAGCGCGTAATGATGAGGCATCGACAAAACATCGGTACCATAGTTGAGGCGGGACGTTTGCGAGTAAAGCGAATTAGGCGCGCCCATCAAGGGAAAATAATAGGAGAGATTGAAGAGTATTTTGCTCAACAACTGGTCAAGGGAGATAGTTTCTATTTCGCTGGAGAGATCCTTATATTCGAGGGAATTAGAGACATGATAGTCGAGGCTAAGACTGGCAAAGCAAAGGAACCTAAAATCCCCAGTTTCGTAGGTGGCGAAATGCCTTTATCTACGTATTTAGCAGAAGCTGTTCGTGGTTTGATCAATCAAGAAAACGAGTGGAAGTCCTTACCTAAACTCGTAAGGGAATGGTTGGAGCTTCAACGCCGATTTAGTGAATTACCGAGCCAGACATCCTTGCTAATAGAGCAGTTTCCTTTCAGAAAACAAAATACAGTGTTGTTTTATACTTTTGAGGGGCGCAAAGCGAATCAAACTCTCGGAATGTTGCTAACAAGAAGAATGGAACGTTTAAACTTAAAGCCTCTTAGTTTTTCTATCACAGACTATGGTTTATCGATAAGTTCAGTATTGCCGGTGCATGAGTCGCATATTCCCCAATTATTTAATCCTGATGTACTCGGAGACGAACTAGAAGACTGGATGTTAGAAGCAAGCATGCTGAAAAGAAGTTTCCGCCAAGTGGCTGTAGTCAGTGGTTTGATTGAACAGCAGTATCACAGCAACAAGAAGACGATGAAGCAAGTGACCTTTTCTACTGACCTCATTTATGACACTTTGAGACAGTACGAGCCTGACCATATTTTGTTGAAAGTAACGCGCGAAAATGCGCAGCGAGAGTTGCTTGACTTAGCAAGAACGAGCGCTTTGTTGTTTCGTTTCTGTGACGCGTTCCAATTCGTTTCACTTGAAAAGCCCTCGCCGATGTCTATTCCGATAGTTTTGGATGTGAGAAGCGAGTTGATCACAGGTGCTGGTACGCGAGCTCTGCTTGAGCAAGCGAATTTGTATCAGGAAGCAGAAATGATGTTGGACGATGTGAGGTCTTTATTAAGTGAAAATTAGGCAAAAGCTGACTGAAGAATAAGCATTAAATGAGTAGGAAAATTTATTAAGCTCTTGAGCTTTTCTAGTTTGAAGAGTAATTTCTTTAGGAATGTTAAAACTAAAGAGTCAGTTCACATAATGAATTTAAAGCAGGTTATAGGCATTGTTGGTCTTGGCTATGTTGGCCTTCCACTCGCACTTGAGTTTGCAAAAAAATACAAAACGATAGGTTTTGATATTAACCGCGATAGAGTGGATGATTTACGAAGTGGTATTGATGCTTCACAGGAGTCAGATGCTAAGTCGTTCGACGATGCAAAGTTAGTCTCGTTTACAAACTCGTTGCAGGACATAGTTCAATGCGACATATATATTGTGACTGTCCCAACACCGATCGATAGAAACAATCAGCCCGATCTTAATCCTCTCAAAGAGGCGAGCACGATGCTGGCTAAAGTGCTGTCTAAAGATGACGTCGTTATATATGAATCAACCGTTTATCCTGGGGTGACTGAAGATGTTTGTGTGCCCTTATTGGCTGAATACTCAGGTTTAAAATACAACGAAGATTTTTTTGTTGGCTATTCCCCTGAAAGAATCAATCCTGGCGATAAAAAAAATCACGTTTCTAATATCGTAAAAATTACTAGCGGCTCTACACCAGAGATAGCAACAAAGGTCGATGATTTATATCGTTCTATCGTTCATGCTGGAACGTACTGTGTAAACAGCATCAAGGTGGCAGAAGCGGCTAAGTTATTAGAAAACGTGCAAAGAGATGTGAACATTGCGCTGATGAATGAGGTTTACCAGATATTTCATAAACTCGATATTAACGTGATGGAGGTCATTGATGCAGCATCAACAAAGTGGAATTTTATGCGCGTTTACCCTGGCCTTGTTGGTGGGCATTGCATAGGGGTAGACCCTTATTACTTGCTTCACCAATCAAATAGCTTTGGTTACTTCCCCGACATTATACGTACCGCACGAGAAGTTAATAATGCGATGGTAAACGTGTTGTTGGACAACTTTCTCAAAAAGTGCCTTAAACACAAGGTTGAACTGAGCAAGCTTAAGATCCTCATTTTAGGTTACACCTTTAAGCCAGACTGTCCTGATACCCGCAACACCAAAGTCGAGGATCTGTATCGATCGATGCAGGCTTTAGATCTAGAAGTCTCTCTCTATGATCCTTATATGGAGTCAGAAGTTGGCCAAAAGTTTATTCAGCCACAAGAGCTAAATAGTTACGACATTGCCATTTTAGCGGTGAAACACACTGTATTTATGCAAGACATTGATGCTATTAAAGCGAGTCTTTCTTCGCAGTTAATTTATGATTTTCAATCGGACCAATTTTTGTAGCAAGTAATATCTAATAACGTAGACGAACACCTCTAAGTACAACCTGAGAACGCATTTAGATACTTTTCAATATAGCTTTGTATCGATTTACTTTTGTATTGCATAACATAGCGTGGATGTTCAAGAGGAATTATTTCGTCAAAGTAGTGATGTACTTTATTAAGAGAATGTAAAAATTTATAGTTCTTTCCGGTTCCCAAACAGTAAACTCGTTGCGTGTTAATGCCTAGCTCAATCAACTGTTCCATAGATTTTTTAATAAATGGAAGCACAGCTTTCTCTAAAGCTTTGTCATCATAATAGTTATAGTTCACTTCCTTGCCCTTGCTATTCATTTTTACGAAACCTAAAGGTGAAACAGAAGAAAAGAAAAAGCGTTTATAGAACGACTCTGCACCTCCATATGCATCAATTACTTTGTAGACGAAGACAGATGATGGTTCGTGCAGATGGAAGTCGCATGTCATATTGCAATGTGAAGCGAGGCGTTTTGTATCGGTGAAAGGGATCCCCGTTGCGCCAGCGCCTAAGCGTCCAGGATTAATACCAAGAATAAGATCTCTTGGTTTTTGATCGTTATAAAAGCGTCGATAAAATGCTTCGCTAATTGGAAGGCTAGGTGAACCCTGAGAAAAAGGGTTCAACGCAAGGATACCTGCTGGAAGCGGTTCTGTGATATTCAAATTGTTGTTAAATTGAATGACTTTTTCCGCGAAACTAATCTTGCTTTGCATATCTATATCCGTTGTTCTGCTTGAGATGAGCTTCAATTTATTTTGTCTTAGGCGTAGCGCGCCTGATGATATAGTCGCAGTCGATGCTCGTAGGCATAGCGCCATACATAGCTAAACGAGGCTGGTCTATGCGAGATTCAATAAATGCCTTTGCAATTTTCGGATCGCCATATGTCAATAAGGTTGAAGCTTGCCACGCTAAGGCTAGTTTTTCCACTAAGCTTCGACAACGATATTCCATATCTGTTGTATTTTTGAGTTCGTTCTCAAGCGACTTGACGAAGTTTTGTAAACTCGTAGATTGTTTACAGGGTTTTATAAACTCATTCAAGAGAGCATCAAGTGTATCTGGCTCTTTATGAATAGCCCTTAAAACGTCCAGACATTGTACGTTGCCCGACCCTTCCCAAATTGCATTCACAGGTGCTTCAGTGTAAAGCCGAGCCAATATATTGTCTTTTATCAAGCCTACGGCGCCTATTGATTCCATGCATTCGTAAGTGTGTTGTGGTGCACGTTTACATATCCAATACTTGCCAATAGCCGTACCTATTCGCATAAGTGTTAATTCGCCTTTATCTAATGCATTGGCCATACGCAAGGATATGGCTAATGCCGCTTCTGATTCTAATGCCAAATCGGCTAGCACGTTTTTCATTAAAGGTTGTTGATTTAGTCTCGAGCCAAAGGCAAATCGACCCGATGTATGATGAAGTGCTTGTTGAATAGCCGTGCCCATGATGGAAGAGGAGGCAACCATGCAATCAAAACGCGTCAGTGACACCATTTCTATAATTGTTGGAATACCTCTACCTTCTTGGCCAACTTGCCAGGCAAACGCACCTCTAAACTCTATCTCGGACGAAGCGTTTGAAACATTACCTGCCTTGTCTTTTAGTCTTTGAATTTGAATTGGGTTTTTCGTGCCGTCGGGTTTCCAGCGTGGTACGAGAAAACAAGTTACCCCCTTGTTAGCCTGAGCGGTTACTAAAAAACCATCGCACATAGGCGCAGAACAGAACCATTTATGCCCAATGAGTTCCCAAATTGGAATATCTGATTCGTCGACGCCGTTTGGCCTTGCTTGGGTGCTGTTCGCACGCACGTCAGATCCTCCTTGCTTTTCAGTCATCGCCATACCAATTGTTAGGCCTGTCTTCTCAAAGTATGGCGCATTAGATGGGTCATAATTGCTCGACAAAATTTTTGGTAACCATTTCTCTGCGAGCGCCTCTTGATGTTGTAAAGCTGGAATCGAAGCAAATGTCATTGTGAGAGGGCAGCCAGAGCCTGGGTCAGCTTGTGTATGCAAATACTCAATACCTGCTCTCACCACATGACTTCCTGTGCGTTTTTCTAGCCATGGTAGGGAGTGATGCCCAGCTGCAATTGCACTTTGCATTAGTTGGTGATAGGAAGGATGGTAATCTACTTGATCAATTCTGTGACCAAAGCGGTCGTGCGAATGAAACTCTGGCTTGTATTTATTGGCATCGAACCCGGCTTGCTGTAATGCACCACCTACTAGTGCTCCATAGTCTTTTAGATCTTGTTCGCCCCAATTTCCACTGAAGACTTTTATCCAGAATTGTAGAACATCGTCACATTGATATGCGTTATAGCTTGTTAGCGCCCTCGGCTGATTAGTGACTTGATGTGTGTGCGCATAATCGGGCTTAAATGTCATATTTTCTCACCAAATACATCTATGTACATTAATAGTAAGAAGTAAATTGATAATTTACAATGTAACTAACAAAATCAATGAAGTAGCTTTATTTGCAGGGTTAATTTTCTAGCACAAGGGATGCAATCAAAGCTTGTTAAAAGGGCCTTGTATTTTGCTTTAAATATTACATGCTGATCTCATAAATACAGTAAGACGTTTAAAGATTGTTGTCACAAATAAAATAGGGATAACGACGATGGATATTCAGCAACCAAGTATGTCAGATCTTTTTGAACAGTTAGGCCTAGAGAGCGATAAAGAAGCGATAGACGCATTTATCGATTCACACAAGGGCTTGAACGATACTACTTATTTACATAAAGCGCCTTACTGGAATGAAGCGCAACGCGCATTTTTAAAAGAGGCGCTTGTTGATGATGCGATGTGGGCCGAAGTAATTGACGAGTTAAACGCCAGCCTCCATTAGCGCATGTTGAAAATCTCAGACTCTCGCAAGATTTGCCGAATCGCTTTAGATTTGATTCTGCATTGTATGTGAACGTGTAAGTCAAACGGGGTTTGCTATCTGTATTCTCGAGTTTAAACACTAATAGGTGTCACTTACGGGTTAAGAAGAAAACAAGTCTGGATTCCACAGATATTGTTTGACGCTGATTCGCCCCTTATTCACTTCAACGCCTTCTGCTCGTAACTTGGCTATTTGTGTTTTGGCGTTCAGACTTTCTAGGGGAAACGCTATCTTGCCATCAGCTCTTATCACTCTGTGCCAAGGCACGTCTTGTGATGCGAGTGATGCCCCTAGCGCTTTTCCAGCCATTCTTGCTCTCCCGGGTAAACCGGCAAGCGCAGCAAGCATAGAATAAGACGCAATTTTACCTTCAGGGATGCGCCGTGCAACGGCTAATATCCGCAAATGTTTTTGTTTTTCGGTAAGTATGTTTGACGCCATAAATTTAAATCCGAAAGGTTAAATAACAATCGCTAGCTTAACAAAGTTTTGTGAAAACCATAACGGCGTCCTAAAAATCGTCAAACATGTGCTCCTCGCTCTTTGTCACATACTCTTGATGCAGAATAGTTGCATCGACGAGCACGCGCCGCGCTCGTGAAGCACACAGAGTGAACGAAATTCATACAGTAAAGGGTACAAGACCCTAGTAGGCATATGATTAAAAAGGCCTACTTCCAAGACATAAATATAAAGAATGTCGCTAATTAAATAAGCTTACGTTCTAATTCAGCTGTTGTTTTAGACTTATCCTTAAAATAATAATGAGCAAGGATCTGTATTTCTAACTTTATCGTTAACAGCATGATAATAGTTGGCCAGTCAATTAAGCCATTAAAAGCAAAATACGCAAGTGCTGCGACAAATAACACGTGAGCAAGCCACATCGAAAGTTTAGGGTTCATGCTGTTTTTCCTTTAGTTAATCGTCTGAACACACATAAGCTGCAAAGCCAGCGCCAGCGATGGTTCCTACCGGTCCTAAGAGAGACATACCCGCTCCAACAGTACTTGCAGCAACACAGTCAAGTGTTGATGTATCTCTTTCTCCGTATAGGTTATCGCGTTGCTGCTGAAGCTCCGCTCTTCTATCGTTATTGCCGCCGACTACGTGGGGCATAGAGTCAATAGAAATAGGCTTAAGTTTTGTAGACGATTGTTTTGGTGAGTTTAAATCTAGAATGGATGGCGTGTTTAAAGCTTTGTTCATAAAATAATCCTTTATTAAATAAATAAAATGTGTGGTTTCATCACAAAAAGCAATTGCTATGGCATGATAGTTACCAATTAATTACACAAATTAAATTGTATTAACGTACCTGCACATTGCTCATTTCATAAAACTGTTTCCAAACGGTTTTATAAGTTGTTGACCACGCGAATAAGATTACTTTAAATGAATGGCCTGCGATACTGACTGAAAGGGCTGTTTTTGTCTTTATTGTGCCAAATACAGCTTTCAATTGAGTCCCTCAGTAAAGCTTAGTTCAAACCTAGCTTATTTTCCTGTATTCATAAATCAGTCATAGGTCTTAATTCAGAAAACCGGAAGCTTAGTAAGATGTGTCGTAAGGCTTTAAAGGCACAATAAAGGTATGATTAGTGAAACTTCTTTATATCAAAACCGCTTTATTAGAGCTTAAATCAGTTGCATAAATCTTTATAAATAGCTTCAATAAAAAACTTACTGAAGGCTTCAACTGATTAATATGATGAATTTATTAGCTCTAAAACGCAAAGATCAACAGGCCCTAAACAAATCAATGCTACCAGAAAAGGACAAATTCCAAGTATGAAAAAAATAATCGACTTAAGTCATACAATAACTGACGGTCTAGTTACTTATAAGGGATTACCACCTCCTATTATTTGTGATTATATCAGTCGAGAACAATCAAAAACCATGTACGCCGAAGGGACAAGCTTTCAAATAGGTAGTATTCAGATGTGTTCAAACACCGGTACTTACTTAGATGCTCCTTTTCATCGATATGAAGATGGAAAAGACATATCACAACTTGAAATAGAGGCACTGGCCAGTTTAGAAGGAATAAAAATCGTAGTCGATGAGGGAGTAAGTGCCATTGATGAAAGTTACTTTTATGAGCACGAACTTCAGGGTAAAGCAGTGTTGGTTGAAACTAAGTGGTCAAAGCACTGGAATACTGAGGCATATTATGAAGGTCATCCTCATTTGACAGAAAAAGCTGCAGAGTATTTACGCGATGCCGGAGTCGTGCTTGTAGGCATCGATTCTTACAACATCGATGATGTTGTAAGAAATGAGCGCCCAGTTCACTCTACCTTGTTAGACAATGATATTTTAATAGTGGAGCACCTTTGCAATTTAACCTCGTTACCAAATTCAGGATTTGCATTTTACGCCGTGCCAGTCAAAGTAGCAGGATTTGGTACATTCCCAGTGAGGGCTTTTGCAGAAGTATGGGTATAAAGCGCGAAGCATATACCCAAACACTTCTAATCTAAGTCTATTTAATTCGTAGTAGTTGTTGCGAATGCTCGTTTTCTGCGAGCTAATAAAAAGACAATCCCACAACTTACTAATCCAAACAGAAAAGGTTCCGAAACTTCAATAAGACCCTCAGCAGTAAGGTTTGCAAAGAAAGCGGTTTGACTCTCGGTGTAAACACCCACATTGCCGCTGAGCCATGTATCATTATCAACGATATAATTTATGGCGACTTGAGAAGGACTCGCATTGTTACTAGCCAAAGTTGGATCGCTGCCTTGACTACCTGCCGTGCTGCGTCCTGTGCCGTTAAGTGAAATATTGAGAGCATTTCCTTTTCTATTTATCTCAAAAACATAGGTCTCGTCTTCTTGCCAGAAAAGGTTTTCCCAGTGCTCTATTGTATTGCTTTTACCGTTTTTCTCTTCTATGAAAAATAAGCCGTTCTTTCCAGTAATATCGTTTATTCCGCCTTGTCCCCAACCCAGGCGATAGTGGTTTGCATCATTCTGCCACCCAAATACGATACCCATAAGGTCATTGTCGTCGCAAGAATTGTCATTGGACGTACCACAAGCTTGATTATCAGCAAAGGTTGCGGTCATTTCACCGGTAAATAGAAAGTCGCCTACAAAAGAAAAGTTACTGATCAGTGAACCAGACGAATTGGCAGATTTTGTCGGTGTGTTGTCTAATAGCTTTGTGAAGACGTCTTTTTTCGATATTGAGTTACTGCTTGGCGCATTCTGATAACTCCACTCACTTGTATCTATTGTGATTGGGTTCGCAGAGCTTAGCGCTCCATATGCGCAAGCACACATGACAAAACAAAAAGAACTTAATCTCTTGATCATGCTGACTTTCTTCATTGTACTACCTCTGCTGTTTGATTTGCTTCTTTGAGATATTTTATAAACATTTCACTAGTAAATGCATAAATACATCCACCACACTCTATTTTAAACCAAAGGCGTTGAATATAATATTATTTCAATATACATTTGTTATGAAACTTTATAAGTTATGTGAAATTTTTACGTCATGGCAGGCGGTTTTTGAATTAAAACCGCCTTGCTTTTGCTAAAGAACTGACCAACATAACGCTAAAATCTTAGCCTGAATTAGGTAAATGATTCTTTTAGCTTTTCAACAAAAAGAAGACAAAAATGAATGTTGTGTTGATGTTATCCCAAGCCAGAGCCAATAATATCTTGTCTTTGTCGCTTTTGTGTCTACTGTCGCTAATGCTTGTTTCGCTGAGTGATAATGCATTAGCTCAATCAAGTAATTCCGCCATAAAAAAATTAGATGATGAAACGTATCTATGGAAGCTTATTGAATCTAGTTTTAACGCGACGAAATTAGTCGCTGAGTCTGAAACTTCGCTGCCGAAATTGAGAGAGTTGCTCTCGCAGAAGTGCAGTCAAGACTTTGAACTAGAGGCATCTAAGTTACAAATACTTGAAGAAGCTAATTACTGGGACAAAAACTACGGCGTAGAGTTACGAGGTGGTTTGACTACAGGAGATTTAGATTCAAGCGAGTTAGACAGACAAGGTAGTACCTACCTTGAGTTATCTTGGGACATCTTATCTAATGGCATGAAGGAGTTTGATCATCGGGCAAAAAATCTTCGTCGGCAGGCAGCGGTGCAAACAATACGGAACGATTTACAAGACCAGGGCCAGCAGGCTCAATGCCGTAATTACCATATCCAGAACGCTTTTGGGGGGACGTATTCAAGGCTTTACAATGCTAAGTTATCGCTTATAGAGCCCGTACTTGCTTTTGAGCAACGCGCTTATCTAAATGGCCTCAGTTACTTAGACGAATTGTTTATTTCTGAAGAGCAGGTTGTCAATTTGCGTTTGAGGCTGCGAAAGCTCAACGACTTATCTTTCGGGCAGAGCTCTAATGAATTTCATCCCACCGTCTTGGATATAGATATGAAGTCCTTGTTGGACGACTTACGCTCTGACCCAAGATTTGCCAAAATATCTGAGCTTACAGAACAAGGTGCTCAAAGATTTAATCCTTACAGGAATGGCAATCGTTTGCGTTTCTTTCTGCGCAAGGAATTTGATTTATTGTCTTCGGATCGAGATGATTTTGTAGCTGGTTTGAGGTTCTCTGTTCCACTAAGTTTTCAGGATAGGCCAAGCTATCAAAGCAGTTTATCCGCTCTTCAGCGAGAGGCTGAGCTGGAATTGTGGGAAAGGGAAAACAGAGTCAGAGCGAATTATAACGATTACCTTGATCAACTTGAGCGCACGATTACCCAACAGTATCGCTATTTAAGAACTTCTGAAAAAATGAAAAGAGTACTCAACCGCAAATTAGCTGGCGACAATATTGTGGTTTCTGCTGCGGTGGTCCGTGCGCTTAATTATATGGATGCTGTGATAGAACTTATCGAAGCGAAACAGGCGCTGTTTGAACGCATGAATCGCGTACTACTTGCCAGTCGGCTAGACTTTAAAGCCGAGTATATCGTGCCAATCAATATTTCAAACAAATCCAACCGTGCGCGACCATTCACAAGGGGAATTTACATTTGGTCACCTACCTTTAATGCAATAGATAATAGAAAGTTGACCGAGGTGTTAAACAACCAGCAAATAACCACGCTATATATGTCTAATTCAAAAAACCTCGATAGAGTTAAAGCGAAGCAATTTATTGATGATATGTATGAGCAAGATCGTAAAGTAAAACTTATGTTGGGGGATAACTCGTGGTTTAGACCATCTAAGCATCAAGAGGCCGCTCAAAAAGTCGCTGCAGTTGGGAGTTTGACCGGCTATGTACATCTTGATATCGAACCTCAAGCACTAGACTCTTATGACGGCAATGAAAGAGAATATCAATCCCAATTCGTTGAAATGATTAGGCAAATCAGAGAGGATAGTCAAGACACAAATCTTAGCATAGCTGTGCCATTTCACTGGTTGCCAGAAACTTACAAAGCGCTAAACCCGCTGGTGGACGAATTCGTGTTAATGAATTACGGCAAAGTATCTGATGATGCCCGTATTCGTCGAATTAACAACATGCTTGACCATATATCAAAGTCGAAGTTGCAAATTGCGCTTAGACCCGAAGATTTTAACAGTCCTTTTGAAATGGAAAGTGCACTGGCACTCATCAATGAGGCTACGGGCATTGATGATTTTGTGTTTCATGATTTGAGATCGCTTATCGACGAAATAAATCGACAAGGGGAGATGGAATAGTGAAATTACATCATCAAAAAAGTTACATAAGGACACAGAACGAAGGGTCGGCGCCTACTCGCAAAGCACCGAAGATAACCCAGTTATTATATATCCTGTTTATTCTTTTGATCCTTGCTTATCTTGTTTACTTTTTCGTGAACCGCACATTTTATCTTTCAGCAACTGGTTTGGTCGAATTAGAAAAAGTTGACCTTGGTGCCGTGCATGGTGGACAGGTTGAACAGCTTAGGTTCAACGAAGGCGATGTATTTCGAAAAGGAGATGTTTTAGCGGTAATTGGGCCTGCTAGATTTTGTGCTCCGCCAGAACCAGACCGCCGGGCTCAAAGGCTCGCTTTCGATATAGAGGATGAAAAAATAAGTTTAAACGGTCTGCAGCAAGAGCTTTACCTTCTTCGTCAACAGCTAAAGGGTGCACAAAGCAATGCACTGTCAGTCAAGCGTGCGCTTGAGATTAATGCGCCATTGCTAAATGATGACCGAGATCTCGTTCGGCTTAAACAAGACATTAAAAAACAACAAAATGAAGTCCGTATGCAACAGAATGTGATCACCA
>CBFHTO010000037.1:0-36234 GCA_965658765.1 Glaciecola sp. | reverse complement strand
AACAACTTGATAGCTGTTATCGTCTAAGTACAACTCTCTTCCAACTGAATCTTGACCATTAAATAACTTTTCATTTAAGGCTTCACTTATCACTACAACTGGCGCCGTTGTGTCTTCTTGGTCTTGTGTCCAAGTATCACCGTATTTAAAGGTCACATTGAACATCGAGAAGAAATCTCTTCCGGTGATTCGTGCGCCCTCTAAAAATGGTTTAACTTGCTCGTCGTTCATATGGACAGTAAAACCCGCTCTCACCATAGGGACTTTTTTTGCTGGTAAATCTACTTTATAAAGCGCCATCGCGTCTTTGTAAGTTATTTGTGTAGGTAAATCATCATCTGTCCACCACTGGTTACCATCGTCCATAGTGTTAAGTTGCACAGCGAACAATGTGTTGCTTTTTTGTGGTATCGGATCCATAGACATCATGTGGTATACCGACAAACTTGTCATAGTAATGCCGATGCCAACGGCAATGGCAAGCACCATTAAAAATGATACCAACGGGGTGCGTTTTAAACTCCGCCATGCCAAATCAATATAGTGAAGATACATATTAAACCCCCACTGCGTTTTTAGCTGAAGCGTTATTTTCCTTATCAAATACCGCATTTCGGTTTTGGTATAATGTAAAATCAGCCAGCTTACCATCTACAACTTGGATGTTTCGTGGCGCTCTGCGCGCTAATTCAGGGTCATGCGTTACCATTACAATAGTAGCGCCTTCCTTGTTTATTTGCTCGAGTAGCTCCATTACTTGGCGCGCCATTAAGCTATCTAGATTACCGGTTGGTTCATCAGCTAGTAAAAACCTTGGTTGACCGGCTAGGGCCCTTGCAATTGCAACTCGCTGCTGTTGCCCACCTGATAATTGCTGAGGTAAATGTTTTGCGCGGCTACCTAAGCCTACCTTTTCTAGGCAATCTTCTATTCTTCGTTTTCTTTCCGCCGCCTTAATGCCTCTATAGCGCAGAGGCACTTCCACGTTTTCATATAAATTCAGGTCTGGTATTAAGTTAAAACCTTGGAAAATAAAGCCTATTTTCTGATTTCTAAGATCGGCTCTTGCGTTATCATTCAATTTGCCTACATCAACATCATCAAGCATGTACTGGCCACCTGTGTAATTCTCAAGCATACCTGCAATGTTCAAAAAGGTCGTTTTACCTGAGCCAGAGGGTCCCGTAACGGCAATGAACTCCCCCTCGTTTACTTTCAAATTAAAGTCTCTTAGTGCGTGAGTTTGGACTTTTTCTGTTTGATACACTTTTGAAATATTGGTCATGTTTAACATTGCATGATTCCTTTGTTTTCGTTTACTTTTGATAAGCAATTGCAATTTTATTTGTAAATTTACACATGCTTCTTATTTGTTAAGTTGTTTAGCCAACATAGTTTTGAAAGTATCGATTGCATGAATGATGCCGCGCAACTCCTATTAAAGAGTTCACAGAGCTCTTTCAAACTAGGTATAACCACACATATTGAGTTTTAATCTAAATGGCTAGATCGTTAGTTAAGTAAAACTGAGTCCGATTGAATAAATTCATCATAATTCGAAATTATGATTTCGTCGTTTGCTTCTAGCCCTGTAAGAATTTCTATTTCTCGCATACTTGTCGCGCCAATCTGAATAGGCACTTTTCGCGCAATGTCGCCATCAAGTTTATAGGCCACAAAACCACCAGCTTGCACGAAGCTTCCACGGCGAACTTTTAAGACATCCGATTTATTTTCTAGTAGGACTCTAGCGGTAACTTGTTGGTTTTGACGAATACCGAGAACTTCCTCTTGATTAAAACGGACTCTCGTGGTGACTTCTCTATTACTCACCTCTGGAGAAATACCGGACAATTTTCCCATCAAGGTTCTACCGCCAACGGATATTTCCACATCCATTCCTAGGCTTAATTCATTTGCATAGCTTTCTGCAACATTTAGTTCGGCTTCATATGCACTCAAGTCGACTAAGGTCATTAAAGGCGCGTTTTTGGCAACTAGCGATCTTGGTTGGGTGAGTAAGTTACCCACTACGCCATCTACCGTCGCTAAAATATCTAATTGCATAATTTTACGTTCTAATTCTTCTACCACTAAAGATTGGCGTGAAACGGTGCTGCGGGCGCTGTCTAATTCAAAAGCTAAAGTATCTTTAGCAAGATCTACTTCTTGTTGTGCATGTTTAAATGTCAATTTAGCTCTAGCTAAATCATCTACTGCTTTTTCAAGATCAATTTGGCTAATAAGATTGTCAACAATAGATGCTTGAGCTCGTCTTTCTTCTCTTTGAGCTGCTTGTAGGTCAACCTCAGCCAAATCCAATTGCTTAGTAAGCTGCAATGTTTGCCTTCTAGCATCTAATTCTTGTCTTGCTAATTCACCCTCTAAGCGATTCATTTCAGACTTTTCTTGTTGCAGCTTGTTAAGTAATTCGGGACTTTCAACTCTAGCAAGCACTTGTCCAGAAATTACCTCATCGCCAGCACTTACAAGCAAATCAACAAAGCCTTGCTCTGGGCTGTATAGCTTTGGCGCATTGGCAGCCACTATTTTTCCTGTAGAAAGCACGTCCCTGACTAAATCTCCTCGCTCAAGCATTGCTATCTGCACGCTGGCACGATTGATTGATCTATTCGCGCCATCACTTGTGATAAATGCTTTTGCACTAAGCACAACAAGCAAGCAAGCTACAATACCGAGCACCCAATAACCCTTATTAACTTTGTTAGAAGAAATGACAGTATCGGTAGCGCTTGTGTCCTTAATCATAAGTCTTACTCTTTTAAATATTAATAAATGTTGATGTCTAAGTAATAGGCGTGTTTATGATAATGAAGGCTTATTTTCTAAACGTTCAATTATTAGTGCCAATATCAAAACTGTGGCTGGCGAAATCAGTAAATATGCAATCATTTTCAACACCTTTTGATGTATTTAAGCGTTTCTGGTTGTTTGACACAGAGGTATAAAGCGAGATTTATGCCACAAATTATCTCTCTGTTTTTTAAAGATTTAATATCGATTTTTGTAAATAATAGGTGTCCGCGGACAGAAAAAGTGTCCGCTTCGGACACTTTTATAGACACGTGCAAAATCATGAAATGTTAGAGTCTCTTATGTGCTGTTACGGACGCAACTAAAGACTCTTCAAAAACAATGTGGCTTCGTGGGAATCCATGAAAACTACGCATGAATGGCTGGTTAGTTTAGAGGTGCAGAGATTGCTTTGGTTGGCATAATGGCGTTTTATTGATGCGAGTACCGCATTACTGTTGAGGAAATTAACTTTTGCCTTCTGGTCGAAAAATAAAGCTTCGCCCAAAAGGCAAAACACGTTTACCAAATAGTGTAACCTTGACCTTTATCTGCAAGAAAACTTGACGCATTCACTTGAACGCTTGAGCCAAACTGTTTGACACCGACTTCCACAGAATTTAGGTTAACGCCCAAACGTTGTAGCATCTCTAATGTTGTAAGAAAGTTTTGTAGTGTTGGTTTGTAATGTCCACTTTTAGCGGTAATTATCTTAATTTGACCATCAATGATTTTCCACTCACCAGCTCCTTTCACCGCCTGACCACTCATAAAGCTCGAGTGGTGCATGCGCCCAACGACATGGTTACTAGAGTAAAAACGGTCTCTCTCGCTTAAGACAAATACAGCCCAACCTCTTCCTGAGAAATGTGTACTCATCTGTGCTGTATCGAAAACCATTCCTTCTTTATACCCTCTTCCTCCTTGAAAAGTAATGTTGTATTTCTTTCGAGTAGCATCGTCCATGTAAGCGACGCCTTTAACGAACATCTTTACAAAAGATGGTTTAAGGCTATCGCCCTGTCGCAACAGGGTCATGCGTTCGTATTCACCCATCTGATCCAACCACTCGAAAAACTCCGTTGTCGGTTGGATTGTTTTATATTTGTTTAAGCAGGCCTGCAATAGAAAACCAACTCTATGTTGGGTGTCAAGCTTCTCAAGTTTATAGGTTTGTCCTTGAAGCTCTCGCAAATTGCCATTGCTTGTTGTTGTACTTGCAAGTTTTCGGTTAAGAGCGTCTGAAAGTTGGTCCCAAATTTCGTCGTTACGCTCTTGTGCGAGGTATTGACACATTTTATCAAAGTCAGGCTCATAATCTCTTGGCACCATCGCCTGAGCAAACGCTGGGAGTGCATAAGGGGGCAAGTCATAAATAGATTCTGCTAAGTATTCAGTATCGTAGTAATTGGGCTGTTGATAGTGTACATATTCATTTGCAGGCGTATAGATTTCGTCGTATTCAGTTTCGTCTGAAACATAATTTGTAGCGTCTGAGTATTTCACTGTGTATCTCCTAAAGAGTCAAATTTTGTTAAACTTTAACGGTTACCAACTGCTTGTTTTTTTAATAAAGATTTAGTCGTTACCTGAGTAACTCCAATCAGTAATACTTTGCCCATCAATTGGACGACAAAAGTGAAACCCTTGAAAAGTTTCACATCCTAAACTTAATAGTAATTCAGCCTGTTGTTTGTGCTCGATACCTTCAGCCACGATATCCATCGATAAATGATGGCAGATTGAAATGATCTTCTTAACCAATTCCACTCTATTTTCCTGCTCCATATCATCGATAAACGCCTTGTCTATTTTTAATACATCGATTGGAAGTTTTCTTAAGTATGAAAGGGATCAATGTTAGAGCGATTCGATGACCCTCTCCCCCGTTAGGAAATAAAAGTGAGTTTTAAAGATACACTTACAGGTATCTTGTTTGAATAAATGCAAATCAAGTAAATTTACATAGATCAATACCTGTCATATCTTTTATTTAAGGTATAACTTTATATCGCCGCATTACAAGTAATAAATTCACTGGTCGGAGCTAAAGGGACCAGAGAACCTTGAGCTATGCTCTAGAAGCGCAGACTAAAAACACAGACTTATTAGCTAAGCGCGAGTAAATATTAGAGCATGTTGATGTTTTCTGAATCATTTTACTGCAATGATCAACACGTCCTAGTTAAAATACCAAAAGCGAGACATCATTGACCTTTAGGGGCTCACTTCAAATGGAAATGGATAATAAAAAGATATTACAACTAGCAAAGACGATTGTGGACGAATGCCTCAGACCAGTCGAAAATAACGCGTTCAAAAATATAAGCCTAAAGAAGATATTATTTCAGGGAGATTCAATTACTGATGCGGGTAGAAAACGAAAATTTGCTCGTTGCGCAGAGCAAACGATCTTAGGACATGGTTATGTAAATATGCTGTCTGAATCCTTTAAAAATGATGTTCGACTAAAAAACATCGAAATTATAAATCGTGGGATTTCAGGTAATAAATCCGATGACTTATTAAAGCGCTGGGATAAAGATTGCCTTGATATCAAACCAGATATGGTCAGTATTCTTATAGGGGTTAATGATTACTGGCATCAAAAGCGTAAAGCAAACGAAGAAGTTTGTCGTAAGTTTTATGAGCATTACAAAACACTTTTGACAAAAACCTCGATGGTACTACCCAATACTCAAATCGTATTGTGTGAACCGTTTGTTCTCCCCGATAACGAAGTAGTGACTGATGACTGGCTTGAACCATTTAAGGGGCTGCAAGATTCTGCGAAACAACTCTCTGAGGAATATCAAACTCTTTGGGTGCCATTGCAAACCGTCTTTAATTGTGCGAGCACCCTTGCACCATCTGAAATATGGCTGCATGATGGCGTTCATCCAACAGATATGGGCTCTCACCTAATCGCAAACGCTTGGAAAAGGTCTCTGGGTCTAGCTTAAATCTTATAGCACCTAAAAGACTTAGAAAAAATCTCGTCCTAAGCATGGCGATCAGTTCATTGCTTTTTACTTTTGATTGGCAAAGACGACAAATTAAAAGGGTGATTCAGTTTTTCAATATAAGAAACGGTTGCATCGATATCTAAACCATAAACCCCAACAAGACTCCCGTGTTTAAAGCGCTCACTGTTCATTATGTATGCATTTCCTCCAATAGTGTAAAGCTTGTCGGAAACTACGCTTTTGCCGTCAATATAAACCGTTCCACGCGGATTAAATTTCACGTTGCTCGAAAAGTGCTGTCTTTGGTCAATCAGCTTTTTGAGCTGTGTACCGGAGTATTGCCTAACGAGTAATGCGTTGTTAAAAGGCTGGATCGCAAATAAGTCGCCCCATGTTACGTCTCCCTCAGTCAAAGTAGCTCGCACTCCCCCTCGATTCATTACAGCAAGGTCGCTATTTAAAGCAAATCGATGGCTATCTGCTATAAATTGACCAAGTGTATTTTCTTTTTCAAGCGGTTTGTAAACACCGATTATCTGTTGGGTAAGCGACTCGGCAAAATCAATGGACGCCTGTTTTAATGCTACGATGTCATTTAATACTGCTTGCACGCTACTTGATAACTCAAGAGAGGTATTAGCTTTAGTCAGTATTACTTCTGCACTAGAAGAAACGACGTCTCGTGAAGCTTTATCAATCGTCATAGTTATGTCTGAATACGCCCTACCACTTGAGTATGCTTGGGTCACTAAGAATTGCTTACCCGATTTGTTACTAACATAAGCATTAGTGAAATCATGGGAATGGCCGCTTATAATTACATCTACCTCGTCTGGCAAGTTTTGAACAAAACGACCAAAGTGGCTATTCATGTCAAAGCCAACGGATTGCTTTGTCTTACTCGAATAATAATCATCAGAACTGCCGTCATGTACGATTACCACTATTGCTTTGACTCCAGAAGTCTTGAGTTCTTTCACGTACTTTGAGACCGTTTCCGCTTGCTCAACAAATTCTAAATCATCCACCACACCAGGAAGCACTAGTTTAGGAGTATAATCAAGAGTAATGCCGATAAATCCGACAGGGACTTCGTTTACCTGATGCACTACATACGGAGGTAATATGCTTTGCTTATTATTTTTAACTAAAACATTAGCTGCAAGAGTAATGTAATTCGCACCATTCCACTTCTGATCTAAATATGGACCTTTGCTATGATTCCCGCCTTCTAGTAATCGAAGCATTTCATCACTGCCCTCATCAAATTCGTGATTTCCAGCAACGCCAATCACCGAACATGGGTTTTGCGACAAGCTCTGACAGTATGAATTCAAAATGTTTAAGAATTCTATTGAAGGTTCGTCCTGTAACAATGCCGATTCGGCAGGACTTGCTCCAACCTGATCACCTGCATGTAATATAAAACTATTTTCGTCGCTCGTTGATATTGCGTGTAATAAATGTCGACCTAGCTGATACATTCCACCATGGGTATCGAGTTGTTTGACCTGCCCATGAAAATCGTTAATCCCTAATAATTGCACTGAAAAGTGTCCAGATTCGTTTGACTGCAAATTTTCTTGGACTTGGTTTTGCTGGTGAAGCTCGGACGATGTGCTAGAGCAGGATGCCAGAAACAAACACAACATAACGAGTATTACTGTATGAAGTATAGAAGCCGTCTTTTGGGGCATTGAACAAAGCCTAAGATATGAAAACGTTTATTTATAACGTAAGCATAGCAAATTTTTACAAAGAGATAAGGTCAATCAAATGTGATTCTTTGTTAACAACAATTAGTTCTTTTTACTCAACAGAAATGGGAGAACCTGCTTGCAAACGCTCTGCTCCCTTGACGATGATACTATCTCCCTCGCGCACAGTAACGCCTTTCTGTTTACTTACGATGGCTACGTTTACGTCATCAGAGAAAAGAATATCTACCGCTATTTGTTCTGCGATTCCCGCATTAGCTCGATAAATAAAAGTTTGACTGCCACGAATAACAATCGCGTCTCTTGGAACGGCAAGCTTGGTATCTGGTTTGGCTCGAGGAGCATAAACCGACACAGATTCACCAACTAATAAGTCACTTCCGCTAGCATCAAGTCTTACCTCTACCATTCTGTTTTGTTGATCACCTACTAATATCAAGGTTCTTACAGGAAGTATATGGCGCTTACCCTGCGCACTCACTTGTACTAAGTCCCCTTTTTTCAAAAATGGATAAACGCTAAGTGGTACGGGTACTGAAACCTCTATGTTTTCTATATCAACCAACTGCAACAAGGGTTCACCCACAGATATATATTCCCCTGTTTGAGCATGTTTACTTTGTACTACCCCACCAAAAGGTGCTTTTACTTGCGTGTTTTGTAATGCCTTTTTAGCCTGCTTTATATCCGCTTTTGCGATTATTATCTGTTGGTTAAGTATATTTCTTGCGGAAATTGACTGTTGGAGCTGAGTTTTAGAAGCGTTATCCGACTTGGCCAAAGAGCTGAAACGAGTCACTTCACTATTTTTAAAAACTAAATCCGCCTCATGCGCTGCTAGCCTTGCTTGTGCTCTCTGTAACGCTAATTCGAATAATTCAGCGTCGATGGACGCTAGCGAATGCGCTTTTTCAACTCGTGTTCCGACCATGCTGATATCTAATAACTCGCCTTCAACTTGCGCTGAAATAGTCGAATTCCTTAAAGACACAACATTGCCTTTTAGCTCAATTTTAGGCGCTAAAGTTTTACTTTTTAACGCGACAACATTGACTTGGGCGGGAGGCATTTCTTGTGCTAATGAATGAAAGCTCGACAATATTCCAATCAATAAAATAACACTACGCACTTTAATTCGCATGTTTATATCTCTTATTAAATGTGAGTTGCATTAAACAGGGTAAAAGGATGAGCGTGAATAAAGTAGAAACACTCATTCCTCCAACGATTACGGCCGCCATACCTCGATAAATATCACTGCCATCCCCAGGGAAAAGCAATAAAGGCAACATGCCAAACAAGCTGGTTAGAGTACTCATAAAAATGGGTCTTAAACGCATCGTAAGTGCCTGCTCAACTGCAAGTTCTATGCTAAGACCTTTGTCTAGTCCATCGCGTGTTTGAGCCACTAGTAAAATTGCGTTATTTACCACTAAGCCTAATAGAATAATAAAGCCAATCATACCAAGCAAATCAAGTGGTTGTGGGCTGATAAGGTTCATCGCCTGCATTGCCAGTACACCACCAAAACCTGCTAAAGGCAGTGCTATACAAACCTGCACGGCTGACTTAACTGATTTGAACAACCCCGCCATAATTAACAAAAGCAGCAAAAATGCCATTAAAAAATTAATGCTTAAAGTCGATACAGCTCTAGCTAGATCTTCTGCACTCCCTGCATAATGAATACTTGCGTCCTGTGGCAGTTGTTCTTTTAGCAGCGGCTCAACTTTGGTTTGAAGTTCATAAATTAAATCTTCTAGCGACATTTCTTTTGGAGGATTTACAACCAGGCTATACCCTCGCTTGCGATCCATTCTGACGATTGCGCTAGGCGCCAAGACCTGCTCGACTTCAACCAATTCTGACAAGGGGATTAGACCCGCTATAGGTGTAAAAACGGGTACCTGCATAATCGCCTCAGGCGAATCGAAGCGCTCAGTCTTAAGATAAATATCTAGTCTATCTTGACCATCAAAATATTCGCCTAGCCACATCCCCTGACCCAACTCAGCCAAAACTGCAGATAAATTTTCTCGAGACCAACCAACTTCCGACAGTCGCCGATCTTTAGGGATGAAGCGGAGTTCTCTACTTTCTGAAAACGGATCGGGTTCAGGATTTGCCGTCGACCCAGGGATCTGCGACATTACCGCGCCCATACCAACCATAGCAGCGTTCTTCACCGCGTCTAAGTCGGTGCTAGTGATCTCAACTCGAACGCTGTTTGTGTCACTAAATCCACCGAATAAGCTACGTCGCATAGAAAAGCCAAACATATCGGGAATACCACTGATGATCTCGCCCTGAACAATATTTTGTAGCTCGTCTAAATCTTCACCGGGCTCTGCGTTTAGGGCTAACCAGCCTCCTGATCCACCAGGAAAAGACCAAAAAAAGTAGTCTCTTACCGCTGGAGACTTTTCACCATTCATATAAGGCTGAATGCGCTTATCAATCACTTGTGCGATCTCACGATCCGCAGTAAAAATATTCATACCCGGTGGGAAAAATAAAAAACTGTCGACGGTATCTCGCTTGACAGGCGGCATATAATTACTAGTTGGCCACAGCAAAATAGTCATGACAATTGGTAGAGTAATAAGCCCACCTACCCACATAAGCCGCTTTGCGCCTGTGTTGCTGAGCTTCATGAGACCTGCAGCCATTGTTGCCCATTTCGTTTTATCTGCCTGCGATATGCTTTTATCGAGATTTTGCTTTAAAAGATATCTCGCGCCAGTCGGCAAAACCGTAACTGCAACTATTAACGAAACCGCGATCCCGATCGCAATTGTTAAGGCCAAATCTGCAAACATCTGTCCTTCTGCATCTTCTAAAAACATAATTGGGATGAATATCGCAACCGTAGTCGCCGTTGAAGCCAAAAGAGCCCCCCAAACCTGAGTCGCGCCTTTATCGCTCGCTTCGTTCAGATCCTTGCCTCTTTCTCTTAGCCTTACAATATTCTCAAGCACCACAATTGCAGCATCTAGCACCATCCCAGAAGCAAACGCCAAACCAGCGAGAGAAATAACGTTCATTGAACGCCCTGTCATATTGAGGATGATAAAAGTCGTTAAAAGTGAAATCGGGATGGCAATTGCAATCAGAAGTGTTGCTCGCCATTGTCTTAAAAATAGCCATAGTACCGTCACCGCGAAAATCATGCCGAGTAACAGATTGCTTCCAAGTAACTTCATCGAACGGTCAATGTAGCGGCCTGGGTCAAACGAATACTGAGCGTACATTCCCCTTTCTGCAAACACGCCTTTATTCAAGTCGGCCATTTTCGCTTTTATGCCGTCAAGGGCTTTTACTACATTGGCATCATTCGTTTTCGAGACCGCTAAGCGAAACGCGGGGTTGCCATTTTGATAAATGAATCCACCAATACGACCAGGACCCACCTCGATATGAGCTAGCTCCCCAAGTTTAATTTCTACATTATCTCGAGTCGTTAAAATTAGGTTTTCAAGTTCGTCAATATCATAGCGCCCTAAAAACCTCAGAGTATATTGCTTTCGACCAACGTCAATAAAACCGCTGGACATATTTTGAGAACGTCCAATCAAGGCTGGAATTTGAGAGACATCTATCCCTAATTCCCCAGCCTTGTATATATCAAATATGACTTGTAGCTGTTCGCTATCACCCCAACTTCCATCATCAAACTCGATGCGCGATACACCATACAACGATTGCAACTCAGGTAACACAGTGTCGCGCATAAACTTGCTATTTGCTTGGCGTTGCTGCTTGTTCAAGCTCGCGTCATTTTGGATAAAGTAATCAATCAAAGTATCATTTGCATCGCCCCATTCCCCCATAAGAATTTGAGGTTTTTGTGCATTAGCAGGTAGAGGACGAAGTCGATTGAGACGGCTAATCACGTCGATTAATGCTCGAGTCATATCTGTTTCAATCGCAAATTCAAGTTGCATAAACGCGAAATCAGCCATACTCCAAGCCTGCATGTCTGTCATACCAGGAGTGCCAGTAAGTACCTCCTCAATTGGCACTGTCAACTCAGATTCCGTTTCAGCAGGCGATGCTCCTGGCCAATTACTTATCACTGTAATGACTGGTTTTTCAATATTGGGGAGTAATTGGGCTGGAATTTTAAACAGCGAAACGAGACCGAGCACAATGACCATTAAGGTCACTATGATCACAGCAGTAGGATTTTTAAGACTTTTTTGAGTGAGTAACAAAATGAACTATGACTAAGTTGTATTCTTATATGATACCGCTTATCGGATAGGCTTAACAGAACGGATATGTTTCAAAGTTTTACCGACTTGCAAGCTGAGTATGAAGTGCGTTTCTATAAGCTTCAATCCCCGGAAAAACAGACACAATTAAGGTCGCTATCAACACAAAAGCACTGACAGTCGCCATTTCATTTGTGAATATATCGATGCTTAAAAACAAACCAAACTCAGAGGATAAATAACCATCAAGTAAAAATAACGACAATAACAGAAACAGCATAGCACTTATCAGAGCGAACACCACGAGCAAAAGTGCTTCTAACAAAATCAGTAGTAAGATTGTTTTGGGCCCAGCACCTAGAACGCGAAATACTGCAATTTCAGGCTGGCGTTCGTTCATGGACGCAAGTAACATGGTAGACAAGCCAAACAAAGATGAAAGCAATACCAGCGCCGCGATAACTCTCAACAGATTTTCGACTGTTCCCATTAATTGCCACAGTTCAGCCATTGCCACACCAGGTAAAACGGCCATGAGTCGATCTTCTTGATAATTGTTAATGTTTCTTTGTAAACCAAAAGTTGCAAACTTACTGTTTAATCCAAGCAATACAGCACTAATGTTTTTAGGCTCCGGAGCCGTTTGTTCAGCGCTTTCGTATAGGCTTTGTAGACTTGCAGGGGACATATGAATAGCTTCAATTGCGCCTAAGGAAACGTGAACAGTCTTATCCACCGGTGTACCAGTTGCAGACAGTACACCTTTAATGACAAATGGTGCTTGATCGTGGTTATTGAAACTAACATTACCTAAGCCATGAGCAATGACAATTTCGTCATTGATTTTATAGCCAAGCGTTTTAGCGACTTCAAAGCCTAACACAGCTTCAAACAAACCGTTAAATGGCTTACCTTCGGCAAAACTTAAGTTTTGTTTGTTGCCAAATCGATAGTGCTCAAAATAGGCATCATTGGTGCCCATCACTCTAAATCCCTTATGAGAATCACCTAAAGAAATAGGGATCGCCCATTTTACCTGCTTATGCTCGTTAAGCATTTTAAAACTGTCATAATCAATGTTTTGTGTAGGACTTCCCATCCTAAAAACAGAATACAGTAATAAGTTTAGTTGACCGCTTGGCGCCCCAACAATTAAATCAACTCCAGAAATTGTGCGATTGAAACTATCTTTGGCCTGTACTCGAATATGCTCAACACTGAGTAAAACTAAAATACTTATAGTTAATGAGATAAATGTAAGAAAAACCGTTTTTTTTCGGCTGATAAGGCTACTCAGAGCAAGTGATAAGAGTGTTTTCATTTTAGTTCTCTACTGATCTTGGTCTTTGGTAACATTTTGCTTAGATTCATTGTATTTGCGATCATCGATTACTTCATCGGCCTGACAAACAGTATCTTTTATGTTTCCAGAAGCATCCATCCTTTGATGTTTAGTGGACGCCTGATTTAATTCAGACAAATCGATCGTCTTGTCAAAATACGTCCCAAGAGCAGAGTCGTGGCTCACAAAAACCAAGCTTGCGTTCACACTATCACACAGACTCATCAATACTTTCATAAAGGCATCGCGGGCTGATGCGTCGAGCGCCGATGTGGGTTCGTCAACCAATAAGAGTTTTGGTTGATTAATCAATGCTCGAGCAATTGCTACTCGTTGTTGCTGACCCACACTCAAATGGTTTACCTGACGAAACAATACGTCAGCAGGCAAATTGAGAGCCTCCAATAATTCAGCCGCTTTTTGAGCTAAATCTCGTTGGTTCTGCTTTGCAAAAAAAGTCGCAAGCTCTATATTCTTAAACACATTCAAGTAGGGAATAAGATTAAACTTCTGAAAAACAACGCCAATATTCTTTGCTCTAAATTGGTCACGTTTACTGCTAGACAAGGCATTTAGTTGTTCACCGCCGAGCATCACAGTCCCCTTTTTAGCTTGCAAAATCCCGCAAAGAATATTTAATAGTGTGGTCTTTCCCGAGCCTGAATCACCGAACAAAAATACCTTTTCCCCCTGAGCAAGCTGCCAACTTTCGATGGACAAAACAAGGTTTGACTGGCCGTTTTTATCCGTCTTGCTGGATTTTTGCTGCTCGTCATAAGCGTATTCCAAATCGCTTACTTGTATAGCTGGGGCGGGCATTAGTTTTGCTCCATTTTAAATTATTATGATTAGTGTAGTCGAAAACATGTAATCGCCGATTAAAATTTGAATATGCTCGCGTTTCGACCTAAGGTGGAGACGCCTTGTCCAGCGTCAGTCAACCATTGAACCTCGATTTTTTCCAATGATGGTGCTAATTCAAATACATTTATTAGTGCGGGAGCGAGACTATTTTTACACCGATGCACATAAGTAATTTGAAGGTCTTTGTGTGAGTCAGACTTATGTTCCATATTACTAAGCGAATTCACATGAGAATTCTCATGAGAATGTTTTGCCAAGTCATGCGTCTCAACAGTTATATTTGCATTCGATTTCTTCTTTTGTTCATAATTGTGGTCGTGCCCGAATGGGCCATCCGCACTCTCAAACCTAAATTCTTTCAAATTATGCTCAACCGACATTAATTCACAGCTTTCTGTTAATTCAATAAAAGGCCTCACCGAGCTTATTTGCTCTTCAAGATATGTGATTCTGACGGCTTGCTCAGAATTATGTGCCTTACTTTCAAACCCGAGGATATCTGATGATGGAATAATTAATTGTGTTTGCCATAAATTATCATCTTGCGCAATCAATAATCGCCCTTGTCCATGCACATGTGTCTGAGCATAAATCATTGCAGAAAAAGCAAAAATAAAAAGCGCATTTAATACCGTATATCGTGCTATGGAGCATTTCACATTGTATCTCGCTATTTAGTTTATGTTCATTTCGCTGTAAAAAGTGCATCAAGTGGGACAAACCCTTTGATTTTTTACTCAGCTTTGTGAGCTACTTTTCTGGCTTTAATAGCCAGCTGTGCGTTCTTTTTTGATCAGCGAGAATAGACTATGTTTTGATACAGCAAGGATACTACGGAAAAGCATATACAAAAAGATCTCACGTAAGAGCTATTCACACCGACTAAGTTAGTTTTATTAATCATCGCGCTTCTGAGCTTAAGCCATATCTACTGTTACTGTGTGCTTTCAGGCAAGCTATGCTCGCTTTGTTGAGTCTAAATGATTGAAGAAATTCATTGAAAGGTACTATCTTATCAGGGGTGCTATCTTATTAGGGGGCTATCTTACTAGGGGGCTATAAGATCAATTGTAAGAATATAGTCAAAAGTTATCTAAATTATACCCAGACTGATGAACATGCTCAGTCTGGGCGGAAAAGCATTAAGGTTTTTGTATCTCTGGTTTTGCCATCCATTCTCTCCCCTTTAACATGCCTTGCCAATAAATAGGAGGAAGTAAGGTTTCTTTTAACATCCAAGCCAAGCGCGAAGGACGTTGGCCATTAATAATCCACTTAGGCATACTATTTAAGATTTTACCGCCATATCCAAATTCTGCCAAAACCACTTTGCCTCGCTCGACTGTCAGTGGACAACTTCCATATCCGTTATAAATTGCTTTTTCATTGAGCTCTCTGCGCGCATACAACAAATTAGTTGCGACGATTGGTGCTTGCATTCTTGCTGCAGCCGCTGTTTTAGCATTTGGTGCATTCATGCAGTCTCCAAGGCCATAAACATTATCAAACTTTTTATGTCTTAATGTTGACTGGTCAACGTCTACCCATCCATTATCATCGCTGAGCGGGCTAACCTTTATAAAATCTGGTGGAGACTGAGGTGGAACTACATGTAACATATCAAATTCACGCTCAATAAGTTCGTCGTTTTCAGATCCCATATTTTTGAAAGTGGCAACCTTGCGCTTGCCATCAACGGCTACTAATTGATGTCCAAAGTTCAAATTCGCTGAATATTTTTTGACGTACTCCATAAGCGCTGGCACATATTCTTTTACACCAAACAAAACCTCACCGGTATTGAAGAAATCGACCTCAATGTTGTTCAAAACTCCGTTTGTCAACCAATGATCGCAGGACATATACATTGCTTTTTGGGGAGCACCTGCGCATTTAATTGGCATAGGTGGTTGAGTAAATATGGCTTTGCCACTTTTTAATTCCTGCACCAACTTCCATGTGTAAGGCGCTAAATCAAAGCGATAATTGGAAGTTACACCATTTTGACCAAGCGTTTCGGACAGTCCGTCGATCTTATCCCAGTCCAATTTAATACCTGGACAAACAATCAATTGCTCATATTTAACTATTCTGCAGCCATCAATAATAACGGTATTTTCTTCCGGAACAAAAGCAGCGGCGGCTGCCTTGATCCACGATACGCCTTTGGGTATTACGGAAGAAACCGTCCTGACCGTCTCGTTTGGCTTAAATACGCCCGCCCCAACCATTGTCCAACCGGGCTGATAATAATGCACCTCAGCAGGTTCAATGATAGCAATATCTAAGTCAGGAGCGCGTTGTTTTAAGCTAGAGGCAACGGCTACACCAGCCGCCCCGGCTCCAATGATCACTACGCTATGAGAAAACTCAGCTTTTTCTGTAGGAGTGTTTCCGCCGTTCTTTATTCGTCTAACTACACCAGCTAAATCGTATCCCGCTCGTTGGCCGATTTTAAGAATTTCTTCATAATTGTGCTCTGTTTGAGAAGCAAGCGCCCATAAGGTTATAGAACGAGTTCCTGTTCTGCAATAAGCTAAGACCGGTGTTTTTAACTCTTTTATTTCAGATTGAAAATCACGTACGTTTTCGTCATTAACCTTGCCGCTAACTGCTGGGATATAGCGGTATTCCAAGCCTAGTCGTTCTGCCTCAGCTCTTATTTCTTCAGATGTCGGCTGGTCTGAACCCTCTCCATCTGGGCGATTACAAATAATAGAGCGAAAACCTTTTATCTTAAGTTCAGCAAGGTCTGCCACAGTGATTTGCGCGGCAACAGAAATCGAAGGAGTAACGGTACTGATTTTCATTGTATTCAGCTCCTAAATTGCGTTTACTGGAATTTTTATAAATTTATTGCCCTTCTCAGAGCTCTCTCCAAACTCTCCGTTACGCAAATTCGCTTGTATCGCTGGTAATAGTAATTTTGGCACTGCAAGTGTGTCGTCACGAGCTTCACGCTTTGCAACGTAGTCTTCTAATTCTGTGCTTGGTCTAACTTGTGTATTCTCTTGTTTAGCTTGTGCAATCGTAATCGAAGCGCAAGGTTCTTCCCCGTCACTTGGGTAATCATGTCCTAAATAAACAGTTGTGTTATCGTCCAAGGTATAGAAACGTTTTATTGTTTCAAACAACTGCTTTGCGCTACCTCCTGGAAAGTCACAACGAGCAGTACCTAGGTGAGGGGCAAACATGGTGTCGCCAACAAAGATAGAATCGTCAATTAAATAGCTTACACAGGCAGGCGTATGACCAGGAGTATGCCAAACGCTTACCTTAGTATTGCCAATCGAAAAGGAGTCTCCCTCTTCAAACAAAGCATCGAACTGTTCGCCTTTTGTGCATGTGTCATCTTCTATTTCAAACACCGGCACCCACATTTCTAACACGGTTTTTATGCCTGAACCGATGCCTATTTTGCCCCCTAATTTTGACTGCAAATAATGTGCAGCAGTAATATGGTCTGCGTGGACATGGGTCTCAAGGATCCATTCAAGTTTTAAACCTTGTTCATTAATGAAATCGATAACTTTATCAGCGCTATTTGTCGACGATCTTCCTGAGTACTGATCATAATCAAGAACCGAGTCTATAATTGCGCATTTATGGGTCTCTTCATCAACAATGACATAGGTGAATGTAGCCGTGTTATTGTCATAAAATACATTTGTTTTCATGGTATTCCTCGTTACATTAATTCTTTAGAAATAATAATAATCGCGATAATTAGGGTAAAAAAAGCAAAGAACTTTTGGAGCGCAGTACCTTTAACTTTCTTCGCTATGATGGTGGAAACAATCATTCCAGCACAGGTGGCAGTAAGCATGAAAGCAATTAAGCTTAAGTCCAATTCGATTCCGGCTTGAAGGTCGCCTGTGAAGCCGAGTAAGGATTTCAATGCAATAATAAATAGCGATGAACCCACTGCATTTTTCATTGGCATATTTAGAAACAGGACTAGAGCTGGGATAATTAAAAACCCACCACCAGCGCCAAGAATTCCTGTCACTACACCGACAACGGCCCCTTCGAACATAATCAGTCCGATTTTAGCGCCTTGCCCCATTTTTTTAGGTGTAATTGCATCTGCCGATGTGGCAGCTTCACTTTTATATGTTTTACGAAGCATCAATGCGGCTGATGAGAGCATCAGTAGTGCAAATAGCACCATAATTGCTGTGTTCTTATTTATCTGTATGGGTGCAGTTAAAAGTTCGTCTGGAATGCTTGGCATCAGATAAGCACGAGACAAGTAAACCGCAATGATTGAAGGGATCGCAAAGAGAATTGAGGCTTTTACGTCCACTAGGCCATTTTTAAAATATGCGATAGTCCCAAGAGCTGCTGTCGCGCCAACTATTAACAAAGAGTAGCCTGTCGCAACATCGGCTTCAATGCCCATCAGATAGACGAGAATGGGGACGGTAAGAATTGAACCGCCGCCTCCAATCACACCGAGGATGACGCCCATTAACACCGCTGCAATTAGACCTAAAATAAACAAATCAAAACCTATATCTCTTTTTAATATATGTTATACCATAAAAGAATATATAGATTTTTTCAAGTACATATTTAACATTTTTTTGATAAGTTAGTTTTCAGAGATTAAAGGTTTTAGTACTTAGCTTTAATGGAGAATTAAAATAATTAGCACCCAAGCATTTATAGTGAGCGCATTTGAAAGTTTTCACTTATTCAGATATTTAGAAGATTCCGAATGCAAACTTATACAAAACTGTGTTCGGATGATTGTGGGTGATTGGCTATCTGTTTAGGTGAACAAAGTTTTTCGCACCCAATGATGCCAAAAATACACCACTGACATGTGAGACACCGTTAGTCCAAACAAGCCAATAAAAACCCATCTAATCAGGTCAATATTCACTGAGTCAGAAGCATTGTAAAAATACACAAGGTAAGCGATACACACAGAGATAAACGTAAGCGGAAGTGAAAGTACAAGTGAAGATTTTAAACTGACATTTAAATGCTCAGATACATCAATAAGGTGTTTTGGCGAATGCAAAAAACAGAAATATAAAACGAAATGGACTAATGGCGGGAGAATCACACTGCTTACTAGGAGAGCTAATAGCTCTGCTACTAATATGAGCGTTTTACGCCCCCTCCCGCTCCAGTGATAAATCCTTTTACAGCTGGTGTAAGCTAAAAAACCAATGGCTAAGAAAAACAGCCCTCTCATAAATTCAACCACCATTTGAGCGTCGGATGGTGTTAATAACAAGTATATGAATAGCTGACGGACCTCGTTTTGATAAAGCAATGATGGACCACAAAGCACAGCACTACTTACGCAAAAGGGCATGAACTTGCTTAGGATATTGCGCCAGTCTGCAGCAAAATGCCAAATAGATAGTGATAAAAATAAAACCAAACCAAGAGTAGGAAAATTTATCCAAAAAAGAATTGCGCTTGCGCTGATAAACAAATACCCAATAAGGAAAGAAACTGAAGAAGTAATCGAATCAACAAGGTGCATCGACTTTGCAACTTCAAAGTCGAGCGCGCCGTGCGGCAATCCAAGAATAATTACCAATATCGTTAACAACATTAATTGTAGAGCTTCAGAAATGCCGAAACCCAAAAAATTAGCAAGTAATACACTGCATAAAATGGCAATGTAGATCAGTGAAACTGAACTCTTTGACTTATTTAAAATGCTGAATGATTTTTTCATACGACAGTCTAAAAAATCCAATTATAAATACACGCTTTGGCATAGCCATTATCACTCTTAGTATCTCTAAACAACTGGCGGTTTCGCTCATAAATTTTGCGTATATTGTTGGGCCAAGTTTTGTTGCAAATCTCATAAAAATGTCGGGGGCTAACTGCGGCTTTTGTGTTAATACATATAGAAATACTTCATCTAATATTCGGTAAGAAAATGGTACAGGGTCAAACTCTATGAAACAGCCATTACTGACAAAACTACGAGCTTGTTTCTTTGCAATAGCAATACTATTTTGGAAACTATAGCCGGTAGAAGCACGCATCGCCCCTCCTAAAATTCCACCGTAAGCGCAAGACTGAACACTTGATTTTTTCCTAAAATTAAACATGGGAAGCATGCCCGATTCAGCTTTCGTTATTGTATAACTTGAATCACCATACTCTCTAGATAGGTAAGCTTCCAACTGGGTTTGCAAAAAAGCATCAGATAATGGGGAAAGAGTAAAACAAGTAAATTCAATTAGTGCGTATTTATCTGAATAAGGAAGTAAGTAAACAAACGCAAGACCTCCCTCAATCCTGACCATATTTTTCATGAGCTCTAATGCATTTGAATCAAACGCCGGTTCATCAAAAGCAAGCTCTAATCCCTTGAAACTTTGAAATAGACCATTGCGCGTGGAATCTAAAAATAATTCGAGCTTAGGTGGACGAGTGTCAAACACATTTTTTGTAAGATAACTTGCGCAACTAGATTTGATATAAAACATTTCATGTACATTATCAACCTTTGTTACCTCGGTTGCGAACTCAACATCTATAGTATTAATCTGTGAAATGTTATCGTGGAAACGTCTAAAAAATTCAGCGGAGCAAATACTAGTATAACGATATTGCTCACTTGTAAGCTCTGAGCATTGTGCATCACGACTAATCCGCCACGTATCCCATTGTTTGCTAACTATGTCAGATAGGTATGTGGGTAAAGCTCGGCACTGCCAAAAGCTCCATGTTTTATTTGTATCGTAATTGGCAGCGGCTTCAAGAATTAAGACTCGTCCGGAGTATGCTAAAGTTTGTAATTCATATATCAACAATGCGCTACTCGCGCCCGCACCGATGATGATTAAGTCGTATGGTTCGGCTTTACTGTCAATGCTCACAGGTTTATTCCCGAATCACGGATTTATCAGCAAATAACAAGAAAAAACTATACACGTATTAGATGCGCAATTGGTTTATGCAATCTATTGTTATGCGCAGGTCGCTGATCGCCCCAGTCGCTGAAATAAAGCTTTAGCAAGGTCTTTATGGCGACTGAACATTTCCTGCTTGTAGACACAACAACTCGCTTCTCCAAAGCTTGGTTTGTATCTTTTAATATTTTTACCCCTATCTCTCTATAAACTGCTCCGGCAATAGCGATTGAAGGTTTGCTATCTTTGGGTAGGTAAAACAAGCCATTAAAGCCACTGTCATAATATTTCTCTGCTAAAGATAATAGACGAACTAAGCAATGATTTAGCATAAATGAATCAAGAGCGTGTTTTTGCCTTATCTGCTGTGGCGTTAAATGATTCAACCACTCACCTGGTATATAACGACGATTCATATCAGCGTCTTCCATAAGGTCACGTGCGATATTTGTAAGTTGCATTGCAATTCCTAAATCCATTGCATGCCTGCGTCCAACAACTGACGCACCTAAGATCTGTGACATCATTAAGCCAACAATTCCAGCTACTTTGTAAGCATATTGAATAAGTTCATCTTCAGTTTTAATCAACACTGACTTCTGATCTTGGAGCAAACCATCAATCAACACAATCCCGTGCTCGGGCTGAATATCGAACTCTGAACACAAATCAAGAAAATCTAATACTTGAATTACGGAAGATTGCCGTTGTTTTATTTGCGATTGTATTAAGCTTAGTTGATGAGTGGCCAAGTTCTTATCGTAGTTTTCGTCGGCGATGTCATCACAATAGCGACAAAACGAATAGAGTCGGGCTGCCGCATTTCCTTTCGCTTTTCCTAAAAATAATCGAGCGAAGTAAAAGCTTTTGCCATGATTACCTAAAGTATTTACAGCGTCATCTTGATAGCCTAGCTTTGATTCTAAGGAGTAGTGTTTATTCATTAGCTGTTTACTGCAACTGCTGGTGCTGAGACTGCAGGTAATAGTTTGTCGACTACTTTGGCTGATGACAGAACGCCAGGAAGGCCTGCACCGGGATGAGTTCCAGCGCCGCACAGATACAAATTAGAAGGCCCCTCACCTTTATTGTGATATCGAAACCATGCCGATTGTTGAAAACTAGGTGCAATAGAAAATCCGCTGCCTTGCTCACTCGAGTAATCAAGCTCGAAATCGTACGGTGTTTTCGAAAACTTATGAACAATGCTCTGTGATAAACCAGGCATGATACTTTGTTCGAGTGCCGATATGATCTTTTCAGCATACTTATCTTTTTGCTTCTCCCAATTAATGTCCGATTCGTTGTTTGGTACAGGTGCTAGGACATAAAACGAATCACATCCATCTGGAGCCATTGAGGGATCGGTCGCAGTAGGTCTGTGCAAATACAAAGAAAAGTCATCTGCCAAAACTTTTTTATCAAAAATATCGTCAAGCAAGCTTTTATAACGCTTACCCAACCATATTGTATGATGGACTACACTTTCATATTTTTTGTCTGTCCCGAAATATAAGACAAACAAGCCCATTGAAAGCTTAGCATTTTTTGTTTTTATCCGAGCGCTTAGGCATTGCTCTTGGTTTTTAATCAATCGTCGATACAAAAACTTCGGGTCGATGTTGGAAACTAAATGGTCACATTGTAAGCACACTGTATTACCGCTTACCTTGTTTTTTGCTGAAATTCCCGTTACACAATTATCCCTTATATAGAGGTCAGTTACAGAAGTATCCAATATCACTTCAATCCCCTCTTCTTGCATTAACTTAGAAAGTGCATCGACCAATGAGCCAGTCCCTCCCATAGCAAAGTGCACTCCCCATTTACGCTCCAAATAATGTATCAAACTGTAAATACTCGTTGTTGCAAAGGGATTTCCACCGACGAGCAATGGTTGAATAGAGAAGGCCTGCCTTAATTTCTCATGTTTTAGATATGCGCACACCATTTGCCATACAGTTCGATAGCATTTTAACTTTAATAAGTTAGGTATTTGAGCAACCATAGTATTGAACTGATGAAACGGAATATCGGATAACTGGGTAAATCCAACATCAAAAATTTTTTCTGACTGCGCCAATAAAGCTAGATAGCCATCAGCATCTTGTGGGGATATTTCACGTATTTTATCTAAGGTTTGCTCGACTGTCCCACCGTAATCAAAATGACTACCGTCAGGATAAACAAATCTATACCATGGTTCTACAGGTACTAGCTCTACATATTCGCACAAGCGTTTCCCAAAAAGTTCAAATAGCTCATCAAAAAGAAATGGCGCAGTGATTACGGTAGGTCCCGCATCATAGACATAACCGTCTTTTATAAATTGCTGAGCCCGCCCACCAAGTCGAGAACACTGGTCAACAAGGCTAACGTCATAGCCTTTTGCTCTCAGCCTGAGGGCGCTTGCCATTCCCCCAAACCCACCGCCCACTACGATCGCTTTATTATTCATTTTTCATTCTCTTTAGTACCGTAAGTAAAGCGCAGGCCGCATCATAATGAGCAAGGGCGCAATTATTAGGGGAAGATTTCAGTTCAACGATGCATTTATTGAGAAGATACTCTGCACGAGTTGTCGCTGAAAAAATGGCATCGGCTCTGTCCATTTTAGACGCGTGAAGATTCACAATGTTTAGCTGTTGTTTGTGAGCGTCTGACTCCCAATCGCCTAAGTCATCAATGATTTGGTAAGCGACTGCAAACCTCTTTAAGCCCATCGAGGCTGATGGTGAATATTCTTGTAGGCCCGCTAAAACAAGGGGCATTAAAATACTCAATTGAAAAAGTGGTGCTGATTTACCGGCTGCAATGTCTTCGTAAGAATCCGCTGTGATATCGTTATTACTTGCAATGTCTTTAGTTTGTCCTGATATGGTTTCTGCAACGGCATCTGTTGCAAGCCTAAGAAGCTCAGGAATTAAAGGGACTTGGTTTATGTAAGACAGCTGTTTATATGCCTCAGACACCATTAAATCACCTGCGCAAATTGCTGCTCCTTTACCAAATTTCAGCCATGTAGCCTCGGTATCTCGCCGGTGGGTGTCATTGTCTTGTAAATCATCATGTACTAACGAAGCATTATGAAGTAACTCAATACACGCAGCGACGCGTACTGCATCTTCATCGAGAATACCAAGTTGGGTGCAACAAGAGATGCATAATTTAGCCCTTGTCCGACCACCGCCACTTAACAGATGAAATCTGGCAGCGTCGTTTTCACCAATAGCATCAAGCATGGTCAAGTTGCATTGGTCCAATAAAGTTTGGGAGTTTTCTTGCGTACTCTTTATTTGGTTCATGGATGTTACTCTCTTCTTATTATGGGTGTGCAACATCGTGCACACCCACTACGGAAGTTATCCAAAAGTTAGTTGCCTACCTATTTTGCAGTAGCAAGCTTTGCATTTTCAGCTTGACTTTCAGATGTCGCCGCGTGCCATACTAGTAAGCCAAAGGCGACTTTATTTACCAGATCAGCTAAGTTATAAACTATGTTTAAACTAGAGTCGTCTACTGCACCTAACATGTAGCCCAGCACGTAGCCGATTGGGTATATAGCCCAGCCTACGGTAACAATCCATACCATTGCTTTGTAAGAATACTTAACTGCGTCACTCGCTTCTCGATCAGCCGCTTTAGCTGCTTCGCCTGCAAACACTTCATATAGAATGTAAAACCAACCGAGCATGCCAATAGCAAATCCAAGATAAATGTTCATGTAACCTGCTTCTGCAAGGTAACCTGGTACTAGCATGACTAAAGTACCTATTAGTAATCTCCAAAAGATTCCAGGAGTAGCAACGCCAATTGCCCTAAGTATTAAGTAAAACTCAATCATCAGTAGGGGTACTGTTAAGAGCCAATCAATGTATCTAAAGACGGTTGGCGAAGTTTGTGTTGTTACCCATACATCTCTCATGTAGAAATAGTGAACCGCCGCGATAAAGCACACTAGTGCTGACACAACTAAGGACGTTTTCCACTTAGCTGAAACACTTTGCGTTTCCCAAAGGAAAAATAAAGTTGCGGCCATCATGGCCATTGAAATTAACCAAAACGAAATTACAACAAAATCGTCTGGAGCTAGGCTTTCAGAGGCATATGCACCAGTCGGCAGCAATAGCATTACGGCGACAGTGAACATAGATTTTAATTTTAAGCTTGAGCGCTTAAATGCTTCTTCTAATATGTTTATCTTTGTCATTGTTAGGTCTCTTTTATTAATGTGAAAACTCATAACAGCATTTAGTAACTGCAATCGTTACTGACCATTTTTTAGCCTTTAGTCTAATATTGAGATCAAGTTGATATACACAACTTTTTAACATTTCGTGAGAGAACCATTTTTTATCGGAAAGTAATTTTTACATTTGATACATAAAAGCACGTAATTAAAGGGCTTATGAGCAAAATGAAATTTCAAAACTTTTATCGAAAAACACAAGCATAAAATACACTTTAGTTTATTTTATGTTTATAAAAATCGAAAATTTACACGTTTATTTAAAAGAATTTGAATTTAGAAGGTCAAATAATGTTCATTTGATTGGCTATTGAATAGGAAAGAAAGCTTTATCTTTATTCCAGTGATATTGAATATCAGAAAATATAGCATGAGCTAGCCACTCAAATTTATTAACATTTAATTTACACCTACCAGGCTCATATAAAGTAAAAGGAAGTGTTGAGAATTAAAAAGAGAGGCATTGTAAATTTGTTAATGTTAATTTAAGTGATGTTGCTCTACCCACTATGTTTTGGCGGAATTATGAAAAATCTGCTCGTTATGCTTATTATTATTACCTCAATCGTATTTTTAGTATTTATTGCGGGAAGACTATCGCTGAGTGATGAGCCAGCGCTAGCCTTAATACCTGCAGGAGTGTTGATTGGAGGTGTATTATATTACGTAAAATTGGCCGTTTCTAAGGATGATTAAGGCATGCTTCGTCTTGGCTTAATGCTCGGATAAGGCGTGAGATTCAATAATTCTGTCAACGATCAATGGCAGCCATTTGGTAAATCGACTTGGGTAAGCAGACAACTCAGCTTTTAAATCTTCTAGCTTGCACCATCTTATCTCACTTACCTCGTCAAAATTCAATGACTTAGGCGCCTCATGTGCAGTGGAAAGATAAATATGATCAAACTCATGCTCGACTAATTCATTATCGAGTTCTAAACGATAAACAAGTGAGCCCAGATAAATAAGCGGTTCTGTATTTTCATAATTAAGCTCTTCAATGAGACGTCTTTGAACTGCATCTTCTAAGGCTTCGCCTGGCTTTGGATGTGAGCAGCAAGAATTCGACCACAAGCCCCCACTATGATATTTATTCGGCGCTCTGCGCTGTAATAAACACTCATAATGTTCTGCAACTTTCCTTACAAGCATCACGGAAAAAGCCAAGTGCAACTGGCCTTTTCTATGAGCTTCGAGTTTGCCAATTGTGCCTTTTATGGTCCCGTTTGAATCAACCACTTGTACCTGCTGTTCTGATTCACAACTGGCAACTTGCTCACTCATTCGTATTAAACCTTTTTGAGTATCCAATAAACACGAATATAGCTGCCAAAATAATGCTTACCACACCTAAGGCTAATAATGGTGAGCCTGAGAGCACTAATTGTCCGGCGAAATAGACGCAAACCGCAACAATTATGAAGCCTATTAGAAGTAAAATTAATGAAAGTTTCGAGGTCATGACTGTCTCCTTTAATACAAATTACGAAGAACAGCCATGGAAAGATTCAACTGATGAAGAATAACAACATCCAAACAAAAAAAGCGTGTAAACAATCAAACACGCTTTTTTAAAGACCAGTACTAGAACCCCTAACTTTTGCTGGGGCTGTAGAGATTTGCGTTTCGGATGCTCTTAAAGTCATTAAAGCGAACGCCGTTTTGTGCCATAACTTCATTCACTTTTTTACTGATCCATTGGCGTATGTAGAAAGGCTGGTTTGGTACGAAATGATGGATAGTATGTGTTTTGCCAAAATTAAAGCAGAAAAAATGAAATGGCATAAACCATTTGCTCGTTAACACGTGAGTTTGGTTATGCACGCTGTTCACGCCCCCATAATAGTGCATAGACGAAGTCACAAAATTAAGGGATGCTGAGCGCAGGATATTAGGCAATACAAGCACCACCATCAAGAAATTAAAAACTTCTATGACCGGCATTAGCATGTCAGGGACATAAGTTGCCATCGGTACAAAAAGATTTAAGCCATGATAGATAATCATTGTATACAAGACGACGAAGTACGCGGTCGCAATCGGAAATGCTGCGTGAAACACAGTAGAAAATTGAAAATTGTTAATTTCCCGAGAGAATGTTTTGCGATTGATGATCAAACCGATTAAACCGTCAAAGATGACCAAAGCTCTCTTGAACGGATTTTTGATACCATTACCAACTAAACGTTCTTCCAAATCCTGTTCAGTGCCCGAAACTTGATGGTGGTGAAGATGAATTTTTCTTCTGAACCACGGGTTAACCGTATTTGGCCTCATTAACCAAACAATTAACATCATTAGGTTGTGCATAAAGGGCTGTTTTGCAAAGTATTGCCGATGAATTAAGTCGTGTTCGAGCTCATGAGATATTGACGCGACCATTGCAGCTAGCGCGATACATAGCCACGCGGATATCATCCCGTAATAATAAGCAGTCCCTAAACCAACCATCGCCGATAGCGACAGAATTAACAACAACATACCAATGGTGTTTTGATGAGCTAAAAAAGCGTATTTTTTACGTATTGCCGCCTCTTGCTCTCTAATCGCGTTGGTAATTGCTCTTATTTGCTGTCTAGTTTCGTTTGTTGTCATAGTGTATCGTCGCCAAGAATGTTCACTCGATTTCGGACAGTATACCCGAAATACTCGTATGCTAAATTAAATTAAGATTAATTACTTAGATGATTTTGATGGTGATCAGCAAAAATCGCGATATTGTATCGGCCATATGTAAGCATAAATTTACTAAAAGAGGTTAAATTTGAAATCCACCCGTTTCCCGATTAATGAAGATGCTTCCTTTAACCTAAAAGTATTAAAGAAACTTGTGCCTTTTTTGGGTGAATTCAAGGGAAGAGTAGGTCTAGCAATTGCTTGCCTTGTGGGGGCAAAGTTGGCAAGCGTTGGGCTTCCCTTTGTTTTAAAACACATCGTAGACAACCTCAATCTAGAAAGCGCCAAAGAAACACTTATGGCAGTCATTCTTGCATTGATTGTTGCTTATGGAACGCTTCGACTTGCCACCGTTTTATTTGGAGAGATTCGTGATATGTTATTCGGCCGCGTCACAGAACGTGCTATGCGCCGAATTGGTCTAAAAGTATTTAGGCATTTACACAAGCTCGACCTTGATTTTCATTTATCACGCCAAACCGGTGGATTATCCAGAGATATAGAAAGAGGCTCTAGCGGGATCAGTTTCTTAATGCGTTTTATGGTATTCAATATCGGACCGACCTTACTCGAAATAATACTTGTTGTTGGGATCTTGTTCTATAACTATGGCTTTACATTTGCCACCGTCATCATAGCCTCGGTAATTATCTATGTAATGTTTTCTGTCAAAGCAACCGATTGGCGAACAAAGTTTGTGAAAGAACTAAATCAAGCCGACAACCACTCAACAACCCGAGCAGTCGATAGCTTGCTAAACTTTGAAACGGTAAAGTATTTTAATAACGAACAATACGAAGCAAATCGTTACGATGTTGGTCTCGCTGATTGGGAATCTGCAAGACGAAAAAACCGCTTATCTTTATTTGCACTAAATGGCGGACAAGCTTTAATCATCGCTATAGCAATGACCAGTATGCTTGCGCTTGCAGCAATCGAGGTCGCGAATGGCAACATGACAATTGGCGATTTCGTTTTGGTAAATGCCTTTACGATGCAAATCTTTATGCCATTGAACTTTTTAGGCTTTGTTTATCGTGAAATAAGAGGCTCATTGACGAATATTGAAAACCTCTTCACCTTACTCGATAAGCAACCAAAAATTGTAGACGCTGAAAATTCGCAAGCATTGAAAGTAAGCGAAGGGAAAGTTGAATTCAAAGCTGTTAAATTTCGTTATCACGAAAAACGCAGCATAATTAATGATATAAGCTTTGTGATTCAACCAGGAACAAAAACCGCAGTGGTCGGTGAAAGCGGCGCAGGTAAGTCAACCTTGGTCAAACTGTTATTTCGTTTCTATGATATCGACGATGGCCAAATATTGATAGATGGACAAAATATCTGCTCTGTGAGTCAAGATTCTCTTCGTTCTAACATTGGGATAGTGCCCCAAGACACTGTGTTGTTTAATGATACCTTATATGAAAATATAAAGTACGGAAACCCTTCTGCTTCGGATAAAGATATTGAACAAGCAATTGAATTAGCTCATTTAGACGACTTTATCAGTCGGCTTCCTGATGGTGTTCAAACTCAGGTCGGAGAGCGGGGACTCAAACTCAGCGGGGGTGAAAAACAACGCGTTGCCATTGCTCGTACCATATTAAAACGACCTGCTATTATGGTTTTTGACGAGGCCACGTCTTCTTTAGACTCACAATCAGAAAGAGCCATACTCAGGGCATTACGAAAGATATCAGACGGGCATACAAGTCTGGTGATTGCGCATAGACTTTCAACCATTATTGATGCCGATTCGATCATCGTCATGGACCAAGGCAAGATTGTTGAAGAGGGCACGCATCGCGAATTGTTAGCGAAAGGTGCTTCCTATGCTACATTGTGGAAAGCGCAGCAAGAAGAACAAGAATCAGATATTCAGGAGTGAGGTAAATGTATGATAAATATGAACAAAGTGATGTATCCCTCGAAAATATATTTTCCCCCTTGTCCGACGACGGTACGAACCATGATCATCAATTTATCAAAGACACCGTTAATTATTTAATGCCTTTCGGGAAATACAAGGGCATCCCCTTGCTCCATTTACCCGAACCTTATTTAGTATGGTTCAAAAATAAAGGGTTTCCGGAGGGAAAGCTCGGCAGACACCTTGCGTTAATGTACGAGATAAAACTCAATGGACTTGAACAAGTGCTAAAGCCTCTTTTGAATAATAAAAATCTTTGACTGGTCCTGTAGGCAAATTCCAAACAGAGTGAACTTATATTTTCAAGCTTTCACTCTGCTAAAAATAAGACACGATCAGTAAAAATCACGCGCGGCTATATTCTTACAAGCTTATCTGACAACAACCTGCTGCGCTTGACCATGTTTGAGCATGCCCTTCGTAATTTTAAGAGAAGCAAATACGCTAATGGAACCAAGAAAAGACTTGTAATGGTACTAAATAATAAACCACCGATAATAGCGATCGCCATTGGGGAGTAAGGAGGACCATCTCCACCAATACTGACGTCACCAAACGCAAGTGGAATCAATCCCAATACAGTAGTCAATACCGTCATTAGGATAGGCCTAACGCGTGTTAAACAACCTTCGACAATCGCATCACTGACTGACAGCCCTGTACTGACGAGTTGATTAATTCGGTCTACTAAGACAATACCGTTGTTCACAACTATGCCCATCAAAATTAGCATGCCAATCATGCCCATTATGGTCATAGGGTTTCCACTTATCCAAAATGCCCAAAATACGCCCGTAAACGAGTATATCAATGAGGTAAGCACGGCTGTCGGTAACAGCAAAGATTCGAACATAGCGGCCATCACAATATAAATCATAACAATTGCTAAAATCATATTTGTGATCATTATCCCCTCATCCTCGTCTTGGCGCTTAAAACTGCCGTCTAGCGACCAGCTGTAGCCGTTTGGTAATGAGATGTTCTGCATGATTGCTTCTATGCTTTGTCTAGCTTCTTCCGTAGTAAATCCATCGTCTAAATTAGCCCCCATTGTAAGAGAGGTTTGTCTCTCCCTTCTTTGTATTTGGGACGTACTGGAGCTGAGCTCCATGCTCGCTATCATATCTAAGGTCACATTTTGAGTTTCGCTTCTAAACACCGTCAGGTTCTTAAGCTCTTCCAAAGATGCTTGCAAAGATTCATCGTATGTCAATTGAATGCTGATTTCGCCATCGATTGAGTTTCTAAAGGTTCGTAAATTTGAGCCCCTTAAAGCAGTACCTACGATTTGGCCTATGTCAGCTGAACTCAAGCCGAAACGGAACGCCTTATCGCGATCAACTCGGATGTGAAGTTCGCGTGTTTGCCCCTCGGCATCAGCCTTAACGTCACTCAAGCCGTCGATACTCGACAAAACAGGCAATATTTGATTAGCAACTTCTAATAGGGTTTGTGCCGAGTTACCAAATAAATTGATCTGCACTCCACCACCGCTACCCTGATCCCACTGAAAAGAGGGTTTTGCTCTAACAAAGACGGGTAGATCTGCTCTGATTTTTTCTTTTATGGCTGAGATACTTATGGGTAATTCACTGTGCAAAGTGATTCCAGACACTGCAAAACCGGATGTGAAATATGTATAAACCTGCTTAATATAAAATTCTTCTTGGTTTGCATACAAATACTCTTCCATGCGATTTACTGCAAGTTCGACCTCTTCTAAACTGTAATTTCCTTGAATATCGTAATTCAACCAAATCCTATCTTGGTTTGCGTTATTGTCGTCATCACTTTTTAGATTACTCATCGGTATGGCCGTGCTAGCTAATAAAAGCACAGCAATAAGTGTCGTTTTTCCTTGATTAGCCAATATCCAATTTAGCGTATTTGCATAATAAGTCATTGCGCGAGAAGGCCGAGATGAAACCTTCTTTGCTGGTATTTTAAGCTTGGTCGTTAACAATGGAATTAAGGTTTGAGCAAGCACTAAAGAAGCAATTAAGGAAATACAAATAGATACTGCTACATGCTCCAAGAAGACAGTAATTTCAGCTTTTACCCCAACGATATTTGGCAAAAAAACAATGACTGTGGTCGCCGTGCCAGCGATCACAGCAAGGCTTATCAATCCAACGCCCTTTTTGGTAGCAGCGACAACATCACTATTTTTTTCACGCTCTTGAAAAATGCTTTCGGTCACCACCACAGCATTGTCTACTAGCATCCCAACGGCTAACATCAAGCCCATTAGAGACAGAATATTCAAGGTATAACCCATAAAATACATGCATGCTAGGGTGATGCATATAGCGAAGGGCACTGATAATACAACCACTAATGTGGTCGCTAGGTTTCGCAAAAACAAGTACAAGACAATGATTGAAAGGCCTGCACCGATCAACCCTGACATTAACAAGTCCTCCAATGAAGAACTAACGCTGTTTGCTTCATCTTGCATAACAAATACATTGATTCCGTTAAATGCTCGATTCTCCTTGGCTTTTTCAATTTGTTGCATCACACGCTCAGATACTTGAACCAGATTCGCTCCAGATTCTCGAAAAATATTCAGACCAATCGCATGGGTCTTATCGAGATGCCGTCCCTCGGTTGCTTTAGGTGTTTCAAATTTTACTTCCGCGACATCCTTTAACCTGACATTACGAGCTACCTGCAGGTTTTCAATATCCTTGATATCGCGAAATTCGCCAATAGGGTTAACTGTGATTTTACGGTCAAGCTCAAAAAACGTCCCTGCCGTCATTGAAAAATTCGCTGCATTGAGGGTACGATATAATTCACCAATATTGATATGCAAAGCAGCAACCCTATCGGACATCAAACGAATTGTAATTTGCTTCTTTTGAACGCCATACAACTCGACTCGAGATACTCCTTGCAAACGCTCAATCGGCATTTTAAGAGTGCGTTCTAGTAGATCATAAGAATTTGAAATATCGCGGTCACTTGAGAGCCTAAGTTGGAAAACAGGCATGTCGGATAGGTTAAATTTATACACCATGGTGCGTTCAACATCATCAGGAAGTAAGTGTCTAATCGCATCTATCTTTTCTCTCGCTTCGATACTCTTCGCTTTTATATTTGCTTCCCAATCAAAACGCACAGCAATTTCTGCACTATTGCCATTTGAATAAGCTCTAATTTGTTTGACACCTGACATCGTCGCGAGGGCTTCTTCAACTGGTTTGGTGATCATCTTTTCAATTTCTGATGGTGTTGACTCTTGATACGGTATTTGAATATAGAGCTCAGGAAAGTCAATGCCTGGAAACTTTTCTAAAGGCAATAGTCTACTTGCACCTAAGCCCATTATAAGAAGAGAAAAAAACAACATCGCTATGGTAACGGGGCGATTGATAGCAAATGAAGCAAGCCCTGCTCCGGCGTTGGCAAACTTATCCATAGATCACCTCGCCGTCTTGACCATTTTGACCATCTTTGATTTGTTCTTTTGTGGATTCTGATACGGGATCACTTGGATTAGTGGTAAATACCTTGCGGTCAAAAAGGCTATACAACACGGGGATTAAAAACAACGTCAATAAACTTGCAAATAATAATCCAAAGATCACCGTAACCGCCATTGGCGTTCTCACTTCCGAGCCATCTCCTAGGCCTATAGCCATAGGCAATAATCCCAAAATGGTAGTGAGGGTCGTCATCAATATAGGTCTCAACCGACTATTTGCGGCTTGGCTGATTGCCAGTGCTTTGTCGATTCCACTCGCGCGTAATTGATTTATCCTGTCAATCAGTACAATCGCGTTGTTAACCACGATACCCGCGAGCATGATCAAGCCAATAAAGACAACCACGCTAATATTGGTGTTGGTAATATACAAACCATATATTGACCCCGCACAGGCCAGCGGCACTGTAAATATGATAAGAAAAGGATGTAAGAAAGATTCAAACTGAGAAGCCATCACCACATACACCATAAAAATAGCAAGGGCTAAAGCCATCATTAATGATTTGAAGCTCTGATCCATCTCTTCGCTTTGCCCAACCACTTTTGCATCTAAACTTATTGGTAAGCTTAAATTCCTTAATATGTCATTCGCTTCTTCTACTGCAGCACCTAAATCGCCATATGCGAGATTGGCTGAGATCAACACAACTCGCTCTTGCCCCACCCGAGTAATTTCGCTTGGACCAATCGACATTGAGATATCTGCTACATCTGCCAGAGTTACTGCTGGACTTGCGCCTGGATTTACAATCAAATTCTGAATATCGATTATTGAATCCCGTTGAGAGCTTTGGTTTAACACTAAAATATCAACTTTGCGGTCATCGATGCTAAATCTTGTCGCGACTTCTCCGCCTACTTTGGCAGAAATCAAGGTAGACACGCTAGGCGCATTCAAACCTAGCTGAGCGAGACGAGCATGGTCAAACACAACCTTCAGTTCTGGGTTTCCTGATTGTAGAGAGCTTTTTACATCAACGAATCTACCATTCTCGTTCAGTTGCTCAGAAATCTTATCACCGTAATTTTTTAGTGACGATAAGTCGTAACCAGAAACCTGAATTTGTAATGGGCGCGCAAAACTAAACAACTCAGGTGTCCCAAACTTGCTAATCACACCAGCCTTTTTGGCTAAAAAACTACGCATTTGATTTTGAACATCTATGGTCACTTGCTCGTCTGCATAATCATGCATTACAACATTTAACTTACCCCAGTGATCTCCCCCTTGAGCAGGTGATGCATTCATTAAGCTACCAGAGCCAGCCAATGAATAAGTGCGCGCAACACCACTAAGTGTATTACTGAATAAAGCGAGCTCAGACAGCACAGTATCGGTATTTTCTAGCTTGCTACCAGTGGGCAGATTTACTTCGACATAAAATTCGCCTTGAGACATTGGTGGAATTAACTCTACGCCGAGTTTAGGCAACAAGAAAATTGAACTACCTGACAGGACAAAAATAATCATCATTGCCATCGCTCGAGCATTCATAGTGAAGCTTAGAGCGTGCTCATAAGCTTTAGCTAAGCTTTGATAAACCTTGTCAAAACCCCATAACAAAGGTTTGAATATCAGACTCAGTATTTTCGTCAGATAAGCGAATATGGTCAGCAAAAACGACGTAAGGGCAAGCGGTATATAGTTAAATATAAGCTTTAACACAAAAGAAAATGGTAGCAGTACAAAGCGTAATGCTTTTCCAAATCTAGACTTTGGTTGCCACGCGGTCTTTGTCGGCCCTAAGTCTAAATCGGCTTTCACGTTATTAGACTTTTCTCTTGCAGCTAACATCGGTATTAAAGTTAAAGCCACTACCAAAGAGACGGCTAGAGCAAAAGTCACTGTCAATGCTTGGTCACTAAACAATTGACCAGCAATGCCTTCGACAAACACCAGTGGAAAGAAAACCGCCATAGTAGTAAGTGTCGAAGCCACGATTGCCATCGACACTTCAGAAGTCCCCTTCGAGGCTGCTTTTAGCGTATTTATTCCTGTTTTTTTATGACTATCGATGTTTTCTAAAACAACAATACTATTGTCCACCAGTAAACCGATAGCAAGCGCAATCCCCCCTAAACTCATGATATTTAGACTAATATCATAGCTATACATTAGATTAAAGGTTGCAATTATCGACACTGGAATCGATATAGAAATGATCAAGGTTGGCCAGATATTTTTTAAGAAAAAATACAATATGAACATCGCGAGCACTCCGCCAATAATCGCAGCGTTTTTCACTTCATCTATCGCCGCCGCGATGAATTCAGATTGATCATAGACCGGCTGTAAATTGTACTCGCTTGGCATAGATTCTAGTAATTGCTCTAATCGCATTTTCACGGCTTGTGCGACCTCAACCGTGTTTGCATCTCCCTCTTTATAGATAGCAATTTCGACCCCTTCAAAACTGTTAAAACGAGTCACTGAATCTCTTTCTTTGAAGGTATCACTTACTTCAGCGACATCGCCTAACTTTATAAATCGGCCGTCTCTAGTTGCGATAAAGACATTTCTTAAATCATCTAAATTTTGAAATTGATTAATTGTTCTGACTAAATATTCTTGTGAGCCATCTTCGACTCGGCCCCCTGCGGCATTGACATTTTCATCCTGTAAGCGCTGTATGATTGTCTCAACATCAATATTTAATTGATTGGTTTTTTGTTGGTTGATAAGCACCTGGATTTGATTTTCTAGTCCACCACCAATTTTTACAGACGCAACTCCTTCAACAGATTCTAATTTTCTTTTTATATCTTCTTCTGCATAGGTTCTGACGCGTTTTAGAATCTCTGGATTAATACCTGAGTCATTTTCTCGTTCTGCACTCTCAGTCAAACCAAGTCCATATCGCATAACGGGGTCAAGGCTGGGATTAAATCTAAGTAATAAGGGACGTCTGACGTCTAATGGAAGAAATAGAACATCCAATTTCTCTCTTACTTCTAAACTGGCTTCATCCATTTTAGTTCCCCATTCAAACTCGAGAACGACATCGGATTGCTCTGCCTTTGAAGCAGAAACGACTTTCCTAACGCCTTTTACCACTCCAATCGCTTCTTCGA